>JAZDOW010000166.1:0-58227 GCA_043798185.1 Pseudomonadota bacterium | reverse complement strand
TTCTTGGAATCTGGATTCTTCCGCAGGATCTACTGGACGGACGACAACCTGGGATAAATTCATAATGACCCTCTCGTGTTGGATACAATTTTGGGGAATGTACCTTGTACGGAAGGGTTTGTCCAGTATTAGTTATAACTTATTGGATTTGTATTATGAAATTTGCAGGGAAAATTCACCCTGACTAACAACCCAAAATAACAGCAAGTGAGTAATATGAAGTTAGCGCCACTTTTATTCTTTTTGCACCTAAAGAATAAGCAGATTAGCGCAGCCTATCAGAAAACCGATTAATGCCCCGAAGATATTAATATATTTAAACTGTTCCTGCATAATGGAAAGAAGTAAACCTTCCAGCTTTAGAATATCGAGTGAATTCACCTTCTCAGTAACGATGTTTTTAATATTCAGTGACTGAACAAGCCCCGGCACCTCTGTAGCTAGCATGGCGGAGGTCGCATTTTGTAAAGCTTTTGCTAGCCCTTCTCTCACCCCTATCGGTATGATATTGGCCATTTTACCGATTTTTTTCTGCAAAAGGGCCGCCACTAAAGAGTCGACCAACGATTCAATAATAGCTGAGGTTTTCGGTGATTGGAGAATCGAACAAAGTTCTTGTTTTAGCCAGATTTTCTTTGTCGTAAACGATTCTTCCCCAAGAAGTGTATCACACACTTGATGGAGGCTGGTCGAGCCGGATTCAAAATAGTTTTCCATATTTGATTTAATCATGGAGGTGAGCAATACCGGGATATCTTTTCCCCGGATCGCCAGAACCATGTGATGGGAACACAGGGAGCAAAACTCTTCGACAAGTGCATCATCGTTGGTTTTTATTATTTGCACGATGGGTTTCTGTAAAAACTCCCCGCTTCTCTCTTTGATAATATGGGCAACCTTTACTTGCACCTCTTCGGATTCCAGCCAGGCAACAATATCATCATTCTTTTCGATGAGATATTCGCGGATTTTTTCTTCTACTGTCTCCATGCGCAAGAAGCCACGAACCATGTCGGCCATTGGACCCATTGAGTCAATAAATTTGTCAACTCCCGCACACCCTCCTCTAACGATTTTATCTCTCACCTCAGGTTCGGAAACAATTCCCGCCAGTCGCTTGAGAAATGCAGGCGTCTGTTTTTCAAGGGTCTCTTGCAGGAGTGTGATAAAAGAGGCAGGAAACACATCATCTATTGATTTTTTCTGCTGTAAGATGCTGTAAACTTGTTGATGCACAAAATCCTCAGACCAGAGTTCCATCGCCTCACTGGTAAACATTCGAGCAATATTCTTCTCAAAAAAACCGTAAGCCATTTCCCTTTGTGAACCGGACACTACCGTACCTATCTCATATGTCAGAAAATGTTCCATTCGCTGTTCGATAGATTTTTCAGCTATAGCCTTAAACTCATCTGAACAGATAAAGTTACGTATCTTCTCTTTAACTTGATAAATGACGGTCTTGCTGCCGATATCAAAATACACCCTGAATTTAGCCGGAACAACCGTAGCAAGAGTCCCGAGATCTTGCTGCAACAGTCCCTCTATTCTATCTTTGATAAGCTTATATAAATGGTTTTGAAAATCTTCGTTCTTTAAGCCATTGCCTATCTCTTCACCCGTTAAGAGATGATCTCCTACGACCTCGCCCATGTTTTTGGCCAAATCCTGTCTTTTGGATGGGATAACACCAGGGGTCATCGGTACTCTCAGTCCCAAAAATTTCCAGGGTTTCAACGGTCTGAACAACATTTTAATAGCTATGTGATTGGTGAGATATCCAATGAAAGCTCCTATAGCCGGAGGCGCCGCATATTTGGCGATGCTTAAAAATTCAGGTGAGAGGTTTAACATATTGCAAAAGTTCCATAGGGCTGTTGATGATTATATCGGGGTTTTCTTTTTCTATTTCACTGACACTACGAAAACCCCAGGTAACACCGACTGTCGTCATTGCGGAAGCTTTGCCGGTGCGAATATCGATTGGTGTATCGCCAACAAAAAATATTTCCTCTGGACGAGCTTTCAGGTTTTTAGCTATCTCAAGAGCAACAGTTGGGTCTGGCTTTTTCGCAAACCCTTCCCTTTGTCCGTAAACACAAGTAAAATGATTCCCAGGAAAATACTTGTTTATGAAGAGCTTGGTAAAAGCATGCGGTTTGTTGGATAAGACGGCCATACCGAGGCCCTGTTTTCTGATGGTGGCCAACATTTCTTCTATGCCGTGATATGGCCGACAGGTTTTCATCCAGTTATTAGCATACAATTGGACAAACAACTCGCAGCAACTATTGATGACCGCTGTATCTGCGCCCTGTGGGGTAATTCGTTCCATCAAAACGCGTAAACCATCGCCGACAAAACCTTGATACTCCTTGTGAGCGTGAATAGGGAAACCGTAATGAGATAAAACTGCATTCGAGGTTTCGGCGATATCATAGAGTGTATCAAGAAGAGTACCATCCAGATCAAAAATTATTGATAAACAGGTCATTGGCGATTTTATTAGGAATGAAAACGGTATGTTATTGGATTTTAATGAACAAAAGATACGAATTTAAACACCCTTGGTAGATAAGATCCAGAGAAAAACCAAATTCCGCTTTCTTTTTTCATTATTTTTTATATTATCAGTGCAAACAAAGTAATAATACCAACTCATAATTTTCTCCCCAAGGTGCGCTTATGTGGTTTGTCAGATTCTTAACTTCTTCAATCGGTAAGAAACTTGTAATGGCAACATCAGGGTTGCTATTGGTTCTGTTCTTATGCACGCACGTTGCTGGCAATGCCACAATATTCATGAGCAGTAAAGTTTTTCAAGGATATGCCAATGAACTGCACAGCCACCCGCTTATCGTGCTCACATTTAGTTTAGGCTTGTTAGTTGTTTTCCTCACCCACATTCTCGTGGGGCTCTATCTATTTTATCAGAACCGGGCGGTGAGCAACTCCAGATACGCTGTTTCCACCCGAGTTGTCAAGAACTCATTCGCTTCTGAAACCATGCCATATAGTGGATTGCTCCTGCTGGCATTTCTCGTGGTCCATATTTTTGGGTTTACCTTTTCCCCTAAAACAGTCCTCATTTCGGTTACTGTTAAAACATTGTTGAGTAACTTTTTTTATTCTCTTTTTTATATTCTTGCCTTCGCTGCTCTGTTTCTTCATCTCAGCCATGGCTTTTGGAGCATGCTACAGACCTTCGGGATCAATCATCCAAGGTATAATATACTGATCGCCAGGCTTACCATAATTCTCCCTCTGTTTTTCTTTTTGGTATTTGCCGGGATTGCTTTTTATTTTATGACCGGGCTCGGGGCATCTTACTGAATGCCGATCAATAAACGATAAATATTACTCATATAATCTGACTTACAGGATTATCCACAAACAGAAACTAGACAAGGCTTTGCAAACATGGAACTCAATTCTCGTGCACCTTCCGGCCCTCTGGAAAAAAAATGGAGCAATCATCGTTTTTCCAACAAGCTTGTCAATCCTGCCAACAGGAGAAAATTCAGCGTAATTGTCGTGGGCACAGGCCTTGCCGGTGCATCGGCTTCGGCGACTCTTGCCGAACAGGGCTACCAGGTTAAGACTTTCTGTATCCAGGATAGTCCTCGCCGGGCTCACTCGATTGCTGCCCAAGGGGGTATTAACGCTGCAAAAAATTATCAAAATGACGGCGATTCAATCTACCGGCTGTTTTACGATACCATTAAAGGTGGTGACTTTCGTGCCAGAGAAGCAAACGTTTACAGACTGGCAGAAGTTAGCAATCAGATAATCGATCAATGTGTGGCTCAAGGTGTTCCTTTTGCAAGAGAATATGGCGGAACCCTTGCCAATAGATCTTTTGGCGGCGCCCAGGTATCAAGAACTTTTTACGCCCGTGGCCAAACTGGACAACAACTCCTGCTCGGTGCATATGGTGCCTTGTCTCGACAGATTCACAGCGGCAGGGTAAAGATGTATACCCGCAGGGAAATGATGGATGTGGTAGTTGTCGACGGACGAGCCAGAGGTATTACCGTCCGCAATATCATGACCGGAGAGATCGAAAGTCATGTTGCTGACGTAGTCATACTCGCCACTGGTGGTTATGGTAATGTCTATTTTCTGTCTACCAATGCAATGGCTTCGAATGTAACGGCGGCATGGCGTGCCCATAAGCGTGGTGCCGGCTTTGCCAATCCATCGTTTGTGCAGATCCATCCGACCTGCATCCCGGTTCACGGGGATTATCAGTCAAAGCTTACACTCATGAGCGAGAGTCTGCGTAACGATGGTCGCGTTTGGGTACCAAAGACCAATGGTGATACTCGAAAACCCGCAGATATTCCCGAAAGTGAAAGAGACTATTATCTCGAAAACAAATATCCGAGTTTCGGCAACCTGGTACCTCGCGATGTTGCCTCACGTAATGCCAAGGAACAATGTGATTACGGTAAGGGCGTCGGCACAACCGGTCTTGCCGTCTATCTCGATTTTGCCGATGCCATCAAACGGGATGGCAGAGATACCATTTATAAAAAATATGGCAATCTCTTCCAAATGTATGAAAAGATCACCGATAGTGATCCGATGGTTGAACCAATGATGATCTATCCCGCTGTTCATTATACTATGGGCGGACTGTGGGTTGACTATGATTTGATGACAACCATTCCCGGGCTTTTTGCCATTGGGGAATGCAACTTCTCCGACCATGGCGCAAATCGGCTAGGGGCAAGCGCTCTGATGCAAGGTCTGGCTGATGGCTATTTTATAATTGCCACCTCCATCGCCCACTACCTTGGAACAAATAAATTTAAACAAGCCAGCGAACACGACACCCCGTTCATCGAATCAAAACGGTGGGTTGAAGACAGAATCTCTAAGATGCTGAAAAACAGCGCCGGCGGAGCAACTGGTAAATTCACGGTTGATGAAATCCACAAAGAACTCGGCAGGTTGATGTGGGATAACTGCGGAATGGCCAGAGATAAAGAGGGACTAGAAGCCGCCCTCGAAGAGTTGCCAAAAATCAGAAAGAAATTCTGGGATTCGGTATATATTCCAGGATCCACCAAGGAAATAAACCAATCCCTGGAACGAGCTGGGAGAGTTGCTGATTTCCTTGAGTTTGGCGAGATTATGATTCGCGATGCTCTCGCAAGGGAGGAATCCTGTGGTTGCCACTTGCGAGAAGAAAGCCAAACCGAGGAAAATGAAGCGAAACGTGATGATTTGAATTTTTCGCACGTCTCGGTGTGGGAACATACCGGCGATGAAGAAGCACCGGTCATGCACAAGGAACCACTTGTTTTTGAATATGTGACTCCCAGTCAGCGCAGTTATAAATAATAAAAGGTGCAATGCCGTAATAGAAGGCTATTAACCGAAATCTTAAGGTAAAAGACAATATGAGCAGCATTAACCTGACGCTGAAGATCTGGCGACAACCGAACAGTGATGCATTAGGCGCATTTGAGACGTATCTTCTGGACGGCATTCATACCGACATGTCTTTTCTTGAAATGCTTGATGTGCTTAACGAAAAACTCACGAAAGAAGGAAAGGATCCGGTGGTTTTCGACCATGATTGCCGTGAGGGAATCTGCGGGATGTGCGGTGCTGTCGTTAATGGTGTCGCCCACGGCCCGGAAAAGGAGGTTACTCTTTGCCAGCTGCATATGCGTCATTTCAAAAGTGGTGATATACTGGTTATTGAACCTTTTCGTTCGCGAGCCTATCCGGTTAAGAAGGATCTTCTGGTTGACCGATCAGCGCTTGACCGTATCATCCAGGCGGGTGGTTATGTCTCTGTCAATACTGGAGGAACTCCCGACGGCAACAGCACTCCAATCCCTTCTCAAGAAGCAGAACTGGCAATGGATGCCGCCGCCTGTATTGGTTGTGGGGCCTGCGTTGCCAGTTGTCCAAACGGAGCTGCTATGCTTTTTACCAGTGCCAAGATTTCACAACTGGCCCTTCTCCCTCAAGGTCAAGTGGAACGAAAAAAACGAGCTCTAGCAATGGTTGCGAAAATGGATGAAGAAGGCTTTGGTAATTGCACCAACGCCCGGGAATGTGAGGCCGTGTGTCCTAAGGGTATTTCCATTCGCAATATCGCACGAATGAACAAAGAATATCTCAAAGCTGTGCTTACTGAAGGATAACAGCTAGTCGTTTCATAAAAAGGGAACAAACCGAACCTGTTTGAAGCCAATTTCTTGGCAACAAGCAGGTTTTTTTTATTATGCATTTTTCGGTGTTAGAGTAGACGCGAGAAACCACTTCGTCCAGGCCGGTTATCTTTATACATCTCTATGTCTTATGACGTTATTATCATTGGTGCCGGTCCTGGGGGATTGGCGTGCGCTGCTATTACAGCCTCGTATGGCTTGACCACTCTGGTTCTTGAGCGCAAAGGAACCTTAGGTAAAAAAGTTTGTGCCGGAGGGATCACCTGGAACGGGTTGCTTAAAAAAATTCCATTCGATATTGCCGAAAAACAGTTTACGAAACAACTGGTGTTCACCCGTTTCCAAAAAGTTTGCGTATCATCTCCAACCCCTATGATTGCCACAGTGAACAGGGAGAAACTTGGGCGAAAAATGGCTGAAAAGGCAGTGAATCTCGGAGCGGAAATTCGTCTCGGCTGCCAGGTTGTGAGCATTGATAGTACGAGTATCCTTTGTGAAAATAAGGCCACCGGCAGGCAAGAGCGGTTGGCGTTCACCTATCTCGTTGGTGCCGACGGTTCATCTTCTGTTGTGCGGAGATCACTCGGTTTACCGGTAACCAATTCAGGAATAGGAATAACATATCAAATTCCCGGAGATTATCCGGAGATGGAATGGCATTTGAATAGTTCACTTTTCGCTAACGGCTATGCTTGGATCTTTCCCCATAGAGAGAGTGCATCCATTGGCGCATACGTTGACTCCAAACGCATGAAGGCAATGACCTTAAAAAACAATTTGTTGCACTGGGGAGACAAACACGGCTATCCGTTACGCCATTACAAGCCCTCGTCCGAATTGATCAATTTCGATTTTCGCGGTTGGCATTTTGCCAACACCTATCTCGTTGGTGATGCCGCAGGCCTCGCCTCAGGTCTTACCGGAGAAGGTATCTATTCTGCGATAATTTCGGGAGAAGCAGTAGGTAATTTTATTGCTAACCCCGGTTGTGATACAACACCTCTCAAAAATCTTATTAAAAACCACGCAATTCATCGAAAAATGGTGAACATCAGCGGGAAAAACAAAATAATTGCGACAATGGTTTTGGAAATTATTACATTCTGTCTAAAAACCAGGTTACTGGATTTCAGTCGCATTGAAATGGCCCGCTGACGGTTATTTGAAATAACAATCACATTGTCGATTTGCCATGAAGAAAAAAAACCGAAAGCAAATGTTTCTGATCAATGCAGGATTTGTGGCTATCTGTTTCGGGATCCTCATTTTTCTTCTCAAAGCCCCGAAGGAAACCACGGTTCCCCTCCCCCACGATGAGAACCACAATCGGTTCTTTTCTATAGCCAGTAAAAAAGAGGCGGAATTATCCTGCCTCTCTTGCCATGATCAAGGGCAGCAGGCTCCTTTGCCGGAAGACCATCCACCAAAGTACCGCTGCCTCTTTTGCCACAAGCGCACTCGTTAATTGCCAATCTCGTATCTTTGAAAACCCACACCCATTACCGGCTTTTATTTACAATTTCGTAAACATCTCGGGAGATATCTTGGTTGCCTGCAATTCTTTCCAGTTGTCCGCGCATTAAGTCTTGACGCTTTCGATCATAGCGTTTCCAATTAATCAAAGGTGCTACCAAACGGGCAGCAATTTGTGGATTAATTATGTTGAGTTCAAGGATTTTGTCGGCAAGAAACGTGTATCCAGCCCCGGTTATTTCGTGGAAACGAACATGGTTGTTGGAGCAGAAAGCACCGATAAGAGCCCGCACTTTGTTCGGATTTTCTATGGAGAACGACTTGTTTTTGGTAAGTAATACGACATTGTCAAGAGTGCCTGGAAGTATGGAGAAGGCCTGAAGGGTAAACCACTTATCGAGGACCAGGGTATCGTCAGCCCATTTACTGTAAAAATCTGCAAGTACCTCCTGGCGTATCTCATGGTCGAGGTTAACCAGATTGGCAAGAGCGGCAATACAGTCCGTCATGTTGGTTGCGGATCGGTACTGGTCAACACATAGGGCAAGATGTTCTTCCGGCAGCGGGTCAAGGGCCATCAGATAAGAAAGGGACACATTTTTCAGGCTTCGTCTGCCCATAGCCTCGGCGGTTAAGAGATAATCCCCCTTCTCCCGATTATTTAAATAGATCTCCTTAAAGGCAGTAACATTTTGTTGTGCCAATTGACTTTTAACTTGTTGCCTGGCCTTATGTAAAGCATCGGGGTCAATAATCTCCATATCTTGGGCGAGCGTTGTTTCTGGAGGCAGGCTCAGGGATAGTGCCAAGAGTGCCGGATCTTCCACCTTACGTCTGAGGCTATGAAAAACTGCATT
This sequence comes from Pseudomonadota bacterium, assembly GCA_043798185.1. Classification (GTDB taxonomy): domain Bacteria; phylum Desulfobacterota; class Desulfobulbia; order Desulfobulbales; family Desulfocapsaceae; genus Desulforhopalus_A. The sequence continues at coordinate 49,706 of JAZDOW010000166.1, read as the reverse complement.
TGTATAGTTGTCATCAAGGTTTGCCTTGATATTGTGGCTGAGTTTCTCAGCTGTTTCAAGAATGACCTCGCTAGCTAGCCGGGCTGAAGCGTCCCAGCGATTATAGAGGTTGGAATCATGGCGCATGAGGAAGGCTAATTGTTCACGCGATTGAAACTGCGCAACTCTGACCGGGGCAGAAAAATCTCTTAAAAATGAAACTACCGGTGGCTCTTTAATTCCCGGAAAGACGAACAACTGCTCCTTTTCACATAACTGAAGAATGGTCGTGCCCTGTGGCTCGTTTTTAAGCAGGTCTTCACCGGTTGCCCCGAGAAGGCCGACGGCGAGGGGTATATGAAAGGGTTGGGGAAGAGTTTGGCAAGGAGCATTCTCCAGATCCTGCTTGACAACCAATTGATACTCAGCCTGATTCTCAATCCACTGACCTTTGACATATAGAACCGGAGTGCCAGCCTGCCCGTACCAGTTTTTGAATTGGTTTAAGTCTATTCCGGACGCATCATTCATGGCGGCGACGAAGTCATCACAGGTTACTGCTTGCCCATCATGTCTTGCAAAATAGAGATCCATGCCCTGGCGAAACCTTTCTTTGCCAAGGAGAGTATGCATCATACGAATGACTTCCGCCCCCTTATTGTAGACCGTAGCAGTATAGAAATTATTAATCTCCATATAACTATCCGGCCGAACCGGGTGAGCCATCGGGCCTGAATCTTCTTTAAACTGAAAATTTTTCAACTGCCGCACGTCGTCAATTCTCTGAGTTGCCCGCGAATTCATATCAGAAGAAAACTCCTGGTCGCGAAAGACCGTCAGCCCTTCCTTGAGACTCAGCTGAAACCAGTCTCTACACGTAACTCTGTTACCGGTCCAATTGTGGAAATACTCGTGGGCGATGACGCCTTCAATGCCTAAATAGTCTTGATCAGTGGCTGTTTCCGGGGAAGACAGGACATATTTGGAGTTGAAAACATTTAATCCTTTGTTTTCCATGGCTCCCATGTTGAAGTCATCGACAGCAACAATCATAAAGGAATCAAGGTCATATTCCAGGCCATACACTTCTTCATCCCAATGCATCGCCTTCAGAAGGGAATCCATGGCATGTCGGCACTTGCCCTGATTTCGTTCTTCAGTAAAGATTTTCAGAGACACAATTTTTCCTGACCTCGTGACAAACTCATCCTCCAGACTGATCAGTCGACCGGCAACCAAGGCGAAGAGATAACATGGTTTTGGAAAGGGATCCTCCCAAACGGCGTAGTGACGATTACCTTCAAGAATCCCATTTTCTATGAGATTGCCGTTTGACAACATGATCGGACAGGTTTGCCGGTCAGCCTCAATCCGGGTAGTAAACTTGGTCAAAACGTCAGGTCGGTCAGGATAATAGGTGATCGTGCGAAAACCTTCAGCCTCACATTGAGTGCAATAATTGCCGCTGGAAAGATACAAACCTTCCAATGCGGTATTTTTGGCCGGGTGAATTCTGGTTACGGTGATCAAGGAGAAGGCGTCTGGTGGATTGTCAAGACACAAGCATTTGTCATCAACACGGTATCGGTCCAAGGTCAAATTGATTCCATTCATGCTGATTGACACAAGTTCAAGTTTTTCTCCAAACAACAAGAGAGGTGCATTGTCTTTTTTTGAAAGAGGATTTTTCCTATACAACGCATGGGCTGTGACCTGGGTCTTTTCTTCAAAAAGTTCGAATTTCAGATTCAGATGTTCAACTATATAATCAAATACTGCATAATCCTTTCGATAGATTGGTACTCTTTTCTCATCATTCATAGCCAAATCCTTTTACCGGAATCCTCCGGGTGCATAGTTGCTGGTTGACAGCAAAGACCATTCCATTATATTTAAAGCTCATTTTTCTATTAAACTTAGTTATCAACTTAACTCCTTTTCCCTATAAAACAACTGAGAAACCTATAAATGATTACAATCAATGAGCATTACTTGAAGCTGCAGGCGTCCTATCTGTTCTCTGATATCGCAAAACGTGTCGCCGCTTTCCAAAAAAAACACCCTGATCGTGATATTATCAAGCTCGGGATAGGCGATGTGACTAAAGGATTGCCCCCCGCCTCTATCAAGGCTTTCCACAAGGCGATCGATGAAATGGCCGAAGACGTAAGCTTTAAAGGCTATGGTCCTGAGCAGGGTTACGAGTTTCTCAGGGAGGCTATAGCCCTCCATGATTTCAAGAGCCGTGGGGCAGATATCTCCGCCGATGAGGTCTTTGTCAGCGATGGAGCTAAATGCGACACCGGCAATATTCAGGAATTGTTCACCCAAGATATCAAGATTGCCATTTCCGATCCAGTCTACCCGGTATATCTTGACACCAATGTTATGGCCGGTCGCACCGGGACCTTCGCCGACGGCAGGTATCAGGGAATTGTCTACCTCGAAAGCACCAAGGAAAACAATTTCGTCCCTTCCCTGCCAAGTCAAAAGGTCGATCTTATCTACCTCTGTTTTCCCAATAACCCAACCGGTTCAACGATTTCCAAGGAAGAACTGAAACAATGGGTTGATTATGCCCATGAACATAAGGCACTTCTCTTGTTTGATGCCGCTTATGAGGCATTTATCCGCGACGAATCCCTTCCTAAATCGATTTATGAGATTGAAGGGGCAAAAGAGGTGGCCATCGAATTTCGCAGCTACTCTAAGAGTGCCGGTTTTACCGGTACAAGGTGTGCATACACCATCGTTCCGAAACAATGCCGGGCATACGATAAAGAAGGAAATAAACAGTTGATCCATGCAATGTGGAACCGCCGTCATTGTACCAAGTTCAACGGTGTCTCCTACCCGGTGCAACGTGCCGCCGAAGCAGTATACAGTACCGAAGGTAAAACCGAGACAAAAGCTCTGATCGACTACTACATGGCCAATGCCGATATGATCTGTGCGACCATGGACAAGTTGGGCTATGAATATGTCGGAGGAAAAAATTCACCCTATATCTGGATTGATGGGAGAATGGACTCTTGGGCGTTCTTTGACATGCTTCTTGACAAGGCGGGTGTTGTCTGTACGCCTGGGGCTGGTTTTGGAAAATGCGGAAGCGGCTATATCAGGATTTCCGCCTTTAATAGCCAGGAAAAGGTCCGGGAAGCAATGCAAAGATTAACAGATATGCTGACGACAAAATAACCTTTGCCGGGACAGAGCATATGGCACTCGGCAGTGCTCTGTCCTTTTTAAGGAGCAATTCACCCATCACCCTGATCAGTAAGTAAAAATTGCCGGCTTAAAGTGAATTTTCTCCTTTATTCCCTGCATCTTTGTCACCGTGACTGTGCCATGACCTTGCAGCCAGAGGATAACACCATCAACCAGTCGTTCTGGGGCCGATGCTCCTGCGGTTATACCAATTCTTTTTTTTCCGAGAAGCCATACCGGATCAATATCTTGGTAATCATCAACAAGATACGCATCGACGTCACACAAGGCGGCAACTTCTTTCAACCTATTGGAATTTGAACTGTTCTTCGAGCCAACGACAAAAAGAATATCTGAGTTTTCCGCTAGTTCCTTTACGGCATCCTGACGATTTTGGGTGGCAAAGCAGATATTCGACTTTGGCCCTTTTATTGTTGTAAAGCGCCTTTTTAATATTTTTATAATGCCAATGATATCGTTGCTGTTAAGTGTCGTCTGGGTAACATAGGCAACTTTCCGAATATCGGCGACCTCAACCGTCTCTGCTTCTCGTTCATTAGCAACAATATGCACCCGACTGGCAACCCGACCTGCAGTTCCTTCCACCTCCGGGTGTCCATGGTGACCGATAATAAGCACATCATAGCCGATGGCATGATATTTTTCGACCATGCCATGAACACTGGTGACCAAAGGGCATGTCGCATCAACCGTGCGAAGTCCCAATGCCCTGGCTTTTTCTTCGATAGCAAGAGACACTCCGTGGGCACTGAAGATACATACCCCACCTTGGGGTATATCACCTAGGTTTTCCACAAAGACGGCGCCGGAAGCCTGCAACTCGGATATTACATGCTTATTGTGAACAATCTCATGCAGGACATACACGGGTTTGCCGTATCGCCGTAAGCAAAGTTTAACCGTTTCAATCGCCCTCTCCACACCGGCACAGAAGCCGCGTGGAGAGGCGAGGAATACGACAAATTCGTTACCCATGGGATTCCCTTTGGTTCTGAGAAATTTTTCACAAAAAAATCTGGACGGTTTTTCTATGGTTTAATAGTTCGGCACAATCAATACCGGAACCATCGCAATGCGGCTCACCCTTCGTGCCGTTGATCCCATTACCCTTAAACCACGTACTGTTCTCGTCGATTTACCAACAATGATCAAATCTACCTTCTCTTCTTCCGATACACGAAGAATTTCTTCACTGGGTTTGCCGGCAACCACCAGAAGTTCTTTAACATTTGCACACACCTTTTCTTCATCGCACTCTTCTTCGAAAAATCGCCGCAATCTGTCTTTCATCTTGAGCATTAAATCTTTCATCGATTCCTTCATCTTTTCCTCGGAAAATTCTTGCGAAAGATAGGAACTGATAAAAGCCTTGGTGGTTTCTCCCATAGGTTCCACTACATGCAGCATAACAATTTTAGCATCATAGAGTTTTGCCAAAGCCAAAGCATGACGAAATACTGGACGAGTCAGCTCACCAAGGTCGGTTGCATATAAAATAGTTGATATTTTCGGTTTGTTTTTCATGTTCATTTCCCACTTGGTTAGAATATTGAACTAGGGTGTGCTTGCCAAACACGTTCAAATTAAAAAGGCCATCTGCCCACATACAGCAGTCGACAGATGGCCTCGATATATGTTTTCTCAGGAAAAACTTCGTCTAATACCCATGCAGTTTATCCAGGAATTCCGGTAGAAACATTGAAATCTGGGGAATATAGGTAATGATGATGAGAAAGGTAAGAAGAACGCAAAGCCAAGGCAAACAGGCCTTGATCGCCCACCCCATGCTCTTCCCGGTAACTCCGGAAATTACAAAGAGATTCAGGCCAACCGGTGGAGTCAGCATGCCGATCTCCATATTCACTACCATGATTATTCCGAGATGGATCGGATCAATCCCAAGTTTTAAGGCAATCGGAAATAAAATCGGAGCCATGATAAGAATGATAGCAGAGGGCTCCATAAAGTTGCCTGCTATAAGAAGCAGGATATTCACAACCACCAGGAACATCCAGGGAGACAATCCCCATTGCACTATTATCTCAGCTATATGATGGGGTATCCGTTCCGTTGTCAGTACATGAGCAAAGAGCATCGCGTTGGAAATGATAAAAAGCAGCATAATGCTGACCTTAGCCGAGTCCAGAACGACTTTATTGATCTCTTTATCGGTTATGATTTTTGGCAAGGTAACGATTATTTTAAAAATATTCCGGACTAATAAGGCAGGAAATGATTCACCTTGTTTGCGCCACGGAACATTTTTTAATGGCCCCATATCGCGGTAGCCCCATATGCATACACCAAAGGCATAAAGAGTAGATACGGCTGCCGCCTCTGTTGGACTGGCAATGCCGCCATAAATTGCTCCCAAGACGATGACGATCAGCATTAATCCACCGGAGGCGCTGATTCCCGACGCAAAGATCTCACCAAAACCTGTCCACGGCTGACAGGGGATTTTCATTATTCGAGCAACAATATAGATGGCAACCATCAGCATCAGACCCATCAGAAGGCCAGGTAAAAAACCTGCCATAAACATGCGGGCTGCAGACACCTCGGTTGCCGCCGAATAAACAAGCATAACGATGGACGGAGGAATAAGAATCCCCAAGGTGCCGGCATTGCCGACAACGCCTGCCGCAAGAGATTGAGGATAACCGGACTTAACCATACCGGCAATGGCGATGGAACCAATGGCGGCAACCGTTGCCGGCGATGACCCCGACACGGCGGCAAAAATCATACAGGCGATGACCGAGGCCATGGCCATGCCACCGCGGACAAACCCAACCATACTGAGAGCAAATCTGATAATACGTTTTGCAACTCCACCGGTCTGTAAAAAACTCGATGCAAGAATAAAAAATGGAATAGCCAGTAAAGTATAGTGTCCGGAAAGTGCTGCATACAATTTCAAGGAAATGGAAGCCAGGGAATCATTGGAAAACAATAAAATTGTTGCGACACTCGAAAGACCTAAGGCAATCGCGATAGGCATACCGATCAACATGCAGCCAAAGAGAAGTATAAATAAACAGGCAGTAGTCATTATTTCTCCTCCCCTTTGATAATCTCGACAAGCTGCAAACTTTCTTTTGCCTCATCGGCATGTTTAAATGAATCCGCTTTGCCGGTGAAGACATCCCAAAGGATGATGCACAAGCGAATAAATAATAGTAAAAACCCGATAAAAAGTATGCTTTGCAATATCCACACCGCTATTGGCAGATCTTCGGCTTCAAGGCCTATCTTCTTTACCTTGGCAAGATAGATCCAGCTGCCATAAAGAATCAGATAGCAATAACCAAGAGACAGAACAACTCCGATTGCCGTGAGTATTCTGCGGCCAACAGCCGGAAAGAGCTTTACAAATGCATCCATGCCGATATGTGATCCAACCTTCAGTCCATAGGAGGCACCGAAGAGGACAAGCCATGCCCCCATATTCAGGGTAAGTTCCTGAGACCATAAAAAACCTTTATTGAAACCAAAACGCATGACAACATCCATAACCACAAGCAACGTTGTCAAAACCAGCAAGATCGATATTATCGCCTCTTCAGCACGATTAATGATGCGCAAAAACATAACAGTTACCTCTTACAGGCAAATAAATTACGGCAGTCTTCCCTTTATTAGAAGACTGCCTGTTCCTCTCTTAGTTATTGGCATTAAATGCTGCGTCAATCAGATCCTTGCCGATTTTGTCCTCAAATTGTTTCCACACAGGTTTCATTGCTTCAACCCATTGTGCTCTCTCGGCAGCAGTTAGCATAAGGATTTCCGTACGCTTGGAGTCAACTATCAACTGACGATCAGAAAGATCTTTCTCTCCTGATAATTTATTGCCATAATCAATCGCCTCATCAAGTGCTTTTTTTACTTCTGTACGAATATCAGCCGGCATACCCATCCAGAACTCTTTAGAGGAAACAACCATATAATCCAGGAGGCCATGATTGGACTCAGTAATATACGGCTGAATTTCAAAATATTTCTGTGAGTAGATATTGGAGTAGGTATTTTCCTGTCCATCAATGGCCTTTGTTTCAAGAAGTGTGAACACCTCAGAGAAGGGCTTTTTTAACGGAATGGCTTTAAGAGATTGAAACTGGGCTGCCAGGACATCTGAAGGCATTACCCGGAATTTCTTTCCGGCCGCATCGGCAGGAACTCTAAGAGGATTGCTGCATGTGAACTGTTTGAGGCCGTTATGGAGATAGCCAAGTCCAACCAGACCTTTTGGCTCTAGTGACTTGAGGAGTTCCTGACCTTTGTCGCTTGACTGAAATTTTTGCACGGCAGCCATGTCTTTAAACAGGAACGGCAGATCAAAGAGTTGCAGTTTCGGTGTGTAACGCTCAAATTTTGACAAAGCAGGAGCTGCCAACTGAACATCGCCAAGAAGCACGGCCTGAAGAACCTTGTCGTCATCAAACAACTGAGAACTGGGGAAAACCTCTACCTTAACCTTGCCACCCAGACGTTCTGCAATCAAATCTTTGAATTTAACCGCCATCTGCCCCTTTGGAGTATTTTCAGCGACGACATGGGCAAACTTGATGGTAATCGGATCTGCAGATTGGGCTACCCCCGATACCATTAATACTGAGAGTGCAGCGGTCGCTACCAACGTGGTAAACTTCCTTAACATAGTTCTTCCTCCAAATTGAATGTTATCATACTGGATAAACCAGTAACCATTGGAATTGGCAATTAGACAAACTTGCCCGCTTCATATTCAAGTGAAACAAAAGATTAATAGCAATTTGGGGTCCAGTTCAAAGAAAATTTTGCAACTATCTGAAAATATATAAAAATATGAAACTTCAAACGGTTTCTGTTAAGAATAATTGGCGGATTTCCGCCAATTATTCTTAACTCGAACATGGATAAATAATTACAAACGATATCTTAATGTTACGGCACATTTCAAAGGGATTACACTAAGGTCATTGGCGGAAATCCGCCTGTCTCACATTTTTTTACAGATGTGACAAAGTGTTTTGGCGGGTGGCAATCCGCGTAATACGAAGCTCATTATCTCGTGAGCAAAGTACTTTTTCGTGCTTGATAGAGTTGCTGTGATAACTATTTGTAATCACTTTTTTTCAGCCCGTATTTACGCATCTTGTCATAAAGAGTTTTACGAGGAATATTCAAGATAGTCATGACATCTTTGATACTCCCACCGGAGGAAACCAATGCATGTTCGAGGAGACTTTTTTCAAAACAATCGACCTGCTGAGGAAGAGAACGATTGCTAATCGAATCTTCACCGGAAAGCATTTTTTCCAGAGACCAGTCGAATTGAGGTCCCAAGAGGACATACCGTTCAGCAAAGTTTCTGAGTTCTCTTACATTGCCAGGCCATGAATAGGACATCAGTCCGTTCATCTGAACGTCACTCGGCATCGTCACCTCCTGCTGATAACGGTGTCCGGCGACGAGTAAAAAATGATGAAATAGTAATGGAATATCCTCTCTCCTCTCCCGTAAAGGTGGAATTGTCAGGGCAACGACATTCAGTCGATAATATAAATCCAGACGAAACGTTCCCTGCTCGGCTGCATTCAGCAAATCAACCTTTGTCGCAGCAACTACTCGGAGATTCACCGGGATGACTCGGTTCGAGCCGAGCCGTTCAATTGATCGCTCTTGTAGAACACGCAACAAATTGATCTGCAACCGCAACGGCATCGATTCTATTTCATCAAGAAGAAGGGTGCCTCCATTGGCGTGTTCAAATTTGCCTATCCGCGTCGATTTTGCATCAGTAAAGGCGCCCACTTCATGGCCGAACAATTCACTCTCCATAATTGACTCAGCAACAGCACCGCAATTGATTGCCACAAAATTTTTTTCCCTTCTGCTGCTGTTCTCATGCAAGGATCTTGCCACCAATTCCTTGCCGGTGCCTGTTTCGCCAAGAACCAATACGTCTGCCCCAGTATCGGCGACCTGTGCGATAGTGCCTCGCAGTTTTTCCATCGCCGGGGTTCTCCCTATTAGCCTTGGTCCAGGAGCGCTATGTAATTCCAGCACGCGGCGGAGATTGCGATTTTCCAGAGTCAAAGCTCGTTTCTCAAGCCCCCTTAACACTGTTTTCACAAGCCTTTCGGCTGAATACGGTTTTTCAATAAAATCATAGGCACCATCACGCATCGCTTTGACAGCAGTGGAAATATCGCCGTGACCGGTAATGAGGATTACCGGCAGATCGCGATCAATCTTCTGAACCTCCAGGAGAAATTTCAATCCATCCATATTTGGAAGACGAATATCACAAATTACAATACCGGGCCATTCAGTTGTCAGCAATTCGAGTCCACGTTCGGCGTATTCTTCACAAATAACTTCAAGATCTGCCAGTTCAAGTGTCTGTTTGTTGGCTTGTCGTATGTGCTTTTCGTCATCGATAAAAAGCACCTTTGCATTTGCAGTCATAGCACTATGTTATTCGCTCCAAGGTGAATTCAAAACGGGCTCCGCCCTGGTTCCGAACAAGGCGTATTTGCCCACCAAAATCCCTTATAATTCGGTCACTAATTGTGAGTCCAAGACCTAATCCCTGGCCTGATTTTTTCGTCGTAAAAAATGGTTCGAAGATATTTTGATAATATTCCTCACTCACTCCAGGGCCATTATCTTCCACAGCCACCACCACTTTTTCATCCTCGCCGGTACACTCTATACTGAGCCTTTTCGCCACCTGGCCTTCCATAGCCTGCATGGCATTGGAAATGAGATTCACCAGTACCTGCTGCAAGAGCACATGATTAGCACGAACTTCCAACGCTTGAGGATTCACCCGTATGATTGTCTCGATTTCAGCATTTTTCAAGCTCGGTTTTAATATTTCCAAAGCACCGTCAATCACTCCATGCAAAGGTACAGTACCTATTTGTCCGCTCGATTTCTTTGAGAAAAGTTTTAACTGCACGCCGATTTGGGCCATCCGTTCTGTGAGTTCGCCGATCTGTTCAAGATTCCACTTGGCCTCATCCATGCGCCCTTTTTCCAAAAATTGTTTGCCGTTGTCGGCATAACTTCGGATAGCTGCCAGCGGCTGATTGAGTTCATGGTTAATTCCAGCAGACATTTGGCCGAGAACTGCGAGCTTAGCGGCATGGACCAATTCCTTGCGGGTTCTCTTGAGCTTAACCTCCGTTTGTTGCCTATCAATTATCTCCTGTCGTAATAGCTCGTTTGTTTCCGTAAGTTGCAGCGTTCTATCAAGAACCCTTGACTCAAGCAATTCGTTTGCTTCCTGCAATGCCTTCTTGCTATTTTCCTCAATTCTATTAAGTTCCACCAAACGATGCCTTCGTTGAAAAAGAAGAAGCATCATTATGTAAGAAACAGTCAGCCCCAAGAATACAAGAATGTTAACCAGCAAAACTTTAGTTCGCAGTTCCCTAGTATCTGACAAAATATGGACATCCCAGCCAGCCTGGGGCATAAACTGCGACTGTCTGATAACTTTTTTATTCTCAGTGCCGTTCTTCTCCTCCACGGTGAGAATCTGCAAATCATCTTCGTAGGTGAGCACCGATTTAGCGAGGGGAGTCAGAGAAGCATCCGGATATCTCTTGTTTTCATCAATAGTTTTCAACACATCTGGTGATAAAGGTTTTAATGTCTTATATCGCCAATCGGGATTGGTAGTGATAAAGATGACTCCATCCGGATCGCTTACCAGAAAATTTTCGTCTCGATGAGCCCACTTTTGCTCGACGGAATCAATATCGATTTTAATGGCCACAGCGCCAAGAATTTCCTCGTCTTTTCTGACCGGATATGCAAAATAGTATCCTCGCTTGGAGGAGGTCGTACCTATGGCAAAATACCGTCCCAGTTTTCCCTTCATCGCTTCTTGGAAATAGGGGCGATAGCTGAAATTCCTGCCGACAAACGGATGTTTTTCATTCCAGTTGCTGGCAGCAATGGTCAGCCCATCCTTGTCCATTAAATAGGTGTCTAGGGCATCACTCACCCGATTTATTGTTTCCAAATATTTATTGAGGGTTTGAATGCGATTGTCTTCAAGTGGATTAAGCAGTGTACGCACCAGATTACCATCAATCGCCAGCAACTCGGGGAGGCTTTCGTATTTGCCCAACACTCCTTGAAGATAGTTGATGTAAAGTTCAAGGCTGATATTGCCTTGAACTTTCAGTTCCGCCAATCCCCTTTTATAGGTCCAGGTCGATACCGCATTGATGGTCAGGATGATAATGATGAAAAACATGAGAAAACTGATCAGTCCTTTTCGCCTTCTCATTACAACCATTCTCATGTTAACCACTATTATTATCAACAGGAGGTCGGGAAACCTTCTTGTTGAAGGATAAGGGAAAAAGAACTACATAGTACAGAGATGATGATGGTTGACACTTTCCAAGGAAATGGACTCATGACTACTCGCCGGCACACCATCCTTCTTGGTTTATATTCAAGATTCTTCTTGAACCTCTATCTCCTCTTTTTTCTCTGTTCCTGCGGTTCACCATATACAAATCACTATTTCCCTGTAAATAATCACGATCAAAGGGCTAGTAGCCTAGGGTTTTCCATAGCACCACCTTCTGGAGTCGGATGGTACGAAAAAATTAATAATAACAGTTTGTATTATTTAAAAAAAATGCCTTCAGACGATTATTCTATTTACACTAAAGCCACAGAGATACATCTGGATGATTCTGAGCTTGAAGCCGACAAATTTTTGCAATATGTTAAGAATAACAAAAAACTCAATACAGCATCGGGGAATTACAGAAATGTATCTTTTCATTTCACCCACGATACAGCTTTATCCCCACATTGCATTCGGTATGTTCAATCTTACGATGATTATGGTATCAAGAATTTAAAAAAAAATGAATTTGTCCGGGTAAAAAATGTTGGGCTGGTGTGCATGCATCCAGAAAATCCGCAAAACGGCATCGATATGTTTTATGTCGAAAGCACTATGCAATCACAAGGAACCCACGACCAATCCTACAAAGATGAAGGCGAGTCTTTCCTTCATAGTTTGAAATTTCATCTCGCTCGTGATTAAAGAATAACTGAATAATGCTTGTGGCATGTGAGATATTAAGAGGTATCTCACATGCCGACAATTTCATCTTATCTCAACACCAACCGCGCTGACAGCGTCCTTGACTTGTTGAATAGTTACCTCTTTTCTATGAAAGATTCCCGCAGCTAGTGCTGCATCTGTCGAAGTTTCTCGGAAAACATCAACAAAATGCGATGCCCTGCCTGCTCCACTTGAGGCAATAACGGGAATGGTAACAGATTTTTTAACCAATTTTATCAACTCCAAATCAAAACCACTGTTGGTTCCATCCCGGTCGATACAATTGAGCAATATTTCACCGGCGCCCAATTTTTCACAGTTCTGAACCAGTTGGACGACATCGACATCTCTTCCTTCCCTGCCCCCCTTGACCGTACACTGGTACCAACAATACTCTTCACCACCGGGTCCAGGATAGGTTGTTTTAATGGTCACATGACCGGTTTCCTCCGGAGACTTTACATACACACGACGTGGGTCAACCGAGATCACCACGGCCTGTGCTCCGTATACAATCGATATTTGTTCAATTGAACTTCTGCCGGTCTTTTCCCCAGAATTGAGATATGCTTCAACGGCATACACCGCATCACTGCCGATGGATACCTTGTCAGCACCGGAGCGAAAATAGGCAGAAGCAACATCCAAAGAAGTCGAGGCTTTGCCGTTGGCGTCGGTGAATTCTCTTATACCGCCACCGATTGTAAGGGGAACAAAAACATTTTCAGACGTTTTTTCCAATATTTCCAGCATAGGTTGGTCTTGGAGTGGATAATCTCTGAATCCGGTAATATTAAGAAAAGTGATTTCATCGGCACCCTCTTCATAGTATCTTTGAGCCAGTTCGACCGGTTTGCCAAGATTTCTCACCTCACCTTCATGTCGCACATCGTATTGATCCCCTTTAGTGACCACCAGGTCGCCGCGATCATTGCTGCGGACATCGAGGCAAGCAATGACTCTCTTGCTCATTTTTGTAGCCTGAGCTTGGGCATCTGTTTTGGATGCCAAGATCAGCGGGGTTTCAGTGTCGTTTGCAAGAAAGTTACCAAGGATTGTCAGCCCGGCTGAGCCACTTTTTTCAGGATGAAATTGAAAAGCGCTAATATTCCCTCTTTCCACCGCAGAAACAAATTCTATCCCGTAGTCAGTCACCGCCAGCGTCCATTCGCTGCTGGTGGTTTCGACCTTTGCATGATAGGAATGAACAAAATACAACTTCTCATTCTTGTAACCATCTAGAAGTGCAGACGTTTTCTGTAGCCTGATGCCGTTCCATCCTATCTGTGGAACTGAATAGGCTTTATCGGAAAATCTTACAACCTGGCCAGCGATAATTCCCAAGCCAGGGACACCTGGCGACTCTTCACTTCCTTCATAAAGAGCTTGTAGGGCCACGCATATACCCAAAAATGGCTTGTTTTCCAATATCCGTTTAATAAGTGGTTCAACGTATCCCCTTTCTTGCAAACGGGTCATAACAAGGCCAAAACTGCCTACTCCGGGAAAAATTAATTTTTCAGCAGTGAGAATATCCTCAGGTGACCGGACATCTTGCACCGAATAGCCAAGTTTTCGAATTGCGTTTCGGACACTTCGTACATTGCCGGCGCCGTAATCTAAAAGAGTTATCTGCATTTCCTTTTTCCACCTTTCTCAATCAAAATCTCTGGTTTCTTTTGCAATCTTTGGAAGATTATTCATCAATCTTAGTATAATAACGCCCATGTGCGCAATTACGACACAAGATTTTTCCCGACGACATCTCATCTCTTGCGTCTTGAACCCAATCGAAACAGTTTTCACATTGCACTCGACGCAGCGGTCTGCCTGGCAGATCTTCCGGGGGAATTACAAGAGACACCGGCTCAATGCGAAACAATTCCTCTTCCGGCATGATTTTGTAAGCTTCAAGTTGTCTTGCATATTTATCGGTGTTTTCAGGACAGTAGTTTTTTGCAGATTCACGAGCCTCCTCAAGGGCGGTTATTCGAACAGCCTTGTCCGAGGTAAGGTTTACAAATGTTGCAGCCATGATTCCGTGGTCAAGCCATTTCATTGATCTTTTTCCAAGACTACAGCCGGTTACTGATTGGATGGCATCGGTTGCACAACGGTCAATTTCGACAATAACATACAACTTTTTGCGATCTGAACCCTGAGGATCATTTATACCCAGCAAGGCCAGAGCCAGCATACTCATTCTTACACCAATAACTTGCCCAGCACAGATATGGCCGTGAATACGAGTCGATACCTGCAGCAACTCTTCAAAAGATTTCATTTATCCCGTTCCCTTGGTGCAATTGGAATATGTTGAGTAGCAGTTTAACCTGCTTGGTTCTAATTAAATGATGAGTAAATATTCTATAAGATTACTTGTCGAGAATCAGGGGTGTCAATAACTAAGGTTGAGAAAAACAAAAAAGGCCGTTCCTGAAAACGGAACGGCCTTTAAGGGAGCGATACTAACTATTGAACTATGCCGAGCACTACTGTTACATTGTCTAAATATTTACTTTTCCTACGCCATCTCATCCTTGTAAGTATTCGAACAGACACTGTAACCTTTTGAAAAGTTTTTGTTGCACCAGCACATGACCAGTTACCGTATCTTCATAAAAACAAGACCAAACAGGGATTAGTTTATAGCCTCAGACAATTTGCTACCAGCTTTAAACTTCACAACTTTTTTTGCAGGAATCTTAATTGCTTTTCCTGTTTGTGGATTTCTACCCTGACGAGCGTCGCGCTTGGAAACAGAGAACGTGCCAAAACCTACCAGAGTTACTTTGTCCCCCTTGTTCAGGCTTTCAGCAACCGCCGCAAGTGTGCCGTTCAGTGCTTTTTCGGCAGCAGCCTTACTGATATCCGCTGCACCTGCGATGCTTTCAATGAGTTCCTTCTTGTTCATGTATTCCTCCCTGCTTAATCTTTCTTTACAAGTCTAACGGGACAACACTTGCTGCCCCCTTTCCCCTGAAGATGATGCTTTACTTAAACTCTCCTCAATTGTCAAAAAGAAACTCTCCACAAGTGCTTTTTGACGAAAAAAACAGAATGCTACAACCCTTTATATTCAAGGTATTACATCCATAACAAGGCACCATAATTGAATCGGAAATCAGAATCAAGTAATAATTCGTTCGCTTTTCATTAGTTTTCTCTTTTTCAAAAGAAACTCATCTCCCCGCAAGATTGAGTACAACCGGAGCCAGCTGCAAAGCTAAAAAAAATGATAGCACGTTTTCTCTGTTTGATTTATTCGAAAAAGCCTCAATATCCTTTTCTTGCACTTCCACTATTGTGTAGGAATCATGAACCCTTACCCTGCAGCCTAAGAATCCATTTTTCTTCAAATATTCTTCTGCTGATGCTATAACCAGTAAGGTCTCTTCGGAAACGGGTGTATTCTCCGGAATTCTTGTTGCAAGGCATGAATTCGAAGGCAAATTATAATTTGACAAGCCAAATTTTTTGGCCAATTGTCGCACCTCTTTCTTTGTCAAACCAACATCCGCTAGAGGAGTTTTGATCTGCAACTCGTGTATAGCTCGTAAACCTGGCCGCTTTTCCTGTCGGTCATCGCTATTGGTACCATCAGCAAGCACTGAATAATCTGCAACAGCCATAGCTTCCTGCAGAGCCATGTACATTATTTTCTTGCAGTAGTAGCAACGGTCTTGGTCATTTACTACAAATTCCGGCCAAGACAGAGGAAATACTTCAATTTCTTGCATGGAAGCAGCATAAGGGAAATTCCCTTCGAACACCTTACGGCTTTCTTCCAACGATGCCGCTGCATTCAATTTCGAGCGAGCATAGAGTGCCACGACATTCTCCGGCCCCAAGGCAGCTAGAGCCGTATACAGCAATAATGTCGAATCAACCCCCCCGGAAAAAGCAATTGCAATAGCTTTATATTTCCGTAAATTGTTAAGGAGTAAATTGAATTTTTCTTGCACGGGCTGCAATTTGATGAGTTTCAGTCTTGCCCGTCCGGCAACAACTCGGCCGGTGGATTGAGCAAAAATTTACCTTCGACGATTCTTTTCTGCAGTATTTCTGCAATTTCCCGGGCTTTGACTACGCTTGAAAGGGGTGCTGTAGGTACTTCTTTGCCATTCACTTCGATCTTTCCCGATTTCAGTTGCGCATAACTGACTTCGCCATAGCTTCTTGCGATTCCATTGGTATAGTCGAAACCATAGTCGACTACCTGGGTAAAGATTTCCTCATCTGATACTCCGGTATACGCCGCCATTTCTGCATCAAGAATCGGGATAGGAATACCGAGTCCGAGCGCCAGCGAATTTCCGTAACCAAGGATCGACACACCTCGTACCCATTCCGGTGACATGAATTTCAAATCGCCCTGCACCATAATTGTTCCTGCAGGTTTTCTCGGCACTCCATTTTTGCCACGTGGAGCCTTAGGATTATGCTGGGTTCCTCTCCAAGTCACGTATCCATTTGCCCCGCCGAGGAAAATTCTTGTTCCGACACCAATCGTTCTATAATAGGGATCGTTCAATAGCGGACTCAATTCTCCGGCACTGCAGTAATTGGCATTGCGGCAGTTCGGTTTCAACATTCCCATATATGTATAAACAGCCTTGTCGGAAAGATTGACAGCGCAGTTGTAGTTCTGGTAGCCATTTCTCGGATTGCAAAGTAAGGCATAAGGGAGATCATCCAGCCCGACCTCTTTCTTCATTTTCTTGCCGGCATAGCAGTCTGTTCCATAGGCCTTCGCTTCAAGAAGCAGTTTTTTACCCCGCAGCAGATCTTCGATGACATGCCCGCCGCCATATCTGAATTCCCCGGGATAAATTTTATTAAGTGGATCGTCCTCGCAAGGCTCAGTCGCTCCTATATAGGCATCTACGGCAGCAAGACCGGCATAGGCCGGAACCTTATTGATCCAGACCTTGGAGGCTTTGATTGTCGGGATCATTTGCCCAAAATTAAAAAACATTCCTGAGGAACACATCGGTGCAAAGGTGCCGGTGGTCACAACATCGACCTTTCTTGCCGCACCTTCCGGGCCATTTTCTTTGACAATGCCAACCATTTCTTCGGCCGTGACAACAACTGCTTCGCCCGCTTTAATTCTAGCGTTGATTTCTTCATAAGTTTTTTGAATTCTCTTCTCACTCATCTTGCAATTCCACGTTATGATTATTTAAATAACTAAAAAAAAGAAGAATATGGACTTTTCCGTTACCTAACCAAGTTTACTATAGCTCTCTTTTACAGCTTGACATAGCCATTTCTTTAACCTAATTTATTTGTTCTTTTTCTATACAATCAATATCAAACTCTTTCATAGAGCAAATATCAAGGAGTAGCATGGAATCCGAACAGAAAAAAGCAATACTATCAGGACGAGATAAAATTGATGCGATTGATAACAGTATACTGTCCATGCTTAAAGAACGACTCGCCTGTGCAAAAGAAATTGGCAAGCTGAAAGATGAAGAAAACCGAGCCAAATGGGATCCTCTCCGGGAGCGTCAGATTTATGAACGGTTATTAAAGGATAATAACGAAGTTTTCCCAAACGATGCACTCAAGTCTATTTTTCATGAAATTATTACGACCTGTAGATTGTCGCAAAGAAAAGCAGTTGTCGCCTTTTTGGGTCCCGAGGCCACTTTCAGTCATTTGGCCGGAGTAAAGTATTTTGGTCATTCAGCGGACTACAAGGCGATGGAGACAATTGAAGATGTCTTTGCCGAGGTCGATAAAGGGCGAACCAGATACGGTATAGTGCCGGTTGAAAATTCCATTGAGGGTGCAGTTTTTTCCACCCTTGATTGTTTCATGAAACACAAAGTGCAGATTTGCGGTGAAGTGCAGCTTGAAATAAGTCACAATCTCGTCTGCAGGTCTGGCAATATAGAAGATATTCAAACAGTTGCATCACACTCTCAACCGTTAGCACAATGCCGGGATTGGTTGCGTAAACATCTTCCATCTATCCCCACCTTGCCGGTATTTTCCACCGGGGCTGCGGCGCAAATGGCAGCCAACAACCCAAATATCGGGGCCATCGCCTCATCACTGGCGATCACGACCTACCAGTTACAGGTTGTTGTCCAGGGAATTGAAGATTATCGCGGTAACACTACCAGATTTCTAATTATTGGCAAAAAATCGCCATCAAGGAGCGGCTTGGACAGGACATCGCTCCTCATCGGGCTTATGGACCGCCCCGGTTCTCTGAACGAGGTTCTGACTGCCCTCTCACAGGAGGAGATCAATCTTGCGAAAATCGAGTCTCGTCCAATTAAAGGCAAACAATGGAAATATCTCTTCTTCCTCGACATGCTCGGCCATATTGAAGATACCAACATACAAAAAGGCTGCGAGAGGTTGAAGACCATATGTTCGTACTTTGAGTGGCTAGGCTCTTATCCGCAAAGTGACGATTTATCCACCGATTCTTGACATTTGCCCCGAACAAGATTGTCGTTCCTGCACCCCAAGTTCTTTGTTTAAAGTGTGACCTTGCGGCTTATCTGTAATAGTCTGCCTGATGCTGGCAATAAGATCCTCATCGGAGGCCCCGCCTCGAAGGAGGACTTTTAAATCGGTTTCCCTGTCGTTTAAGAGACATGCTCGCAGTTTTCCCTCTGAAGTCAAGCGGAGCCGATTGCACTGATCACAAAAGTGGTGACTTATCGGGCTGATAAAGCCAACTGCGCCTTTTTTCCCTTCTAGAGTTGACAAATCGTACATTCGTGCCGGTCCTTCGCCATAACTTTTGCGAAAAGGTGTCAGTATTCCAACCCCAGAAATCAGGGTCTTGATTTCTGCAGAACTGATAAATTGATCTTTCTTCCAGGTACTTTTATCGCCAACCGGCATAAACTCGATAAATCTCACTTGAAATGGCTGTTCGGTGGCCATTCGGGCAAAATCGATAAACTCATCATCATTTATCCCCTTCATGGCAACAACATTGATTTTTATTTTAAAACCAAGATGCTTGGCTACATTAAGCCCGTCCCAGACCCTTGAGAAATAATCTTTACCGGTGATTTTAGTAAATTTTTCCGGTATGAGGGTGTCCAGCGATACGTTGAGGTGGCGAACTCCGGTTTTGTAAATTTTTTCTGCATATTCCGCCAGCAACACACCATTGGTGGTTAAACGAACCTCTGTCAAGCCTTCTAAAAGGAATAACTGGTGGATAAATTCAAGGATTCCTTTTCTGACCAAGGGTTCTCCGCCGGTCAAGCGCAACTTATTCATCCCCTGGGAGACGGCAAGACGCACAATCCGTAATAATTCTTCATAACTCAAAAGCTCGCTATGTCGCAAAATTTTCTCGGTTTTCACTTGGCCGTCTCGGTCCTCTTCCTCCCGCGGCATGCAGTACATGCAACGCAGGTTGCAACGATCCGTAAGGGAGAGGCGCAGATAGGTAATTGTTCGGGAAAACTGATCAATAAGCAGGGATGATGGAGAGGTAATCTTTTTCACTGGATGCGGCTTTTCAGAAAAATTATTAAAAAGGCGAAGACATTGACTTTCAATCGCGCCAACCATATACTGACGAACGCTTACTTGTATAAACACTATTAACATTACATACAACCTGAAAAAGACATCCGGTCATGCTTGTCCTTGGTATTGAGAGCTCCTGTGATGATACAGCAGCGGCAGTTCTCGACAATAATCAAATCCTCTCCAGTGAGATCAACTGCCAGGATATCATACACGCCAAATTTGGCGGTGTGGTTCCGGAACTTGCATCAAGGAAACACCTGCAATCCATTAATCCTGTGGTGGAAAAAGCCCTGTTGAATGCCGGGGTGAAGCTTTCCGACATCGACTTGATCGCTGCTACCCAAGGCCCTGGACTAATTGGCTCACTGCTCGTCGGATTTTCATATGCCAAAGCTCTTGCCCATGTTCAGAGGATTCCTTTAGTCGGTGTTGACCACATGGCCGGCCATATTCTGTCGGTCTTCCTCAGCAAGGAAAAGCCAGCTTTTCCTTATATTGCACTGATTGTATCCGGAGGGACATCATCCATTTTTCTGGCTGAAGAGTTTCATCACTTTCAACTGCTTGGTCGTACCCGGGACGATGCCGCAGGCGAGGCCTTTGATAAGGTGGCTAAACTGTTGGGCCTTTCCTACCCGGGTGGTCCCCATGTTGCTGCAATGGCAGCTGTTGGCGACCCCTTGTATGTACGTTTTCCACGAGCCTGGCTTGAGGCTAATTCTTTTGATTTTAGTTTTAGTGGTTTGAAAACGGCGGTTCTCAGTCACGTTAACCAACAAAAGATAAAAAACCCTGAGCTGCATTTAAACGATATTTGTGCATCTTTTCAGGAAGCAGTAATTGAAGTTTTGGTTGAGAAGTCGATTCTTGCGGCGAAAACCCACAATATTAGCACTTTGGTTGTTGGCGGAGGTGTCTCGGCAAACAAAAGATTACGGGAAGCTTTTGCCAGAAGATGCCAGGAAGAAGGAATCACTTTTCACGCTCCGGTGCTTCAATATTGCACGGATAATGCAGCAATGATTGCTTTTGCCGGATACCATCAGTTCAACAAATATGGAGCTCATGCGATGGATGAGGATGTTTACTCCAGGTCTCAGCTCGGCTGATGCACACCTGAAAAATAGGAACCAATGATAAGATACGGAAGACAAACAGAAAGTACTCTTAAAAGTCATCAGCTCGCACCGAAGAAACGTCTTGGCCAGAATTTCCTGGTAAATAAACACACCGCGGAAGCTATTGTCCGGGCCGGAAATGTCCTGGCAACAGACAGTATTTTAGAAGTTGGTGTCGGACTGGGAGCACTCACTACACCCCTTGCGGCAGTAGCCCGCCACGTTTATGGGTATGAAATCGATCGAGGTATTATCAGATTTCATGAAGATGAGGATGACCTCCCCGACAATGTGACGCTTATTCACCAAGATATACTCACCGCTGATTTCCAGAAAATCGCGGAATTATGTGGTGGTTCTCTGAAAATACTCGCAAACCTCCCTTATTCGATCTCCAATCCTTTTATATTTAAATTGATCGATAATGCTCCACTTATTAACAGCGCCACCATAATGCTGCAAAAAGAAGTTGCGGACCGCTTAATGGCACAGCCATCGACAAAAGAATATGGAGTGCCAACCGTTTTGCTTGCCACCTGTGCCACAATTAAAAAAGTTATGACCCTGAAACCGGCTGAATTCCATCCTCGCCCGAGAATAGATTCAGTGGTCATCACCATAGATTTTTCAGCAAAACATTGCAAACAGGCAGATTGTGACGCGTCTCTTTATGATTTCAGTCTCTTAAAAAAAATCGTACGAACAACCTTCAATCAAAGACGAAAAACTATTCTTAATACTTTGAGTGGTGGCAGTTGTTTTGACACTTCGGGGGATATTGATCGTTCAATGATAAAAGAATATACTGAAGCTGCTATTCTCACTACCAATCTCTCCCCAAGCGCCCGACCCGAGACCCTTACAGTAAAAGATTTTGTTTCATTAACAAAAGCAATGCAACAACTGCAAATCAAACTGGACTCATTGCTGCAAAAAGCGTGACGTGGTTCGCTATGCTGCCCTATATTTTCGCTAATATAAAAACATGATCCGGTCCTGAGCGAAAATCAATATCTTTTTGCAGGAGATGGTGGTAACAAAGTTTAATACAATTTCCGATGCTCTTCGATCGAACTTTTACCAAATTATAACCATGCCTACAGATTCAAAAAAATCATTCGCCATCCCCTCGATTCCCCAGGTTATTGTCCCAGCCCATCCCCAGTGGCCGCAGCTTTCGCCATCTGAATTCAGTGCCTTGAAGGAACGGATAAAGGTTCTCTTAAAAAAACAGAACGCAGTGCTTGTCGCCCATTATTATACCGATGGCGCCCTGCAGGATCTGGCCGAAGAAACCGGCGGGTGTGTCGCTGACAGTCTGGAAATGGCGCGGTTCGGCACCAGTCATCCCGCCGACACTTTGGTTGTTGCCGGGGTTCGCTTCATGGGAGAGACCTCCAAGATTCTTAATAACGAAAAACGTGTTTTGATGCCCGATCCAGGCGCAACGTGTTCTTTGGACGAAGGCTGTCCCTATGAATTGTTTGCGTCTTTTTGCGATCAACATGCCGACCATACGGTGGTTGTATATGCCAATACCAGCGCTAAAGTTAAAGCGCGTTCGGACTGGGTGGTAACCTCTGGAATTGCATTGCCGATAATTCGTCACCTTGCGGAGCAGGGAAAGAAGATCCTTTGGGCTCCCGACAAACACCTTGGTCATTATGTGCAAAAATTGACCGGGGCAGAAATGATTTTTTGGCCCGGATCCTGTGTTGTTCATGAAGAATTTAGGGCAATTGCCCTAGAACGATTGCGAAAGCTCCACCCTGGAGCTGCCATCCTAGTCCACCCCGAATCCCCTGAGGCGGTAATTGTTCAAGCGGACGTGGTCGGATCAACCACAGCCTTGATCAATGCGGTAGCCACCTTGCCCAATAACGAGTTCATTGTGGCTACGGATGCAGGCATCTTTAATAAGATGCGCCAGGTTGCCCCTGGGAAAATCCTGCTTGAAGCACCCACCGTGGGTGAAGGTGCCACATGTCAGAGCTGTGCCAACTGTCCGTGGATGGGGATGAATTCTCTCCATAACCTGGCGGAGGTTTTAGAAACTGGGAAAAATGAAATACTTGTCAGCTCTGAGTTGGCGGACAAAGCTCAGATTCCTATCCGCAGGATGCTTGACTTTGCTGCAAAAATGAAAAAATGATAGTCCGGTTGGTGAGACCCAATCGAATGAAGATACGCTAACTGTCAATTGGCCCCTCATCCTCTAAAAGCCATTGCGAGTAACGGGGGGCAAGAGTGTGCCAACTGAACCTTTCGGTAATAACATGCGCCGATTCCAGAGATAATTGGCCGTTTTGCAGTAACGCCTGTGCGAGTTTTTCAATCAAGTCACCTTCCCGGTAAAGGTATTCCTTCGAAAAGAGTTCTGGATACACCAAACGCTCAGGCAAAAGCGGTAAACATCCTGCTCGAACCGCTTCGATAACGGCTATTCCGAAAAACTCATGGAGAGCAGTCGACACGACTACATCCCCCCGGCAAAGAAGGGCAACGTAGTCCATATAGGAAGCTGCATAACCATAATGCACCACTCTTGACCCAAAGGCATTCTTTGCGTCGGCGAAACACTGCGGGCTATTCAGAAATGTCTTACCCAGAAGGATGAGGCGAAAATCGATACCCGAAGAAAATATTTTTGTTAAGGCCTTGAAAAATTCTTCGGGATTTTTGTCATGTTCCCACCGATGATTCCAGACAATGACTGGTGGACCTGGGACAGAAACAGCCGCTTTTCTCTGATGGTCGATACAAGCAAAATCAATTCCTGGAAAAAGAATGGAACTCTTATCCTTCAGTCTTTCAATTGTCCCCGACAGTCCCATCTCTGCTGCGGTTTGCAGGTATTTCTGACATCCTGAAAAAAAAGTTTCGGCATTATAGGATGAATTAAAAGCAATTTTATCAGAGGCCAGTGCGGAATGAAAATTAGTTGCCGCAAACTGGAAACTCTTCATATCTGTCAGTCTTTCTGGGTAGATGAGTTGGTTTTCGTGGAAATAGGTGCAAATTCGAGCCCTATGGTCCCATCCCTTTATTCTTGCCGTCAGAGCCCGCAAGACTGCGACATCGACAAAGGAAGAGCACAGGACCGCGTCAAACCGTCGCTTGCCAAGAGTAAGTCCGTTGATTTGCTCAATACACCAAAGGGCCGAGAGTTGCATCCGCATCTTCCATTTCCTGGCAGGCAATGTGAAAATGGTGTAATCTGCAACGATATTGGCCTGTAAGCCTTCCAGGAAAAAACGGTGTGAGCCTCCGTAATAGGGCTCGAGAATAAGTACACGTTTCATTTTTGTTTCTGCACAGCCGCATCGAGCATTTTTTGAAAAGGCACTCCTGTGGTAAATTTATAGCCGCAGGTCGGAGGCAATCGTCCGCCGGCAAAAAACAGGGAGTTTTCCGGAAAGTTTCGGCAAAGAGTCAATCTTTTTTCGTAATTTGCACAGGTGCCCTGCTCTGTTCGCCAGCTGCAACTAAACAGAAGAAAGCCTTGAGGATCCCTACCACTTATCACAAACCTGGTGTATTCCGGAAAATTTGCAACAATCTCGTGGAATGCCTTCTCGGAACGCAACCAACCGTCCCATCCTTCAAGGGAAAGGCTCAAACAACATGAGCCGCAACCACGACAACTACCCGTCACTAAGATCGTCTTGCCTCGCAATCGCAGATACAAATTACACAATAATCCCGTCAAGGAATAATGGCGAATCTGTTTGAGGTATAGCAGTGCGTTACGCATTTCTTCTTTTTTCATTGAACAGGTGCTTTATCCATTGTATGTATACCAACGTTTTCGCCCTGTGGAAGAGTTTTTGATATTTTAACCAGGGTTGCTCGCGCCCTCATACCTGACATTTTCAACTTGCGAAGGAAAACCAATGACCAATTCCCATCTATGTCCCTGTGGCAGCAATCTTCCTTACGCAACCTGCTGTTTGCCGATTTTTGATGATCACCACAACGCCAAAACGGCCGAAGCTCTAATGAGATCTCGGTATACTGCCTTTGTTAATAAGCATGAACAACATATTCTTGCCAGTTGGCATGAAAAAAACCGCCCGGAGAAACTGAATTTTGAAGGATTTCCAGTGGTTTGGCTGGGGCTCATTATTCATGAGGTTCGGGATGGTTCGGAAAGTGACACAACCGGTACGGTGGATTTCACCTCGACCTATCTTGAAAATCGATTTATTTCAATACTCCGCGAAACAAGCGAGTTCGTTCAAGAAAATGGCCTATGGTATTATTTACAGGGTGAATGCAATGTAACGCAGCGAAAGGTCGAACGGAATGGCCCCTGCCCTTGTGGTTCCGAAAAAAAATTCAAACGTTGCTGTTTACTGAAAACTCTTACAAAATAACCATTACATTATCAACAGATAACTCTTTACAATTACAATCAATCCGTCGGATTTAGACAGAGTAACTGCTGAACTCTGTCCAAAAGAAGATCAGCGGAGTGCAGTTTACTGGTATGCGGCAGCGTCTCCGATCCTGATGCAGAAATCAACAGGAGCTGATTTGATTCAGTCTCAAAGCCGGTGAATTTCCCACTTATATCGTTGACTGCGATAAGATCGAGATTTTTATTTAAGAGTTTTCTGCGCCCTTCTTCCATAAGGTTTTTACTTTCCGCAGCAAAACCGACGAGGATTTGTCCCTCTTTTTTTCTTTTCCCCAATTCCAGAAGAATATCCGGGTTGCGTTCGAGGAGTAGTTCTCTAGTGATTTGTTCTTTTTTCACCTTATGTTGGTAAATGGTTGCCGGTCGATAATCTGCGACGGCCGCAGCTTTAATGATGACCGAAAAGTTTGCGGCATGGGTAAGCACTGCATCGTACATTTCCAAAGCCGTCTGGACTTTTAGAAGAGTAACCTTCGGTGGGCAAACGAGTGAACTTGGTCCACTTATGAGAAGGACTTGCGCACCACGACGACGTGCTGCCTGGGCTAGAGCATAGCCCATTTTCCCTGAGGAACGATTGCTTAAAAATCTGGCCGGATCCAGGGGTTCTCTGGTTGGGCCGGCGGTAACCATGATTTTTAGACCCTGGAGATCCTGGGGACTGAGTTTTTGGGCCAGCTGTTCCTTGACCCCATTCCACTCGGGGAGACGGCCCTCTCCTTCCTCTTTACAAGCCATCATTCCGCAGGCAGGATCAATTATATTATAGCCAATATCCTTTAACGTCATGATATTCCGTTGAGTTGTCGGATGATTATACATCCTGCTGTTCATGGCAGGACAGACTATAACTGGTGCCCGGGTTACAAGCACCATGGTGGTAAGAAGATCGTCGGCTATCCCGCAGGCGAGTTTGGCAATAATATTGGCTGTTGCCGGGGCAATGAGTACAAGGTCGGCATCCCTGCCAAGACCGATATGAGCCATTGGGTCTTCTTTGTCCCGGCCAAACATTTCGGTATGAACTTCATTGCCCGAAAGCGCTGCAAAAGTAAGTGGAGTGACAAATTCTCCAGCCGAAGAGGTCATCACTACCGAGATATTGGCCTCTTCCTTGGTGAGATCACTCACCCACCCGGCAACTTTAAAAGCCGCTATCGATCCCGACACACCAATGACAACCTTTTTACCGGCAAAAACATTCTGTACCATACGTCTCCTCATCCCGAAAAACAAGACTCAGTGCACGGACTAATACCCCTTCAAGGGGGGATAAGTACCTTCACAAAAATCATTATTGAAAAGCAAGAAATGAATTTCTAAGGTACTAATACGCTCCATTCCCTTTGAACATACAGTACACGGTCTTAATTATTATCTTAATGTCGGTCCAGAGAGAAAAATTAAGAATATACCAGTCATCCATTTTTACTCTTTCCTCATACTCATCGACATTTGAACGACGTCCAACCTGCCATGGACCGGTAATTCCAGGTTTCATCGAGCAGTATCTGCCGGCACTTTCTTTGTAGAATTCGTTTAATTCGTTGCCGACAATTGGTCGAGCGCCGACGACACTCATATCACCACGGATGACATTGATAAACTGAGGAAACTCATCTAGGCTTGTTCTTCTGAGGAAGCGGCCGATCCGGGTGATCCGAGGATCATTTTTCAATTTATAGCTCAACACCCATTCCCGTCGCAATTCTTCGTTTTCAGAAAGTATTTTTTGCAACTCCTGATCCGCACCCACCCGCATTGTCCGAAACTTGAGACAATTGAAGGTCTTCCCGGCAGCCGTTATTCTTTTATGACGATAGAAGACAGGTCCCCCATCACTCAATTTAACTAGTAAAGCAATGATCAAGGTTATGGGCAATGTACAAACGATTACCATCAATGAAAAGGCGATATCGAAGCTTCGTTTCCACTCGGTATTCGGATTAAAATTGAGAATGAGTAGATTCCCAAGCGATTGAATTTCCGCGTGGTGCAGTCCGTACACATACAAATCCGGAACGAGGTAAATGCGAGCTCCAAGGGATCGGCATTCCCGAAGAATTCTGAAAATTTTCTTTTCTGCTCGCATTGGCAGGGCGATATAGACATAATCTATATCATGCAACTCAAGGAACTCATTAATCGCTGCGGTATTGCCGAGAATCGGCTTACCTTTCACTTCGGTCACCGCTTCGTCATCGATTTTATCGTCAAAAAATCCAATAACTTCAATCCCTGCCCAAGGCATGGTTTCAACCTGTTTGAGCAGATTGACGCCAAGATCACCTGCCCCAACAATAACTGCCCGTCGCACATTTTTGCCATTTTGGCGAATCAAGCGGAGTGTTTTTCTGGCGACTACATGAACAATAAAAATAATCACCGGTGTAGTAATCGACCAACTGAGAATTGCTGCCCGGGAATAGGCAATGGAAATTTTAAAGATGAAAAAGTAAAACAACAATAATCCGACAATCGTACCCCATGCCTTGAGGATCACCAGAAATTCGAGAAAATATTTCCAACCCCGCCATGATCGATACAGCTGGAAAGATTGAAATGTGATAAAACACAGTACGAAAGTAATGAGCATCAGGCGAGTATAATAGGGACTCCAGGGTACTCGGTACCAGAAAACCAGCAGTGCGAGATAGCCTACAGCCAGAAAACAATCAAAGAGATGCAGGAATCTGGCGATGAGAGAACTCTGCTCCCGGAGATTAATTGACAGCATATTTCATTTAAGGTAGTCGTCGGTTGGGCAGTTCATCTCGGAAATTATCCGCAGCGTGCCTTCGTTCATAGGTATCTCTGCCACCATAGCCTGTGCATACTCAACGCAGGTCGCCATGAAGCAGGGAGTTGTTTGTAGGATCTTCCAAGCTTGTAACCGATCATTTTCAACCCACTTCGCAGGAGGCAATCGGGTATCAGGAAATATCGTTTTTCCTTCAATAACATAGAAAAGACGGATCGAATATATTTGACTCCGACCCCCTCTGCCCCACCATACGTTTCGAGGAGCCATTCTTCGGAACTGTGCAGCACACCAATATCAAAAGAACGCCGCAATTCTTGGCTGAGAGAATAATTGTGGCTATGGTATACCGCCGCCTCAGCGACGTAAGCAACCTCATGCCCTGCGGCAAGAATTCTTCCCAAAGTACAGGTATCTTCTCCAAAAATCAAACCGTTCTTAAAATAGTTGAATTCGCTCAAACGATTCTTTTTATAGGCTGCAAAGGAGTTGGATATAAAGATTGTCTTTAACCCATATTTTTGGCGATCAGCAAAGCAGCGCACCGAAGATTCGTGGGGATAATTAAATAAACGCAAGTGCGCGGCAACGGGGCTGGCATTTTTCGCGGGTAATTGTCGACCATACGCGCATACCACCTGATCATGGAGAAGAAGAGGGTCAACAAGAAGTTGTAACGAATCACGGGAGGCGAGAATCGCATCCTGGGTAAAAAAAACGAGAATTGTACCGCGAGCTTGCTTTGCCAGCTCGGTTCTCGTCCCACCATGATCAAATGTTGCTCGATCAAAAACTCTCACCGTTGCCCCGGCTGCCTGGCAGATAGCAACGGTTTGGTCCTGCGACGATGAATCTCCGACCAGGATCTCATCTGGTTGCAAGTGCTGTCTTTTCAGTGCAGCGAAGAATTCTCCTAACGTATCTGCACCATTGAGGGTGGGAACAATAACGGAGATGGAATGGTCGACGATAGTATTGCTCATATATTATGCAATCCGGCAAGAGCACGTGGGTTTAAGGAATCCACAACACAAAGTAAATACCACAGCAACGCAATCCCACACGACCTAAAGACGGAAAACCTTAACTAAAATGAGCTTCAACATGGCCCACGCCATAGCAGGTCCCGGATGTTTTCGATACAGTAGAACTTCATTCCGGGCGGCTATCAAACGCAGTTCGTAGCGCACCTTTTGCCTTTTTCTCGCCCATCCACGGCAATGGTAGGCAATGAGTCTGGGGTCGTAAACCAGTGCCCAGCCAGCAGCCTTCAACCGAAAACAAAGCTCTATATCTTCTTTATAAAGAAAGAAATCCGGATCAAAAACATCTCCTTTATAGGGGTGCAGAGCTTTGATCCGGCAACACATAAGCGCTCCGCAAATGGCCGGTGGGGCAGCAATAAGATCGTATTGTCCATAGTCTTTCTCACCTTGTCCCCGATCATACCAGCGACCATACCACCGTCTGAAAATGCCGGTTGAGTCAATGAGTCCAGACGGTTTCATCTTCTGCAAGTCATATCCGAGAAGTTTCCCGGAAACAACCGCCGCACCGGGGTTTTCGTTCAATACATTTACAGCCTGTGCCAGATAATCCGGGGGAAGGAAGGTGTCGGGATTCATAAAAACAACCATTCCTTGCCGGTCAGTAACTATTTCCTTGAAACCAATATTGTTAGCTTGCGAAAATCCAACATTTTTCGTTTTGACGATTTTCGTTCCCACCACCCGAGGCATGCTTTCGAGAGAGTGTGGATCTGTGGAACCGCTATCAACGATCACCAATTCCTTGATCGGTATGGTTTGTTTTTCCAAGTGGGTAAGGCAGATGTCCAACTCTTCGTCAGAATTGTGTGTTACTATAATTACATATACTGGAATCGCCATACTCTGGGCCGCCGTGATTACAAAAAGAAAATTTTACAATAACAGGATAACAGAAAGTTACTTTTCCCCGCTTCGGTTCTTCTGGCCATGATGGACCCAATAGCCAGAAGCTCGGAAGTTTTGATCATGGCTGCAAAAATATCGGGAGGTAAGAGATCATCGCTTTTTTGCAAAGCTCGCCCCTTTTTGTAAAAATAGGGGAGCGTCCGCAATCCCTGGTACAACCCGGACAAGTAAGGCAAGAACATGCCTTTTTTTATACAGAAAAACAACCAAGCCAGTTGATAGACGATAATAGCCGGGAAAAAGCGTAAAAACAATTGCAGTGGATAATTTTTAACTAAGACGTGGATGTTGTTACGTGTCGACAAACGGATGGTAAGCGGATTTATCTTCGATCCAGAGCTGGCGCTCCCAATGTGATAGACTACCGCCGACGAGATGTACATACATTTTACGCCATGCCGCCTGGCCCGCATATTCAGGTCAACATCCTCAAGATAGGCAAAGAAATCGGCATCGAACAGGCCCACTTTGTTAAAGAAGCTTTTACTGTAGAGCGCTGCCCCGGCACACACCCCAAAGCATTCCCGATCCTTCCGGTATTCCTCGCTATCATGCTCCATTGTCCCGAGACGATACCCCACCCCTCCCCTAAGCACCGCGTCTCCTGCCCCGTCGATCAACTGACGCTGGTGATAGTTCATCATTTTCAGGGCAAACGCATGAAAAGTCGGGTATTGCTGCACAGCGAGCTGGAGTTTTTCCAGGCAATCTACTGCTACTTCCATATCATTATTGAGAAGAAGAAGCCAGGGTGCGACACTGATTTCTATACCTTTGTTTACAGCAACACTAAATCCGGTGTTATGTCGTAACTGGACGAGTCTGACCTCTGGAAAAGACGTCTGCACCAGCTCAATTGAACCATCGCTTGAACCGTTATCGACAACAATGATCCGGAAATTGGCATACGTCTGTTTCCGGAGTGATGACAAACAATGCTCCAGCATACCCCTGCCATTCCAATTTGGAATGATGATCTCAATCAGCGGTTCATGACCGGACATCGGTCTCGCCAGCCCCAGGTTTGTCACAGCTAGTTCGATACACTTTCTTGATATGGTACACCGGTTTGTTCTGAGATTCGTGATAGGTACGAGCTTGAAGTTCCGCGATCAAACCAAGAGAAATGAACTGAATACCAACGAAAATGAGCAGAATAGCCAGGAAGAGCATGGGACGATCCGAAAGGGGAACACCCATAAACTGACGCTGAAAAGTCATGACCAAGGCAATGAGAACGCCGAGTCCGCCAGAGATTATTCCCATCAACCCAAAAACCTGTATTGGTCGAGTTGAATAGTTGAGCAGGAATTTTACCGTCATGAGGTCAAGGACAACCCTGATTGTCCGAGATATTCCAACCTTCGACGAACCGAAACGCCGCGCTCGATGGTTTACCTTGATCTCAGTAAAATCGATGCCCATGCCGCTGGCGATTGCCGGAATAAAACGATGCATCTCACCGTAAAGTT
The DNA here is from genome assembly GCA_043798185.1 of Pseudomonadota bacterium. GTDB lineage: Bacteria > Desulfobacterota > Desulfobulbia > Desulfobulbales > Desulfocapsaceae > Desulforhopalus_A. The sequence goes on along the minus strand of JAZDOW010000166.1, from coordinate 18,167 downwards.
TAACACTTTTAATTACCTCCTTGCGGAAGGCCTTGAGGGTGCAGCCGTAATCGTGAAGATTGACTCCGGTCACTTTCGAAATGATTTTATTGGCAATAATTGAAGGTAACCGCCTGTTTATAAAAGTATCTTTGCGATCAAATCGCCAGCCGGTGACTATATCATCGCCGGCCTTGATCTGTTCGAGTAGGCGGGGGATGTCTCTCGGGTCATTTTGCAAATCGGCGTCCATGGTGATAATCACATCGCCCTGGGCATAATCAAAGCCAGCCGCCATAGCCGCTGTTTGCCCGAAATTTTTACGGAAATTGACTACCACCACATGTTTGTCTTTCTTCTGCAGATTGCATAAGCACTCGAGGCTCCGATCGGTACTGCCATCATCAATGAAGAGGATTTCATAGTCATCATCAAGAGTATCAAGAACTTCCTTCAGTTCTTGGTAAAGGAGAGGAATATTCTCTTCCTCATTTAAAAGTGGAATAACAACTGAGAGTAACACAGTGAATTCTCCAAGGTAGTATATTGATGGGAAAAACGATTGATTTGCAGAAAATGTGCAATCCTTTAATAAAACCTATCCCAAATTAGCGAATAAAGTTTCCTTTAGAAATCAAACCACGGCTTTAATAAGCACGTTCTGAAAAATATTACCAAGAACTGATTAATCACGCCGTAAATTCTTCATTTTCAAGCTGGAGTCGATGCTTCTGTCGATAAACAAGGTAGACAATAAAACCCATGCCCCCAAGACTGAGCATTTTCAAACGAAGGAACAAGCTCATTGCCAGAGTTTCGGCGCCATCCACACCGACTAGAAGAAAATAGAGAACATACACCGATTCATAATATCCGAGGTTACCGAGCAAGGTAATCGGAACTGTGGCGACCAGCAATATGGCGGGTACCAGTGCACAAATTGCCAGAAAATCAACTTCCACATGAAAAGCTTTGAATGCTGAGTAAACATTCACCCAAGTGAGTATATAAAAAAGTAAAGTCAAATAGATGAGACGGTATAGAAACAATTGATTGTTTTTTACTGCATCAATGGCAATTTGCATCTCAGACTTTAGCTTTTTAAGGCGATCAAGGATTTTGAAGTAAAGATTTTCCAAATATCCGACAGGCCCAACAAGTCTCGCAAAGCATCTTCTTGTCATAAGTCGATGTAGATAGGAAAAAAGACCACCAGCTGCCTTATTTGGAATGGCGAAGGGATTTGCGGCAAGACACAGCCATATGGTAATAATAGCACAGGTCAGACCAATGCAGGCCGGTATGAAGAGGTATGGCTGACTGAGGAGTTCAATATGAAAAAATGGCGCTGCGGTAACCAAAAGAAAGAGGAAAAAGACGCCTGAGAACCGCTCGACAAAGACACTGACAGCGGCGTACGACTGATTTTTAATTATTCGACCGGCATAATAGGATCGCACAACATCACCACCAAATGTTGAAGGCAGGATATTTGAAAAAAAATAGCCGATGAAATAAATTTTTAAAAGTTCCCTATAAGAGAGGGGGAGGGGCTGATCTTTAAGATCAAGAATGATTTTCCATTTGGCACAACTTGCAGCAAGCATTATCAGGGTGATAACAAATGAAAAAGCAAACCAAGGCCAACTGATTTTTTGAATAACAGCAAAAAGTTCATTGCCTCGAACAAATGAAAGCAACACCGAAAAAAAAGCCAGGCTGACGATCAATTTAAAAATTGTTTGCAATGTTTTTGGAATTTTTTTCATGTACCGCCAAAATGGTCGAGAGGAAAGAGACTGATCTGAAAAAAAAGGGCCCAACGATTTTGAGGTTGAGTCTTTAGATCTTGAATTGATTAGTAAAATATTTTTCGGGTTTTAACTATAAACTTTACCATGCTTTTTAAAAGAGCAACGGCACCTGAAACCAAGCTTTCAATATTTAAAAGCTTTCGTTCATACCATATCTTTTCGAAATGCCCAAGGAGAAGTGTCGTCGTGCGGCCGTCCAATTTAATGCATCAAATCCTGTCGATCTACTTCGGCGCAGTGCTAATCAATGACACTGTTTTCCTGAAGAGTTGTCCTTGAATGGGAAGATGTTGCCTACACCCCGTCCGCCTTGCGGATTATATCGCAGAGTTCGTCAGCAATGACTGTAATTTCTTCCTGATTCTGACCTTCTACCATAACCCGAACAACCGGTTCGGTGCCTGACGGACGCACAAGGATGCGACCACCTTTGCCGAGTTTTTGCTCCAGTTTTTTGACTGTCTCAGGGAAATTTGCAATAGTATCAACCGGGATCCTGGTCGACATCCGAACATTTTTCAGGATTTGTGGAAAACTTTCCATCAGAGTAGCGAGTTCAGAAAGTGGCTTTTTACGCTTTTTCATGATCGCCAGTAATTGCAGTCCCGCCAGTATCCCGTCACCAGTGGTGATATGGTCGAGGAATACCAGATGACCCGACTGTTCCCCGCCGAACGAGAAGCCCTTTCGCCGCATACATTCGACCACATAGCGATCCCCTACACCAGTGCGAACCAGGGTCCCACCCATCCGTTCCATCGCCAGTTCCAGTCCTATATTGGACATGACTGTGGCAACCAAGGTTTTCTTCTTAAGCCTCCGCTGGTGCAATAGTTCCTCGGCACATATTGCCATGATATGGTCGCCATCAACAATCTTGCCATGTTCATCACAAACGATCAATCGATCACCATCACCATCAAGGGCAAGGCCTATATTCGCTCCAACCTCCTTAACTTTTGCAGCCATTACTTCGGGATGCAAGGCGCCACAGTTCTGATTGATATTTCTGCCATCCGGTTCAACCCCAAGTTTGGTAACTTTGGACCCCAATTCTTGAAAAACATAGGGCGCAACCCCGTAGGTTGCACCGTGGGCACAGTCGAGAACAATATGAAATCCATCTAGAGTATATTGTTTCGGGAAGGTGTTTTTCAGGAAGACAATGTATCGGCCTTTGGCATCTTCGATTCTCGCGGCCTTGCCCACTTCATCGGCAACTGGCCTGAGGGCAGCCATTTTCTGTGAAAAAATCAAATCTTCGATATCGAGTTCAACTTCGTCCGGCAGCTTGAAACCGTTGCTTGAAAATATCTTGATACCGTTATCCTGAAAGGGATTATGGGAAGCAGAAATTACTACCCCGGCATCAGCCCGCATTGAGGTTGTGATAAAAGCAATTCCTGGTGTAGGCAAGGGACCAACCAGAAGCACGTCAACACCCATTGAACAAATCCCGGCAGCGAGCGCGTTTTCAAGCATGTAGCAGGATTGCCGAGTATCCTTGCCGATTACAATTCTATGTCCTTTGACCTTATCCTTAACAATAAAGGCAATTGCTCTTCCAACCTGCATGGCGATTTCTATGGTCATTGGGTAAATATTAGCGACACCACGTATTCCATCGGTTCCAAATAGCTTTCTCATTAATCTAGTGTTTAACCTTCACTTGAGTGTTTTTAATAATCTTAATCGGGGTAGCTATATCTCTACTCACCTTTTCTTCACTTTTTCCCACCACCGTTGGTTGCACTGGAGAAATGTCGGAGGTTATTGCCTTTTCGTCAAGTACTTTTATCGATTCGGTATTTTTAAGTGAGGTTGAGCCATTGCCATCTCCCATCAACCGCACCGAATCGGGCACCACGGAAATAATCTCAATCGGCATATCCAAATCAGCTCTTGGTACGATTTTAACTTTCAGGTTTGCTTCACCGTCCCTTTTCACGGCAACTGCCGAAAGAAGGGTTTTAAGGTCAATTTTTTTATCAAGAAGGAATTTAGGGATATTGGCGACGACCTTAACCTGATCGGGTTGTATCTCTTTTTTTTTCCCGTCAACAATAGCTGCCACCTTGAGTGCATCAAAAGTAATAGCCGTTGTCTCCGCACTAATCATAAGATCTGCGGTTACCGAAGTTTCACCGATCAACTCAACAATCGTCGGATCCAGTTCCAGTGGTACTTGCAGTTGCATTGATTGCTTAACACCATCGAGATTAATTACCTTAGTGTAGAAATGATCTACCTGTGAAAGTATAGTATGCGGTCCGGCGATAGTAATGACTTCCGGATCGATCTTCAAGCTCTTTACGGAAAAGCCATGGGCAACTCGACCAATGGTTCGTGCTTCAACAGGAATTTTTTTCTGAATAAGCTTGTCCAGCGATAAAATTATTGAAGAAGGTTTCACTCTCTGAACGGTGATTCCGCGCAGAACCGGGATGTGTTTATTATCGTTTTCAATAACCATTGTTCCCGGCGTAGCCGTCGATAAATCTACCTGACGGGTCAGCGCCCGATTGGCCATTTCGAGGATCAACGACCGTGGACCGCTCACAGTTACTTCTATCTCTTTTTTAAACTGATTGGAAATAACAAGATCGCGTGGCAAGTTGATAATTTCAATAGGGACCATAACGTTTTTTTCTATTCTGTCCTCGCCACCGACGAAGTACCAGAGAACGATCGCCAAGGCGAGCGAGACAAACTTCAGAAGCCAGTCCTTCGACACGAGTCGAGTGAGTGATTTCTTTCGAAAAAGCATGGCAAAAATTTCTTTCATCGTTTGCCCAGTAAATTTTTCAAGGAATGCGATGATCCGGTATTGACTACAAATATTGCTCTGAGGCTATTGGTAAGACTGATTTCATCTTCAACAGTTGTCAATGCCCCATGCCGAACTATTGATATTTCCTGGGTTTCCTCGGAAACCACCATGACGACCGCATCTGTTTCTTCCGTCAAACCGATGGCGGCTCTATGTCGTGTACCATACCGTTTGTTAATGTAGGGATTTTGAGTAAGAGGGAGAATACATCCAGCGTAATGAACCCTGCCTTTACTGACAATAACCGCTCCATCATGGAGGGGTGAAACCGGCATAAAGATGGAAATGAGTAGCTCTTTGGAAAGGCGAGCGTCGAGTTTAAATCCGGATTCGATAATATCCCCGAGGTTTGTTTCCCGTTCTATAACAATAAGGGCACCGATACGCCTTTTGGCGAGATAAAAAAGGGTGCGAGTAATTTCTTCAAGATCTTTAACAGCCACATCGGTGTGCTTGAGAAAAGGTGATTTGCCTACCTGAGTGAGTGCCCTGCGAATGTCATGCTGAAAAACAATTATTACAATCAGAAGGATAGAACTGAGAAACGTCTGCATGACCCATTTCAAAGCCGCCAGATCGAGGACACTGGCAAGAAAATAGACGATGGTAAGAATCCCAAGACCTACCACCATTTGGACGGACCGCGTACCTCTGATTATAGAGATGAGCTGATGGATGACGAAGGCCACGACCAGGATATCAACAAAATCCTGCCACCGCAGATAACTGAGAAAATCTACCATTGGGGGGGGGTAATTATTTGTTAAAGTTGTAGTCTCAGCCCAAACCATCTTAAATCAGGTCCTTATATCGTATTTATCGGCAGCCCTTATGTCCTCGACTCCAGGTTTGAAAGGCAAAGCTTGTAGTCGAGGTTGAACAGATAAGGAACTATAGCACAGCTGTTTTGATTATGGACAGTGTTTTTCGGATTGCCTTGATGGATATTTTTAAAAGTTGGAGCTTTGACTCTTGAAAAATATGCCCAGTAAGTGCATATCTTCAATTTACAGATATGTACGAATGCGATAAATATACTGGCCCAAAATCTCCTGAGGTCTATACCAGGATTTTCTCTACTCCGCTGCAAATAACCCCGACAAACGGGATAAGTCCCAGGGAGATACTGTTTGCCATAACATGCAAAGAGTATCTCCCTGGGATTAAAAAAACATCTTTCGCTATTTGGTTCCAACTTATATGCCAGATCGTTACGGTAAAATTTCCATTGAACACACCGTTCCTGCTACTTCCGTTACTGAAGAGGTAAAAAAAACCATTCCGTCACGATCGCCAAAATCACTAAAGATAAAAAAGCGTTCATCTTCTCGAAGGAAGAATGGCGCTTTGGTCTGGTTGGTTGTTGTTGCAATATTTTTCATCGTATACAATATCCTCGGTTTTTATGGTGTCCCCTATTATTTGACCAGCACATTGTCTGAAAATTTCAATAAGAAAACAGGAATGGTCTTTGACCCAGGTCACATTTCCTTTAATCCGCTGACCTTTCATTTTGCCAGTGACAACGCCAAAATATTATCAGAATCTGGATCGCCGCTGGCAACCCTCCGGTCCTTGTCCGCTGATCTGGCCCCATTTTCTCTACTACGCATGGACTTGGTGTGCAACACAGTAATGTTCTCGGAGCTTACTCTCAACATTGCCAGAGAGCAGGACGGATCCTATAATTTCTCCAAACTATTTCAACACAAACAAGAAGGGAGAAACTCGGAAATATTGAATTTTTCTGATCTCCCCTTTTTATTCTCACTTAATAATATTGCCATAAAAGATAGCAAAGTACTATTTCTCGATTTGCCGACCGGCAAAACCCATACCATAGAGAAAATACAACTGGATTTGCCGACATTTTCCAACTTTCCCTTTCAAACCAGTCAATATTTACGCCCCAGTTTTTCAGCGGTAATCAACGGTAGTCCGGTTGAACTTACCGGGCAAGCTCATATGGGGGACGCTAGCCAGGAAGCCACGACACTCACTTGTAACCTCCACTCGATTAACCTCCCCGTCTATGCTGAATATTTGCCGTTAAATCTTCCTCTCCTTTTAACTAGTGGCAAAGCAGATGGGAGTATTAACCTGCAGTTCGACCCCACATCCCAGCAAGAGGATAAACTTTCCATAGATTTTGAACTGCAACTGAGCGATACGGAACTGCAAACCGCCGACGAATCAGTTTTTGTTTCTGCTCCTGCCACACTCGTCAAAGGAAAACTGAAACCTGTTGCAAAATCCATTGTTTTCTCAAATATAGCTACCAATGCTCCAACTGTGCAGTCGGTTGGCAGTTCTTTTATTTTAAGCGTCAACACTTTATTTAAAAAAGAAAAAAAAGGTCCTCTACCGAACTCTCCTTCAGACACATTTCTTTCTCTCGCTATTGACAATTTGCAAGTCAAAGACGGAACTTTTTCTCTCTGGAAACAGAAGGGAGCGAAACAGCCTGAAGGGGCATGGAAGGCACTTCAGCTCAAAGTTAATAATTATTCTTCAGCCGAACCTGCGGAAGCTAAAAAAGGACCGGGTTCTTTTCTTTTAAGCGGAAATGAAGAAGGGAGCTCCTCATCATTCACCTGGCAGGGTGACTTGAGCTCGACAGAACATCTCAGTGGGATAGTGACCATCAATCAGATGGATTTCATGGAACTTTTACATTCCATCGGTGCTGATAAAAGTCTTACTGCCAAAGGATTAGCTGAACTTAAAGGACAGCTGACAGTGTCTTTCCCTCAAAATTCCGATTCAACTATCGGCTATAAACTGGCTGATGCTGAACTTACAGTCCAAGACTTCCAGCTCATGGATGACAAATTGCCTGTTCTTTCGGCCCCCACCTTGAAATTCGCTTCTTTCGGCACAGCTTATAAAACTATCCAGTTTGGCAGTGTATCTCTACAAAACGGTTTGATACTTCTGACTGATAATCGCATTCCGGATATTTTCATACAATTCACTGTTGGTAAATATCTCATCCAAGATATTGATTTCACAGGTCAATTAAGCATTATTGCCAAGGAAAACAGTGAAAACAGAACCACGTGGTCCGATATTTCCCTAAAAGCCCATGACCTAGATACTCCTGAAAAGGCTAAAGAAAATTTCACTCTCTCGGCAAAAGCTCCAACAGGGGGAACAATTCAAGGCCAGGGAGACGTACGAATATCCCCCTTTTCCCTGACTATAAACACCGAATTCAATGACCTGGCAGCCACAGATGTTTTCCCATTGATGACAGACTCTCAGCTTCTTGACAACCTCACGGGAATTCTTGCTGGAAAAGGTTCCTTGAGTCTCCCCAAGAAAAGCTTCGCTGGAGACCTGCAACTCACCAAAGCTAGCATCCGCAAAGCAGCAGATCCAATATTTTCATGGACCGATATGTTGTTGCAGGGTGTGAACTTCACCTCCGAGCCGTTTCTTCTGGGAATCGCTGCGATGATCATCGATCAACCGAAATTCTCCTGGCAGATAAGTGCAAGTGATCCTGGTCCGATGCAACAGCTGGCTTCCTTTTTTCAAAATCATCTGCCCGTCATTGAAACCGAGCTGCAGCCAGGAGAGAAAACTAAAATTATCAACCCCAATGTTGATATACAAGAAATTCAATTTAATCACGCAAATATCCTTATCAAGGACAACCGAACAAAACCAAAATGGAAGGGCGATGTTACCGATTTTTCAGGCAAGATCAAAGATATTCGCCTGAAAAACCCTGCCACCAAGAGTGCATTTTCTTTTACAGGAAAGCTTCAAGATGCCCCTTTTACCATTGACGGTGAACTCGATATCTTCGCAAAGGAACAGAACGGCAAATTTCATTTTACCCTCTACAATTATCCCCTGGTATCTTTTAATAAGCAGCTTGACCCCTTTACCGATATCGATACCAAAAGTGGTTTTTTCGACCTGATACTCGATTGTTCCGCAAAAGTGGGTGAATTTCAGAACACCGGTTCTCTCCTGTTTTCCGGGATCAAACCAGTTTCCGAGAAATCCGATTCAGCGCTCACTTTGGCTCTCCTCACTGGCCCTGACGATAAATTCCGGCTGGATTTTGATTTTGGTCGGACGGCTCCTCTTGGTAAAACGATTTTCATAGAAGAGATTCTCTCGTTGTTTCAACGAATGACGGTAAAAGCTTCCGTATCTCCCCTACTTCTCGCTTCCGGAGATTATTCCGATCTTATCGGCACTGAATTTGCCGAATTCGAACCAGGAGAATTCACACTTGCGACGCAAGGAAAAGACGTCCTTGCCCGATATAGCTCATTACTGACTACCCATCCCCATCTCGGATTGGAACTCTCCGGAGGCATCGATCGAGATATTGATACACCGGCTATGAAAGAACATCTTCAGACGATGGAAATGCAACGGGTTGAGACAGACAATCAGAAACGTTTTGAAGCTTGGCAGAAGGAAAAGGTACTATTTGATCAAAAGATTTCAGAACGACAAAAGAAACAAGCTGCGCAAGGAAAGATACTTGATAACACTATTCCACCTGCTGTTTTAAAGGATTATATCCCCAAGCAAGCCAAGCAAATCGTGGTTGACGACGTCATGCTTCTCGAATTGGCGAAAAAACGAAGCCAATCACTCTCTCAGTATCTTACAGAACAATTGATGATCCAACCAGAACGTCTCATCATCACTCCCCTAAAAAAAATTACTCCTAATCAATCGGGACAGCCGATAAACGGCATAAAAATAACATTAACTGCGATCAAATAAGGAAATCCCTCCTTCTTCTCTCAAAAGACCCGATCACCTTTTGTTGCCGATAGATGTTCCAGCTGCTAATCGTGTAATATTAATTGATTATATACGACAACTGGTTTAGTTATGCAGTAGCGCTCTATAGACTATTGATTAATACTTCATATTTTCGACAGCTTATGCGCTGAACATCTTGCGAAATTGTGTAAAAAACTCTCGTTGAGATTGTAGCTGCTTTTTAAAGATGACAATCAGAATTAATCTGATGCGTTATTAGAATTCCAAAAAAAAGGGTGATTGCACTATAATGCAATCACCCTTCTCTTGTTATTATTTTTGGTTGCTTAGTCTACGCCAATATTAAAAAATATTAGTTTGTTAGCAGCCGAATGCTTTCTGCAGATTCGGGATTGTTTGTTTTTTCCGGCTCATCATGCCTGGAATCCACATAGAATTGCCTGCAAGCTTAGTATTGAATGCTTTTTCGATGAGTGCAGGATCGTCGGAGAGAACTACTAGCTCAGTTCCTTCTTTCACAACATCAGTGAGCATGAGCAGCACAGAATGACGACCATCTGCTTTAACGACTTCCATGGCTTTCACAAGTTCAGCACGAACGTCGGCTACTTGGTCAAGGGTAGCAAGCTCCAACTGGCCTACACCGACCTTACTGCCTTTCATGTCGAAATCTTTGTAATCACGGAACAATAGATCTTTTGCAGGAATTCCGGCCACTGCTGATTTAGCTTTGAGCATTTCCATGAAAAGCTCATCGGTATTGCTAACACCGGCAACAGCTTTAAGATCATTTACGGCAGCTTTATCATCATCAGTGCAAGTTGGTGACTTAAAATTAACTGTGTCGCTCAAGATAGCAGCCAACATGCCTCCAGCAATATTTTTCGGGATGGCAATGCCGGCTTCCTTAAACATTTTGTTCAATACGGTCCCAGTGCAACCAACCGGCTCTGCACGGAACAGAATAGGGTTGTTGGTGGTAATATCACCAATTTTATGATGATCAACAACCGCAACCAATGTAGCTGCAGTTAAGTTGGCAGGACCCTGAGCGATATCACTGAAATCAACCAGAGCAATTTCCTTTCCTGCTGCGTCAGTAAGAAGTTCAGGGGCAGCAAGGCCAAAACGTTTGAGAACGGTAGTAGACTCGGGGTTGAGATCCTTTGCAGCTATCTGCATACAGGCCCTTGCTTCATTGCCCTGTGCATTCAACAAGGCTGCGAGGGCGATTGCAGAAGTTACGGAATCGGTATCGGGGTTTGCGTGTCCAACAACAGAAATAGCCATTAGTGTTCCTCCGGTTGTGTTTTGATAATGATAGCTGAAAACAATATTATATTTCTATTTTAAAGGTGAACTCTTATACAAATTAGAGACAGTAAAATAGTGTTTTCGACGATATGAGTCAAGCAATAAAAACATATTGATCAATCGCTATACTCAATAACTCGCTAGGCAAAATTCTCCCACGTGACTTTAGCTGAGATATGGAGTATCTTTTTTATGATTTTCGTAGTTGCTCGATAAATTTTAATTCAATTGTTTTATAGCCATGAATGATTCGCATCATCCGGAGAGACCACGATCTCGCGTAAAGGCAAGATCAAAAAGGGCCTTGTTTTTAACAATAGGTTTGATAGTTGTCTTAGCCTGCAGCTTTTTTTTCTTTGCAAAAAACAATGGTTTTGATTTTGTTGATGTCTTTAAAGGTATATTCAGATCCTCATTGAGGAACGATTCTCTTATTTCATCTAAAAAATCAACTGAAAATCCAACAACGCCTGGACTGCACCCGAAAGTTGACACCCTTCCCTTTTCCCGAGATACGGATTTCACTCCAGATGCTCCCGATGTCTCCGCAAAGCCCATACAACTACAAGACAAGACTTTTTCAGCAAATCAAACAGACATACAGCAAAACGATCCGCAACTATCTAAAAGCCAGGCAGATCAGCAGGTAAGCGGAGATCCATATCAAAAACGTGTGGACGAATTGACTGCCTTCTATCACCATCTTGATCAGCAACCATATATGCAGGAATTTCACCTAAAGGAGCCGAGTAAAATCCATTTTTCTAAACTGCTGCAAATTCTTATTGATAACCCACCGGCTATCACCAGAGAAACCGATGATTATTTTATCCTGCTGAAAAATACAGCGCATTTCTTTCGAATTCTAGGCAAGGACAACATGCTCGTCTTGAAAGGTATTCTGGACAGGGAAAAGGACTCTCTTGAAAATATTCTTAAAATATTTTACACTCTTACCGAACATCCAGAATATTTAAAAAAGGAATTTTCCTTAACCATTCCACAGGATAACTTACTTGATTATGCCGGTTTTTTCCTCAATACCATTGGGGGGCGTCTCTACCTCTTTCGGCGTGATTCAGCTTCACGAATGACAGTAAGTTATTATGCCATATTGATTCTCGACAAAGCTAATCGACAAGGAAACAACCGGCTCGGCATCGATCTTCGCCCCTCTATCGATTCGCTCATCGAAGAGATAGAAAATGCAGGCAAGAACTTAAAGTATAAAGAAGAATACTTGGACACCCTCTATGATTTAAAAGAAAACTACGGCAATCGAGGCTAAGCCCCTTTGCAATAACCCAATGGAGTGAGTTTATGAGCAATAGTTGGTATGTAGCAATCAACGGAAAGCAAGAAGGACCTTTTTCCATCGAACAAATTCGGAGTAACCTCAGTAATGGTCTTTACTCTCTCAACACATATGTCTGGAAGCAAGGCTTTGCAACCTGGCAAGAAATAGCCCAATGTGCGGAAGTAACATCATCAAACTATTCTGCCCCTCCGAATCTTCCCTTAAGTATCGTTGCCGATGTCATTGATTACGAGATTTTCGGTAGCGAAATGCAATTCGTGGAAATTGAACTCGATCCCCAGGAAAGCGTCGTCGCTGAAGCTGGCTCCATGATGTACATGTCCGATTTTATTCAAATGGAGACGATTTTCGGAGATGGCAGTGAACAGTCTGGCAGCGGACTATTGGATAGAATGCTAGGTGCAGGAAAAAGGCTTATTACCGGTGAAGGTCTCTTTTCCACAGTTTTCACTTATAATGGTTCCGGAAAAGGAAAAGTGGCCTTTGCTGCTCCGTATCCTGGGAAAATTATCGCCTTGGACCTGAAGGATTTCAGCGGCAAACTTGTTTGTCAAAAAGATGCGTTTCTCTGTGCCGCAAAAGGGGTTTCAATCGGTATTGAATTTCAGAAAAAAATAGGTGCTGCTCTGTTTGGTGGAGAAGGTTTCATTATGCAGAAGCTTGAAGGCCAGGGAAAACTATTTGTCCATGCAGGGGGGACCATTATTCAAAAAGATCTTCAAGCCGGAGAAACATTACGAATTGATACCGGTTGTCTAGTTGCCATGACCAAAGACATTAATTACGATATCGAATTTGTTGGTGGTGTGAAATCAGCACTCTTTGGTGGAGAAGGCTTCTTTTTTGCAACAATCACCGGACCGGGGCACGTCTGGCTCCAATCGCTTCCGTTTTCTCGTCTTGCTGGGAGAATCCATAAGGCCGCACCCCAAAATAACGCCGGCTTTTCCAGCAAAGGAGAAGGATCTGTGTTAGGGGAACTTGGAAATTTATTTCAGCGATAATAATTGTCACATTAAACCGGCACATCTTCTTGTGCCGGTCCCCTTTAAGTAATTCATCCTCAAACGTACAAAGTCCTACTCCAGCACTCGGGATTGGTCTGTTAATAATTTACCCTGGGTAAAAACATGAAATATTTGGTTTATGTAGCTTGAATATTGACATAAATCAACACAATCCATGAAAGACCTCTACGATAAAAAGGTAAATATTGGATTTGCTATGACCTGCAAAGTGATATACAATTTGAATACTAAGATTAATGCAGGGACTAATTATGGTTATTTCTTCTCATATCAATCCTGGGATTTCTGGATATTTATCAAGATCTCTTGGTGTTTACCGCTTACAGGCAGGAATATCTTTAAAGGAAACGGAGCAACCGACCGAAGAGCAGAATAACGGAGACACTGTGACGATCTCCCCAAAAGGACAAGACCTTGCTATAACGCATTCTTCCTTCGCTAATGAAACTCCTGCTGGCAAGAGTGAAGGGGCAACCGACACAGCCAACTGGGACAGCCAAGAAATCAATCAATTGATGGAACTCAAGCACAGGGACACAGAGGTTCGTATCCATGAACAAGCTCATCTTGCTGCAGCTGGACCGTACGCACGAGGCGGCCCTTCTTTTACCTACCAGCAAGGTCCTGACGGTGTCAGGTACGCAATTGGCGGGGAGGTCGATATAGATTTAAGCAAGGAAAAGACTCCTGAAACTACAATTTCCAAAATGCAGACTATTAAAAGGGCTGCTCTCGCACCTGCATCTCCTTCAGGCGCAGATCGAAGTGTCGCAGCTGAAGCAGGTCGAATAGAGAGTCAAGCGAGACAGGAAGCCTTGATGCAACGGCAGGAAGAGCTACTTCATGGTGACACTGCTGAAAACCCTGCCCTTGGACAGGAAAACGACAATACTGATAAGCAAAAATCCGGAGACAATCGTTCTTCACTTTCTTCCCGTAAATTACAGACGGTGATAGCGGCATACCAACGTGTAGCTGGTGGCCACTGACCTCAAACAGTTATATCTGGCCAGCGACCAAAGAATGCATTGTTATGCACCTGCCTTTCAACACCTCCCTTTGAGGTAACTTCTTCCTTATTTTTCTCATGGACTTTACTCTTTATAATCAAGATCTCTTTTCTTTTCTCTTTTCATCTCCAACCCCCTGCCATGCTGTTGCAAACATAGAAGAGCACCTTCTCCTCCAAGGTTTTGCACGCTTACAGGAGACTGAACGTTGGCAACTTAGCAAGGGGCAGTCCTATTTTCTGACTAGAGAGAACGGAGCTATTATTGCGTTTATTCTGGGAAGTGACGAATCATACGAACACGGTTTCAGAATGTTGGCTGCCCATACTGACAGTCCATGCCTGCAAATCAAACCGCACCCAGAAATTAAAACAAGCTCCTACCTGCAGCTGGGAGTAGAGGTTTATGGAGGAAGTCTGCTTGCACCTTGGTTTGACCGAGACCTCTCATTGGCTGGGCGAGTATGCTGTCGAATGAGCGATGGCAGCCTTGAATTGTTACTGATCAATTTTCGTCGTCCCCTGCTCACCATTCCCAGCATCGCCATTCATTTTGATCGGGAAGCGAACAAAAACTGCAGCATTAACCAACAAAAACAGCTTCCACCCATTCTTTCTCAAACGGTTGATCAACAGCTCCCTGAATTCAAGGATCTTCTCTTCGATCAAATACAGCAAGAACATAAGGAAGCAGCAGTTGAAGAAATCCTTTCCTTCGATATTTTTTGCTACGATTTTCAAGAGCCTACGTATACCGGGGTAAAACAGGAGTTAATCAGCTCCGCCCGGCTCGACAACTTACTCAGCTGTCATGCCGGAATGCTTGCTCTTGGAGCAGCCGAACGAACAAAAAATGTCCTTCTCTTCTGCGCTAACCACGAAGAGAACGGCTCAACCTCGGCATCAGGTGCCCAGGGGTCTTTCCTCGATTCGGTTATGGAACGTATCATTACAGACCCCACCTCTCGACGAATATCGTATAGCAATTCTTTCCTTGTTTCCATGGACAACGCCCATGCAGCTCACCCGAACTTCATGGAAAAAATTGATTCTTCTCATGAAATTCACCTCAACAAGGGCCCTGTTATCAAGTTTAATGCCAATCAACGTTATGCCACCAACTGTCTGAGTGCTGCTATCTATAAGCATATTTGCAAAGAGGCTGGCGTTGTTCCCCAGGAATTTGTTATGCGCAGTGACATGCCGTGCGGCAGCACAATAGGGCCGATAACCGCTGCTCGACTTGGAGTCAAGACCGTTGACATTGGTGCAGCCAGCCTGGCAATGCACTCCATCCGTGAACATACAGGGGCATTGGACCCGTATCTGCTCTACAGGTCAATAGAGCAGTTTCTTAAAAGCGAAGCCCATAAAAATTATCGAGCTAAATGATTTATCACAAAACCCGAATGGCACCAATATGGTTATCTATCTGCTTTTTACTTGTGTTAGCAATAGAAAGTCATGGCAGTTTAGAAAACTCCGTTTCAAAATACCGTGACAGTGCTATCTTACAAAAAGATATTGAAAAATTGGCGCAATTTGATGAATATATACGATATTTTTCAGGTTTCAGTTATTTTTTACCAAAACATAAAGTCAGTGCCGATTTCGTAAGGGCTCTGATCCTTGCAGAATCCGGCGCCAATCCTCAAGCAATTTCTGAAAAGAACGCCCGGGGGCTCGGGCAAATTTTATATTCAACAGGGTCACAGGCCGGCAAGGAATTAGCAAATTCCCTCACCTTTTTCCGCCATGTTTCAAAAAATAAACTCAGTAGCCTCAGGGAAGAAGATCTTTTCGACCCAGCTATAAATGTTCTTCTCACTTGTTATCTTATTGCCAAATATAATTTTAAATTTGATGGCAGACTTGACCTTGTCGTATCTGCCTGGAATGCAGGAGAAAACACTGAATCATTGAGTTTTGGCCAACATGCCCCCTACAAGGAAACCGAAGACCTCATCGGAAAAATTAATGCATATTACATTTATTTATTAAAAATCAGAAAATTTCAAAGGAATCCACATGAGTACTGACGATAAAAAAATCATCTATTCGATGATACGCGTAAGCAAGTATTATGACAACAAACCAATATTGAAGGATATTTCGCTCTCCTACTTTTATGGGGCAAAAATTGGTGTTCTCGGCCTCAATGGATCCGGTAAAAGTACACTCTTAAAGATTCTCGCCGGAATCGACAAAGAATTCAACGGTGAAACCCATCTTGCCCCAGGCCATAAAGTTGACTATCTCGAACAAGAACCACAACTTGACCCAAACAAGACAGTGAAAGAGATTGTTGAAGAGGGCGTCCAGGAAACAGTAGATCTTCTTAATGAATTCAACCAAATTAATGAGAAATTCGCTGAGCCGATGTCGGATGATGAAATGCAGAATTTAATTGAACGACAGGGAGTTGTTCAGGAAAAACTTGATCACTTGAATGCCTGGGATCTTGATAGTCGCCTCGAAATGGCCATGGATGCCCTGCGTTGCCCACCCTCCGACACAAAGTGTGGAGTATTGTCTGGTGGCGAAAAACGGAGAGTGGCCTTATGTAGAATTTTGCTTAAACAACCGGATATCCTTCTCCTGGATGAGCCAACCAATCACCTGGATGCCGAATCTGTAGCATGGCTGGAACAACACCTTCAAGCCTATCCGGGAACCATCATTGCCGTGACCCATGACCGATATTTTCTCGATAACGTAGCCGGATGGATTTTGGAACTCGACCGAGGTCTGGGTATCCCATGGAAAGGCAACTATTCCTCCTGGCTTGAACAAAAAGAAAAACGTTTAGCAATTGAGGAAAAAAAAGAAACCGAACGTCAACGAACCCTCCGCCGAGAACTTGAATGGATAAAATTGTCACCAAAAGGCAGGAGAAGCAAATCGAAGGCTCGCATCAGTTCCTATGAAAAATTGTTTTCTCAGGAATCGGAACAGCTGGAAAAAGAGCTGGAAATCTATCTTCCTCCAGGGCCGCGACTTGGTAAGGTAGTTATCGAAGCAGAGAATGTGACCAAATCCTTTGGTGATCGAGTTCTCGTAGAGGAGATGACTTTCAGCCTGCCTCCCGGAGGAATCGTTGGGGTTATTGGCCCTAACGGGGCCGGAAAAACCACCTTGTTCAAAATGATTATTGGCCAGGAAGCAGCAGATAGTGGTTCAATTCGAATTGGTGACACCGTAAACCTTGCCTATGTCGATCAAAATCGTGATGAGTTAGATCCTTCCCAAACTATTTGGCAGGCGATAGCCGATGGGCAAGATACTATTTGGCTCGGGAACCGTGAAATCAATAGCCGGGCGTACGTTGGCAAATTCAATTTTTCCGGCACAGATCAACAAAAGAAAGTCGGCCTCTTGTCCGGTGGGCAACGCAATCGAGTACATTTGGCACGAACCTTAAAAAAAGGAGGCAACGTTCTGCTGCTCGATGAACCAACCAATGATCTTGATGTGAATACCCTGAGAGCACTGGAGGAAGCACTGGAGAACTTTGGGGGCTGCGCGGTAGTCATTAGCCATGACCGATGGTTTCTCGACAGGATAGCTACCCATATTCTGGCGTTTGAAGGAGATTCAAAGGTTGTCTGGTTCGAAGGTAACTATTCAGACTATGAAAAGGATCGAAAGGCAAGGTTGGGGAGTGCTGCAGATCAGCCACACCGGATCAAATATCGGCAACTCACCAGAATATAAATAATCTTTTGACCAAAAGAATACCCTCCTAGAGATCAGGAGCCGTAAATATGCAAATAGAATTCTTCGGCTCCTGATGTTTCCCAATTAAGTTTAAGAGTCTATTCAGCTTTGTACAGGAAATGTTTTCGCCCACGACAAGTCGACTCTCTTCAGAGCGACTCAGGCCGCACTTTATTTGGGCACCGAATTAGTTCTACTTTGGGGATCAAAAAAATTAGTTTACCATTTCTTGCTTTCGCCTGAATGTTTTCGATTGTTTCTCCGGGGAAGGTGCAAAGGATGCGCATTCTTTTCGACAGAACCTATCGGCCACCTATCGTGAGCGTATAAAAGAGAAACTTGGCTTACAGAATGCCTTTGAACTTGTCCATCAGGCGGTGCGCTGGATTGAACAAAAAAA
>JAZDOW010000224.1:0-8202 GCA_043798185.1 Pseudomonadota bacterium | reverse complement strand
GCCGACGTTTTCGGTAATGATATTGCTTTCGGTAATTATATAGGTATCGTTGCCGGTGCCGCCCACAAGCGAATCCGCCTCATCGCCGCCATGCATGGTATCGTTACCGGCGCCGCCTGAGAGGGTGTTGACGCCGCTATTACCGGTGAGATCGTTGTCAAGACTATTGCCTGTACCATTAATGTCGGAGTCACCTGTCAAACTGAGGTTTTCCAAGTTGCTCTCCAAGGTGAAGGCGACACCGATTTGTACTGTATCAATACCCTCACCGGCGTTTTCAACGATCCTATCGCCCTTGAGGGTAGTATGGTATTCCAGGTCAGTCTCCCAATAAGGAGCAACATCTATGACGTAGGTGTCGTTGCCACCACCTCCATACATGTTATCTTCGCCTGTTCCCCCATCCAGGGTATCATTACCTGCATCTCCCTGTAAAATATCGTTGCCTTCGCCACCCAATAAAATGTCATTACCGCCATCACCAATCAAAATATCATCGCCGATCCCGCCATCCAAATGGTCATTGCCATGAAATGCCTCCGTAACACCGACTTCGGAATCTCCCTCCAAATAATCGTTACCTTCACCGCCGATGAGCGTATCCGCCCCACCGCTCCCCCAGAGTTTATCATCACCCGCACCTCCATTGAGGAAATCATCACCTTGATACTGGCCATCCAAGCTCTGATCACTGGCATTGTCTCCCATAAGTTCGTCATTACCTTCACCGCCAATGAGAGTATCTGCACCGCCACCACCAAAAAGTACATCGTTTCCTGCCCCACCATCAAGGGTGTCGTTTCCGTGATACTGGCCTTCCAGGCTCTCGTTGCTGGCATTGTCACCCATAAGCCCGTCATTGCCTTCACCACCGATGAGGGTATCCGCGCCACCATTACCAAAAAGCTTATCATCTCCCAGGCCACCTTCAAGAAGATCGGCGCCATGGAACTCGGCGGCAAGTTCGCCATAATCGCCTGCCAACTCGTCGGCGCCATCGCCACCCAGGAGAGTGTCATCCTTACCAAATCCAAAGAGTTTGTCGTCACCTGTTCCTCCTGACAAGTAATCATTGCCATGGAACTCGCCCGCGGTAACTTCGTCATCACCTAACAATTCGTCATTCCCCTCACCTCCGAATACGATGTCGTCATTGCCGTTACCCTTTAAGAAATCATCGCCCGATCCTCCATCGATATAGTCTTTACCGTGGAATTCATTTGCACCTCCTTTGGAATCACCGGAAATAGTATCACTGCCGGCACCTCCTATGAGTATGTCGTCCTTACCCATGCCAAAAAGTTCATCATCTCCATCTCCTCCATCGATATAGTCGGAACCATGTTCGTCGACTGAGAGCTTTCCTTCATCACCTAACAAATGATCATTTCCTGATTGGCCAAAAATAGTATCATTTCCAGCTTGTCCGTATACAAGATCATCACCCGAGCCTGCATCGACATAATCATCTCCACCATGGGTGAAAACCCAATCATTTCCTGCACCGCTATAAATTATATCAGCTCCCGGGTTGTTCGCTGGATGACTGTCTGTGTTAGGAAATCCCATCGTGGTGGTTACTCCACCAGTGCCATTGTCCGTGACAGTTCGCGTCATGCCCCAATCTTCCGCGGCAGTGTTTATTTCCCAATCGCCACTAATGTTGTCATCACCTGCACCGCCATAGATAATGTCCGCTCCGGCACCACCCAAGAGAAGGTCATCACCTGCACCGCCGTAGATTTGATCATCGCCGTCGTTGCCGCTCAAGAGATCGCCGCGGGCGCCCGTGCCGCTGCCGGTTTCACCTTCTTGGATAAGGGTATCCAGCTCCTTTTGCTCTTCGGCAAACAATTGGTCGTTGTCCGCTCCTCCATAAACCCGGTCATTGTCCGTACCACCCACCAAGAGATCCTTGCCATCATCGCCTTTAAGTTGATCCTCACCGCTACCCCCATCCAAGTGGTCATCGCCGAAACCACCTACGAGGGTATCTTTATCTTCTCCACCCATTATAAGATCATTACCTTCTTCTCCCCTGAGCTGATCATCACCGCTTCCTCCTTCCAGGTGGTCATCACCAGCTTTTCCATTGATGGTATCATTGCCACCATGACCGAGCAGGTGATCATTGGCGGTACCACCGTAAAGAAAATCCCTCCTGTCTGGTTCCGAACCCTCGGCGATGATGTTGCCGTAGCTGTCCCATCTGTTAAAATGATTGCCGTCTGAATCGGTGAAGACCGTCGGCTTCTCGTCGCCGTTCACTGTGATGCCGTCTATCTCGGGGGCGGTGGATTCCGGTACATCTTTAATTTCCAGTAGTTTGATGCCGAAATCGCCGTCTTCGAAATCGCCCAGGCCAAGCTCGGTGCCATCGGCTAGTTTCAGTTTCCACGGCGAATTATGGGTAAGAATGATGACCGTGCCGTCCGGAAATTTCTTTTTCCATTCGTTGGTGAAATTGCCATTTTCATCTTTTTGCCGTTCAAACCCACCTGCGGCATTAAGACTCAACCCCGGGCCTTTGTTGATTATTATTATGCCTTCATCCTCATCTATAATCGTGTCGTTGCCATCTCCGGTATTCCAGATGTAGGTGTCAAAACCCTTGCCTCCGGTCAAGTTGTCATCGCCCTTGCCGCCTTCCAGGGTGTCGGCTTCATCGTCGCCGTAGATATGATCCACTCCGGCACTGCCGGTGATGGTGTCTATACCCTTACCGCCGCGTATTTCCTGGATGTCGGTGAGTATGATTCCGGAAAGATCGATGATATCAGGATCATCCGTACCGGCTATGATATTGGTTCCACCACCACCTTCGATCTTTTCAACCCGGTTGTCGCCCGAGAAATTATGGACTCGGATTGTGTCATTACCCGCGCCGCCGCGGATGGTATCAAAATCTGCACCACCGGTGAAGATGTCATAGTCGGTGTCTTCGCCTTCGACAATAAAGGTGTCGTCGCCGGCTCCGCCTTGCATGGTGTCTCGGCCTTTGCCGCCGATTAGGGTGTCTTTGCCTTTGCCGCCGTCAAGGATATCATTACCATCAAGGCCAATCAGCGTATCATCGCCATCACCGCCATACAAGAAATCGACGCTGATAAAACCGGGCATATCATTGCCGATCAGCAGGTCGTTGTTCGAGCCGGTGCGAGTAATAGTGTCTTCACCGTGTAAGATTTGGTTGGTTGAACTTGCTACCTGGATGTTCAGAGGATCGAAATTGCTTTCTACACCGTATTCAGGTTTGATGTATTCCTGCATCAGTTTTCCGGCGGCGGTGGTAAGTGCATCTTTCAGAAGTTGGACTTTTTTAGCATCGGAGGATAATTCGTAATTATCATTGGCTGCTTTGATTAAATCACCTTGACTCCCGGGTTTATTGTTTATATTCCCAAATTTCATCTCATATCCCAGAATCTTTTCCCGATGAGATGCATACATGCGGTAGATTTGCAAAGCCTCATCTTTATCGTTTGAAGGATCGGAATCTGTGTCGTACAGGCCAAAAAGTTGGGATTCAGCAAAACGGCGCCAAACTACTCCGGGGCCATTATCACCATTTTTCGAAGAGCCATAGCGGATTTCATACCAGGCTTCGGCACGGTTGTTGTCTATCAAGGCTCGGGTAAGGTTGGTATTCGAACCGTTTGCATTCTTGAAATACCCCTGTGCCCCTTTTCCACCAGCCAATTGATACCACATTGAGAGAAGTACTGTTCTTTCATTGGATTCACCAAGAGTGATTCCAACTTTGTCTAAAAAATTGTTGAATTCAATTGTTTTTCTTGCAAACATTATTTTTAATAAATTTTCAGCTGCCTTCTCGCCAGCCCCGGGCGTCTCGTTGGGAAATTTCCATTCGGCCTGGGATTTAGTTGTATCCACACCGACCGACGCTAAATCGCTTTCTTTTGTTGTTGCATTCTTTACAAGGTCATAGCCATAGCCGATAGTATCATTCCCTTGTACCTTAGTTACTCCCATATAATCTTTATTATTTGGGTTTTTCCGTAGATCATTGTTCTCGGCAACTTTGAGGATATATATAAGATCTTGTTCGTACGAGCCTTTCAGCCAATCAGTGTGTATGTTTTTAAGGGACATTCTCGTTTCTCCATTTCTATTTGTTATTTATAGCCTCTACCGCAACCATTTGATATCGGCAGACTGTCTGCATTACTGTTGAGCTAGAGTCGCCTTCTTTTTGATAGAGTTGCACCATCATCTCTTCTTTTTCTGGCATCTCGACATAAATGGAATCTTCCAAAGCTCCAAGTGTTCGCTCATAAGCGGTTAGATAGATTTTGCCATTCAAAATAAAAGGCCGAATGAACATACCGCTAATTGTGTCACGTTTGTGGTGATATAATATGCCAAGATCAACTAGCGTGGTTGGATCAACCTCGCCTTGCGGATAAATGAGATATTCGTCTTCTCCGGCACCTGGACTATAAACATTCTCCACTCCCCATGATGAAGTCTTAAAAACCGTCTCTATTTTACAATCGTTGTCAATATCAAAATCGGCACTTAATATAGATACATTTTTTTCACTCTTTAACCCTTTTCCCGAAATTGTTCTCCCTTCTCGCCAGGAAATAAGATCAAATTCAGGGCTGGTTGGCAGTTTTGTCAACCGCATTTTAAAGGTTTCCTCCGCATCATGCTCAACACCCGGCAACTTCGGGAATGCATATTTGCCATGTTCTCCATAGACAGGATTTGGTTTAATAACTGGAAGACCATCTTTCGGAGATCTTTCACCTGTATAACAAGACGTTGATTCACTCGCCCATGGCGTGGAAAATTTACTGTTGAAAACATCGAGCATATGCTGACAAACCTGGTCATCGTGACTTTCCTTCAGTTCATATTTAAAAATTGTATCTTCAAGTTTGTGAAATGGGGAATTGATGACACGATTAAGTCTGGCAATTTGTTGTTCCCACTGATGCCGTACACAGTCTTCTATTGTGCCACATTGAGTTTGCCAGTATTCCAGCCATGATTTTTGCCTCTTTTCCAATTCCTCGGACTCAAATGATTTTTTCAATGCTTCTTTATAGATCCTGTTCAACTCCTCATCGAGCTTCGACAACTCGGCATTGTCGCAGATTATCTTTTCCACCTTGGTGGTTGCCTTTTCACAATCAAAACTCGCCCCATAGCTGTTCAATACCGGCACAAGCGGCAACAGCAGAATGAGTGGCCCTATCATTCTCATTTTCTTTATCTTTTTGCGCATGCATTTCCTCCTGTAGGTTCTATAGCAAATGCCGATTCATTTGCATAATTTGGGTCAGAGAAAATATATATGCGGGGCCATAGCGTTCTGCTCGTATTAAAGGTGACAGATCTATGTATTGATGGTGACAGATCTAAATAGGCCGCAAGTCTTTGCAAAATCTCCGACTTCACCATCGACAGACATCTCTTTCTCATACCGAATACCTCCTTGCTGGGGTAAAATATTTCATAAAATCAGCTTTCCACATGTAATACCTCCATTCTTAAAGTTTTTCCTTCGTAACCATATTGCTTCGCCAAGATACAGATAAACCTCTGTATCAATGTGAGTGAGAAACCGGCCTGTTACACTAATCTTTCAAGGGTTAGATGCTCACTCACATTGACACAGAGACCATAAATGACATCGGCTTCAGCCCCAGCCAAAATAACATCATTGCCCGCGCCGCCAAACAACAGCTCATCACCAAAATCGTCGGCGAGCAGATCGCCGCGCACGCCGG
This sequence comes from Pseudomonadota bacterium, assembly GCA_043798185.1. Classification (GTDB taxonomy): domain Bacteria; phylum Desulfobacterota; class Desulfobulbia; order Desulfobulbales; family Desulfocapsaceae; genus Desulforhopalus_A. Next base: position 2,443 of record JAZDOW010000224.1, on the reverse strand, counting down.
TTCCGGTTTCACCTTCCTGAATGAGGATCGCCATGTCCTTTTGCTCATCGGCAAAAAAATAAGGGGACAGATCTATTTTGCACATTTCTGTTTCTGTCGCAGAAAGAAAGGCAGAGACATCATTCTCTGCTGTCTTGTAACTGCACACATTGTTGTATGTCTGGTGAACAGCTTCCTCACATCCACCGCTCCTGTATTTTCCCATCAGCCCTTGCTGGTCAATTAGCTCAAATCTTTGCATAAATGGGGTCAGAGTAATATTAGTGATTGCACATAAAACAAGGGGACGGATTTACATTTCCAGCAAAACACATCTTCCGTCCTTTGATCATAACCAGCAAGCCTTCCATCACTGCCAACCGCCAGTTTTTCCTCATGTTGCAAGCCTCCATGTTGAAATTGAAGTGAAAGATAATTGGGGAACATGGCTGAAATTTGAGGAATTTCAAGAGAGTCAATATGACTATATGCTTGACATCTCACTTCTTCTTTATCAACCAAATCGCTTTCCCAAGATTTTATAAATTTTCTCATCTAGCCCCGGCTTCGGGCCTGCCGTTTCACCAATAAACACCTCGCCGCATTCGCACAATATTCCCAGCCCACCTTTGCCCCATACTTTCGTCTCGCACCCGATACACCGGTACATTTCTTTTACTGAAAACCCACTGCGCTTTTGTTTCTCAAATGCCTCCGGTCGAAACGGTAAGAGAAAGTCAACGGGCATCTCTCTAAATGCCTTTTCAAACAGGCCGTTAGTCTCGATGTAATGCTTTATCCCCTGCCCTGTCTGTCGGCCTCCGGGGAAACCCGTCGCCGAGGGGATAAGCCCTATTGTCGCCATCTTCTCCACCCATTCCCGATTGTAATAGCCTTTTCGTGGAAAATATGGGGACAGCATATATAATTTAAAAAATTGATTGAAAAATGGGGATTTATTTTCTTACTCCCTGACAGGAAATACCAATTATCGTCTCTCATGTCCGGTATTTTTTCAATTACAAGTGCCATGCTGCATCTCCTCATGTTTAGTTATTCATTTCCCGTATTCTTTACGAGCCATACAGGCTGGCATCACAGGACAATCCTGAATGTGCCCGGTAGAATGTTCTTCCTGTCATACATCTTCGCAGTTCTGGATTATTGGCTTGGTCCGACCCCATTTCGCATTTCGCATCGAAAAGGGGGGACAGTGTACGTTAAAGGTGAAAAAACCAAATAGACCACAAGATCCTGCAACACACCCGCCTTTACCATCAACAGACACCTCTTTCTCATACCGAATACCTCCTCTTCTGGGTGAAAAATTGGAAAAAATCAACTTTCCACATGTTTTACCTCCCTTCTTGAATTTTATCTTTGTTACCATATTGCTCCGCCAAGAGACGATAGACCATCTCTCCCAACCCGAGCTTGGGCTTTCCCGTTGCATCGACAAAAATCCGGCCGCATTCGCATACCAATCCCATCCCGCCTTTGCCCCATGTCTTTGCACCACAGCCAATGCAACGGTAGGCCACTTTCTCGGAATATCCCCCTCTTTTTTCACCCTCAATTGATGCCGGTTGAAACGGCCATAAATAAGTGGCGGGCATCTTTCTGAAAGCTTGTTCAAATTGCCCACCATCTTCAATGGAGTGCTGTATCCCTCTTCCTGTCGTTTTTCCTCCGGGTTTCCCAGTCGCCGAAGGAAGCAAGCCTATTGCCGCCATTTTCTCAGCCCATTCTCGATTAAAATACCACTTGCTTGATGTCTGATGCCCATGAATCTCTTGCCACAAATGCACCATCTGTCGTACGAGTGTCGCCATCACCTCGATCGGCTCATCTTCTGCTAATTGTTTGATATTCAAACTTATCTCAGCAGTGGCCTGGCCTGATTTCTCCTTCCATTGTCCGGCAGTAAACAGGGTGTTCGAATTGCGTCGCCGCCGTCTAAAACTGAGCATACAATCCGGAAGATTGTTCTCAAACAAGGTCCGATTGAAGTAGTCAAATACCTGTTGATAGACGGCAAATTGTGCAGGTGTCGGTTTCATGCGTCAGGTTATTTTACAGAGTACTCTGTAATTTATCTCTATTTATTAAAATCAGTTTAGAAGGTCAACTGTATGATATTACACATATAATATGAATTATATATCGAATTCATTCTTCTCCAAACTGCCAATACAGTTTTCCGTTAGCTTATATAATCTTCCGAAACGCCTGTTTAAATCGACCGTTGTTTTCGGCAGTCCCATTTCCGGCAGGGGAGAGTGCTGCTCAGGAAAGAAGGCACTTCTGCCTGTTTCGTAATACTGGAAAATAAGGGGACACCATATTGATTAAATGTCAAGCCAAAATAATCAATCAGCACAGTGTCCCTGGCGAAAAGGGGGACAATGTACGTTAAAGGTGAAAAACCTAAACAGACCACAAGATCCAGCAACACACCCGCCTT
>JAZDOW010000208.1:0-10964 GCA_043798185.1 Pseudomonadota bacterium | reverse complement strand
GAGATCTTAATGAGCTAAAATAGATCAACATTATCGCCAAATTCCGTTTCTATAACGGGTTTTTCAATGGTCTTAATCTTGGCTTTCGTCGGTCCCACCCCATGCTTGCTGGCGATGCTTTCGTGAATTCGTCGTTCACTCTCCATGGTATAGCGTTGGGCCATGAGTCGGAGATCTGCTTTGAACTCCGCACTGGCGGGGTGCAGTTTTCGGGCCTCGCTGAAAATATTTCCAAGATGGGCGAGCACTGCATCGGCCAGGGACTTGGTATGTTCGTGCACGTCAATGCCGCCGGTGAGGGTTTCAATCTCCTCGGTGAGGCAGGTGACTTGATTCTTCACCTGTTTAAGGAGAGCCAGCAACTCGTCACCCATTTCATTAAGAACGGCAAGAATGCCATTCAATTCTTCCTTCATGCTGATCAGCTGCCCGGCGAGATTTGCTTCTCCATTGTTGACTTCGCTGGAGAGCTCTTTGGTGGTCGAGTCAACCTCCGCCAGAGTTGTGCTGATCAGATCGGTGCGGTCCACCGCCTCGTTGGACAGCTGGCCGATTTCTTCTGCGAGAACACTGAGCGATGCGCCTTCCTCGCCGGTGGAGGCCGCTTTGATTCGGGCGTTGAGGGCAATCTGGATAATATCACGGCCAATATTTTCGATATCGGAAACAAAACCGGTAATCTTGCTTACCGCTCCGGTGACGTCCCGCATGATCCCGGTAACTTCATTATTGCTGTCGGTGCAGGAAGTGAGAAGAGACGTTAGCGAGGTCATCTGCCTGCTGACGTCGTCGATAAAAGAAGTGTCCGAGGCATCAATTGTTCCGGTATGTTCAAAGATATCCTTGGCCATCTCTTTTTGTTTTATGCCAATCGACTGGAGGTTACCGACAATGGCGACCACAGCCTGGTAAAGCTCGGACGAGGCGAAGCGCAATTGTTCCTGCTGCAGTTCGCAGACATCACCGACTTTACCAATGAGGTCCTGATAGCTTTTGTCATCAGCGGGGGTAGCGGAGGATTGCAGGGCGGTAAATGCCGGCAGCAGACCTTCAATGGCCTCGATAACATGTTCAACCTGTTGTCGATAAATATCGTGAAACTGCATTGATTGGACAATGGTGCTGATATTGCCGGAATTTTCTTCCGAAGTAGCGGCGATGAGAGAGCCCAGTCGGGAGAAGCGGTCGTTGATTTCTTCAAGCTCTCTCAGGCTTTTCGCCGTATTGGTGCGGGTTTTTTCGGCCTTGCTGTCCTGTTCCACCTTGGCACTTTCTATGTGAATGTTGTTTTTGCTGATACTTGCCGCGAGCAGGAGACGAAGTTCCTCGATGGCGTAGATTTTCTCTTTTATCTGCTGGGAGAGCTTTTTTATGTCTATAGCGAGATTAATGAATTCACTCCCTTTTTCACCTATATGGGCGCTTTCAATTTTGATCAATACCTCAAGGGTATAGAGGTGTTTGCACATTCTCCTGATCCCGAGCAAAGGGGCACCCACTTCTTTCAAAAGGTTGCCCACTACATTCAAGGTAGTGCGGCTGGTTTCGCTCCGGTTCTGGGCCTGGCCGAGATAGTTGTCCATTTCAAAGAGGATTTCACGTAACCTGTGGATCAGGGAGTGGAGTCGCTCGCCGGAGGCTACCTCGACCAGCTGCTGTGACGTCCCGGAAAGATCAAAGGTCTGTTGATGAATTTCCTGCATCCGAGCGCCGATCTGGAGGAATTCGCGTTCGGTGGTACCCGCCAGCCGGCGAAGAGTCTCAAGAGATGAGGTAAGAAGGGGAAGCCAGACCTTTAAGGGATCTGCTGGAGCCGAGGTCGTGCGGAGTGAGGTTGGGGGTTGCATTACCATAGCTTATTCCTGACCGATCCGGGGTGGAGGTAAAGTATTGCAAGGGAGAGTTACCTCCGGGCCATTTTCTCCATCTTCATGCCCCTCCCGTTGAAACGACCATGTGCCGTGCCCGGTGCAATTTTGAAGAATCTGAAGAGGTGTTTGATTTGGATTATTGTCGCTTGCCATTTGACACCGGATTGTTTTAAGTCTTTTATTCTTAAAAATAAATAATGGGTCCTTAGGGTGCTACAGCTCTTCAGAGTGACCTGTGTGCGTGGAAGCGAAAAACATGCCAGAACCTCATTTTGCTTGAATTATGTAATGTAACCAGTCTCATTGCTGTTTCATGCCGACCTTCCATGATCGTTGGAGCGGAACCTGTCCCGCAGGATTTGCCCCGATTTTCAGAATAAGGAGGTAATATTACCTCCTTTTCTGCATGCCCTCTCTTGTCGCTGTAAGGTCAGTTCTAGCAGGGTTTCGTTTGTCTACATGGAAAAGATCCAATATTCGATACATACCTTTGTTCGGTTACGGCTTTTCAAGTACCACTCGCGGGAGGTGAATTTACCTCCCGCTTCTCTCATTTCTATCAAAATACGAGCAACAAAGTCAAGGTAGGGGAGAAGAAGACCTGTCAAAGTTGGGGCACTCTGCTGAAATCGATTGCTCCTCACCACAGCATGACCGTTCCAGGTGAAAGATATTGAAGTTGGCCGGAGCGTCTGCTAGGTTGTTTGCCATTGTTTTCTGAGATGCCTTTCTTCCGTCCGGAAGCTTCAAAAGGCAAAAACCTTTTCTCCTTGGTCCTGTTGAAAGCCATGCTTAATGCCATCTGGGTTGGTTTTTTCCTCACTGCATTCGCCGCCGCGCTGTACCAATTTTTCATTTACGGTCAGCAAGATATCTTTGCCGCTTTGATCAAGGCCGGATTTGATAACGCCAAAACCGCCTTCGAGATTTCCCTTGGCTTGACCGGTGTCATGTGTCTGTGGCTGGGAGTTATGCGTATTGGTGAAAGGGCGGGATTTCTTGTGATCTTGGCCCGTTGGCTTTCGCCTCTTTTTGCCAGGATTTTCCCGGATGTGCCGAAAGGACATCCGGCCCTCGGGTCTATCACCATGAACATGGCGGCCAATATGCTGGGCCTCGATAATGCGGCTACACCAATTGGCATCAAGGCCATGCAGGAACTGCAGGAGCTGAATCCGGATAAGGATACGGCGAGTAACGCGCAGATAATGTTTTTGGTGATCAATGCCTCCTCGGTGACTCTCTTACCGGTGACCATTTTCACCTACCGATCCCAGATGGGTGCCCTCGATCCTACCGATGTATTCGTCCCGATACTCATGGCCACCTATTTATCCACGCTTGCCGGTTTCCTCTTTGTCGCGGCGGTGCAGCGTATTCGCCTGGATGGCGTAGTGCTGGCCTGGCTCGGTGGTTTAACCCTTGGGGTGAGTGGGCTGACCGCCTGGCTTTTGCATCTGCCGACTGAGCAACTGGCAGCGCAGTCATCTTTGATCAGCAATTTGTTGCTGCTTGCGGTTATAGCCATTTTTCTGGTCGGCGCTTTAGTGAAACGGATTAATGCCTATGAGGCTTTCGTCGAAGGGGCCAAAGACGGGTTTCACACCGCTGTGACCATTATTCCCTACCTGGTGGCTATGCTCGTCGCCATCGGCATGCTGCGGGCCAGTGGCGCCCTGGATGTTCTTATGAATGGGGCGCGAGGACTGATAACGTCCATCGGTTGGGATCCGGCCTGGGTCAATGGCCTGCCGACAATGCTGATGAAGCCTCTTTCCGGCAGCGGTGCCCGGGCGATGATGGTGGAGACCATGAAAACCTACGGTCCGGACAGTTTCGTCGGTCATCTGGCGGCTATTGTCCAGGGAAGCACGGAAACCACTTTCTATGTTTTAGCGGTCTATTTTGGTGCCGTAGGAATCAAACGCATGCGCTATGCTGTCGCCGGTGGACTTGTCGCCGACCTCGCCGGCATGATCGGGGCGGTACTCTCCGCCTATCTCTTTTTTGGCGGGCGGTACTGATAGGCGTAGGCTTTTTGCCGCTGTTTAACGGTTAAGGGAGAGGCATCATCACACTCGTCCCTACAGCAAAAAACATTTATTGACAAGGCAGTGCGAGAAGATTATAAAGACCGGACTGAACGTTCATTCCGCTTTTTTATCAATGAATCATCAATGAATATTTCGAACCCGGACAAGAATACGGCCATACTCAAGGCCGCCATGGAACTGATTGCCGACAACGGTTTCCACGGTGCACCGATTTCCATGATCGCCAACCGGGCAGGGGTTGGAGCGGGCACGATCTATCGGTATTTTGATAATAAAGATGTCCTCATCAGGGATGTTTATGATGAAATCGAGACCCGGTTGAACCAGGCGCTGGATGGGGATTATCCCTCGGACCAACCTATTAAAAAGCGGCTCGATCATTACTTTATAGGTTTGGTTCATTTTTTCTTCGGCCATCCGGTGGAATTCAAGTTTCTCGGCCAATTCTATGATTCTCCCTATGGTGTGGAAATGCGTCGAGACAAGATTTTTAACCAAACTGGCAATGAACATAGCCGCGAGACCCTAAAAAGTCTTTTTGAACAGGGAGTCGCCAGTGGAGTGATCAAAGACCTGCCCATGGTCTTTCTCTTTGCGTTCTTTATCGGGAGTATCATTTCTCTCACCCGCGACCACATTCTCGGCTTCATCGAACTGGATGACTGGTTGCTGCAACGGGCGGCGGATACCTGCTGGGATGCTATTAAAAAATAAACCTCCGGTTGCGGCAGTCTTATACAACAGGCCCTCTTGCCCCACCACTTACAACAAGGATTGCGAATATGAAAAGAATACCAAAAAAAATTGCGGTTGCCGCACTCATTCTTACTACCAGCCTGCTGGGTGGTTGCAAGGGTGGCGAACAGGCTCAAGCCCCGCGGGTAGCTGGGCCGATGGAAGTGAATGTGATAACCGTCACCTCCAGACCGACTCAGCTGACCATCGAACTGCCTGGACGGACCGCCGCCTATCGAGTGGCCGAGGTCAGACCCCAGGTCTCTGGTATTATCAAGAAGCGCCTCTTTACCGAAGGCAGCGAGGTGAAAGCCGGCGAGCTGCTCTATCAGATCGACCCCGCCATCTATCAGGCGGTACTCGCCAGTGCCGAGGCGGCTCTGGCTCGCAGCGAGGCCCAGGAGTACTCCTCTCGATTGAAGGCCACGCGTTATGCCAATCTTGTCAAAACCAAGGCAGTCAGTGAACAGGAACAGATCGATGCCGAGGCGAGCTGGAAGCAGGCCCAGGCTGAAGTGGCTGCCGCCAAAGCGGAAGTCCAGCGGGCTCGGATCAACTTTGAATTCACCAAAGTAACGGCACCGATCGGAGGACGGATCGGTAAAACGCTGGTCTCCGAGGGGGCCCTTGTTACCGCCCAACAGGCGACGGCCCTTGCCTCCATTCAGCAACTCGATCCCCTCTATGTTGACGTAAGTCAGTCCTCCAACGAGCTGCTGCAACTGAAAAGAAAGCTTGCCGCCACGCAGGCGGAAGAGAACAGCCAGTTAAAGACCGCGGTTCGAGTCGTCCTCGATGACAATTCCCTGTACAACGAAGTCGGTATGCTCAAATTTTCCGACCCCTCGGTCGACCTCTCGACAGGCACTGTGACGATTCGGGCAATCATCGGCAATCCACATCAAGACCTCTTGCCGGGGATGTTTGTCCGCGCCCGCCTCACCTCGGAGGTGCCCCAGGATGCTATCCTCATTCCCCAGGCCAGTATTGTCCGCAATAACCGCGGTGAGGCTCTGGTCATGCTGGTGAATGACCAATCCACGGTCGGGGCGCGACCGATCGAGACCGGACAGAATATGGGCGATAAAATTATAGTCACCAAGGGACTTACCGGAGGCGAGCAACTCATCGTCAGCGGCCTGCAGAAAATAAAGCCGGGCGCACCGGTAAAGGTGGCCACGGAACAGTCAAAGGAGACAACTGCTCAACCCGGACCCGAAAAAGAGACAACTCAGGCAGAACAGAAAACAACAGCTAAGGTGAATTAATTATGGCCAGGTTTTTTATCGATCGCCCCATTTTTGCATGGGTTATCGCCATCGTCATTATGCTGGCCGGTGCCATCTCGGTGGTCAAACTGCCCGTTTCCCAATATCCGGAGATCGCCCCGCCCTCGGTGCGCATCACCACCAGATATCCGGGGGCCTCGGCCCAGACCATCGAAAACAGCGTCACCCAGATCATTGAACAGAGCATGACCGGTCTCGACAATTTCATTTACATGAAATCGGAGAGTTCTTCGTCGGGTAATGTCACTATCACTCTGACCTTCGAGGCCGGCACCAATGGTGATATCGCCCAGGTTCAGGTACAGAACAAGCTGCAGCAATCCATGGCCCTCTTGCCCCAGGAGGTACAGCAGGAAGGGGTACAGGTCAATAAGTCGAGTTCAACTTTCCTGATGATCGTCGGCTTGGTTTCCTCCGACGACAGTCTGGAAAACTTCGATCTCGGCGACTACCTGGTCACCGCCCTGCGTGATCCCCTGAGTCGGACGGAAGGTGTCGGTAGCATTACCGTGTTCGGTAGCCAGTATGCCATGCGCATCTGGCTCGACCCTCATAAACTTCAGAGCTGTCAGCTTACACCTGCAGATGTGGCCACCGCCATCAAAGCCCAGAACCATCAGGTCGCAGCCGGCAATCTGGGCGGTAGCCCTGCAGTGGATGGACAGGCGGTGACCGCGACCATGATGGCCAAGACCATGATGAGTTCACCTGAGGAATTTTCCCAGATCCTTTTAAAGGTAAAACAGGATGGCGCGCAGATCCGTTTAAAGGATGTCGCCCGAGTTGAAGTGGGATCGGAAAGTTACACCTCTCTTTCCACATTCAACAACCAGCCTGCTGCCGGTATGGCCATTATGCTCGCCACCGGTGCCAATGCACTGGCCACCGCCGAGGCGGTGAAGGCGAAAATCACCGAGCTTGAGCCCTATTTCCCAGCAGGGGTCAAGGTGGTCTATCCCTATGACACCACCACCTTCATTAAGATTTCCATCTATGAGGTGGTGAAGACCCTGATTGAGGCGATCATCCTGGTCTTTCTCGTCATGTATTTGTTTCTCCAAAATTTCCGAGCAACCCTCATCCCGACCATCGCCGTGCCGGTCGTTTTGCTCGGCACCTTCGGCGTCATGTCGGCCTTCGGTTATTCAATCAATACCATGACCATGTTCGGCCTGGTTCTGGCCATCGGTCTTCTGGTCGACGATGCTATCGTTGTCGTTGAAAACGTTGAACGGATTATGAGCGAAGAGGGGCTCTCTCCCCTTGAGGCGACCCGCAAATCCATGGACCAGATCACCGGTGCCCTGATCGGCATTGCTCTGGTACTCTCCGCAGTCTTCGTGCCGATGGCTTTCTTTGGTGGCTCTACCGGAGCGATCTACCGGCAGTTTTCGCTGACCATCGTCTCGGCTATGACCCTGTCGGTGCTGGTTGCGCTCATCCTTACTCCGGCCCTTTGCGCTACCCTGCTGAAGCCGGTAAAAAAAGGAGCACATAGCCACAAACGGGGCTTTTTCGGCTGGTTCAATCGCTTTTTCGAAAGGAATGCCGACCGCTACCGCAGCGGCGTGGGCTATGTGCTGCAACGCACCGGCCGCTTTGCTTTGGTTTACCTGCTTTTGATCGGCGGTACCGCCTATTTCTTTACGAAACTGCCGACCTCCTTCATCCCCGAAGAGGACCAGGGTGTCTTTCTCACTATGGTGCAGCTGCCTGCCGGGGCGACGCTCGAGCGTACCCAGAAGGTCTTGAATACCGTCCGCGATCATTATCTCACCAACGAAGCAGCCAACGTAAAGTCGGCTTTTGCCGTTGCCGGCTTCAGCTTTGCCGGTCAGGGGCAGAATATCGGTATGGTCTTCGCCCAGCTTAAGGATTGGAAAGAGAGGAACAGCCCCCAGCAGTCGGTCAAGGCCATCATCGGCCGGGCGATGGGATCTTTTTCCCAGATCAAGGAAGCGATGGTCTTTGCTTTCAACATTCCGGCAATTCCGGCGCTCGGCAGCTCTACGGGTTTTGACTTCTTCCTCCAGGATCGTGGTGGATTGGGCCATGATAAACTTATCGCGGCCCGCAATCAGCTACTGGGCATGGCCGCCCAGGGTCACGATCTTACCCGCGTCCGACCGAACGGCATGGAGGATAATCCCCAGTACAACCTGGATATCGACTATGAAAAGGCCATGGCCCTGGGGGTCAGTATTGCCGATCTTAACTCGACTCTTTCCATGGCCTGGGGCTCAAGCTATGTCAATGACTTCCTCCATCAGGGTCGGGTAAAAAAGGTCTATGTGCAGGCCGATGCTCCTTTCCGCATGCAACCGGAAGACCTGGATCTCTGGTATGTCCGAAACAATAAGAGTGAGATGGTGCCGTTCTCTACTTTTACCCGCGGCAAATGGAGCTTTGGTTCTCCACGTCTTGAGCGTTATAACGGCAATCCGGCTGTTGAGATTGTCGGCGAAGCCGCGGCAGGCAAGTCAAGCGGTTACGCTATGCAGATAGTTGGCGATATGGTAGCAAAACTCCCGGCCGGTATCGGCTACGAATGGACCGCATCATCTTATCAGGAGCAGCAGGCGGGCACCCAGGCGCCCGGATTATATGCCCTTTCGCTCATGGTGGTCTTTTTGTCGCTTGCCGCCCTCTATGAAAGTTGGTCGGTACCCTTCTCGGTCATGCTGGCCGTGCCCATCGGCGTTCTGGGTGCGCTGCTCGCTACCTATACCAGGGGTCTCGAAAACGATGTTTACTTCCAGGTCGGTCTGCTCACGACTATCGGACTTTCGGCTAAGAACGCCATCCTCATCGTTGAATTTGCCAAACGGCGCTACGACAAGGGCCGTGATCTGGTCGAGGCTACGCTCAAGGCCTGTCGTCAGCGGTTACGGCCCATTCTCATGACTTCGCTCGCCTTCATGCTGGGTGTCCTGCCGCTTGCCATCAGCACCGGCGCCGGGGCGAATAGCAGACATGCTATCGGCACCGGCGTTTTGGGAGGAATGCTGTCGGCGACGGCGCTGGCCATCTTTTTCATACCTTTGTTTTTCGTCGTGGTGATTCGGTTGTTCACCAGACGCCGCAACCGACAGGAGACCCCTGTAGCGATTGAGGAGGAATCACCTAATGCGAACTAAAAAAATACTTCAACTTATTGCCGGGCTGCTGGTTCTTGCCCTGCAGGGCTGTTCTCTGGCGCCTCGGTATGTAAAGCCGGAGACGCCGCCGGTTGTCAGTCTGCCCGCATCTTCGGTCGGTGGGCAGCAGGCGCAGGTCGATCCTGACTGGCGTGACTATTTCACTGATCAGAGCCTGCAAAAACTGATAACCGATGCTCTGACCAATAACCGCGATCTCCGTCAGACCGCGCTGAATGTCGAGTCCTATCAGGCCCAGTACCGGATCCAGCGAGCGGCCCTTTTTCCTGCCGTAAGCGGTGCCGGTTCTGCCGGCAAGCAGCGGGCCTATTCCGGTGGCCGTTATGTAACGGCCGAAAACTACGCTGTTTCGGTGGGAGTGACTTCCTACGAACTCGATTTTTTCGGACGGGTGAAAAATCTGCAAGCGGATGCCCTGGAGCAGTATCTCTCCCTGGAGGAGAGTTACCGCAGTGTTCGGCTCAGCCTGATCGCCGAGGTTGCAAGAGCCTATCTGACCTTTATGGCCGACCGGGAGTTGCTGTCGATCACTGAGGATACCTTGCAGAACCAGGAAGAATCCTACCGCTTGGTTGAGCTACGCGCCAAGGAGGGTATCGCTACCCAGCTTGCCTTGGCTCAGTCCCGCACAGCCCTGGAAACCGCCCGGGGGAATCGGGCACTGTATCGCCGTCAAGTTGCTCAGGATCTGAATAGTCTGGCCCTTCTCACCGGCGGGTCGGTGCCGGAGCTCTCTACGGACAACAAGCCTCTCTCTGAACGACAGCCTTTTCCTGTCTTCCTCCAGTCGGTATCCTCGGAGGTACTGCTGCAGAGGCCGGATATCCTGGCGGCCGAGCATATGCTTAAGGGCGCCCATGCCAACATCGGCGCAGCACGAGCGGCCTTTTTCCCGATCATTAGTTTGAGTGCGAGTGCTGGAGTCGCAAGCGGGGATCTTGCCGATCTCTTCGGCGGAGGCACCGGGGTCTGGGCATTTTCGCCCTCCATAACCGTGCCGATTTTTAACGCCGGCAGACTGAATGCCCAACTCGATGTCGCGGAAGTAAGGAAGAATGCTGCTATCGCCAAATATGAACTGGCGATTCAGACCGCCTTCCGCGAGGCTGCGGACGTTCTCGTTGCCCAGGATACCTACCGGGAACAGCTGGCCGCGCAGAAGGCCAACCTGCAAGCCAATCAGGAGTATTACACCGCAGCAAACGAGCGTTACCAGGAAGGGCTCGACAATCATTTGACCTTTCTCGATGCCCAACGGTCGCTTTACACCGCCCGACAGAGCTATATCGGCTTACAATTGGCGAAACTTGTCAATCAGGTTAACCTTTATAAGGTGTTCGGCGGTGGTCGCACCGAATGATAAGGGAGAGGGGGTTATGGAGAAACCCCTCTCCTTTCAGGTTTTGTGGTGTAAATTTGGCAGTTGCTCTTGAAAAGCTTCTCGACGGAATTGCCACCCTTGTCAAGGGCTCACTTTTTCGATTTGGAGTGGAGGGTGATTCTTTCCACCACTTTTTGATAATAGTCCTGCTGACTGTTGATATTGACCGGTGTTGAGCGCTCGGCATCAATTTTCATAAGGAGAACATTGAGCTTTTTCATCTGCTTGAGTCTCTCATGTTCGTCTTCCGTGCAGGCGATAAGATCTTCGAGTTTCTTCACTTCTTTGCGATCCTCGATTTCCGGCGGCAGGTAGCCGCTGTTTTTGAGGATTTTGTAGGCCATTTTCAGGTCATCGGGAACAAAGGAGTCATCGTCTAAGGGGAGGGGTTTGTTCTTCCATTTCGGTGAATTGAAATCCCTCTCCTGCATGGCCTGGGTAATTTTTTGTTCCGCGATAAAGGAGAGCGGGTCCAT
>JAZDOW010000191.1:0-3361 GCA_043798185.1 Pseudomonadota bacterium | reverse complement strand
CATTTTTCTTTCAAACGCCCTCGTTCCTTATTGGGAGGGGATTTGAAAGAAAAATGTTTTCGTTAAATAGACACTGTGCCACAAAGTGGGTGGGTCCGAAAAATAGCCCCTGGTGGGTCAGTTTTTAATCGGTGGTGACATGCCGGACTGCGTGAGTTGGAAGAGGTGGTGACATGCGCCGATGTCTGCGCTGTGGATACGGAATCTACTGACAAAGACCCCAGGAAGGCCTCTTTGCTCGGTGTCGCATTCGCCGTCCGTGAGGGGCAGGCATTTTATGTTCCTGTGACCGGAGAACATCTGCATGATATCTCGGCGGCTTCGATACTCGACTTTCTCCGCAATCTTCTGGCTCAAAAAATAAAAATCGCAGGGCACAATCTGAAGTATGATTACGTTTTGCTTCGGCGCTACGGTATTCGGATCGCAAACACCTACTTCGATACCATGTTGGCAGCCCATGAGTGCTTCGGGGATTGGGACTTTTTTAACCTTGCGGCGGTTGCTAAGAAGCTTGTCGGAAAAGACGTAGAAAGGTATAGAGATTTGGTCGACGAGGGTCAGACACTGCTGGACGTTCCATTCAAAGACTTGGTTGAGCATGGCTGCGCAGATGCGGAAGCAACCTTCAGATTATATGCTCGTTTGCAGGTGATTCTCCGGGAAAGTGGTATTGAGGATCAGTTTGCAAAGGAAGTGATGCCGTTGATGCGCCTGCTTGGCGACAAGGAATGTGACGGTGTGCAGGTAGACGTTCGCGCCATGACAGGCATGAGAGATGCTTTTGTAGGCGAAGCGGAAACTTTGAAGTTTTTCATCTTTGCCAAGGCCGGCAAACAGTTTGACATCGATTCGATGACAGAGGTTGCTGCGGTCTTGCAGGAGGTTGATGGAGTTCGTGAGCGGATTGGAAGGCAGCCACTTCGCCAAGCGCAACTCGAATATTTGGCGCAATCGAGTGATCTGCCGCGAGCGATCGTGCAGTATGGAAGAATCAGAAAACAAGTGAGACATCTGGAAGCAATCTGCAAGGGGCAGAAAAACGGCAAGGTGTTTCCGCTTTTTAACCAATTAAAGGCGCCGCATGGACGCCTTTCATCGACAGATCCCAGGCTCTTTGATCCGAACGTAGGTCTTCATAAAGGAGAGGTGCTCGACATGGGTATTCGTCGATTCATGCCGGACGAAAATCGAGCGCTCGATATTCTTCTGATGCTGACAGGAGATCAAGTATTAGAGAAGGATTGGCAAGAACGAAAAAAAGAATTTATTGGTGGCGAAGGATTGCCGTTCTCAGGTATCGATCATGCGGATTTCCTGATCATGGTTGCAATAGGCGTATCGAACGCCGCACTGTGCAAGCGTTTTCTGATAGACGCCCGCAGGGCGACGGCGTTTCGGGAATACGTGACAGAGAGATACTCAAGGTTGTTCGGGTGGCTCGATGAATATCGTAGGAACACCATGTTTGCCGGGTTTGCAACCTCGGGCATACGACGGAAATACTATGAAGGGCTCCGAAGTTCGAATCTTGACAAGAGGAATAGGGCGCTTCGGAGCGCATTACGTTGGTTGATTGAAATGTGACAGATGTGTTGTCAGATATTTTTCAGAATGAAGCGATACATGTACGACGAAGGATGAAATCAATGGATATCTTGTTCAGCTCATTGAAGCACTAGCCGCTTTGGGGGCCGTAAGAGAAATTTGTCTGTATGGCTGGGCGGTTATGTGTTTGGTGTTTGATGCCCGGCCGGCCACGAAGGATGTTGATGCCGTCTTCAGGCCAACGCGTGAGATACGCCTTGTAAAATACGGGAAATACGGAGACACCTAACGCATTTGCAGCAATAAAATGCAACTAATAGGGTTTTAGAGGAACACCAGACCAATTCTTTGAAAGCAATAAATATGGTGTCCTTTTATTTCTCGCCGACTCAATGAGCCACAGTCGGCGATGAACCCTGCCAACCTCAAAGCTTGGCAAGAAAGTATAGGGAAAATGGTACGGTGGAAAGGGAGTGGAAAGTATTCCCCATGGAAGTCGATGGGAAATACTGGTAGCAGTTTAGAAATCGAGCTGTTAGGCCAGGACGCCGATCTCCTCTTCAATCGGTCAATTGATGGACGCTCAACCCCATCGCCTCGGCCAGTTTTCCAAGGGTGGCGCTGCGCGGGTTGTCACTGTTCTCCATCTGCGAGAGGGCGGACTGGCTCACTCCGGCCCTGGCGGCAAGCTCCGTCTGGCTAATGCCCAAGTGCTTGCGCCAGGCCTTGACCAGGTTCCAGCCGTTCTTTATGGCCAGGCCGACAACTTCGTGAGGAATTGTCGCCTCGTCGGCGTCGCTCTGACCGGTCAGGGCCAGATAGTCCGCATAGGGGATGACGGCAAAAGCCGGTACGCCGTTCTGTTTGATTATCTGAACCTTATCTGTATGTGCGCTCATTTCGCCTTTTAACCTCTTCTATAGTGATGATTTCAAGCCGACTAGAGAAGATCACTCTCCAGTTTTTCACCCGTAAACGGTAGAGGCTATCCGAATTCACGATGTATTTGATGTTGTCGCAATCGGGAAACAGAGCCAGCTTGCCGACAGCTTCATAGATATCTTCGCGGTCTTCTTTACTCTTGATTTTCCGAAGCTGCCGGAGGGCAATATTTCTCCATTCGATTTGTTTCATGCTTATATTTTAAACTTATAATATAAGTTTTCGCAAGTAAAAGGATAGGTCCACGGCAAATCTTTCACCGGCGCCGACATGGCGCTCATTGGCTACACTTTGGCTTGATACCACAGTACTATCGTGCAGAGCCAGACTGAGATTTCCATTGCCAATGAGAATGGGCTGGCGAGCCCTACGAGTTAACATAATTCCTGAGTGTTTTGGCCTTGTGAATGCCTCAATATCACTCCCGAAAAGGAGTAAGTTTGCTCTTTTGCAAATTCGAAATTTTCCCTAAAAAAATGGAGGTGATGGAGCATTTTGTCTTCTTGATTTTTCCAGGACATCTCCGAGCCGTCTTGTCACGTAGGTGACCGAGAAAAGACTGTGGGCCAAAAGTAAATATATCCTCTTTAAAGAAACCCATCAAGGTTCCCAAATCGATGTCCTAAACCTCGCCTTTTCGTATGAATTCGCCAATACTTGCATCAATTTACTGTTATGGTAAAATGGCAGGTAAGCTCTGTGACGTGAACATTAAGGGACTGTTCAAAATTAAAATAGACTTTTTACTCCGCCTATGGCAAGATGAGGAGCATGGAAATTATCGAACGAATGCAAAGTCGGTATCAGGCCATGTGGTCTCACCTTGACGAAAAAGGACGCAGGCTTTGGGCCGCCTCGGAGGCGAATGCTC
>JAZDOW010000190.1:0-13477 GCA_043798185.1 Pseudomonadota bacterium | reverse complement strand
TTCCATCATGTTCTTCTGGCTGTAGTAGCCGTTATCGGTGACGATCAGAGGTTTTTCCAGATTGAGACACTTGAGTTGTGTCAGAGTGTTTTCAATGGATATGACATCCGGAATATTACCGGGTTGCTTAGCGAAGGCTATGGGTTCGCGAGCCTTCACGGAATATAAGGTCAAAAGCTTGATCGTATTGAGTCCGTCGCCATCTTTGTTGAACCCCTGCCGTGCCTCCGACTGATTTTCAGAGTATGTCGAGATAGTGGTAGAGTCAAACGCCAGTACAGGAGACTCGCCCAGGCGTGCCGCCCGAGCTGAAAAATAGCACTGAACGCCTTCTTCATTGCGACCAACATCCTTAAACAGCTTACCATACACGTCTTCAGTGATCGCCTCACGATATGGAAGGGGGTGCATTACCTGCCAACTCTCAAGGCGCGGTAGCGTGTTGCCACCGGAACCGATCCAGTAGCGTGCGATAGAAAGAATCTTTGCCGCATCACCCTCGCTGAATGAAGCACGTACATCATCATCAATGCCGGAAACTTTGCCAACCCATTCCAGGATGTCCGTGAGGCCGGTATGCTGACGTGTTGCATCGGCAATGCCTCCTTCGTCTTTGTGTTTTTTCGGGCGAGTCGGCACAATTTCTTGTGTTCCCGACTTAATTTTCCCCTTGAGTTTCTGATTGACCGTATAGGTCTTTCTGGTCTTTTCTTCGTAGGCTGTAATCCGTTCATAGATGTAAATATCGCCATTCGGACGCTGCTCGCGCCGTTCACCGACGTGTGTTTTTCCTGTTATTGGTTTAGCCATGAATAAACTCCCCTTTAAAATGTGCGTATAAATATATTACGTACACGTTAAAAAGACAAGAAAAAAGCACGGTTTTTCAACAAAACCGTGCTTATGGAGTTGTTTTTTTTGGCTTAAAGTGTGCGCTTTATCCGATTTTCAGGATAGAAAGCATCTTCGCCGCATCTCCCTCGCTGAATGAAGCATGTACATCATCATCAATGCCGGAAACCTTACCCACCCATTCCAGGATGTCCGTGAGGCCGGTATGTTGACGTGTTGCATTGGCAATGCCTCCCTCACCTTTGTGTTTTTTCGGACGAGTCGGGGCAATTTCTTGTGTTCCCGACTTGATTTTTCCCTTGAGCTTTTGGCTGACCGTATAGGTCTTTCTGGTCTTTTCGTCATAAGCCGTAATCCGTTCATAGATGTAAATATCGCCATTCGGACGCTTCTCATGCCGTTCGCCGACGTGAGTTTTTCCTGTTATTGGTTTAGCCATGAATAAACTCCCCTTTAAAATGTACGTATATACTTAATACATGCACGCAAAAAAGGCAAGAAAAAAGCACGGTTTTTCAACTAAACCGTGCTTATGGGGTTGTTATTTTCGTTTAAAGTGTGCGCTTTATCCGATTTTCAGGATAATAACATACTCGAAAATCCAATTTAGGACACTTCGCTCTGTGGCTTCAAGTGTTTTGCTGATCTCAAGTAGAAAAATGCGGGAGCATCCCACATCGCCGCCCCAATGAAATAATTATTGAAGCGAGTTCCTTTTGGAGGTGGTTTTCCTCTAAATAGCTGACCGGCACTCTCTTATTGAGTCTTGCTTTGAGACGATTCAGGTTGCAACAGGGCACCGCGAAACCATGAAAAATATACTCCTGAAAGACAGAGACCGGCGGAAATAAGAAAGACCGTATGGATGCTGCGAAGAAACATGCCATAGTTTGCCGGGACGATAGCCTGTCGGCCGACAATCAGCGCAAGAACAACGGTTGCCATGGCCATACTGAACATTTGACCAAGCAGCCGCATGGTTGCAACTGTCCCTGATGCCAGTCCGTAATGACGCTTCTCCACAGCCCCCATGATGGCGTTCATATTAGGTGAGCTGAACAAGGCGAAACCGGTGCCAAGCAAGATGAGATTGGCAACAATCAGATACGGCGCAGTATCAGGCTGCAGCATCGAAAAAAATAAAACGCCGATTGCCGTAATGGTCATTCCCGCACTTGCCAGAAGGCGAGGCTCGATTCGGTCGGAGAAGCGGCCGGCAACCGGTGACAGCAACGCCATCACGATTGGTTGAGCCATGAGCACACTGCCGGCCGTCTGGGGCGACATTCCTTTAAGATATTGAAGATAGAGACTGAGCAGGAAGGTTACCGCAAAAGTCGCGGAGTAATTGAGCAAGGCTGCAAGACTTGAGTAGGCAAAGGTCTTGTTGGAAACAAAGAGCTGGATGTCAAAGACAGGAAATTCAGTAGTCAGCTGTTGGCGGATAAAAAGTGCAAACAGCAGTACGCCGGACAGCAGCAGCCCTGCACCAAGGAGAGATGGCAATCGGGTGGCGCCATAGACCATGGCAAAAATAGCAGACGCATAGAGCAGACAACCGGCAATATCGAGCTGTTGTCCTGGTTCTCCCAGCCATTCCCCTTTCAGGTAACAAAGCGTCAAAAAAAGCATCAGCAACCCCAACGGCAGCATAATAAGGAAGATACTGCGCCAACCCAGATAATGGGTGAGAAAGCCCCCGGCAAAGGGTCCGACGGAGAGACCGATATAGACCGCGGCAACATAGACACCTATAACCCTGCCCCGTCTGTTTGGCGGAAAAATGGAAGTAATGATTGCCATACCGGTCGTCACAAACATGGCGGCCCCAAGGCCTTGAAGACCTCTCAAGCCGATCAGCATTGCCGCTGAGTTGGCAAAAACAGCCAGGCCAGTCCCGAGTGTGTAAACGCCTAAGCCGGCGGCAAAGACCTTTTTTCGTCCACGGATATCGGCTATTTTACCGGCGGGTACAAGGCCAACGGCCATCGCCAGCAGATAGGCAGTGGAAATCCAACTGAGCTGCACAGCATCCATCTGAAAATCAGCCTGGATGGCCGGCATGGCCACATTCACCGAAGAGATCATGAACGGCCCTATAAACGATGTCAAGGTGGCGACAATCATCGCCGACCGTTCAAGAGAAGAATTGCTCTTTTTATTTTGTCGCATGGTTCATACCTGTAATATCTTCAGCCGGATAAGGAGGTATTGTTGGAGAAGACACTATTCCTTTCTTCGACTTTTCGCAAGAGTCGGACTCTGCCGCTATTTTGGTGGGTTTCGACAATTGCAGGAACCCGGTTGGACTGGGATTTACCGGCAACAGGTTAGCCTGGTTGATCGCAACTGAGGGTACTCGTTCATTGAGTTTTTTTGCCGACGATACCCTCAATCCATAATGACAAGGCCCTACCGATCTTTAGCGTTTCCTCTGGTATGGCGACATTATTTTTTGCTGCGAGGTAGTGGGCATACTTGAGTTGGCTTTCGCTTGGGCCACCACCGGCAGATCTTATCGGCGGCGCGAAAAAACCCATCTTGTTGTGAACCCCCCTACAGAATCTCTGCCATGTCTCCTTATTTTCGACGACTTGGTCGAGAAATTTTTCCATCTTCTTGGTCAGTTCATAATCGATCACCCAAGAATGCTTTTCTCTTAAATAGTCGATGAGTGTCTCCCCCGGGAGGAGAGGCACTACTTTCCCCTTTTCTTCCTTTACATAACCACGGTCAGTAATGTTCTTGGTGATGGCGGCGTATGTCGAAGGACGGCCGATTTCAAGCCGTTCCAGTTCTTTAACCAGAGAACCCAGGGTGAATCTTCCGGGTGCTTTGGTCTTTTTTTCTTCCAGGATTTCCTTCTGTTTCAAGACTAATTCGCCAACCTCTACCGCTGGTAACAATTGCAGCTTATCTTCATCTTTCTTTTTTTCTTTTTCTTCGTCAACCTCTGCATACACCTTGAGAAATCCATCGAACTTGAGAACTCGCCCAGCGGCCTTAAAAATTTCCCCGACCGCCTCAAAAAGCATAGTTGTGGAGTCGAATATGGCCGGAGCCATTTGGCTGGCGACAGCCCGTTTAAATATTACCTCGTACAGCTTGGCATGGTCGGGGGTAAGTCTTTCTTTCTTGATTATTGCTGGGATATCAGCGGTTGAATGCATATGGGTGGGTCGGATACCTTCATGGGCCTCGGCCTGAGAATTCTTCGACTTATGCTGATTCGGTTTTTGCGGAAGATAATTGACACCCAGCGCTTTACCCAAGAAATCTCGAATCTCACCGACAAAAGCTTCATCCATGCGTACGGAATCTGTACGGTGATAGGTTGTAAGACCGTGGTCGAAAAGCCCTTGGGCAAGTTTCATTGTCTGCTCTGGGGTGAACTTCAGGCGGACAGCCGCAGCAGCCTGTAAATCGACAGTCGTGAATGGTGGTTTGGGAGACTGTTTAACCTCCTTCTTTTCAACCTTGGTAGCCAAGACATGGCTTTCATTTCGAATTGCGGCAATAATCTTCTCTACGTCCGACAACTGGTTGAATTTACCTTTTACATGGCGAGCCAAGAAGTTCGATTCATCTTTTTCCAGCAGAATATCGAGCATCCAATACGTGGAGGGCACAAAGCTCCTAATCTCCCGTTCACGGTCGACGATGAGACGAACGGCAGGCGATTGCACCCGGCCGACGCTATATTTACCGCGAAGACTTTTGCTTGTGATTGGTGAGAGGATATATCCCACCAACCGGTCACCGATTCTTCTTCCCAGAAAGGCATTATAGAGACCTGTGTTTGTCTGTTCAAATGGCACCGCCTTGGCAAGGGCCTCCTTCAGACCCTTTTCAGTAACCTCATAAATTTCCATGCGCAGACATTCTCTTGCGACGTCTTTCACTTCTTCATAGATGTGGCAGCTTATGGCATAGCCTTCCCGGTCTGGGTCACCTGCCAGCATGACGGCTTTACCCTTGGCCGCAGCCCGCAGTTCGCCGGGAAGATTCATTTTCTTCTCGTGGTAGACAAATGTCGGCTCGTAGGTCTTCAAATCAACACCAATCTGAGCTTCAGGCAGGTCTTTAAAGTGACCCACCGTGGAGATAGCTCTTAGCTTGAGAATTGATTGAATTTTCTTGGCTTTGGTTGGTGATTCAACAATGATGAGCATGAAACCGTTTGATTGAGGGGGGTATGTGTATTTTTATTATTCTGCAGTTTTTTTGGTGAATAACTTGAGATACTCATACCATACAACTTAAACGAGAGCTGATGTGGGAAAAGACCTTATGGTCATCCCAAAGAAGAGTATTTTAATATTTTCCAAAAAATATCATACCCGTCTCCTTCTTAAGCAACATCAAAAAAGGTGCCGAGTCGCTTCCGCAAAAACACCGTATTGGGGCGTCTTACCTTTCCATTTTTTAAAGTGGCCCCTCGTTTTTAGCCCGCATGACCAAAAACAGCACCACTATGCCTTGCATCTTCCTGCAAAGAATAATAGCAAGTTCGGTTTACCTGGCCTTATAATTTCATTGCGCACCGACCGGATCGACAATCCCCTTCGAACACCCTCTATCATTGGCCTTGGGCGCAGCGAGGAGCGCTTCTCGCATGGTCAGTGCCGGAAGATTTCCCTGCAGACCGATAGTTATCTCACTGATAAGAAGACGATTGCCGTCTTTGACGCAGGCTATCTTGATCTTGTCGCCCGCTCTGTTGCCAAAGTTCTGCTCAAAGGCGTCGGCGATCTGCGAAGCGGTTATCTCTTTGCCGATATTCTCGGCAAACAAACGTCTGACCACAGAGTCCTCGGCATTGAGTTCGCGCATCTTCTCCAAGGCATCGCGAAAATACTGGTCCGCTGATTTACCGTTATAGCAGGTGCCATGTCTTGTCCATTCGTGCCGCTGGAGATACGACTGGGTCCCGGGCATAACTGTTTTCAGTTCATTCATGGTGTTCGAATCAAGGGTGGGTTCCTGCAGTTGCTGCCATTTTCCGTTTTTATCGCGTGCCACATCGTCCGCTAACACGCCGCAATATTCATTGCCGCGAGGCTGGGGCCACAACCCATGCAGCGTAAAATGGGTGGCGTCAAAGCGGGTCTCGGTCTGATGCCGGCATTCTGCTTTATCCGGCTTGGTTTCACAAAAACTTGGCTGCCAACTGACGGCAAGAAGATAGCGAGGTTCCTGCCCTTGGTAGCCCAGGCCGCTGACCGGCGGTGCCGGGGAAACGATGGGTTCACCGGGCATACCATGGTCACCACAGGTGACGGCAACCCAACGGCTGGAGGGTTCGGCATTCATCCTTATCAGATAATATGATCCCAAGGTATTGTTCTTCGCCAGCAAATCGTAAGTGGCATTTTCCCTGGTCATGACATTGCCCGGGTTGGTCTGGTTCCGAAAACTCTGATACGCTGGGCACTCTTTTCTGGCAATAAAGTGCCCGGTGAGTTTAACCTCGGCACCCGCCAGGGTTACAAAAGTTAATAATGCGAGCACAGTGCTGACCGTCATGGTGATTTTCATAATTTTTCCCTCGTATATTTTATATCGGCTTTGCCAACCCGTATATGTAAAGAATTTTCAGAAAGAGTTACCACCACCTTGTCAATCTGTAATACTCAGAGCCTTTTGCAAAAAGACGGTTGATAACAAAATCACGGGGCAAAGCAAATTAACATGCTGAAATATTTGAATTTCATGACATTTCCCGGTATAGTTATGTACCCAGCAAAACAAAACCAAGGAGAATGTCATGAAGCTCGTAGACAAGATATCATGGTTGATAGGTCGAGTCCAAAGAAGTTTATTCCCCCATCTCAACCAATGTTTATCAACACCATTTACTGAACAGGAGGAGCGGTTGTTATCCATCCTGGAGCTTGTCCAGGTAGAACGATATGTGTCGAAAAATATAATTCATTTCCGCTATCCTGGACGAAAACCTCTTGATCGGCGTAGGCCCTGGCACGAGCGTTTGTAGCAAAAGCATACTACCGACTGGCAACAACCAGCGACTTGCGTCGTACCCTCCTGGCAGCTGTTAATCTCCGGCGGGTATGCGGGGTTATCACTGTTGATGATATTCCGTCCGATTCGAAATTTTCACGAGCTTTCGCCGAGTTCTCTGTCGGCAGTCTAGGCAGTCGGGTGCACGATGCTCTGGTAGAGAAATATCTGTCACAGGAGCTCGTCGGCCATATAAAGCTGAGTTGAGCTGCTTGTCTGCTCAAACGAAACTTATGCCCTTGCGGTATAAGTCGGGATTCAACCGCCATTATCGGACGAGAAAAACCTGCGAAGAAGGTCAAAGAACCGAAAAAGCCAAGGAAAAGAGGGCCTCCCGCCAAAGGTGAACAGCGAGAACCTGCCGCTGAAAAGCGACTTGATCGCCAGGTTACTCAGAGTGTCGAGGAATCAATCAGCGAGTTGCCGATTGCCTGCGATCATGGGACCAAGAAGAATGCAAAAGGATACAAGATGTCATGGAACGGCTATAAGCTGCGTCTGGATACAAACGATATCGGCTTACCGATCACCTCTGCTTCCCTGCATGATAGCCAAGCAGCTATTCCATTGATCAAAATGACCAGCAGAAAGGTGACATATTTCTATGATCTTATGGATGCGGCCTATGATGCCGAACGGATAGAGGAGATCAGTCGGGGTTATGGGCATGTCCCGATCATCAACAAAAATG
This sequence comes from Pseudomonadota bacterium, assembly GCA_043798185.1. Classification (GTDB taxonomy): domain Bacteria; phylum Desulfobacterota; class Desulfobulbia; order Desulfobulbales; family Desulfocapsaceae; genus Desulforhopalus_A. The sequence goes on along the minus strand of JAZDOW010000190.1, from coordinate 5,913 downwards.
GACGTGGCAAAGAGGTGTTACCTATGGCACCTCATGAAGCAGAGCGCTATAAAATTCGCTCCAGTGCGGAACGGGCAAATAGTCGGTTAAAAGAAGATTTCGGCGCTAACAATGTTATGGTCATGGGGCATTCAAAGGTATCACTGCATTTGATGTTTGGAGTTATCACCCTGTTTTCAGACCAACTTCTGCGACTATTTGGTAGGTTGTCAAAGATCAAACATACTACCAATGAACAATTTCAAATACTGTTCATTTTGCAAGAGGCTCTGTCAGATACGATCATTCGATTTAGAAATAACATCTCTTTGGCTTCCTTTTCGGATCGATAGCTAGAGGGGATGTATCCCGAAGCACGATGGAAAAAGATCATTTCAGCCAGAACTTTCAAATGAATATGAGTTCTCAAAGGGGCTGTCTGACCTTCCCAATGCCCCGTTTATCAGCCTTGACGTTGGAAGCGTTTGGGGCAGGTTTGGCACGGGAGATCGGGGTCCCCCTTGCCAAGACGGTCTCGAAAAAGCTGAAAATCATCACTTTCCCATATCTTGACAGGGGATTTTTCATGAACGTTGCCGAAAATCCTCCGATTGGGATCGGCAATGTCTGCTGGAATATTGACAAAAACACAGGGCGAAACGGACCCGTTGGCGGAGACAAATAACGATCGGTTGATATTCTCGCGGCAACCGTTTTTCGAAGCGATAGGACGGGGGAACTCGTAGTGAAAGCCAAGGCCCAGACGATCAGCTTCGGCTGCTGCTTGCCGGAGGGCGGATCCGGCTTTTTCGATCTTTTCTCCTTCTCCTTGAGAAAACGTTTCCCCGGTCAAGCTCGGTGCCGCCAGATAATCAAGAGTTGAAATAACCGCACTGTCAACACCGAGCCGCTGCATGAGGACAGGAAGACCGACCACAGCCTCGATGTTCGAGGCTAGAAGGAGATAGGCGAGATGGATCGCCGGATACATCCCCTTCCCCTTGTCCCTTGCCGTCCGCAGGGAGGCTATACCCTGGCAGACCCGTTCGAAATCAACGCCGCTGCGCTGTGCATTGCTCGCAGCATCGCTGCCGACCAACGAAAACGCGACAATGTCCATCCCGCTTTCAACGATTTCGTGAGCCCGGTGTGAATTCATGCCCAAGCCGCAGGTGGTTGTGGAAACGGCACAACCGGTTTTCTTCGCTTGAGCGGCCATGGTGAAAAAGGCCGGGTTGAGAAATGGCTCGCCCCAACCCTGGAGGTGCACCCGGGCCGAACATCGCATCAGGGGCCGGAGACGTCCAAAGGTTTCCATATCCATGTCGCGCCCTTGCCACTGCGCAAGCATCGTGGTATGCGGGCAATAGCTGCAACGCCCATGACAGCGTGAGCTGACCTCTACCTGGAGACAATCAAACTGCAGCGTCCGACCGAACAAAGCATCCTTGATTGACATTAAAAAGCCGGACCCAATACATTCCCGTATAACGTTTGTAACAGTTGATTTTTTCCTCATAGCCATTTCTTGAAAAAATCAACCTCCTACATTGATTCAGCTGTTTCTAAAAGGTTCTCGGAAAGCCCTCTCTTTCTCCCATTATCCGAGAAAACAGTGCTTGACAAGCGGAAGATCACTCGCTAGGATTATTTGTCATTTAGATAAATATGTAATTATGAGGCAAACCATGCAAACAGCGCTCGATACAACAAAAGCCTTAGCAGACGGCAACCGAATGCGCGTAATCACTGCTTTGTTGGAACATGATGAACTCTGTGTCTGCCAGATCACCGAATTACTGTGCGTCAGCATGGCAACCGTCTCCCGGCACATGAGTATTCTTCATAAGGCTCGACTTGTCCAGAGCCGCAAGGAAGGGCGTTGGGTTTTCTATCGTCTTTCCCAAGCCTTCCCTGCCCATATTGGCACCTGGCTTAAAGAGGCAGTTCAAGATTCATTGGAGATTAAGAAAGACAGACAAATGCTTGCGGATATCCTTTCATGTGACACTGTCGATCTCTGCCGACGCCACAAACAGACAAAAGCAAAAAGTGCTGAAAAATAGATTTTATCAAGAAATAATAAGGAGCTATAAATGGACAAGAAGATGAGTTTTTTCGATAAATATCTCACCGTCTGGGTGGCTATCTGCATGGTTGTCGGCATCGGCCTGGGCAAGCTGGTGCCGGAGGCGATCGCATCTCTCCGCGGGCTTGAATTTGGCGAGGGCTCGCAGATCAACATCCCCATCGCCATCCTCATCTGGCTGATGGTTTATCCTATGATGCTGAAGGTCGATTTTTCGTCGGTTCTTAACGTCGGCAAGAATCCCAAAGGGTTGTTCGTTACCCTCTTTGTCAACTGGATCGTTAAACCCTTCAGTATGGCTTTGTTGGGGTATATTTTCTTCCGCTTGGTCTTCAGCTCCTGGATCACCCCTTCCGAAGCCGACCAGTATATTGCCGGCAGTATTATTCTGGCTGCGGCCCCCTGCACCGCCATGGTCTTTGTTTGGAGTTATCTGACCGATGGTGATCCCGGCTACACCCTGGTGCAAGTGTCGGTTAACGATCTGCTTATGCTGGTGCTGTTCGCCCCAATCGTCAAATATCTGGTGGCCGGTGCTTCCAACCTGATTGTTCCCTACAGCGTTCTCTTTACCTCGGTTCTGGTGTTCATTGTCATTCCCCTCGCCGCCGGGGTCATCACCCGAATGCTGCTGTTGAAAACCAAAGGCCCGGACTGGTTCAATAACACCTTTCTGCCGACTCTCCACCCAGTGGCAATCTCTGCGCTCTTGGCCACCCTGGTGCTGATCTTTGCCTTCCAGGCCGATAATATCACCGGCCGGTTGTTCCATGTCCTCCTCATTGCCATTCCGATTACTATCCAGGTATATTTCAACTCGTCTCTCGCCTACGGGCTGATGAAATGGTTAAAACTGCCCTACAATATCGCCGCACCCGGAGCCCTGATCGGTGCCAGCAACTTCTTCGAACTGGCGGTGGCGGTAGCCATCACCCTATTCGGTCCCGAGTCCGGCGCGGCCTTGGTCTGTGTCGTTGGTGTTTTGGTGGAGGTACCGGTGATGCTGACGGTCGTTTCCGTCTGCAACCGAACCAGGCATTGGTTTCCGTCACAAGCTTCGGCCAGGTAACGTTGTCATGAGATTGCAAATTTCGTGAGTCCCATAATGAATACTTCGCATCCGAAAAAAATATACGTTGAACTTACCACTCGCTGCAATCTGCATTGCCGGATGTGTGTCAAATATGCCGCGGGAAGCTGTATCGTCGAGGAAGACCTACCCTTTGAGGTTTTCAAGAATCTGAGACCGTCGCTTGCCCATGCAAAGACCCTGATTCTCAACGGTATAGGCGAACCGTTGTTGCATCCGGACCTGTGGAGAATCATCCGCTTCGCAAGGGCGCATATGCCTACGGGGGCAACCATCGGCTTTCAGAGCAATGGCCTTCTGCTTGACGGGGAGAAATGTTTAGATCTCATCTCAACCGGCCTGTCTACCATCTGTCTCTCGCTCGATAGTCTGGAAGATACTTCAGAAAACAGCGGGGAACATTCGTTTACTGCTGTTTCTCAAGCTGTTGAGAATCTTGTTGCGGCAAAAAATCGGGCCAGCGCTGGTCACCTGAGAATTGGCCTGGAAATAGTTCTGACAAAACAGACCATTGAGGAATTACCAAAATTCATCCAATGGGCCGTCGACCATGGTACAGACTATGTCATTGCCACCAATCTGCTGCTCTATAACCGCACAACCGAGGGATTGAGCCTTTTCAACCCCAACACTCCAGAAGCCACTCAATTGTTCAATAGCTACAATGAACGGGCGGCAGCACTGGGAACAAACCTGGCCAACGGTCTTTCTGCCTATCTGAAATTCATTAAAACCGAGGCTGATAAGGCAGCTGTGCAGCTTTTTAAAGAACTGCAACAGGAGGCCAGCAACAGGGATATCCGTCTGCACCTGCAAAGCCTGCTTGAACATACACCCGGTGATGCTCTGAAAGTGGAGCAGGCGTTTGTCAAGGCCCAAGCCATTGCTGCGCGAAACGGTATCGAACTGTTTCTACCGTCGCAGCAGGCCTTGTCGGAACGTACCTGCCCTTTTATTGCCGAACAGGCTGTCTTTATCGCTGCCAGTGGCGCTGTCATGCCCTGTCATTTCCTCTGGCATACCTACTCCTGTCGGGTGCTTGGCGAGGAAGTTCAGGTGCAGGAATGCGACTTCGGGACAATCAGAAAACAGCTGCTGGATAAGATCTGGCAGAGTTCGGAATACACCCAGTTTCGGCAGGAAGCAGGACAATATGACTATGCTTCCTGCTGGAGTTGTTCCATGGGGCCATGTGCCCCCTTAGTCAATGACAACATCCTCACTGCTAATGACTGCTATGGCAGTCAGGTGCCATGCGGGCACTGCCAGTGGAATCTTGGCGGAATTCATTGTCTTTAAGTGATGAGGACCTGGCTTGAGAAAATAGGCTCAAAATACAAGCGGCCACCGGCCGAAGGAGACAAACATGTTACTCAGCGGCTATACCCTGGAAATTTTCCGGTCAAAATGCAATGCTGGTGCCCAGACGCTACACTGTTTTGCCCATCTGAGCGATGATGTCGGAGAGGTTCTGCCCTATCTGAACACCGTGCTCGGCGGCTTCGGCTATACGAAAGAGCCACCGTCTTTAACCTTGAAGAGTTCCGGCAAACTTATCACTCTTCATCCCCGCAAAATCGCCGTCAATGCCCTGCAGGATGAAGAACAGGCGGAAAAGATCGTCAGCTGGCTGCAGCGTGAGATCAACAGCGCCTGGGAAAACCGTGAAAACATCCAGCCAAGTGTCGAAGGGGCCAAGCCCCCGGCCCTGATGGAAGTTTTGAAGCTCCTTCCGAAGACCAATTGTAAAGAGTGCGGCGAACCGACCTGCATGGTCTTTGCCGTCCGGGTGATCGAAGGGGCGAAGGATCACACCAATTGCCCGGCTCTAATGGGAGAAAAAAAAGAAGCTCTGGCTCATTATCTCACTCAGTTTCATTTCGATTAAATTTCGACTGATTTTCCGGGCGTGGGGAGCGAGGATCAGGCCGTGGCAGATTTTTTTCGCTTGAACACGTCATTTTCAATAAACTTCTGACGGAGGGTATGGCTATGAAACGCTACATGTTACCGCGGGCCGCTCATTGTAAGGGTGGTTGCAGTATGAGGTCCCGGGCAAGACCTTAAAAGGCCCGAAAGCTTCCGAACCTCCGGCGGGTCCATTCGACAGGGGCTCGGCTTTCATCACATCCAGGTCAACAACCGTACCTTTCTTCATTTACGCCTGCTGGTCCAGGATAACTATGTATGGCTCAATTTCCGGCTGATGTGGTTACTCTCCGTGTCTATCTCCTGTACCCAGGACAGATATTCACAGGTTAGGTCAACCCAAGCTATTGTAAACGAAAAAAGTGTCATCAACATTTAACTGGAGTTTGACCGCCTCGCTGATATTTGGTATCGCATAAGCATGAGTGATATCTAATTCAAAGGAGGTGACAGGAAAAGCGGATAGGGAAAAAGCTATGATAAACAATGCAGTTATAGATCTTACCCAAAACCGCAAACAAAAAGAAACAAAGAAGAAAACGACCAAAGGCAAGAAAGGCACTATCTACAGTAGACACAACAAGCTCTGGGTTCATTTCCGGTATTTAGGTGAGCGTGTCCGAGACACCTTCAGTGTTAAGCGATAGAGAAGCCAACCGGGTTCTTCTTAGGGACTGTTCAAAAATAAAATAGACTTTTTACTCCGCCTATGGCAAGATGAGGAGCATGGAAATTATCGAACGAATGCAAAGTCGGTATCAGGCCATGTGGTCTCACCTTGACGAAAAAGGACGCAGGCTTTGGGCCGCCTCGGAGGCGAATGCTC
>JAZDOW010000157.1:0-25136 GCA_043798185.1 Pseudomonadota bacterium | reverse complement strand
CTCAAGACCGGCCCGGAGTTCGGACTGCAGGGTGGCGATATCGCCGTTAGAGTGTTCGAGTACTGAAAATGGATTGCTCATAGTGGCTTGGTGGTTGAGAAAAGGGCGATATACCCAAAATAGTGGGCGACAATCTGCGGCTGCAGAAACCCAGCCCCATGTATCAGCTCCGGCAGCATGCCCCGGATGTTTTCGCCGATCTGCGGCTGCAGGAGCAACCAGCGTGAGGCATGGGAAATAAGCCCACCCATAAAGGTCGTCGGTTTGTGCATATCGGCGATAACCAGTTTACCTCCGGCTTTCAGGACGCGATATGCCTCCTGCAAGCTCTTCTCTTTTAAGTCGAGGGGAACGTGATGGTAAAAAAGGCTGGAGATGACTCCATCAAAGGAGCCGTCGGGGAAATCCAGACGCTCGGCGGCCATGGCCTCGAAGCGGCAATGCACTGTGCCCCGCTTCTTTCTTGCCGCTTCGATCATCTTGCCGGCAGCGTCGATGCCGGTAATACAGCCGCCCTGCCCCGGATCAAGGAGTTCGCTGATCTTTTGACAGAGCAACCCGGTGCCGCAGCCCACGTCGAGGATTCGGTCAGCCGGGCCGGGCTTCAGGGTAGCAATGAGGGTGTTATCGTATTCCGCCTGTTTACTCAATAAACAGAGGGGCTCCAGCACGTCGTACACCGAAGCGGCGTAATTCAATGTGCGGCCCCGGGTTGGTATGGATTGTATGGTCATACAGGATCTCCAACAGTATGTGGTTTGCGGTGCAATGGAACTTATTGCATCGGTTTGACTGTGATACCTCTATTGTAAGATCGGCAGATTAAGAATTAATGAAGAAATTTTACTCAAAATCATAGCAGTGCTCGTAACAAGCTAATATAAAATATAATTTATTACAAAAAAAATGATAAAGTTTCTCATTCCTATGAAAAACGGCGTAAGTCACTTATTAAAAAATCTTCACAAAAACGTGCAACGTTTTTGTAAGTGGATAAACCGCGGCAATAGCCATTGCATCCTAACATAATACTTGGTACTTTCCCTTCATCGCTTTGATCTAAATATATAACTCCTTCAGGAGGATACATTCCCCGGCATATCCCTTTGCCGCATCCTGCAAAGTATTCTATATCCAGTGCTGCAGCGACCGCGCTGGGGGATCAACCAAGAGGTGAGGAAGATGTCCGATCGGCAGCAGTATGAGCGCGTATCCTGGTTCCATGGTCGGATCAAGGCCGGGAAATTCCCCAACTCCGGCGACCTCGTCGAGGAATTCGAGATCTCCCGTCGAACAGCTCACCGGATCATCGAGTATCTGCGCGAGCGCATCCATGCCCCGCTGGTATATAACCATGCGCGGCGAGGCTTCTCCTATTCCGACACCGCCTACGAAATCCCCGGCCACTGGATCAGCGAGACCAACATCCTCGCCCTCTCGCTTGCCGTCCGGCTGGCCTCGACCATCCCCGACCCGGCCTTAAAAGACGATCTTTGCCGCCTCATCAACAGGGTGACCGGCATCGCCGGTAAAACCAGCCGGGCCTGTCTGCAACACCTGGACAGTAAAGTGTCTGTCAAGAATATCGAATACGCCATGGTCGATACCCACACCTTTCGACAGACGGTCGAATCGCTGTTTGCCGGCCGCGCCCTGCACATCACCTATCACTCACCACACCGGGGCATAACCTCGACACGTTCCGTCCAACCCCTCCATCTCATGCACTACATGGGCAGCTGGCACCTCATCGCCTGGTGCGGCAAACGCCGGAAACTACGCGACTTTGCCCTGGCCCGGATCCGCGAAATCACTCCGACGGGCGAACCGCTCCCCGTCCCCGCAGACCTTGGCGACATCAAGGAATATACCCGCAAACATTTCGGCATCATGCAGAGCGGCGAAACCAGCCGGGTGGTGCTGCAGTTCTCCCCGGCCATATCGCCGTGGATAGCCGAACAAAGCTGGCACCCCGAGCAAAAGGCAGAACCCGGCCCGGACGGCTCCCTCCGCCTGGAATTCCCGGTCGCCGACTTCCGCGAGCTGGTACGGACCATCCTCAGCCATGGTGCCGAGGTGAGCGTTATCGAACCGGTGGAACTGAAAAATCTTGTCGGCAAAGAAATCGAACGAATGGCGAAGAATTATTTTTTAGGCTGACACGTATTGGCAGGGTGGGTGTGGTAGGATGTGGGATAAGCAACTTGAAAAAACTTGAACAGGAAAGGCACCGCTATGCAGAGAACCGATGACGAGACAACCTCCATCACGACCCTAATCAACCAGTTCGCCAAGACCTGGACCCTCCTCCTGCAATACGATGAGGACAGCCTGGTTCGCCCCAAAACATTACATCTGACCGAAAAGACCCTCGATTACCAGAAGGCGATAAATGCTATAGCTCTTTTCAAGACCGAACTGAGCAAACGCGGCGAAGTTGGCGATCTGTTCGGCCGGGAACGAGATCATCAGCTTCAGGGAATCCTTGGCAATATCAGCCAAACCTTCGACGGTAAAGAGCTTTATCCCAGCGCCGAGGAGAAGGCTGGCAGTCTTCTTTACTTTGTTATCAAGGATCATCCGTTTTCCGATGGAAATAAGCGGATTGGCTCTTTTCTGTTTTTGCTGTTTTTGCAGGAGAATGGGTTGCTTGAAAAATCGGGGATCAACGACAATGGACTTGTTACTTTGGCTCTGTTGATTGCCGAGAGCAATCCGCGGCAGAAGGATTTGCTGGTGAGATTGGTTTTGAATTTACTGCACAATAAAAATTGAAACAACGGAGCTTGGTTACGAGAGGGTTATGGAGATTTCACTAGCGAACATTTGGGCTAAAACAAGCTCTGAGAACAACAGTAAATGGCATCCTCTGGTTCTCCATATGCTGGATGTGGCTGCCACAGTGGACGTAATTCTATCTCGTGAACCCGAAACAACACGTTTAAATATGGCGTCTATTTTGGGGATGGATTGGGAGAATGCACGACCATGGATCTTAGTTTTGGCGGCCTGCCATGATTTGGGGAAAGCCTGTCCAGGATTTCAATGCAAATGGAAAAATCTGTCAGGGCTACAATTACCTCGTAGCCCCAATACAAATATAAATCACGCCTACGTCAGCCAAATAGCTTTAGTGGAGCTTCTCCGGGAAAGAGGCTGGCCTGAAGAACTAACAGACCTGGTGGCTGATGCTGTCGGATGTCATCATGGGGAGCGCATATCTCCCATCAAACTTCAAACCTTGGAAGGGGACAGATCTGCACTTGGCAAGGATGAATGGACGGATGCACGTCGTCAGCTCTTTAATGGTTTGGTAGAGGTTCTGTTGCCTTTCAAAACACCTAAAAAGGAACCTCTTTCCGGTCCTGATTTCATGCTCTTATCAGGACTCACAAGCTTTGCCGACTGGATCGGTTCCAACGAAGAATGGTTTCCCTTCGGCACACCCGAAGATTGCGAAGATTTAACTGGATGGTTTCACAAACGAAGAAATTGCGCCGAACAAGCGCTGGACGCCATTGGTTGGACTAATAGAACCCCGCTTTCATCAGAATCACGGGAATTCCAACAGGTATTTAACTTCACCCCCCGCCCCTTGCAGCAGGCTGTCGCAGATGCTCTTGTCAATTTAAGTGGACCTGCCATTATACTGGTGGAAGCTCCCATGGGCGAAGGAAAGACCGAAGCGGCTTTCTTTGCACATCTGGAAATGCAGCGACGTTTTGGGCATCGTGGCCTGTATGTGGCTCTACCGACCAAGGCCACCGGAAACGCGATGTTCAAGCGAACTCTCAAATTTATTTGTGATCAAGGAACGAATCGAAGGCTTGACCTGCAACTCATACACGGAGCGACACTGCTCAACGACACCTTCCAAAACTTGCGATTAACCGGCATCCATGACAACAAAAACGGTGGTGAAATACGTGCAGGTGAATGGTTTACCTATAAAAAACGGGCGCTTCTTTCGGAATATGGAGTGGGAACGGTGGATCAGGCTCTCATGCCCATTCTGCCGGTACGGCATAACTTCGTTCGGTTGTGGGGCCTTGCCAACCGGGTGATCGTGTTCGACGAGATTCACGCATACGACGCCTATACAGGCACCCTGCTGGTTCACTTGCTACGCTGGCTTTTGGCGCTGGGTTCATCGGTGGTGCTTCTCTCGGCAACCCTGCCTCCTTCCATTCGGAGAAAGTTGGCGGATGTGGTGAACATGGAATTACCGGACCAAGAGGTGAAATATCCGCGGATTTCCATGTTTAGCCCAGATGTACAGGTGAACCAAATACATTTTGATGCCGATCCGGCCCGCCGCCTAACTCTTCACCTGTTGGGAATTCCGTCGGACCTGCCCTGTATTCTCTCTGCCCTGGAGGAGCACCTTACTGGTGGTGGAATGGGGCTTGTTCTGGTCAACACAGTACAACGTGCCCAAAACTTGTATCAACTTTTTCCTGAGGGTGAACCTCTGGAGCGCGAAGGCTATCGTGTCGGCAAACGTCTGGATGATGGCACAGAAATATTTCTCTTTCATGCCCGCTTTCCGGCTGACCGGCGGCAGAAGCGCGAGGACCAAGCTCTTGAGACTTTTGGCAAAAGCGGTAACCGGACCGGACGAAAAATCCTTATTGCCACCCAGGTTGCGGAACAGAGCCTCGATCTTGATTTCGATCTGATCGTTACTGACCTTGCGCCTATTGACCTCGTGCTTCAACGAGCGGGGCGCTTATGGCGACACGCGCGAGACTCCAGACCTGTTTCTAAGGCAACCCTCCTTGTTGCGGGATTAACAGGGGACGAACCGCCCCCATTTACAAAACCGTTATGGTGGGGGGCCGTGTATCGTGAAGACCTGCTTTTGCGCACGTGGTGTCTTCTCCGCGAGGGGCAGAGGGATTCCATACTATTGCCTGACGAGATAGACAGCTTGGTGCAAGCGGTGTACGAAGAACAAGTTGATATACCGGAAATTCTGCAAGAGCGGCTGGAAAAAGCCTTGATGGCAGAGGACGGTGAAGATTTTGCCATGAGAGGGCAAGCGAACCAAGCAATTATTGGCTTTCCCGACGACGCATCGTGGAACCAACCGGAGAGATTCGTTCTTTATGATGAGGATGAACCTGGCGTGCATCGAACCATCATGGCCCATACCAGACTTGGCGAAGACTCGGTAGTCGCTATTCCTTTAATGCAGGAAGATGGCTTCAGTTCTGAAACAACCCCAAATTTTCCCCAGGCTAAAGAATGGTTCTTGCGAGCCATAAGCCTCTCGCGTAAGGGCGTGGTCAAGGAACTTCAAAAGCTGGGCGTGCCGGAAGGGTGGAAAAAGTCATCACTTTTACGCAATTGTTTTCCGCTACTTCTGGATACAGAGGGACGCTGGACATTAAATCCAATAGTACAACTCGATAATGATCTGGGGCTGGTTTACGAGACAAAGGAGGCCGAATGAGCCGATTCAACCTGATTGATGAAAAATGGATTCCAGTACGATTCCCTGACGGGAACCGCGATGAGCTGGGCATCCGCGACACTCTGTTGCGCGCCAAAGAGATTGCAGCTATTGAGGACCCGTCGCCATTGGTGGTGGCCGCCTTGCACCGCTTTTTCCTTGCAGTCCTGTATCGTGCGCTGGAAGGACCAACCGATATCGACCAAGCCAAGGCGTTATTTAAAGGTGGTTTTCCAGACGAAAAAATAACATCTTACCTTGATAAATGGAGGGATCGATTCTGGTTGTTTGATGAGAAATACCCGTTTGGGCAAAATCCCAATGTTTCGAAGGCCCAAATTGAACCATGGACCAAGCTAACTGTTGAACACAACGCAACATCCAACAAGGTTCTTTTTGATCATACCAACACTAAACAGCCAGGCGCCAAAAAGCCAAAAGAATGTGCTCGTTGGCTACTTTCAACTATGACTTTTTCAATTTCTGGGGGAAGAGGGTACTACCCCTCACCTTCTCCCAATGCAATGATGTGCATTCCTTTGGGTCGTAATTTTCACGACACACTCTGTTACAACCTAATCCCATACCCAAACCGTGATGTTATGTGTGAAGATTCAGCACTTTGGGAACGTGAGATAAAGACCCTTCCGCTTAGTACCCCTAAGCTGATGGCATCTGGCTACGCAGACCTTTATACCTGGCAAGCCAGAATGATTCTTCTTGAACAATTGCAGTCTGGAAAAGTGACTACCATGAGGTTTACAGCAGGACAAGGTTTTGAAAATCCATCAAATAATTCTGACCCAATGCAACCCTACAAAACCGACATAGAGCGTGGAAAACTTCCTGTTCAATTTAGGAAAGCGCGCGGAACATGGAGAGATTTTGATTCATTAATTCCCGATAGCAGCGATCTGGCGCCTTTGACCGTCCAAAATGCTTTTCGTTTAGCAAAATACAAAGTTGGAAGCAACCCGGAATCTATGCTGGTGCTTGGATTGAAATATGAGCCTCCGAGCGCAAACGTAGACTTCTGGCGTATGGAGCAATTTATCCTTCCTGTAGCGTTAGCTGATGACAAATTTTTGCGATCTGATATCAGAAAGTTCCTTGATATAGCCGAGGATGCAGGCCAGTCACTCCGCTCCTCCCTTTGGAAGTTTCAGCGCCACATTCTAGTCCGTAATGAACGGAAAAGTGAAGACGACTTAAGGAAAGAAGAACGGGTTCTTCTGAATAAGATGGTCGACGCATTGGGGCATTTGCAACAGTACTGGTCCACCCTTGAATCCTGTTTCCATAGAGTCCTGGGTGACTACACCCTCGGCCAAGATCCAGAAGATATCCGCTATCGGTGGATTAAATTTGTGCGTGACGCTGTAAAGACAGCTTGGGAACAGCATAGCGCTTCTGTATCCACTGGAGATGCCTGGGCTATCCGTGCTCTAGTGAAGGCCGAAAGGCCAGTCCGACGTAAACTTGCGGAACTCAGCGATGAGATAACAATACTTGAACCACAGAAGGAGAAGAAGGCATGAAAGGATTCATTGAATGGTTGGAGGGGCTAAATGAGCATGACACCAAAGTTCGAGCAGTGTTGCGGAGAAGCCTCGCATTCGACCCCGGATTATATGTGCCTGCGTACCCCTACGTTGAGCCTTTTATAAAGAATGAAAACAACGCATGGCGACGCGAAGTGTTCTATTTGGTAGCCGGTCTCTGGGCAACTCACTGGCGAGCTGAAAACAACGGAAAACCGATGACCCTTGGCAGGGCCTGCGCTATGCAACAGGTAGCAAGCGGTTCAACGAGTACAGAAGGTCGGTTCATAGCTCTTTTAGATGCCGATCAAGATCAATTGCCACACCGCCTTCGCCAGATGATTGCCCTACTCAAAGAGCAATCTGTCGATTTTGACGATTTATTGACAAGACTTCTGTTTTGGAACGACGACAAAAAGCGAACCCAAAACGGCTGGGCACGCGACTTTTACAGAAACCTACATGATGAAATGCATACTGAACATCACACCAGTAAGGAGATCAGTGAATGAAAACAATTATTGAGATACACGCTTTGCAAAACTATGCCCCATCAAACCTCAATAGAGACGATACCGGTGCCCCGAAAGACGCCCTGTTTGGTGGTACCCGCCGTGCCCGTATTTCCAGTCAATGCCTCAAACGCTCGGTAAGGCAATATTTCACGGGACTGGTGGAACAAAATCTCCTTGCAACCGATGACGTCGCTTTTCGAACCAAGCGAGTCTTAGATGCCCTTGTTAACTCATTAACTAAAATGGGGAAAGATAAAGATGAAGCGGAAAAAAAAGTGCGCCTTGCTTTGGGGGCCATAGAGCTTCCAGTAAAAGAGGATGGAAAAAATGAGGTTCTCCTCTTTTTGGGACAGCGTGAGATTTCCAGCATTGCTGAAATAATAAACGCTAGATGGGATTCTATCACAGCACCAGAGACAACTCCGGCCGAGGGGGAAAAAAAGAAAGTAAAGGCCAAGAAGCTGGCTGCCCAAGGCGCTGATCCTGAATTAAAGAAAGCACTTCATAAAGTTTTCAACGGCGGCAAGGCCGTCGATGTGGCTCTCTTCGGACGTATGCTGGCCGATATGCCGGAGAAAAACCAGAATGCCGCTTGCCAGGTTGCCCATGCCATTTCAACGCATGCGGTTGAACGCGAATTTGACTTCTACACCGCAGTGGATGACCTCAAGCCTGAGGATACAGCCGGTGCCGATATGATGGGTACGGTGGAGTTCAATTCAGCATGCTTTTACCGGTACGCTGTTGTGGACTGGGGCAATCTAGTAACAAATCTCCAAAATGACGGCGAATTGGCGGCTAAGGGATTACGAGCTTTTCTCGAAGGTTTTGTGGTAGCCGAACCCACAGGTAAACAGAACACCTTTGCTGCGCACAATCCACCTGAATTTGTTACGGTTTCAGTTCGTCGTAATGCCGCTCCACGCAATTTGGCCAATGCTTTTGAGACGGCCATCCGTGTAAAAAAGGATGAATCGCTGACCAGAAAATCTGCAGAAGAACTGATCAGTAAGGCTAAGGCCCTGCAAATTGCCTTTGGCGGTGAAGAGAAAACTTTCATTCTCAACCTGACTAAAGCCAATGCGGATGGGCTAGGCACTGTTGTGCCCGACCTGAAGGATCTTCTCGACAAGGCCTTATTGGCAGTACAGGAGTGACCTATGCCGACATTATTGCTCCGGCTGGTGGGACCCATGCAGTCCTGGGGCACCACCAGCCGCTTTGACCAGCGTGATACCGGGAAGGAGCCAAGCAAGTCCGGCGTTGTTGGACTGTTGGCCGCCGCTATGGGAATCGACAGAGAAAACTGGGAGAACCTGGAACCACTCACCCGTCTGTCCATAGGGGTTCGACATGACCGACCGGGGATGCCCAAGCGGGATTATCAGACAGCGGGATGCGCAACAACCGACACTATTATTAAGGCTGATGGGACCCAGGCAAAAGGTGGTGGCGTGGTTTCCCAGCGCTTCTACCTTGCCGATGCTGCTTTCCTGGTAGGCCTGGAAGGCAAAGACTTGCTCTTTCTAAAGCGGATTCTCGCCGCGCTACGTGACCCCGTATGGACTTTAGCTCTGGGGCGTAAATCCTATGTGCCATCCGAGTCCATCTGGATAGAAAACGGAATCCAGGATGCTCCGTTACGTGAGGTTTTGGCACGGTGGCCATGGATAGCCAATCAACGTAAATGGGAGGAGCGCCCCGAGAGCCTTTTGGTCTCCATTGAGTCCGAGGATGGAGCAGGTGTACTCAAAATGGACCAGCCCCTGTCATCTTTTGCCGAGCGGCGCTTCGGCGCCCGTTTCGTGCAGTCGGAATGGATACCTTTCCCTCAGGAGGTCGGCAATGTTTCTGAATAGAATTCATTTAGATTTACGATGCCGTGAGGCTCGCCGGGACTTATCCAATCCATACCAGCTTCATTCGACCCTATGCCGGGCATTCTGCAAGCCAGAGACAAAATGCCCTCAAGGCGAATTCTTATGGCGGCTTGAACCGGAAACAGATCCCTCTGGCTACCCAAGAATTATTGTGCAAAGTCGAAAGGTTCCAGACTGGTCTGGCATTGGAGTAAAAGGGTGGCTGTTACAGGCAGATCCTACAATCGACTTGAACGAAAAATTAAAAATAGATTCCTTCGATAAGGGTCAACGCTTTCGTTTCAGGCTTCGCGCCAACCCATGTGTAACACGTAATGGAAAACGCCTGGGGTTGTTGCAGCTTGTTGATCAGGAAAAATGGCTTGAGCGAAAAGGGCTGCAGCATGGCTTTTCTCTACCGCAATTGTCATCATTTGATTTTTCTGAAACTTCGGAAGAGCGGGTAGATGTGCGAGTCTCACAAGACCTGATGCTTCGCGACAAACAACACTCCGACAATTCTATTCGGATATTCTCGGTTTTATACGATGGAATTCTCATAATTTCCGAACCATCTCAATTTAAGGAAGCTCTACGAACCGGAATCGGCCATGGCAAGGTTATGGGGCTTGGGCTCTTGTCGGTGGTACCGATGTTTTGAAATCGCTTGCAACCGATCCAACAAAGGCTTTTGCAACAAACTTAAGCTGTTACTGTGCGCATGAAAGAGGACCAAATGGAATCAAAACTCATAGTCTTCAACGACAAACAGATCAGGAGAACCCTCCACAATAACGAGTGGTGGTTCTCCGTCGTCGATGTCTGCAGAGCACTCACCGACAGCCCAGATGCCGGTGCATATTGGCGGAAACTCAAACAACGACTAAAAACTGAGGGAAGTGAAGTCGTGACATTTTGTCACGGGTTGAAACTTCCTGCGCCGGACGGGAAAATCCGGCAAACCGATTGCGCCAACACCGAAGGCATCTTCCGCATCATCCAGTCCATCCCCTCGCCCAAGGCCGAGCCGTTCAAACGCTGGTTGGCAAAGGTAGGCTATGAGCGGGTCCAGGAAATTGAAGACCCCGAGCTGGCCACTAAACGGACCCGCGAACTTTACCAGGCCAAGGGATATTCCGAGGCCTGGATTGAAAAGCGGATGCGCGGTATCGCCGTCCGTGATGAACTCACCAAAGAGTGGAAAAACCGAGGCATCGCCAAAGAAGCTGAGTACGCCATTCTGACCTCTGAAATCAGCAAGGCAGCCTTCGGCATGACACCTAGCGAATACAAACAACACAAGAGCCTGGCCCGTGAAAATTTACGGGACCACATGACCGACTTGGAGCTGATATTTTCCATGCTCGGCGAAGCGGCAACAACGGAGATTGCCCGCAGGCAAGACGCACAGGGCTTTCCCGAAAATAAAACATCAGCCCGCAAGGGAGGCCGAATTGCCGGTGAAGCACGGGAAAAGCTGGAAAAGGAAACCGGCGCCAAAGTGGTATCATCGGAAAATTATCTGACTGAGCCGGAACACCGCAAGCGGTTAAAAACCAACCAAGGGGAAGGTGAAATCCCATGACTGAATCGGTCCTTCCAACACTTAAACCAATCCCCATCAAAGACAGGACATCCATCATTTTCATCGAGTATGGTCGGCTAGATGTTTTAGATGGTGCCTTCGTCGTTGTCGATAAAAACGGCGTTCGAACGCATATTCCGGTCGGCAGTGTCTGTTGCCTGATGTTGGAGCCGGGCACCCGTGTCTCACATGCCGCAGTAGTTTTAGCAGCACGGGTCGGATGTCTCCTCACCTGGGTAGGTGAGGGGGGTGTACGTCTCTACTCGGCGGGACAACCCGGTGGAGCACGGGCAGATCGGTTGCTGTACCAGGCCAAGTTGGCCTTGGATGACACAGCTCGTCTTAAAGTCGTTCGTAAGATGTATGAAATGCGCTTCAAAGAGAAACCGCCGGATAAAAGAAGCGTCGAGCAACTGCGAGGTATTGAAGGAGCAAGGGTCCGCAAGATGTATCAACTTCTGGCCCAGCAGTATCGGGTGGTATGGAAAAACCGCGACTACGATTATACCGCATGGGGCAGCGGCGACATTCCCAATCGCTGCCTATCAGCCGCAACCGCCTGTCTTTACGGAATCTGTGAGGCAGCTATTCTTGCGGCCGGTTATGCCCCGGCAGTCGGTTTTATCCACACCGGCAAACCGCAATCCTTTGTCTATGACCTTGCTGATATCTTCAAATTTGAGACGGTTGTGCCGGTTGCTTTTCAGATTGCCGGTCGGAAGCCTAATAATCCGGAACGGGATGTTCGCCTGGCCTGCCGCGATGCTTTCAGACAATCAAAATTGCTAAAAAGGATTATTCCAACAATCGAACAAGTTCTGGCTGCAGGTGAAATAGCGCCACCTGAAAAACCGGCAGAGTCCGTCGAAATTGCAATTCCTAACAAGGAGGTCCTTGGTGATGCTGGTCATCGTGGTTGAAAACGCTCCACCTCGACTTCGGGGAAGGCTTGCAATCTGGTTATTGGAAATTCGCGCCGGGGTCTATGTAGGAAAGGTATCTCGACGAATACGTGAAATGATATGGAAGCAAGTAGAAATCGGCATTGAAAGTGGCAATGCGGTCATTGCCTGGTCCACCAACAGTGAAGGTGGTTTCGACTTCCAGACAGTTGGCGAAAATAGGCGGATTCCGATATTAATGGACGGAGTAAAACTAGTGTCCTTTCTGCCAATGCCAGCCTCACACCAACCCTAAAAAGTCATCTCATTTTTTCGGTAACCTTGACTGCTCTTTGAAAATCGAATATTTTCAATTGTTTTCAAATGGTCTGTTCCCCACACTCGCGGGGATGAACCGAAATTTTGAGATAATCACCAGATCCGAGGTAACTGTTCCCCACACTCGCGGGGATGAACCGTTCCTCCCCGTATCGGTATTTTTTATCCATGTCTGTTCCCCACACTCGCGGGGATGAACCGTCTGTTGGTTTTTCTGGACGAGGCGGTATGGGCTGTTCCCCACACTCGCGGGGATGAACCGTTGCTTCCAGCACCAGCTGAGAAAGCCGAGGACTGTTCCCCACACTCGCGGGGATGAACCGACGCAAGCACATTTTCTTCATTCCTGGCACAGCTGTTCCCCACACTCGCGGGGATGAACCGGTCGGAAGAATGAGGATTTCTTTGAAAACTTCCTGTTCCCCACACTCGCGGGGATGAACCGTCATCCAATGGAGTGAGGAAATAGCCGTGTGCCTGTTCCCCACACTCGCGGGGATGAACCGTGGATCAGGCATACCAGAATGGCCTGTGACTCCTGTTCCCCACACTCGCGGGGATGAACCGTTTGAGCGGGATAATCAAAGAGAAAGTCGCGTCTGTTCCCCACACTCGCGGGGATGAACCGGAGATAGTTATGAAGCTTTACAAATATACATTCTGTTCCCCACACTCGCGGGGATGAACCGCACCACGCCCTCCAGCCGCGATAATCAGGTCCCTGTTCCCCACACTCGCGGGGATGAACCGCGACCATCCATCCCCAGCCCCTTCAGAGTTGCCTGTTCCCCACACTCGCGGGGATGAACCGTAAACATACATCAATCCAATATGGTAGTAAACCTGTTCCCCACACTCGCGGGGATGAACCGCGTAGTGATCGTGCCATTTTTGAGGATCGACGCTGTTCCCCACACTCGCGGGGATGAACCGATGTGATTTACGCAGGCCAGCCGTGAACACGACTGTTCCCCACACTCGCGGGGATGAACCGGAAATGGAGAATCTATCACTGTGCCGTCGCTACTGTTCCCCACACTCGCGGGGATGAACCGGTGGTATAATAGGCGCTGCATCTTATTATAAGCTGTTCCCCACACTCGCGGGGATGAACCTGTCGCCGGCGGTGCCTGTACCGCCCGCTACAATCTGTTCCCCACACTCGCGGGGATGAACCGCAAATCAGAGAACAATTATATCCTCAATAATGCTGTTCCCCACACTCGCGGGGATGAACCGGCACGATCAACGATAAACACTCGATAATTGGACTGTTCCCCACACTCGCGGGGATGAACCGCTCAGATGGCTGGAGCAGCCGGCCTTGGCCAACTGTTCCCCACACTCGCGGGGATGAACCGAATTTAAGCGCCGGGGCATTGTTGATGAGCATCTGTTCCCCACACTCGCGGGGATGAACCGGGGTTATTGGAGAGTCTCTTGATAGTCTTGGACTGTTCCCCACACTCGCGGGGATGAACCGTTCTTGCGCTTTTGTCAACACTTGCCCATTGGCTGTTCCCCACACTCGCGGGGATGAACCGCTGCCCATCTTCGGTAAACCGATAGCCGATAACTGTTCCCCA
The DNA here is from genome assembly GCA_043798185.1 of Pseudomonadota bacterium. Taxonomy (GTDB): domain Bacteria; phylum Desulfobacterota; class Desulfobulbia; order Desulfobulbales; family Desulfocapsaceae; genus Desulforhopalus_A. The sequence continues at coordinate 11,375 of JAZDOW010000157.1, read as the reverse complement.
CACTCGCGGGGATGAACCGCCATTCACAGTCGAGACGTGGTAATCCAAGAACTGTTCCCCACACTCGCGGGGATGAACCGAGTAATACATGTAGTATACAGATAGGTTAATACTGTTCCCCACACTCGCGGGGATGAACCGCTGGAGGGGATGTGAGCAGGAGTTACGAGTCACTGTTCCCCACACTCGCGGGGATGAACCGTGGCCAATCTAAACGCTGCATTGATTATCCGTCTGTTCCCCACACTCGCGGGGATGAACCGCTTTTCCTCGGCACCAATCCAATATACCGAACCTGTTCCCCACACTCGCGGGGATGAACCGCCGTTCCTGAGAGTGTGACGAATCATGTTACCCTGTTCCCCACACTCGCGGGGATGAACCGTAGCTTACCCTTTTATCAGTTCTTTTGCCCCACTGTTCCCCACACTCGCGGGGATGAACCGGCACAACAACGGCTGGTGGATATGCTGTGATACTGTTCCCCACACTCGCGGGGATGAACCGATTACTTGCTTCGCCGGTTTTTTTATCGGTGTCTGTTCCCCACACTCGCGGGGATGAACCGGGATTCGAGACAGATTTTGCATCAACACCTCGCTGTTCCCCACACTCGCGGGGATGAACCGCTGCTTAATGTCGTCCGATTTCTCGTAGGTTACTGTTCCCCACACTCGCGGGGATGAACCGGTCGCGGAATGCGGCATCAGGTGCCATTACTGCTGTTCCCCACACTCGCGGGGATGAACCGAATGATCACATGTTCCAAAACATTCCTCATGACTGTTCCCCACACTCGCGGGGATGAACCGCGGTATTCATCGCATTTGAGGCAGTTGTCACCCTGTTCCCCACACTCGCGGGGATGAACCGGTGGCATTAACATACTCGCGGGTCCATCCGGCCTGTTCCCCACACTCGCGGGGATGAACCGTGCTTGAAAGCGAACAAAACAGAAAATCAATCCTGTTCCCCACACTCGCGGGGATGAACCGGTCTGCTTAACGATCGGATCCTGCAGGAACATCTGTTCCCCACACTCGCGGGGATGAACCGTGGCCCAGGCGGAAGTCCAGGCAGCGGAAAAACTGTTCCCCACACTCGCGGGGATGAACCGAAGACACCCGACCTCTCACTCCCGATGAGGTACTGTTCCCCACACTCGCGGGGATGAACCGTACAAATCCTTTATTCATTTTATTCTCCTGTTCTGTTCCCCACACTCGCGGGGATGAACCGGAGGCAGATGCGGGGATTCAGACCACAGTTTACTGTTCCCCACACTCGCGGGGATGAGTAACGAAATAAAATTAAATGGTGAAAAATATCTCCATCCAAATCCAAGGCCCATTTTTGTCTTGCACTCAGCCAGGAAAAGAACGAACATATTGTCTGATACTCTCTGCCGTACGAATATTCTCCACGACTGTTTTTGGCAACGAGCATTATCGACTACTGCTTTTTAGGCAACTCCTGAATCAATCTTTCTTCCCACTGGTGGGAATGGCCTATGCTGCAAACACCCAACGAGAATTCTGAGCAAGCAGTGCTTATTCGCAACTGCATGATCTATGCAGTAAGCTGGACGATCATCTGCCTTGTCGCCACTCTCTGGAATATCATGGATACCAAGGACAAGAGCCTGGAGCTTGCCCAAAAAGAGGCCCGGACGATTCTCAATAAAGATCTGGCCTTGTGCTTCTGGGCCGCCGATCAAAACGGTGTTTACGTACCTGTCACTGAGACAAACCCGCCCAACCCCAACCTCAGCCATGTTCCGGAACGCGATCTCCTTACCCCCAGCGGTCAACATCTGACGCTGATGAATCCAACCTATATATTACGCCAGGTCATCGGACAGTATTCCTCACTTTATGGCAATAAAGGCCATATAACCAGTTTGAAAGCGCTTAATCCCATAAACATCTCCGATGAATGGGAAACCTCGGCGCTACGCGAATTCAAAAACGGCAAACAGGAAGCGTCCATTTTTTCAACAATTGAAGGACAGGAAGTTTTCCGACTCATGCTGCCAATGGTTACCAGGCAGAGTTGCCTCGCCTGCCATAAACAACAAGGATATAAAGAGGGCGATATACGTGGAGGCCTCAGTGTCACAATACCTCTTGCACCCTATCGGATGATCGAGGCCCGCTCCCTCCATACCTTATACGCCACTCATCTGTTTTTCTGGGGTGCCGGCCTTTTCATCATTAGTTTGAGTTTCTATCGCAATAAAAAACGGTTGATCCATCGCCTGGCAGCCGATGACCTGTTGCGGGAACAGAGCGAGAAGATCCAACTTTTCGCCTATTCAGTGGCGCATGATTTAAAAAATCCTATTATTGCCATCTACGCCCTGGCCAGAATACTGAACAAGAGGCACGTCGAAGGATTGGATCATAAGATCCAAGAATACTGCGCCCAGATTGAAAAATCGGCGGAGCAGGTAAGCGCCCTCATCGATCAGATAAATGCCTTCATCTCCTCCAAGGAGCAACCGCTTAAAATAGAACCGCTCAACCTTCTGGAAATCTCTCAAACCATCAAGGTGGAAAACAATCATAGACTCACAAAAAGAGGCATACGGTGGTCTGAACCGCTGCAAGCCGGAAAACTTAAGGGCGACAGGTTGATTGTCTTGCGAATCATCAGAAACCTGGTCGACAATGCCTTGAAATATGGCGGGCAAGATCTCAGCACAATTACCATTACCCATGAGGAATCCGTGGCTTTTCATACCATTCGGGTCGCCAATGACGGCGAACCGTTAAGCCCGGAAGATTGCCGCAATATCTTTCAAAGATATAAAAGGTATTGCCCAGACAGCAAAGTCGAAGGCACCGGCCTGGGACTTGCCATCGTCAGGGATCTGGTTGATCTCCATGGCGGTGAGGTATGGGTCGAATCGGACGGCAAACAGGGGGTGATTTTCTCCTTCACCCTGGCCAAAAATATAGCCGACATAAAAGCCAAGCCTTTTAGAGGATAAGCTGTTTTACAAAATGACCAAGATTACTTTTATCCTCCGTCAATTTCTGACCTGGCAGGCGATACTCGATATCGCCCTCATTACCGCCGGCCTGTTTTTTCTCTACCGGACCCTGGTGCGGCTGGGAACCTGGAAAATCCTGGTCGGCATCCTGGTTGCCTTCCTGATATTCACCCTGGCAAACATCCTCAACCTTGAGGGTATTGAATGGATCTTCCAGAATTTAAGCCATGTGGCGGTCATCGCCCTAATCGTTATCTTTCAACCGGAACTGCGTAAACTTCTGGAAAAAGTCGTTTCTCTGCAAAAGAAAAAGCCCTCCTCCAGCGATGACGAGGTGCTGCAGACGGTTGCCCTCTCCCTCTGGCAGCTGGCGGAACAAAAGCGCGGGGCGATAATCGTTTATCCGGGCAAGGAACCAATTCAGGAAAGGCTTTCCGGCGGCCACCGGCTGGCAGCTGATGCAAGCCTGCCCCTGATCATGTCCATTTTCGATCCTAATTCGCCCGGCCATGACGGGGCGATGATCATCGAAGACAACCGCTTGACCAATTTCGGCGTCCGCCTACCGATGTCCCAGACCTCGCGTCTACCCGAGGATTACGGCACGCGGCACCACGCCGCCATGGGACTGGCCGAACAGACCGACGCCCTGGTTCTGGTCGTATCGGAGGAACGGGGTGTGGTCTCTTCTTTTCGCAACGGCACCATGAAAAAACTTGGGTCGGTTGACGAAATTGCTTCAGCGATTAAAACCCACAATACTCAGGAAAATTTTCTCGATATCGAACGCTTTGGCCGGCTTAATCGGCGAACATTTATACCTCTTATCGTCAGTCTCGTCATTGCCGCCGTTTTCTGGACAACCCTCACCACCATCAACCGGCAGGTGGTGACAAAATCCCTTACCCTGCCCCTCGAATACAGCTCACCCGGCCAAGGTCTGCTGCTGATCGGGGAAAAGGCCGAGGAAGTGCGGGTGCAACTGGCCGGACCGAAGTCGGAGATCGACAGTTTTGTCATGTCCCAGCCAACGGTCAAGATCGATCTATCCAGCATGGTTGAAGGCAAGCAGACCATTCTCCTCACCGGCGAGAACCTGGGGCTGCCCGACAGACTTTCCTTTGTCGAAAGCAACCCGTCGCTGATCGTCTTGACGCTTGCGACAATGGTGAAAAAGTCTATCCCGATCACCCCACAACTGTTGGGCACCCTGCCCGACAATCGGAAGCTCAAAGGAGTAAAGGTCATTCCCAATGAGATCGAGGTCATGATGCCGCCGCCCAAGCGCGGCGAAAAACCGCTGACCGTTTCCACCACCCCGGTTTACCTCAACGCCGTCGAGGGTGAAAGCCGGATCTTCTGCAAAATTATCGCCCCGCCTACCATCCAGCCGGTTGTACGACCCTGGCAGGATGTCGAAGTAGTGATCGAGGTGACCGAGGCAGGAAAGTAACCGTCAAGATGAGCAGTCGAAGCGGATGAACGAAACAGAGCTTGCCCTATCTCTTGCCCCACATCCGGATTCTGGTATAATGGCGCCCATGAAAACATCATGGAACTATCAAGACATTATTAATTTCGAGTATTTCTGCCACCTTGACAAGGATACGGATGAAACCGACCTGCACCGGCGCGATCGAAATATTTTACTTGACCACCAGGAGAGCATCGGCAGCAAGGGTTCTCTCCCCCGGCGCGAGCTGCTCCGGTTGTGGATTACCGCCAGAATCGACAGCGAATTTCCGAGCCCTACTCACAATAGCCCCGGCGCCCTTCTGGGTGATACCCTCCGCCTTGCCAAAAATCTGGCGATTATCGTCGGACTGATCGTCGGTCTTGTCTCCGGTTTCTCCTTTTTCACCTATACCGGATCGACCCCAATCAACGTCTTTCACTTTCTCCTCTTTTTTGTCGCCTCCCAAATCGCTCTGGCCGGTCTGGTGCTCAGCGCCTGCCTGCTCCGTCTCTTGATTCCGGCGGCCGCCCCGCCATCCTTTTATTCCCTGCTGTTTCGCGGGATGCTGCGGCGGCTTGCAGCCTTTCTCCATAAACCATTACTGCAGACTTTCGACGCCGGGAAACGTGCCGGTTTCACCCACGCGCTCGATATTTTCCGGACCCGCAGTACGGTCTACGGCTCCCTTTTCTATTGGCCGTTGTTTGGCCTGGTCCAACTGTTTGCTGTCTTTTACAATATCGGCCTGCTGGCTTCGACCATGGCAAAAGTTACTACCAGCGATCTGGCCTTCGGCTGGCAATCGACCCTGCAGGTCAGCAGCCAGGTGCTGCACCGGGCGGTCCAGCTAGTCGCTTCTCCCTGGTCGTGGTTCCTTCCCGTATCCACCAGTTATCCGTCACTTGTCGAAATTGAGGGCAGCCGAATCATCCTCAAGGACGGCATCTACCACCTGACAACCGAAAACCTTATAGCCTGGTGGCCCTTTCTTGTGCTCTCCCTGTTTTTTTATGGTCTCCTCCTCCGCATAAGCTTCACCTTTCTCGGCAGACTTCTTGAGGAACGCGCCCTTGCCCGCCTGGATTTCGACAACGCCGCCTGTCTCACGGTAATCAGGCGAATGCGGACGCCCCTCGTCTCCACCCAGGCCGCGCCGGAACCGAACCACGCGGAAAGCGGCAATATGCCGGAGAAGGGAGATGGTGCTTCCCCACAGCAAACCACGCACCTCCTGCCCCAGGTAATGCTTGTACCGGACGATATCTTCGGTCTTTGCCCGACGGAAAAACTCATCCCTCTCATGCGTGACCAGGGATTTGCCATAAAGAGTGTACATACTTTCATGACCGGGTATGATGAGGATGAGGAACTTAAAGACCTTCTCGCCGAACAGTGCCATAATCCGGAGGTCGGACTCTTTATCCTCATGGAGGGCTGGATGCCGCCCCTTGTCGCTTTTCTCACCTATGTCAAGGAGCTGCGGGAGATCCTGCCGGAGAAAACCATTATCCATCTCGGTCTGGTCGGCAGACCGGTGCGCTCAGGGTTTACTCCTCTGGCAGGGCAGGACCTGGCCATCTGGCGTAAAAAATTATCGGCATCCAGGGATCCCTACTTGCATGTCTTCTCTTTAATCACCTGACAAAAGACGACGATGACACCGGAATTCGCCATACTGGGACACCCAAACGAAGGGAAATCCTCCGTACTGTCCACCTTGGCCGAGGACGACTCGATCAGGGTCAGTCCAATCCCCGGCGAGACCACCGAGTGCCGCTCCTTTCCAGTGATCATTGACGGCCGCGAGGTATTACGCTTCACCGACACCCCCGGTTTCCAGAATCCGGCCAGGGTGCTGGCCGAATTAAAGAAACGGGCCAAATTGGGGGACAATCCCTTAAAAGATTTCCGCATCTTTGCCGCGACCGTCCCGGAATTGCATGATGACTGGGAACTCCTCGGGCCGGTTGAGCGCGGGGCGGGCATCATTTATGTGGTTGACGGGGCACGGCCGGTTCGCAATGTCGACCGTGCCGAAATGGAGATCCTCCGGCTCACCGGCAAGCCGCGCATGGCCGTCATCAACTGCAAGGAGCAGAGCGACGAACACCTTCTTGCCTGGAAAAACGAGTTCCGCAAGAACTTCAACAGCAACCGGGTATTCAATGCCCACCGGGCTACCTACGCCGAACGGATTCTCCTGCTTGAAGCCCTGAAATCCATCGACCAGGACTGGCACCAGCCTCTGTCGCTTGCGGTCGAGGCCTTCAGAAAAGATTGGGCGGCGCGCAACGATACCACGGTCGATATCATCATCGGTCTTCTGGTCGATTGTCTGAGCCTGCAGCTCGACGAGAATATCAGCACCGGCGAAGAAGTGGAAACATTGCGAGAACGACTGTTCCGCACCTACAGCGAAACCTTGATACAGAAAGAAAAAATCGCCCACCAGCGCATCCGCAGCCTCTTTAAACACAATATCTTTCAGTATGCGCTGCCGCCACATTCGGTTCTCCATGCCGATCTTTTTGATGAACGTACCTGGCAACTCCTCGGCCTCACCAAAAAGCAGGTAGTGATCGCCGGTGGCCTCGGCGGTGCAGCCATCGGCGCAGGCCTGGAAATGGCGACCCTCGGCCATGGCCTGGGTATTTTCACAGTTGCCGGTACCGTTGCCGGGGCCCTTGGCGCCCTTTTCGGCGGTCAGACCTTTTCCGACAAGGCCGAGATTATGGGCATACCCTTAGGTGGCGAGCGGGTACAGGTCGGCCCGGCCAAATCGATCGACCTGCTCTTTATCCTCCTCAATCGCTCCCTCCTCTATTATCGCCACACCATCAACTGGGCGCATGGCCGGAGGGATTATGACAAGGTCGGCCAACCGCTCCTCATGGCCACCTCTCGACAGGCTTTCACCGACCGCTGGTCCGCCGGCGACATCAAGACCTGCCATGATTTTTTCAAGACCTTGAGCAAAAAAGGCAGTGACGGCGATGAACGGGGAAACGGTCGTTTTCGAGAGCTGCTCCGCACCACTCTGCAGGAGATTTCCGAGAGCGAATAACCGGGAGAACAGATGACGATAAATCGCTCGTTTATTTATTATCTCTTATTTTTTCAACCGTATCTTTGCAGAATATTGCGTTTTCCCTTAGGTTCCTGCAAGCAGCACCTTCTTCTTTCTGCACTTTTTCTGCTTATCCCTGCCCTGTATTCTTGCAGCATGGCCGGTGCTGCTGAAAGCGGAGACTGTATCCACCCGGAGGCACGCACCTCCGGAGGTTCTTCCTTGAAAAACACTATCAGGTATTACGAAGATCAAAGCGCCGAACGATCCCTTCAGGAGGTCCTGAATGACTCCTCCCTCGTGTGGAGCCCACTGCACGAAAAAATCCCCAGCTTCGGGTTCAGCCACTCGGCGTTCTGGTTGAAAATGGACGTATGCGCCTCCGAGATTCCGCGTGAGAATATCGTACTTGAGATCAGTTACCCCTTACTGGACCATATCCATGTTTTTGGGCTCATAGGCCCAACTATCGTCTATGACGTCATCAGCGGCGACAGTTTACTCTATAGTCAGCGACCGGTAAAACACCGCAATTTTGTCTTTTTTCTCCCTGCCCTCCAAAAAGATATCCTTACAGTCTACGTCAGGGTTGAGTCGAAAAGCGCCGTGCAGATTCCGCTGCAGATTTCCACTCCAGATGAATTTTTCATCCACAATCAAATTGCTCTCCTCCTCCAGGGCCTCTATTTCGGCATTATCCTCGCCATGGTTCTGTACAATGGCTTCCTCTATTTTTTTCTACGTGAACGTCCTTATCTGTTTTATGTATTTTTCATCTTGAGTTTTTTCAGTTTTGAGGGAATTTTCCAGGGATTCTTCCAGCAATTCTTATTTAATTCTGCCTGGCTGCAGAACAATTCTCTGCTCATATCCGGATTCATCACCATCTTGTTTGCCAACTGCTTTACCGTATCCTTTTTAAACCTGTCGGCAAGTTACCCCTTTATCTCACGTATCCTAGGGAGCATCGAATGGATGTCGGGCCTGGCCGCCATCCTTGCCTTCGTCTTTCCCTATGAGATTATGATCAAACTCATGCTCTTTCTGGCCAGTTCAAGCTCACTTCTTATTATGTCGGTGGGTTGCAGGCTTTGGTGGAGCAGGCATCGCCCGGCAATGATTTTCACCATAGCCTGGTCGACTCTCCTGGTTTCGTATATCTTGGCCTCGCTCAATAGACTTGGCCTGATACCACGGTTTTTTTGGACTGAAAATCTCATGCAGATAGGCGGAATCCTCCAGGTCATTCTGCTGTCAATTGCACTCGTGGAACGGGTCAATGAGGAAAAACGCCAGCGAATCATCGCAGAGCAACGGTTGTCCCACTCCCTCGAAGGAAAGGTTCAGGAAAGAACTTCAGAGCTCAACCAAGCCCTGGCGAAACTTGAGGCGGCCAATACCGAACTGTCGCAGATGAGCCATACCGACAGCTTAACCCAGGTTGCCAACCGAAGAGCCTTCGATATACAACTGGCCCTTGAATATAAGAACGCTACCCGTGAGGGCCATCCTCTTGCTCTTATTATGTTTGACGTTGATCACTTCAAACAATTCAACGACACCTACGGCCATCTGGTCGGCGACAAAGTATTGCGAGCGGTGGCCAAGACCCTTAAATCCCATGCCTATCGTCCGGGAGACAGCATCTTTCGTTATGGCGGCGAGGAGTTTGCCGTTTTACTGAACAACACCGACCTTGCCGGGGCGCTTTTTGTCGGGGAAAAGTTGCGAAAGTCCATTGAGATGGCCCCCGTTCATGTTCATGACAGATCGTTTTTCGTCACAGTGAGTGCCGGCCTCGGCGTTTATTCCCCGCAGGAACCCTCTGCTCTGATTCCTACTCCGGAAGACCTGGTCCGTCAGGCGGACATTCAACTCTATAAAGCTAAGGAGAAAGGACGTAACCGGATAGAGGCGATGGGAAAAGAACCATCCTGAAAAATTGAGAAAATCGACGGTGAGTCTTTATTTTGTGAAATTCGTTGATATGGTGTTGCCAGAGAAACACCAGTAACCGACAGCAAGAAATGAATTTCAAAGCTACTGAGGCGTAGTAGCTACCAGGAGAGAAAATGGCACAGGTTATTCAAGGCGTATTTCCGAAAACTCTCAAGAAAGACGGAAAAATAGATGATAAGCCGGTAGCAAGTTACATTCTGCACATTTCAATAACCTTTTCCGATCCGTTGATTTGGCGGCGCATTCAGGTGCCGGGCAAATTAACACTATCCCAGCTTCACGACGTCATCCAGCAGAGCATGGGATGGAGTAATTCTTACGTCCATCAATTTCTGGTCGGCAAGATCTGTTACGAACCGACGCAAAAGAGCACCACCCTGCGAGAAGCGAAACGTTTCGACGAGATCAAATATAAGTTGCACACTCTGGAGGAAGACATGGGATTCATGTTCACCTACCTTTACGGAGCGGGTGAAGGCTGGGAGCATGAAATCGACCTGGAGGAGGTTATTCCACCGACAGGAGAACTGAAGCACCCCATTATAATGGCGGGTGAACGGGCCTGCCCGCCTGAAACGGTTGGGGATATCCATGAATACCAGACGTTTCTCTCAGCCCTTGAAACTTCCGGCCATAAAGACCACGACAAGCTGTTCAAACTGACCGGTCGTCCCGATTTCGACCCCGGCTTTTTCGATCTTGCAGCTGCTAAAAAACGGCTTGCATCCCTTTGCTAGTCACTGCCATGGGAACCGTGGTTTTAGGGGCCGTTTAGTGTAGAGGTCGGGACCTGATTAACAATAAAGATGCGGATGATCCTCCTTAGAAACATCATTTCGCTGTTCAAACAAATGGGACCACCTCTACATTAGAATCACCGGTTGACCCTATGTATTATTTTGTTGGCGAAAGTTAAAAAAGGAGGGAGATGGGTTCGATGGGACAATGGATACCCTGGCAAAACCGGCAAGAGTGGTCCCAAGTGGTTGTTTCGATAACTACCGCGGTTGCAGGTCTTGGCGGGGAAGTGGAACATCTGCGTGAAATTGCCAGGCAGATTGAGGACTGGTACGCAGAACTGGACGGACTCTTGGATAGTCTTGGGGCTATTACCTGCTGCAGCTGTACAACAAATTGCTGCACCATGGCAACGATCTGGTATGATTTGAAAGATCTCCTCTTCCTCTACCTGGCCGACAACCGGCTGCCCCAAAAGCAGATAACAAGAAATGCAGATCGCACATGTGTGCATCTCACTCCCCATGGGTGTTTTCTCAATCGCCGGGAACGGCCGTTTATTTGCACCTGGTATATCTGTGCGGCCCAAAAAGACATCCTCATGCGACAACAAAATGGTGCAGAAAAAGAGATTTTTGCTTTTATCGCTCAATTAAAGACAGCAAGAAAAGAACTTGAAAATCGTTTTGTGGACGCTGTTGGGTAATTATTTTAAGATCACTATTAAATTTTAAACAGCCAAGCGTGTCGGGTGACAGAATCTTCTGACTGCAGTAAGCCATAAACTTCGCGAACACCTTTACTAAGTTCCTCTTTAATGATAAATTATTTTTATCGGTACCTTAGGCTAATAAAAGGGCAAAACCAGTAGTCATTCGATTCACCAAGCTATCATTCACCTTCCCCTTATGATCTGTTGGGCAATCTGGTCTAAAGACGCTACGACTGTTCTGTCGCCACATCCTTGTGGTCACCAATTTATCGGATAAAATTTGCCGTGTTATCTTGGGGGTGCCTCGTAACCTTAAGGCAAACCGGAAGGAGTGTGAGATGAGAAAAAAAAACGCAATGCCAAACGACAGTGTGAATGAGAGGTTTTCCATTAATATTGCCATTGTGGGCGGTGGCCGGGACTGCCGTTTTTTCCTCGACCTGATCCA
>JAZDOW010000173.1:0-2021 GCA_043798185.1 Pseudomonadota bacterium | reverse complement strand
CCCGACTTTCGCAATTCGGGGGTAACATAATGGTTAACTGATTGATTTTATTACATCGACCCATCAAAGGTCGGCACTACAGATGGGCTCATGAATGACCTGTCCGCACCACCGCATCGGCAGTAATGCATGGTGGCGGTTGTTTTGGTAATGTCAGATCAAGTTGGTGCAGCAATAACTTTTGATCCTTATCCGGTTGGGTGTATCGTGACAAGATCAACCAGCGGCCATCCGTGGTCTGGAGATGGACATCTACCATTTGCATGGCGGCAAATTTTTCCAGGATCGACCTGGGAGTTAATCCGGGGGCCTTCTCCTTGGCTCGAAATTTCAAGGTGACCTGTAAGCAGTACGCCAGGAAGGCCACAAAGATATGGGCCTCAATACGTGGGTCAATTTGGTGAAATATCGGGCGGATGGCCAGATCGCCCTTGAGCTCTTTGAAGGCCTGCTCCACCTCGGTTAGTTGAATGTAATGTTCCTACAGTTTGGCCGGATCTTCATGCATAAGATTGGAACGTAACAAATAGCAGCCTTCGCGTCTCCGATGCTCCCGCAACTTTTTTATTCGCAGGCTGAAGGTGAATGTTTCCGGGGTAACCGCTTGCCCCTCTTTCGGCAGGTTGATCTTTATAATAGAAGAGGTTCTACCGGCTTCCTTTTTGGCGGCACCAATTTTTTGGAGCAGGTTGTCGCGGGTAATCTTCTGCGCCTGTAATTCCTTGAGCCTGTTCCACAGTCTTTTTAACCGGCGCTGACGGATAGCCCGTTCCTTATTGACCCGGCCATCGCTGCGGGCCATGACGTAGAGCTCAGCATCCTGTTTGAGCAGTTTGACAGTTACCTGATCGCGAACCTGATGCCAGGGCTTGGCCAGGAATTCTTTTTCGAGTCCGGTGAGTTTACCTTTGGGGGTACCGACAAGATAATGAATGGGCTGAGAACTCTTTCGCATAATTTGCAGGGTCTCTTCTGTGGGAATGCCGCGATCCATAACCCAGGTGCGATTGGCCCTGCCATATTGCTTCTCAATGGATTTAAGGAAATCAGCCAGGGTGGTTTTGTCGGTGGTGTTGCCGGCCATTACCTCGTAGGCGATGGGAAATCCGTCCGGGGTGACAATGAGGGCAATGACGACTTGGACGCAATCGGGTCGTTTGTCACGGCTATAGCCGAATTGTCGCTTTCCGTAGCCTGGCGGCTCACATTCAAAATAGGTGCTGGTCAGATCGTAGAGCAGGATGTCGAAACTGGCATTGAACAGATTTTCCCAACGCTCAGTGAGAAACGAAAAGAGTTCCTTTTTGTGGCGCAGCAACTTGTCAAGACAACGGTAGGGTTTGTCCTTTTGAATCACGTCGATATCTTCACCAAGCAAATCCCCCATGGCGCTACGCTGATACCATTCGCGGTGCAGTCGCCATTCACTGCCCGGCGAAATAAGCCGGTAGCAGACCAAGGTTTTGAGGATGTTGAGCCAGCGGGTATTCTTGCGGCTCGGTGGGAGTCTGGGCGCCCAGAAGCTGTCGAGGTCGAGAACGTGCCACAGATGGCAAGCCAGCCAGCAGGCTCCCCACTGCCGTGGTCGATGGAGTTCCAGACTGCTCAATTGGATTTGGACGATTTCACAGTCAAGTTTCGGCGCCTGCCGATCAGCAGGAAACAGCGCCATTTGCCGGCCCTGTTTGTCTCCGTGCTGGAAGACCTCGATAGTTTTACACCACGATGCTCGTTGACTATCATTTATCTCGCCAAGATAAAGAACATGGCGTTGGACGATCTTATTGTCAATCGTCCGATGATTTTCAACGATACTCCAGGTGCGATGTTCTTTGCCGTCTTTGACGCGGCGCTTTTCACGAAGAAACATGCCCCTAATGATGCCAGAAAACGCAAGCAAATCAAGGGGGTAGGTCGGCACTACAAGCGAATTTAACCTATTCGATGACGAAATATCAATGAGTTATGCAACAAAATCGAACAAAAATTGCCATAAAACCAGCCGAATTGCGAAAGTCGGG
>JAZDOW010000159.1:0-2373 GCA_043798185.1 Pseudomonadota bacterium | reverse complement strand
TGAGCCTTGGGGAATCAAGAGATACCTTCCGGTGGGGGTGTCATAAACGGCTTGCGAGACCTGGGCCATGATCTGGCCCGGCAACTCCGAATTGATTCCTGAAATGAGCGTTGCCGGCAGGATGAATCCGGCCCGGAGCTCATAGGGCGTGTGTGGAGGTTCAACTCGTGAACCGAGCTTCCAGCGGTCGGAAGCTTTATCACTGTTAAACTGCGAATAGCTGTTGCTGATTTTTGCGGGCGATGTTTCACCGCCTTTTCCGGCATTACCCGTTAAACTGGCTATCTCAGCCAGCTTTTCTTTGTACGATGCCATGGGATCGATTTTCTTCTCAGCATCAATCTTCCCCCGCAACTCGGCCAAGAGTTCTGATGACCCTCTGGTTGACCCAGTTCCACTGCCCCGAATAGAAGCCATTTGGACGGTGGTTTTGGCCTGGGCTGCCTGTTCCAACCTTTGTAACTTGGACATCCGTATTTTCTCCGCTTCTTGATCTCTTTCCACCTGTTGCTGCAATTCTTGTTTTCTTAGTGGCCCGACTTGAGATTTTTGCAGGCTGTCGTTTGCTGCGGGTTGCGTAGAGGCAGGCATATCCGGAAGTTCAGGCGGCTTTAAAGGGTTTATGATGCCGCCTGACTGATCGCCGACGATAGCTCTTGCGAACATGGACGAGCTTTTGGCATTGTTTTTATCATCCGCGACATTTTTTTGAGCGCGTTTGACTGCCACAAACATCATGACCAGGAGAAACATGCAGACGAGGACGGCGATGATGATCATCGGCAGGTTGTTCACCCGGCGAACTCGCTTATTAACGCCTGCAGGGGATGCATCGGGGGCCATATCATTCATGACTGCTTCCTTTATGAACCCAGCAACCGGCCGCAGTGAGCATCCCGTTCTGCTCAGAGTACGGGCGAGACAGGGAATCACTTCCTATCATCACCGTCACGCGGTAGAGGTCGCCTGCCTGATCGAGGATATATCGTAGTTGCAAGCCGGAAGGGTCGTTCGGTGTATCCTGTATCTCATCTATTGCATAGCCTTGGTCCCTCAGGTCATGGATAAGTGAGATTCCGAAGGTGTCCTCGGTTGCCTGAAAGTTGAGCCGAGTTTTTGCCGGCAGGTAGAGCTCACCCAGTTTTTTCACTGCGTCACTGACTATCTGCTGTTGTTCTACCTGGGTGAGCTTTGGTGCGAAATTGAAGTTTTGTTCTGTCTTGACAGCACATCCGGCTATCAAAAGCACTATCACAATAAGAGCTGACCTGTTCATTGGTTCTTCCTCCAGGTTATGGTCATACGGTCTTGATCTTTGCCAACGCCTGCGATCAAAATCGCCTTTTTAAAAACCGAATCCACGATGTAGCGATCCCCCTGTACCCGGTAGTTGACCATGACGGTTTCATCCTCGGAAAAAAGTCTTTCGTTTCTCAACACCAGAAGGGTCGGAGCCTCGGTTTGTTCCATCGTCGAAGGCATTTGAATGATAGTCTTGTGGCCATCATTGTAGACCCTTACCGGCTTCCATGGTGCATCGCCTGCTATCTCATAATCAAATGACAGGTCTCCCAGGTATTCCCCTGTCTCTGGGATGGTTTTCTCACGCCGTTCCAGCAAATCCCTGGCCTTAATGGCATTCCATTTTTTCTCAGCCTCATCAGGGTAGGTAAATGACACCTGGGGCATGTAAGCTTTCCTATGTGAGCGTAGCTTGAAGTGATAGGTCCGCCAGTTGGTGGTCACCACGAGACTTGTCGAAAGCCCGACGTCCATCGGTTTGATGATAAGGTGCTGGATCTCTCCTGAGCCTGTCCCGCTGACAGCCGGCTCGACCGTCCACCTGGCGGTGTCGCCAAGCTCGACGTTGTTGACCTTTTCTCCGGTCTGTAGAGTCACATCGCAGACTTGCAGGACCGCGCAAACGATGCTTGGTTGCTGGTTACCGAAGTGATAGCTGATCGAGCCGTTTTTTCCCTCCACGGGTTTTATAGCTGCTTTATCCAATTTTTTTGTGATCGCGAGGGCCTCTTCTTCCTGATCCGTCAGCACCGGATTGTCCTTTGCGAAGTATTTGTCCTCCTGCTTCTCGGGGATAGTGGTAGCTTCGGTATGCTCAAAGGTAATTGGCTGAGGTTCTTCTACCGGAGTGAATGGTTCAGCAGATGCAGGCGGCATTGCTGCCATGGCTGAGGTCGCTAGCATTGTCATAAAAAAGAGAGTTAAAGCACATTGCATTTTCATATATCACCTCGTAATTATTGAAATCCTGACCAGGAGAAATCACGGATATAGATACCAAGCGGGTTGAGTCGCATCTGTTCTTCCGTGGTCTGGGGACTATTTTCAGCAGTGTAGACAGTGATCAGGGCG
>JAZDOW010000156.1:0-22185 GCA_043798185.1 Pseudomonadota bacterium | reverse complement strand
CGCATCGATCCTTTCGCGAAGCGGCACAGGGTGAGGGAATTACCTCGGTCCTTACCCTGCCGATTTCCTTTCAGGGCGGGGTCATCGGCATTATGCGCCTCCTCACCCGGACACCGCGGCTTTTTACCGACGAAGAGATTTCCTTTTCCATGGCCCTGGCCGAGCAGGTGGGGATTGCAATCTCAAATGGCAGGATGTTCAAGCAGCTTGAACATCAAGTTGATTTCCTGCGTGAGGTGCAGGTGATTTCGAAATTGGTCGGTTCAACTCTTGATCTTGATACCGTCCTGCAGACCATTGTCCTTCGCTTGTCTACCGGCATGCGGGCGCAGGGATGTACCATCCGTCTGCTCACTCCCGAGACCAACCGGCTTGTGCTGGTCGCGTCGTCGGGGCTCTCACAGGAATATCTGCATCGAGGAGAGGTGGTTGATGAGAAAAATGCCATCCGGGCACTGCAGGGGGAGCCGGTAGCGATCTCTAATGTTCTGGAGGATGATCGGGTCTTCTATAAGGAACATATGGAGAGGGAGGGTATTAAATCGCTTTTGGCTGTGCCGATCAAGGCAAAGGAGGAGGTGATCGGCATCATCAGGGTCCTTGCCCGGGAGCATAGAACATTCAGTAAGGCGGAGATCAATTTTTCCATGGCAGTGGCGGAAGTCGGCGGGGCGGCGATAGCCAATGCCCGCACCTATAGGAAGATTACCTTGCTGTTTAACCAGATAGAGGAGCAGGAGATGTTTCTTGCCAATATCCTCGACTGTATCAGGCAACAGCTGCTGGTAGTCGATCGGCAGCGGCGTGTGGTCATTGCCAACCGTGCCTTTATGGAAATTGATAACCGAAAGGAATCGGATATTCTTGGTCTCGACTATGGAAGGATTTGCCGAATGGAGTTGGAAGGAAAACTCTGTCCGGTCGATCAGGTTCTGTTGACCGGGCAGATGGCGACAATTGTTCAACAGATCGATAAGGAAGACGGGATGCATTGGTTTGAACGTACCGCCACACCGATGATGAATGAGGCCGGGGAGTTGGAATTTGTCATCGAAATCATCCGTGATCTGACCGCCCAACGCAGGCTTGAGGCAGAACAGGCAGAGCGGAGCAAGCTTGAGGGAGTGATTGAAATGGCGGGCACCGTTGCCCATGAAATCAACTCGCCACTCTTTGCCGCTCTCGGCACGGCGCAACTCCTGGAGACGGACCTGACTGATGGGGAACAGGCGGAGGATCTTCGGACAATTGTTAGAAATTTGCAGATAATCAAGGAGCTCACGGCCAAGATGGCAGGCATGACCGGTTATCGAAGCCGACACTATGTTGGGGAAACACGCATTGTTGCCCTTTGAGCACAAGGGGATAAAGGCGGCGGAAACCGGAACAGAGACAACGGGTCCGACCGTCAGCATCGACCGACCTCAGTTGGCTATTTTGGCTTAATACAACGTCTGTTTTGGATAACGAGAAAAGGGACCCTTCTGAATCATTTCCGATGGTTCGGAACAGAAACGCACCCCAGCCGTCCTTCGAGGATCATCATTGCCAAATACATGACAAAGGGGTGGGAAACCATCCCACCGGTCAGCGCGGGTCGCTGAGCAGATACCAGGTCAATAGACCTATACCGGTAAACATGCTGAGTGAAATGATCCCGGTAAGGGGTTGTCCCCACCGGGGTTTTAAAGCTCCTGCGGCCATAACTACCTCCATTTCAAAAAAGAATTTTATTTTGTACGATCTCCTACAGTATTATCATTTCTTCTTTGGCATAAATCACTGCCAGTATCGTTGCCGGCTCTTGTCCATAACACGAAACAACGTGAGGCATGGTTGAATCGTAATATATGGAGTCGCCGGGGTTCAGGATTTCTTCATGATCTATGAGCCTGACTCTCACTTTTCCTTCGAGAACAAAGAGGATTTCCTCGCCAATGTGCTGGTTTGGTTCAATCTGTGAGGATTGAATAGGGGAAAGAGTCACAAGGAACGGTTCCATGTGCCTGTTTCTTTTGTTGTGACCAAGAGACTCGTAGCTGTATCCTCCGGACGTGCCGTCTGTTGAGTTGAAGCGGGAGACGGTTTTTCTGTCGCTGCTTCTGACGATGCAATAGGAAGAGTCCCCGCCGCTCCCGAAAAAATCTCCTACAGCAATCTCGAACACCTTTGCCAGGCTGATAAGATTGCCGAGGGGGGGAGAGACCAGATGACCTTCGATACTGTATAGGGTTGATTCAGGTATACCGGAGAGCTGAGAAACCTCGGCTATTGACAATCCTTTTGCGATTCTCAGTCCTCTGATTTTTTCTCCGATTCTAATGTCTTTATCCGACATCGTGTATCTCCTTGAAGGGCATCTTTTGCCCATTTTCCGAAATTTTTTATTCTTCAGTATCCCTGAACAGTTCTCTGCCGATCAACATCCTGCGGATCTCGCTGGTGCCGGCACCGATCTCGTAGAGCTTGGCGTCGCGCAGGAGACGTCCCGTAGGGAAGTCGTTGATGTAGCCGTTTCCACCCAGGCACTGGATCGCCTCAAGGGCCATCCAGGTGGCCTTTTCGGCGGCATAGAGGATCACTGCGGCGGCGTCTTTGCGGATATTCGAGCCTAAGTCGGCTGCCTTGGCCACAGTGTAGACATAGGACCGGCAGGCGTTCCAGGTCGCATACATATCCGCCAGTTTTCCCTGCATCAGCTCGAATTCGCCGATTGCCCGGCCGAACTGACGGCGCTGATGGACATAGGGTAGAACCACATCCATGCAGGCTGCCATAATGCCTAAAGGGCCACCTGCAAGGACCAGCCGTTCATAATTCAGACCGCTCATCAGGACCTCGACACCCCGATCAAGTTTGCCCAGGATGTGCGTCTCAGGCACTGCACAGTTTTCGAACACCAGCTCGCAGGTAGGCGACCCGCGCATGCCCAGCTTGTCGAGTTTGGGGCTGGTGGAAAACCCCGGCATGTTTTTTTCCACCAGAAAGGCAGTGATACCCTGATGCATTTTTTCCGGAGAGGTCTTGGCGTAGACGACCAGGACATCAGCGTAGGGTCCGTTGGTGATCCACATCTTGGTACCGTTGAGGATATAGTTGCTTTCCTGCTTTACAGCCCTCAGGCGCATGCCGACTACATCGGAACCGGCACCCGCCTCGCTCATGGCCAGCGCACCGATATATGTGCCGGCAATGAGATTCGGCAGGTAACGCTGTTTCTGCTCCTCCGTGCCGTTCAATTTGATCTGGTTGACGCAGAGATTGGAATGAGCCCCGTAGGCCAGGCCCACCGAGGCGGATCCCCGGCTGATCTCTTCCATGGCGATGACATGCTCAAGGTAGCCCATTTCCGCGCCGCCGTATTGGTCCGGCACGGTAATACCCAAGAGACCCATGTCGCCCATCTTTTGCCAGAGTTCGGGTGGAAACTGGTCGTTTCGGTCAATATCGGCGGCCAATGGGGCGATCTCCTTGCTGACGAAGTCGTTAACCGACTCCCGCATCAGGTTGGCTGTTTCTCCCAGGCCGAAATTCAAGAGAGATAATGTCTTCATATGTACTCCTGGTTAGGTGTCCAGCTCTGTTAGGTTTGCGAAAAAGTCCAGTACCTCAGGGTTTTTCAGGGCATCCTTGTTCTTAACCTCCCGGCCGTGGACCATTTTCTGGACGGCAAGCTCGACTTTTTTCATATTCAGGGTATAGGGGATATCCGGGGTTGCGAGTATCTTCGCCGGAACATGCCGTGGCGAGGCATTGGCCCGGATATTCTCTTTGATCATTTTCTTAAGGGTATCGGTCAGGGCAATACCCGGTTTCATCTTGACGAAAAGGATGATCCGGCTGTCCTTCTGCCATTCCTGACTGACAACGACGCTGTCTTCGATCTCTTCCATTTGCTCCAGGACCCGGTAGATCTCAGCCGTCCCGATCCTGACCCCGCCGGGGTTCAAGGTTGCATCGGATCGCCCATACATAATCAGACCACCCCGTTCGGTGACCTCGATAAAGTCGCCATGGGTCCAGATGCCCGGAAATTTGTCAAAGTAGGCTGATCGGTATTTCTTGCCGCTTTCGTCATCCCAGAAGGCGATGGGCATGGAGGGGAAGGGGGCGGTGCAGACCAGCTCGCCCTGCTCTCCCACCACCGGTCTGCCGTTTTCGTCATAGGCAAAGACCTTCATCCCGAGCCCCCGGCACTGGAGTTCACCCTCATAAACCGGCCCCATCGGGTTGCCAAGGGCAAAGCAGCCGTTCAGGTCGGAGCCGCCCGAGATGGATGCCAGCTGCATATTCGCTTTCACCTCGTCATAGATGAAATGAAAATCCTCTTTGGAAAGCGGCGAGCCCGTGGAGAGCAGGGCCTTCAGCGAATGCAGATCAAACTGTTTGCCCGGCTTGACGCCTGCATTTTTCAGGGCCGCAATGTAGCCTGCGCTGGTGCCGAAGACGGTAATTTTTTCGTCTTCGGCCATCCGCCACAAGGCGTCCGGACCAGGATGGAACGGATTGCCGTCATAGAGGACAAGCGTTGCACCTACGGCAAGCGAGGTGGTCAGCCAGTTCCACATCATCCAGCCGCAGGTGGTGAAATAAAAGATCGTGTCTTCCTTCTTCAGGTCGGTATGGAGGATCAACTCTTTCAGCTGATGCAGCAATACCCCGCCTGCGCTCTGGACCATGCATTTCGGAAGGCCCGTAGTGCCGGAGGAATACATGATATAGAGGGGGTGTTCGAAGGGCAGCTGGGCAAACTCGATCTCTTCAGCATCGTTTTTGCTGAAATCGTTATAATGCACGGCCTTGGGCAGGTTTGTCAGATCGGGCCGTTCTTCTGTGTAGGGGACGACAATGATTTTTTCAATGGACGGGAGTTCTTTAATAATGCCGGCAATCTTGCTCAGGCTGTCCAGCGCCTTTCCCTTGAAGAAATAACCGTCGGCGCAGAAGAGAACCTTGGGCCTGGTCTGGCCGAAGCGATCGAGCACCCCCTTGATGCCGAAATCCGGGGAACAGGAGGACCAAATTGCCCCGAGACTTACGGCAGCCAGCATGGCGATGATCGATTCGGGCATATTCGGCATAAAACCGACCACTCGGTCGCCGGGGCAGACCCCTATTGCCCGTAAGGAGGCAGCAACTTTTGCTGTTGCCGTGTAGAGCTCTTTATAGGTCAAGGTCCTGCGGATACTGTCTTCGCCATGGAATACCAGAGCTTTTGTATCATCCCTGGTGCGCAACAGGTTTTCGGCAAAGTTCAGACGGCTGCCCGGAAACCAATGCGCGCCCGGCATCTTGGTCGGATCGTCAATTACCCTCTCATAGCCTGTTGAGGCCCTGATACCGGCAAAACGCCATATCTCGGACCAGAAGTCCTCGATATTCTCCACAGACCATTGATGCAGGGCAGTGTAGTCGGCGAAATGCGTTCCGTATGTCCGGTTCACCTCTTGCATGAACCGGTACATGTTGGAATCCTTGATTCGTTGCTCCGATGGTTTCCAAAGTGGTTGTGACATGGCCTTCCTCTTCGTTGAGATCAGTTTTTTGCTGGCTCCGGATTGAGGTGCGCTGTAGCCAGATCCCTGAGTTTGTATTTCTGGATCTTACCGCTGGCGGTTGTTGGATACTCGGTGACAAAGAAGATGGATTTAGGGATCTTATGATATGATATCTGGTCCTTGCAGAAGTCTTTGATCTCTGCCTCCGTGACGTTTTCACTGGTTTTCAGCTGGATGAAGGCGGCAACCTCTTCCCCGTATTTTTCGCTGGGGACGCCTACGACCTGCACATCCTTGACTTTCGGATGGGTATAGAGGAATTCCTCGATCTCGCGGGGGTAGATGTTTTCTCCACCGCGGATGATCATATCCTTGATCCGGCCGGTGATCTTGCAATAGCCGTTGTCATCCATGATGGCAAGATCGCCGGTGTGCAGCCAGTTGTCCTTATCCACTGTCTTGGCCGTTGCCTCGGGCATCTTGTAGTAACCTTTCATTACATGATACCCTCGGGTGCAGAGTTCTCCCTGAACGCCGTTGGCAACCTCCTGGTCGGTGATCAGATCGATGATTTTCACCTCGACGTTTGGCAGGGCTTTACCGACCGTTGTGGTCTTCAGTTCCAGAGAATCGTGATCCCGGGTCTGGGTGATGCCGGGGGAGGCCTCGGTCTGACCGTAGACAATGGTCATCTCGTTTGCTCCCATGTCCTTGATTACTCGCTTCATGACCTCGACCGGGCAGGTCGAGCCCGCCATGACGCCGGTACGCAGGCTCGAGGTGTCGTAGTTGTTCTTGTCCATCTCCTCGAACTCGGCGATGAACATGGTCGGTACACCGAGGAGGGCGTTGCATTTGGAAGCCTCGACGGTTTTCAAAACATTGGTGGCTGTGAAGGAGACGACCGGGGCCATAGTGGCGCCGGAGACCATGCAGCACAGTGTGCCGATGACGCAGCCGAAGCAGTGGAAAAACGGGACCGGGATGCACATCGCATCGTCCGGGGTCAGCTTCATGCACTCGGCCATGCTCAGGGCATTGCCGATCAGGTTGGTATGGGAGAGCATAACACCCTTGGGAAAGCCGGTCGTCCCAGATGTATACTGCATATTGATCACATCATCGGGATGAAGCGAGTCCAGCCGTGCCTGGAGTTCCTGGTCCGATACCGATTTGCCCATCTCCAGAATGTCGTCCCAATTATACATTCCGGGAATCTTTTCTTTTCCCAGATAGATAATGTTCTTAAAAAACGGAAGGTTCTCGCAGTGGAGCTGGCCCGGTTCGCAGTCTTTGATTGTCGGACAGACCTTGTTCAAGACCTTGATATAGTCATCGGGGGTTCGTATACCACCGGTGAGGATAAGAGTGGTGGAATCGGATTGCTGCAGAAGATATTCCAGCTCACTGCTGCGGTAATTGGTATTGACGGTGACCAGGACCGCTCCCATCCGGGCGCTTCCATACTGGGTGTAGACCCACTCGGGAAGATTGTTGGCCCAGATCGCAACCTTGTCGCCCTTGGCGATACCAAGGGCCATCAGACCTTTAGCGACAGCGTTGCATTTTTCCCGGAGTTGCTTGAAATTCAGCCTGATGTCCAGGGAATAGTACTCCAGGCCAATGTTATCACCGATGGTTTCCGCCAGAATATCTACAATGGTACCGATGGTTGTTTTTCCCACTTTTACGTCAGGCCGGTTCATGTGCACTCCCCATTTTTTGTAGTGATAGTATGTTGCTGAGATACCTTTTTGGTAAGAACTTCCGGCGGGATCCCCGGCAAGAATCGCCCTTTCCTGTCCGTTGCCCCCGCCGGAGCACTTTTCAATGACAACGTAACTGCCCCAAAAACGATCTTCCCTTAAAAACTGAATCCCTCGGGGAGTTGTTCTTGTGCAGTTCCTTCCGGCACCCAAGAAAGGTCCAGAATCGTAAACGTCGGTCCATTGGTCTTAAAGATCGGGACCACCTTCATGCCGAAGGCCGGATCACCGATGCTCAGGTAACTCATCAGTATGGTGGCAACGCCGTCAAACTCGATATTGATGAACTTGATGGGTTTATCCAGCATATTGAAGGCCCCTGACCGTGCACAGACCATAAAAGTGTGAACTCGGGCGGTTTTTTTTGCGATATCGGTCAGGTCAATGACCGTATTCCTGCTCAGACAATCCGGACAGTGGGTCCGGAAGGGGATATGGATGGTTCCGGTGGTCTCGCACTTCCGGTTATCGCAACGGGTCGCCAGCAGCTTTCCCTGACTGAGTGATTCAAAGAAGACAGCTTCACCGCCATAGGAATGGATATAGGTCATATCCCTCGGGTTGGTCACCCCCAGCAGCTTCCAGCCGTCATCAGCGTTGCGGATCGAGGTGTTTGGCGTCAGGTGATGGAAAGCGCCTTTGAGTTTATATTGGTTGTTTTTGACATAAACCTGTCCGAACATGCTCATAGTATCTCTCCTTTATGCGTCTTTCTTGATCAGATGATCGGGGTCCATCAGGATCGTTGATGTGACATGCGAACCTACACCGGCATGGCTTATGGCCATCCCTCTTTTTGCTCCTGCCACCTGCAGGTTGGTCCAGTCCTGCGGCTTTTGCCGGTTGAAGTCAGTCCAGCGTTTTTCATCCCCGTGGATCTCTTCCCACCTGTTCCAGATATGGGTGGCGATCTCGAAGGTCTGCATGATTCCGGTGGCGCCCACCGCGTGCATACAGCCGATCAGGCCGCCGGAGAGATTTGACGGCAGCTTGCCGGGTTTTCCGGTATGCGGATTTATATGGTAACAGTCTCCCGATTCGACATAATCCCGGCCGTATCCGTAGGGGCGGATGCCGATATCTTCATAGGTCTGGACATCGCTGATGGTAAAGGCATCGTGGAGTTCGACCACATCGAGATCCGTGGTCGGGTCGGTGATGCCGGCCATCCCATAGCCGTAATAGGCCGCCATCCTGGCCGCGAGAAAACCGGTAAATCCGGGATACCTCTCCCCGCCGGGAAAACGCTCGCCCAGATCCTTATACTGGTCTGCTGTCTCGTTGGGCAGCAACGGTATGGCCATATCACGCCGGTCGGCGGGACGCAGGGTGTGTGAACCGGCCGCGACCCAGATCCGCAGGGGTTTATTTCTCGAATTTTTCGTCAGCTTCAAGGCGGTGTCCTCGTCGCAGATGATGGCACAGGCGGCGCCGACGCTCATCAGGCAACAGTCCAGGGCCCGTAGTGGATAGGCCACCACCGGTGAATTCAACACATCCTCGACGGTGATCTTCATCGGTGACTGGGCAAAGGGATTGAAGCGGGCATAGCCATGATGCTTGACGGCGATCTCGGCCAGGGTCTTTCTGAAAGAGTCTTCCGATTTGCCGAAGATCTGCCAGTAACGCTGGGCCATGACGGCATAATATCCGGTATAGATATGGCCGAGCGGGGACTCCCAGTCTTTGTCGGCGGCGCAGGCGATCAGGAAGTTTCCCTCATCGGTGGGGACCTCGTCCATCCGCTCCCAGCCCATGGTGAGAACGCAGTCCGAGTAGCCCGAGGCCACGGCCTTCACACCCTCCCACAGGGTCGAGCCGCCGGTGGCTCCACCCGTCTTCACCCCGACGTTGCCCAGAGGATCAAGGCCAAGCCGGTCGTGGATGACGGACTCCCCCAGGAGTTGATCGCCGAAATGGTCGGCGAAATGACCGTAATAGCAGGTATGTATATACCGTTTCAATTCGGCGGGCGAGATATCGAGCAGAGCCGCCGCCATGCTGAAGGAGTCGATACACAGTTCTTCGATGCGCTTGTCCGGGAAGGCCCGGTCAAACTTGGACTGTCCCGCGCTGACCAGATAGACCGGTCGTTGCAGTTTGGGGATTTTTAACTGTTGCTTGCTGAATGTGATCATAAGTCGGTCTCCTTGTTGGTTATGGTTGATCTCATCGAAAGTTCATTACAGTGTTCCCACCCAGAGGACAAAACTGGTTGTACTGCTGGTGTTGGTAATCTTCTGGCTGTCGGGATTGGACTGGAAATGAACGGAGTCCCCCTCAACCAGTGCCAGCGTCTCGTCGCTCAGCATCAGCTCTATCGTTCCCTTCAGCACGCAGAGGACCTCCTGGCCGTTTTTTATGTTCTTGCGCACGGGGATTGATTTGCCCGGTTCAACCACCAGGATGGATGAGTCAATGATGGTCCGGTGATCGGGCGGAAAAAACCTGCGGGTTACGAAACCGGTATGGGAAAGATCAATCTCGTCCCATTCGGATTTTCTGATCAGGACAATCTTCTCCTGTTTGCTGACCTGAGAGAGAAGGTCGCCGGCATTGACACCGATGGCATTGCAGATCCGGATCAGGGTGTCGACCGAAGGCGAATTCACATCATTTTCGACCTGGCTCAAAAAGCCTTCGGAGATGGAGGCCTTTTCAGCGACGGTTTTCAGGGTCATCTTCTTTTCTTTCCTATGTTTTCTGATCAAAGTTCCTAAATTCATGCAACCTCATATTCTATCCGGTCTCAGTGATAGATGGGCAGTTAAATTAATATTTAATATAAGTTAAAGTTAATTAATTTTAAAACTTAACATATACATAACTTTTATGCCAAGTCAACAAGAAACTGCGAGCGCAGAACAATCTGATTGTCTGTCACCACTTCGATATTATCGACACCAAGCGAAATACAATGTTTGTTCAGAAAAACAAAAATATACTGTGCGCGGCAACAGAGGCAGTGCTACTTTGATAGGTGCCTTTGGGACCAGCCTGAAGAATAAGAAATTTGTCGAACATGCCAAGGTCGTCCAAGAATCGGTTTTTCAATGATAATAGTCAGCGTGGTGACCAGACCCTTGCCTCTGGTGGTGGCGAGACTGAAGGATATCGTCGAAGGGAAAGGTGACCTTAGGCAGTAAAAGAGATGACGGCAACCATCAATGCGTGAGTAACGAGCCCAGTACCTCCTTAAATTCATGTATGTCGTAGGGTTTGGCAATCGCTCCGCTAAAGCCGTATTCCCGGAAGTTAGACATGATCGGATCATTCGAGTACCCGCTTGATACGAGCAGACAGGCCTTGGGGAAAAAAGAGAGGATCTGCTCGGCGGCTTCCTTTCCGCCAAGCCCGCCGGGAATGGTCAAATCCATGATAACCGTTAAAAAGGGTGTCCCGGCTTCCATGGAAGATTTGTAGAGCTCAACCGCTTTTTCCCCGCTCGCGCAAGTTGTAACCTCATAACCAAGATAGGTGAGCATTGCCGCTGCTATATCTCTGATCATTTCCTCGTCATCCATGACAAGAATAGAGCCACCCTTGTGGCCACCAGTCTCTTGGAGAGTAGTGTCGGTTTGAGATTTTGTATCTGCCTCGCCCAGTGATGGAAGGTAGATGGTGAAGGTTGTTCCTTTTCCGACAGTGGAATTTACGCCGATATAACCGTCATGCCGGGTTATAATCGAGTGGACCGAAGCAAGTCCCAGTCCGTTGCCGGTTGACTTGGTTGTGAAGTAGGGGTCGAAGATTCTTTGCAAATCGTCTGCCGATATTCCACACCCCTGATCAGCAAATGTCAGACGGATATATTTGCCTGGTGGAAGTGATAATGAATTCTTGTCGGCAAGTGTCTCGTTTCGGGCTGTGACCGTGAGTTCTCCCCCTCCCGGCATTGCTTGTGTGGCGTTGATGATGAGGTTATGGAAGACCTGACTTATCTGCCCTTCGTCAGCCTCCAAGGCATGGATTGACTCAGGTATATCGACGATTGCCTTGATTTTTGCTCCACGAAGTGTAAAAGAAAGGGCTTCATTTACAAGGTGCTGTGGAGAAACAACCTTTTTGATCGGCTCACCGCCACGTGCAAAGGTCAGCAGTTGATGGGCAAGTTCTCCGGCCCGCACCGATGCTTTTTCGGCTTCAGCCAAAGGTTTATATGATTTGTGGGCGATATCAAGAAAGACCTTGGCAATGGAGATGTTTCCCATGATCCCTGTCAAAATGTTGTTGAAATCGTGAGCAATTCCTCCTGCCAGGACACCGAGAGATTCCAGCTTTTCGATCTTTAGAAGTTCTTTTTCTCGTTCTTTACGTTCTGTTATGTCGCGCGTGATGGAGATAATATGCGCTACACCTTTCAGGGAGATGACTCTAGCGGACAACAATCCGGTTACGAGACTGCCATCTTTCCGCCTAAATTGCGCTTCGAGGTTTTCAACATAGCCCTTTTCCCGAAGTTCCCGGACCAATTGTTGCCGGTCGGCAGGATCATGCCATATGTCGAGTTCCAAGGGGGTTCTGCCGATAACGTCTTCACGAGTAAAACCGGTCGCCTTGATGAACCCTTCGCTGATATCCATATAGAGACCGTCGTCCATACGGGAAATATTCACCGCATCCGGACTAAAATTAAACGTCAGGCGGAATTTGTCCTCACTTTCTCGTAGATCGCGGTTTTGCCTCTCGATCTGCAGATAGGAATCTGCAAGATCGACGGACATGTAATTGAAGGCCTTTGTAAGGTCGCCGATTTCGTCATCACTCTTCACCTCCACCTGATCCCCCATCGCACCACTATTCATACGCAGCATGGCATCTCTCAGCGAAGAGATGGGATGAATGACCACCCGGGACAGGATGTAATTCAGTACCACCAGCAAAATGACAAAGATAGAGCCAAGAAGACCGCCGACGATGAGGTAGGATTGCCGCTGTTGCCGCTCTATTTCAGCCAAGGAATAGTCGATGCGGATAAAGCCGATGTGCTCATGTACGACTTCGATGGCTTGCACAAATATCAGGATTTTGCTGTCGGCAATTTGGTCTTGGCGAACCAGACTGGTTGCCGGTGGCTGCGGCCGATTTGCCGGGATGAGATCTGGTCTGTTGGGAGTCTTTCCTTCGTTGACCAGGAGCCTCCCATCCTTGTCATAGACAGCGATGTTCAATATACCGTCCACCTTGCTCATTTGGGCGAGGCGGATGGCCATGGCCCGCTTGCGGTTCTCGAATATCTCGTTGGCAAGAGGTTCCTGGTCACGATCGACGATCGACTTCAGAAGCATCTCATTCTGCTTCATGGCCGATTGCATGTTGCGCTGTTGGAAGGGCAGCTCAATGGCGATAAAGATAGCAGCAATAAGGAGAAAGGTACTCAGAATCGCCACATTTACTTTCTGTCGCAATGCCCATTTCATACGCTGATGATTTCTGTAGTCATCATTTTCACCTTTTTAGGGTTTGAAGGTCTTAAAATAGACTGTGGCGCTTTTCTCATATTTCAGGATCACTGCCGTTTTGTTCAGCGGATTGCGGTTTTCATCAAAGGTGATATCGCCGGTGATGCCCCTGAATCCGTGGGTGGCTGCCAGGGCATCGCGAATTTTCGGAGGATCGTTGGAATTCGCTCGGGTTATGGCATCGGCAAGAAGGGTAAAGGCATCATAAGCTAATGGAACGGCAAAGGAGGTAATCCGGGGATATGATTTTTCAAAGGTTTCTATGAACCGACGGCTCAAGACATCAGAGCTGCCTTTATTCCAATTAGAACAGGCGTAGCTTCCTTCAGCGGCATCGCCGGCATATTTATACAGCAGATCTTCACTCCAACCGTCGCCACCCATATAGTGCAACTTGATGCCCAACTCTCTGGCCGTTTTCATTATTAATCCAGTATCTTTGCTGTAACCTGGAACAAATACCACATTGGGGGCGAGCACCTGCACCTTTTTGAGCAAGGTGGGGAAATCGGTAACGTCTTCGAGATACTCCTCTTCCATGAGAATTTCGCCGCCGGCTTTACGGTACTGTTCTATGAACACTTTGGCGAGTCCGATGCTGTACTGGTTTCCGGCATTGGTGAGAACCACGGCAGTCCCGGCGTTTTGGTCGCGAAAGGCAAATGTCGCCATAATTTCACCCTGAAAATCGTCGATAAAACAGGTTCTGAAAATATACTCCCCAACTGCAGTGAGTTCGGGTGTTGTTGCGCTGGGAGATATCATGGGAATATGTGCGGTCTGGAGTACCCGGGCCATGGCCATGGCATGGGAACTTCGTGCCCCACCGATCACCGCCTGTACCCCCTCCTTGACGGCTTTTTCCGCCGCAGCCTTGGAGCCCAGAGCAGTACTTTGGTTATCGATTTCGATCAACTCCACTGTTTTGCCCAGCAGGCCGCCTTTGTTGTTGATTTCCGCCATGGCAAATCGGAGACCATCGAAAATCATGGTGTTCCCCGTTACCGCTTCCCCGGTCTTGGCGAAGATGGCCGCCACTTTGATGGTCCCGGAGGCGTACGATATTCGCGAAAGCAGCAATGGCAGTAAAAGGATGAGGCAACTTACAAAAATCTGTATATTTTTATTCATGCCGTTTTCTGAGCTCATATATTAACCCTATGGGGTAATCGTTTTCACATATACCCAGGTGTCTTTTTCGAATTTAACTATCACGGCAGATTTATTAACGGGATTGCGGTTTTCATCAAAGGTGATATCTCCGCTGACGCCTTTGAAGCCTTGTGTTTCAGCCAAGGCGGAGCGGATGTTTTGCGGCTCTATGGAGTTTGCCCGTTTGACCGCATCGGCCAGGATCAAGACCGCATCATAGCTTAAGGCTGTTACCGCATCTGGCATTTTTGAATATTCTTGTTCATAAGCTTGGACAAATTGCCTGCTTTTCGGATCTAGATCTTCCTGATGCCAATGTTTTAGAAAATACGTTCCAGCTGCGGCGGTTCCGGCATATTTGTAAAGATCCTGGGTTAAGCCATCTCCACTTAAAAAGATCGATTCAATACCCAGTTCCCGTGATTGTTTGACGATAAATCCGGTATCGGTGTCATAGCCGGGAACGAAACAGACATCAGGTTTTAATTCTTTCAGTTTTCCAAGTTGTTCTTCAAAATTAACGGCATCTCCCAAATAATCCCCTTCCCAGAGAATTTTTCCACCGAGTTTTTTAAATTTTTCAATGAAAACTCCAGCTAGACTCAGACTGAATTTTTCACTGGTATTGGTGAGGACGACCGCCGTTTTCGCTTGCAGTTCCTTAAGGGCGAATGTCGCCATAACCTCCCCCTGAAAGTCATCAATGAAACAGACCCGGAAGATGCAGTCACCGACAAGCGTGACCTGGGGGTTGGTAGAACTAGGAGAAAGCATCGGAATGCCTGAATCTTGGAGCGCCGGAGCCATCCCTAAAGCGTGAGAACTCCGAGTTGCGCCGATAACGGCAATGACCTTTGCCTTGATTGCCTCGAGGGCAGCCTGTTTGGCGCCAAGGGCTGTGCTCTGGTTGTCGAATTCGAGCACTTCAATGGGATGACCGAGGAGGCCGCCGGCGTCGTTCAGTTCTTTAACTGCCAGCTGGATTGCCGAAAATTCCGGCCGCAGACCGGGCACTACCACTGCCGGCCCTGTCTTGGAGAAAATGGCGGCAATTTTAACAGGATCAGCGGCATGGATCGAAGAAGGCAGCAGCGACCAAAACAATAATACCGACCATGTAATGAAAGAGTTGAAGCTCATTTTCATAACGTTTTCCGTGGCCTCCTTTGCAATTCTATGGGGTGTTTTGTTTCAAACGCGCGGACTTTCCAGTGTAAGGTGAGGGGATAAAGATTTGTAGTCTTTATACAGGGTATATGAAAGGCCAAGGCTGTGTCAAGAATGATGCCAATTGAATTCTTGAGGTTGTAGGCCCACACACGCAAAAATTTCGCCGAGCCTTTTATCAGAAGCATATAAAAAGCTTTGTGGCCATTTCAGGCGATACCGATATTTCGGGCTGCGTCCGGTTTGAATCTGCCGCCGATGCTGTGTCTCGATCCGGGAAAATAGAAGGTGCTCTTGGTAGCGATGGCTTCCCCCACCCAAGTCCGGCGGTGCAAAACCAAGCACGGCTCTGCCTCATTGATATCGAGATGCTTGCTTATCCAGTGCTCCGGAATAATAGCTTCGATCACATGTTCAACTTCCGAAACCGGAAACAGGCTCAGTAGATAGGCACTAGGCGTTATACGCTGAAAATCCTGCTGGAGAAAATCACCGGCAACCAGTGGGTTGATGAAACGGTCGGCTAGCTGGATCGGCTTGCCGTTGTCTTTGTGCAGCAGAAGGGCATGAAAGACAGGCGCGTAAGCAGCAAGTTCTAGGCCACCGGCCAATTTTGGTTGCGCCCGCTCTTCCCGCAGTAGCAAAACCTCACAACTGTGTTCTCCACCCCGTCGCTCAATTTCTTCATTGATGGGGATAATTTCAAACATCGCCGATTGCGGTTTGCGGCCGGCGACAAAAGTACCGACACCCTGTTGGCGGAGGAGGCGGCCTTCGCTGGTGAGCTCGCGCAGGGCGCGATTGACTGTCATCCGCGACACCCCCAGAGCCTGTACCAGCTCATTTTCCGAATCAACCCGCATTCCCGGCTGTAGCTCGCCTGAGCTGAGTCTCTTGCCGATATATTCCTTAACCTGCTGGTAGAGTGGTCGCGGCAACTGGTTTTTCTCGGGTATCGTGGTGTTATCGTTGATCATAGGGAATGATTGAATGCAGTTTAACTACATTTGGGGTTGTGGATGCGTCACTTGCAAAAAAAATTCACCTAAAACGTGTAAATCTTGGTTGCAAGGGGCTCATCGAAAAAATATCATCAGATACATATACAACCTTGAAGGCAGATACTTCAATGATAAAAGCAATTATACCAGCAGTACATGATATTTATTGACATGGATTGTCGCCAATGATAAACATCCTTGTATATACATCTTTGCTGGTATATTACCACGGTCCCCAGGAGAAACACTATGCTGAATAACGTCGAGATTGCGCAAGCGATGAAGATACATCTGGATGAGGATCTCCCAAAGCAGCCAGCCTTCCTCGAAGGCATCAGAAGGGCTCCGGATCGAGGTTTTCGCCTCAATCGCAAGCAGACGGAAACTGCCTTGCGCAACGCCCTGCGCTATATCCCGGAACGCTATCATAGTCTGATGATTCCGGAGTTTCTCTCAGAATTACACACCCGCGGGCGGATTTACGGGTATCGTTTTCGCCCGGAAGGAAGAATCAAGGCCTTGCCGGTGCAGGAGTATCGCGGTAATTGCCTGGCGGGCAAGGCCTTCCAGTTGATGATTGATAACAATCTTGATTTTGAGGTGGCCCTCTATCCTTACGAATTGGTCACCTATGGCGAAACCGGCAGTGTTTGTCAGAACTGGATGCAGTTTCGGTTGATCAAAAAATATTTGCAGGCGATGACGGAAAATCAGACCCTGGTCATGCAATCGGGGCATCCCCTGGGAATCTTCGCCTCATCCCCCGATAATCCTCGGGTAATAATCACCAACGGTCTGATGGTCGGACTCTACGATAATCCAACCGACTGGGAAATCGCCGCCCAGATGGGAGTCACCTCCTATGGGCAGATGACTGCCGGTGGCTGGATGTACATCGGACCCCAGGGCATCGTGCACGGCACCTACAACACCTTGCTCAATGCCGGGAGGAAAATGTGCGGGGTAGGCGCCTGTGCCGATCTGCGCGGGCTGCTCTTTGTCTCTTCGGGCCTTGGCGGCATGAGCGGCGCCCAGCCAAAAGCGGCGAAAATCGCGGGCCTTGTGTCGATTGTTGCCGAAGTCGATCTTTCGAGAATCGTCACTAGAAAGGATCAGGGCTGGGTTGACCTGGTCACCGAAAGTCCGGCTGAGGCGGTGGCGCTTGCCGAACAGGCGAGGCAGGAAAAACAGGCGATCTCTATCGCCTTTCACGGCAATATCGTTGATCTGATCGAATATCTAGTCGCTCACCAGGTAAAGGTCGATTTGCTCTCCGACCAGACCTCCTGCCATGCGGTATATGAAGGCGGTTATTGTCCGCAGGGGCTGAGTTTTGCCGAGCGCACCCTGATGCTGGCCGGTAACCGGCCGAAGTTCACGGAACTGGTGAACATAAGTCTGCAGCGCCACTTCGCCGCCATCAAGAAAATCACCGCCCAGGGCACCTTCTTCTTTGATTACGGCAATGCCTTTCTCAAGGCGGTATTCGATGCCGGAATTCAGGAGGTGGTGCGAAACGGCGTGGATGCCAAGGATGGCTTTATCTTTCCCTCCTATTTTGAAGATATTATGGGACCGATCTTCGATTACGGCTATGGTCCCTTCCGCTGGGTATGCCTGAGCGGCCTGGCTGAAGATCTGCATCGCACCGACCAGGCGGCTCTTGCCTGCATCGATCCGGAGCGTCGCTGTGAAGATCGCGACAATTATCTGTGGATCAGGGATGCGGAACGCAATAAGCTGGTAGTCGGTAGTCAGGCCCGTATCCTCTACCAGGATGCCCGCGGCCGTGTCGAGATTGCCCTGCGCTTTAATGAAATGGTTCGCAACGGTGAAGTCGGACCGATCATGCTCGGGCGCGACCACCATGATCCCGGCGGCACCGATTCGCCCTTCCGGGAAACCGCCAATATTCAGGATGGCTCGAATGTCTGCGCCGATATGGCCACCCACTGTTTTGCCGGCAATGCCGCCCGCGGCATGTCCATGGTCGCCCTGCATAATGGCGGTGGCACCGGTATCGGCAAGGCCATCAATGGTGGCTTTGGCCTGGTGCTGGACGGCAGTGAGCGAGTCGACAGCATTATCCGCAGCGCCATGAGTTGGGATGTCATGGGTGGAGTCGCCCGCCGCAACTGGGCAAGAAATGGTAATGCCGTTGAAGTGGCCGCCGGATATAACCGGGACAATACCAACGGCGATCAGATTACCCTGCCTTTTCTTGCCGATGATACAGTGCTTGCTGCGGCAGTTGCGCAAGTCTTTGGTGAATGAAGGGAAATATTGAAAAATCCCGTTTGTCGGGCTGAGGAGTTAAGGTGATACAAAAACTCGTTCGCAACGCATCTCTGTTCACTCCACTTGATGGAGGTGGTCCGGCCACCGGGCCGAAGCAGGGGAAGCTGATGCATATTCCCCGTGCGGCCATTCTGATTGAAAATGGCTTGATTACCTGCATCGGTGCGGAAAAGGAAGTGCTGGCAACACTCAAATCTGTGGAGATTGACGAAGAGATCGACGCCGCCGGTGCTTGCATGATTCCAGGCTTTGTCGATCCCCACACTCACCTCTGTTTTGCTACCCCCCGCGAGGCAGAATTTTCCAAGCGTTTGCAAGGAATGCCGTATTTGGAAATCCTGCAACAAGGCGGGGGAATTCTTTCCTCGGTGGCGGCCATAAGGCAGACTTCCGAAGAAGATCTCTTTCAACTGACCCGCAAACGACTGTTGAAATCCTTGTCTTTTGGCAGCACAACCCTTGAAATCAAGAGTGGTTATGGTCTTGATACCGAAAATGAATTGAAGATGCTGCGAGTGATCAACAGAGTCGGCCGCAGCACTCTTCTTGATGTGGTGCCGACTTTTCTCGGTGCCCACGCCGTTCCTCCGGCGTATGTCGGTCGCGAAGATGCCTATATCGATTTAGTCATTAATGAAATGTTGCCACTGGTGAAGTCTGAAAAACTTGCCGGACAGTGCGATATCTTCTGTGAGCGTGGAGTTTTTAGCCTGGAGCAGAGCCGCAGGCTACTGACAGCCGCAAAAGACCTGGGCTTTAAGGTGAAAATCCATGCCGATGAAGTCAATGACCTCGGTGGCGCAGGGCTTGCGGCAGAACTGCAGGCCCTTTCCGCCGACCATCTGCTCGCCGTAAGCGATGAAGGCATTGCCCGATTGGCTGCAGCCGGTGTAGTTGCCACTCTCTTGCCGGCCACCGCCTATAGCCTGAAAAAGCAATACGCTAGGGCAAAAGACATGCTCGCTTGCGGTGTCCCTCTGGCTCTGGCCACCGATTGCAATCCCGGCTCATGCTTTTGTGAATCGATGCCCTTTGTTATCGGTCTGGCCGTGCTGAATATGGGGCTGTCGCCGGCCGAAGCGTTGACGGCCGCCACTCTCAACGCCGCCTATGCCATCGGCATGGCCGGAAAAGTCGGCAGTCTTCAGATCGGCAAACAGGCTGATTTTCTGCTTCTTGATGGGGAGAGTCCGGCTATTCTTGCCTTTCATGCAGGGGCCGCACCAATTTTGTCGGTCTATAAACGTGGCGAAAAAATCAATTAATATCAGCGGATTAAGCTATGAAGAAAAGAGTTGAATGTGTGCCCAATTTTTCTGAAGGTCAGAACCAACAGGTTATCGACGCAATTGCCGCAGCTATCGGCGAGTGCCGCGGTTGCACACTGCTTGATGTTGATCCGGGCCGCTCAACCCATCGTACGGTCTATACCTTTGTCGGTGATCCTGAAGCCGTGATCGAAGGCGCTCTGGCAGCCGCCAGAGTCGCCCGTCGGCATATCGATATGCGTAAGCACCGGGGCGGACATCCACGCATGGGGGCACTTGATGTTTGCCCCTTTGTTCCGGTCTCCGGAGTGAGCATGGCGGAATGTGTTGCCATTGCCGAAGAATTTGCTGGGCGCCTTGCCGAAGAACTGCAGGTTCCCGTTTATCTCTATGAAGAGGCGGCCAGGCAGGAGGAGCGCAGGCGGCTGGCCGATATCCGCGAGGGCGAATACGAAGGGCTCGCCAAGAAATTGACCGATGCACGCTGGCTACCCGATTACGGCCCTGCCGCTTTTGTCCCCGAATGGGGGGCAACGGTGACCGGGGCACGGACGTTCCTTATTGCTTACAATGTCAATATTCTCGGCACTGCCAACCAGGCGCACCGCATTGCCCTCAACCTGCGGGAAACCGGTCGAGGCGATGACCAGCCGGGACGATTGCCTGCGGTTCAGGGAATGGGCTGGTATGTTAATGAATATCAGATGGCCCAGGTAACGGTAAATCTTACCGATTATCGGACGACCCCCATTCATGTGCTCTTTGAGGAAGTGAAGAAGGAAGCGGCGCTCCTGGGCATCGGGGTGGCGGGTTCAGAAATCGTCGGCCTGGTGCCGCGTGAGGCACTGCTTGCGGCGGCTGATTACTATCTCAGTCAGGAAAATATTTTTCTTTATCGGGAAGAGCAGAAAATTCGTCTGGCCGTCGAAAGGCTTGGTCTGAATTCCATTGCGCCTTTTATCCCGGCGAAAAGGGTCATTGAGTATCTGGTGGCAGAGCCGCCGGCCGAACCGCTGGCCTCCCTTTCCGTTCGGCACTTTATCGAAGAGGTCGCCGCCCGCAGCTCTGCCCCCGGTGGTGGCTCGGTCTCAGCCATGCTTGCGGCGGTGGGTACCGGACTTGGCGCGATGGTGGCGCAGTTGACCTATGGGGTACGAAAGTTTGAGCACGTCGACCAGCAGATGCGCCAGGCCCTGCCTGTCCTCGATGCGCTCTGCCGGCAGCTCATTCCCATGATCGATGCCGACACCTCGGCATTCAACCAATATATGCTTGCCTTAAAGCTGCCGAAATCAACGGTGGAAGAGAAAAACATCCGTCGAACGGCCATGCAGGCCGGTTTGAAAGCCGCAGTAAATGTGCCTCTGACCACCATGCGCTTGGGCGATTCGGCCTGGGAGACGATTGCCGTTGTTGCCCGTTATGGCAATCCCGCTTCCGCCTCAGATGTGCAGGTGGGGGTTCGGGCTCTTGAAACCGGTATTTGGGGGGCCTGGCAGAATGTCCTGATCAATCTTCGCGGCATAGATGATCCCGAGTTTTCTGCAGTAATACACCAGGAAGCCGATGCAATAGCCGCAAGAGCAGCGGCTGAGTGCAGCAAAATTCTGGCAATTATCAACGAGCGCCTTACGGTGATTTGATGTACTTATAGCAACTCAAAGGATTGGCCTGGAGCTTCAAAACCGTGAGACTATCTTGTTGCGAAGCGAGTAGATGAAATAACAGCGATGAAAAATGTTTGCTTGAAAGCAGTCAGCATGTTTTCCCTCGTCTGTGTTGTTGTATTTCTGCTCTTTGCCATGTTTCGTTCCTCCAATGAACATGCAGCACTGCGCACCCTGCCGAAGAACATGCTCTGGGCCTGGGAACGAAACGAGGATCTGCAGTGGCTGGAACCGGAAAGCGGTGTGGCCTACGTTGCCTGTGTGGTCGAACTGCAGGGTGATAAAGCCATGGTTCGACCAAGACAGCAGCAACTCCTGGTGCGCGACGATACCGCTGTAATTCCAGTGGTACATGTCGATGCCATAAGGGGCAACCCGACGCTCAGTAACACACAAATCACCGCCATTGTCGATCAGACCCTGGCCGTCGCCAGGCGCGGCACCCGCAATGTTGTCCAACTTGATTTTGAAGCAAAAAAATCCCAGCGACCGTCATTACTAACCGTTATAAAGAGCATTCGTCAGCAGTTGCCGGCCAAGATCGCTCTTTCGATGACAACACTGGCGTCTTGGTGTGCCGGCGATTACTGGCTTGAACCACTGCCGGTTGATGAAATCGTCCCCATGGCCTTTCGCATGGGAGGAGATAACCGGCGAATCAGGATCTTGCTCGACGTAAAAGGGGGCTTTCCCCATGAGCGCTGCCGACAGGCGGTAGGGGTGGCTACGGATGAGGCTGTGGTGTCATTAGCTGCAGGCCGTCGCTACCACTTTTCACCAGTTGCCTGGCAGGCATCGGCATGGAGAGCATGGCAGAAGAACAATGAGGGAGTAAAAATTGAATAATCTTTTACAATGCTGCCGAAGCCGGACTGGAACCGTGCCGTCCTCCTGGACGCTTATATT
>JAZDOW010000135.1:0-20805 GCA_043798185.1 Pseudomonadota bacterium | reverse complement strand
GGAAAATAAGGGGACACCATATTGATTAAATGTCAAGCCAAAATAATCAATCAGCACAGTGTCCCTGGCGAAAAGGGGGACAATGTACGTTAAAGGTGAAAAACCTAAACAGACCACAAGATCCAGCAACACACCCGCCTTTACCATCGATAGGAACCTCTTTTTCATACCGAATACCTCCTCGTCTGGATGAAAGATCTTGAAAAATCAACTTTCCACATGTTTTCCCCCCCTTCTTAAGTTTTATCTTTGTTGCCGTATCGCTTTGCCAAAAGACGATAGACCTTCTCCGCCAAACCGGCCTTGGGTTCTCCGCCTGCCTCCACCAAAACTCCGCCGCATTCGCATATCACGCCAAGTCCGGCTTTGCCCCATGCTGTGTTTCCACAACCAAGGCACTGATACATTGTTTTATCTTTCTTCCCCCGGCTGTTTTCGTCCGCAAATTGCGGGAGGTTTTTTTCAAATATCTCTGTCATTGATGCTCCATTTTTCTTACGAACGCCGCGCTTCAGGCGCAAACTGAGGAGAACGGCTACTTTTACTTGATGAAACGACGCGATTTTTATTCCAGGCTCTCTGCGAAGTCGCCTGCTCGGCAATCGCTTGGTCTCTACTCATTTTCGAATGCCGATTTGTTCGAGAAAGTGTGCCACCGGTTGCACAACTTCCTCGAACAGATAGGCTTAATTTATCAATCACCTTTAGATATGTCTCTGCCATTGATGCTCCATTTGTCTTACGAACGCTGCTGTTCAGGCGTAAGCAGAGGTTTTCGGCTCACCCGTCCCAGAGTTGACTCGGTAACATTGTCTGCCGCGTGGCTTCCCAGCTGGTACATACATATGTACCAGTTCATGACAAACTTGCCGGCACACGCGTTTCAAATGCCTGTAATTCTGCGTAATAACGGTCATAGCCTTCGTCGCTCATCTCCGCCAATACCTGCTCAATATCTTGGAAGGTAGATTGAGGTCGAGGGTTTGTGCCACCGGTGGCACAACTCTGTGTCGGGAAAACATGGGGCACTGCCCATATTTCCATTGCCTCAAAATAGGGGTACAACTCGGTAATTCGTATATTAGAGATCATTGTAAATAATATAAATGGGTTAACGCTCATTCTTTTGTGTCAACCAAATCGCTTCTTTAAGATTTCATTTACCTTCTCCAACACACCCGCCTTCGGGCCACCCGTTTCGCTGACCAACTCCTCGCCGCATTCACACACTGCCCCCAGCCCGCCTTTGCCCCATAGTTTCGCTCCGCAGCTGGCGCACTGGTACATTTCTTTGTCTTTATTGAGCTTGTTTTTTTCGCCATCAAGCACTTTCGGTCGAAACGGCAAGAGACAGGTATCCGGAATCTTCCGGAACGCCTGTTCAAATCGACCGTTGTTTTCGATGTAATGCCTGATTGTCTGCCCTGTGGGTTTTCCTCCGGGCTGTCCCGTCGCCGACGGAATAAGCCCAATTTCCGTCATCTTCTTGGCCCATTCCCTGTTGTAATACCCTTTTTGGGATGGCTGGCCGTAGCTTTCCTGCCACAAATGCACCATCTGCCGAACCAGCGTTGCCATCACATCGATCGGTTCACTTTCGCCCAACTGTTTGAGGTTCAGGCTGATTTCGGGCATTGCCGCCGATCCGGATTCCTCATGCCACTGTTCGGAAGTAAACAAGGTGTGGGAACTGCTCCGATGACGGCAGAAACTCAGCATACATTTTGGCAAAGTGTCCGTAAATAACGTGCAATTGAAGTAATCAAACATCTTCTGATAGGCATCATATTGTGTTCTGGTCGGTGTACTCATGAATCGAAATTTTATACCGTACGAATATAAAATCCTGTTTTCCGCTCAAAACAAATGAGCCTCATCTCGTGGCGAGATACAGGGGGCAGCATAAAGGTTTGGCCTTTGGTTCGAGCAAATAAGGGAACAGATCGATTTATTGCTGAACGAAAAAAAGAAAACACCCAAGAATATTTGGCTTTCTTCATTTGCCATCGGTTAGCCATGCACAAGCAACACCTCATTCTTTTGAGTTCTCCTCAGTTACCACAGTGTTCATGCGACAAGAATTTTATAGCATATCCTAAAAAAAGAGGGCACTTTTGCCTGTTTCGTAATACTGCCCAAGAATTCTTACAGCAATTTGAACTTTGTGCAACCAATAATAAAACTATCTTTGTCAAATAAAATAGATGGTTACTGTAAAATGCCTGTCTTTTCAGGTCATCCGGCATTTCCAGGAAAGCCTCTCAGAAGAAAAGATTATTTTTGATCGGAATATTTTCCTTGCGGCGCTCTTCGTTCCCTCTAATCTGCTTACTACGAATATCTTACAAATTTCTTGCAACCTTGCCTGGGATTGAATTTATTTAATTTTTTTCTGTAAAAAATATCCTGCAATTCTGCTCCAGGAAAGCTGATTCAGCACATGAAATGGTTAGTCGGTTGCTGTGGGGGAGGGAACAATGAGATTGGCGCATCCCAATAACTGCCGTTGGTAAACTCGAGGTGTTCGAGGCGATTCAAATTATCACAAAAATGGGGGTCACAAAAAATGTTGAAGATATAGGTACCGCCACCATTTTCCATCAGCACATCACCGGTGCTGTTTACCACATAGGTGTCATCGCCAATACCTCCAAGCATGATGTTATTACCGACACCCTGGGCAAGACGGTCACCGCCTGTGCCGCCAAACAAACGGGCATTGCCGCCGCTCCATACAGAGATGAAAATATCGTCCGTCGAGCGCCATTTTCACCCCGTTCATCATACCGGCAAATACACCCCCTGCGAGGCATTCTTTATCTTCCCCTCCTGTTTCAACCTATGCACGATTCCGTACAGTTTGGTTTTCGGATAGCCGGTCTTTGCCGCCAGGTCGGCGATGGTGACTCCGGAAGTCGCGGCGGCAATGATTGAGGCAACCAGGGCAGTGGCTGTTTGTGGTGATTTTGCAATATTTTTAGATTTTGCGGGCGGATGAACGGGTTGGGGGCTCTTGGGGCTCTGAGAACTCTTTTTCGCCCTTGTTTTTTTCGGCGAGGCCTTTGGCTCTTTACCGGTAAAATCCGGCTTAAGGTCCATGTCGATGCCGAAGAGGTCCGACAGATCGGCGTCGTCGATAACCTTGGCGGTTTTCTTTTTGGTTTTGTTCAGCAGCTCATCCGCCGAACCTTTGAGCGCATCGGTGAGCAGTTCGCCGGTATCCACCCCGCGCAAGGTAAAAAATAATGAGGGATCTTCGTCAAACCTGGCGCCAACACCGTACAGCGTAGCTGCGATATGTTTGCACATTGAGGCACTGTCGGGACAGCTGCACTGAAAACGGATGGCCTTTGGAGAAGGAAAAAGCCCTTGGTCCTGGGTGAAAAAGATTTCCGCCAGGGTCTTCGGAAACTTGCCGGCGAGAAGGTTCTGCAGTGACTTTAAATGGCCCTGGCACTGCTTTTTGATGGTTTGCCAACGGTTTGCGGCAACAGGTTGGATGGTAATCGTTATCTCATAGGGGTTGGCTGCCGAGCCCATAACCAGGGCAGTCACCTTGCCGGGGAAAATTTTCAGGTCGAGGACCGCCCCGTGCCGGAGATAGCTTCTGCCGCGACCGATGCGGTTGTCATAATCGGCATAGCGCTCCAGATTCTCATTCCAACTCTTGGCCCACCACGACCGTGCCAGGCTGTTGCCGGTGATAATAACCGGACGGATATCCGGCATTTTTTTTCTCAGCTGCTTAAGCTTTTTCTCAGCTTTAGCCATTTTCTGGCCAACGGACACATATTTTGGATATCCCCAGTAGCTCATAGTCGTCGCCCCACGTTATTATACTTGCAAGGAAAAGAGATTTAACAGCTGCTCATTGCTCATTTCGGTTATCCAGTTCTCGCCGGACGCGGCGACAACCTCACCTGCGAGCTGTGATTTGGCGGTCAGCATCGCATCGATTTTTTCTTCCACCGTGCCCTTGGTCAGGAACTTATGAACCATGACATTTTTTTTCTGGCCGATGCGAAAGGCTCGGTCGGTGGCCTGGTTCTCGACAGCCGGGTTCCACCACCGGTCAAAATGAATGACATGATTGGCTGCGGTCAGGTTGAGCCCGACCCCTCCGGCCTTAAGCGATAAAACAAAATATGGAACATATTCATGTCCCTGAAATTTTTCAATGAGTTCTTTTCTTTTACCGACGGCAATGCTGCCGTGCAAAACCAGGCCTTCCCGTTTGAAGATAGTTGCCAGGAAGCGGGACAAGGGCGCGGTCATCTCTTTAAACTGGGTGAAGACCAGAACTTTTTCTCTTTTTTCGTGGATGATCTCGCAGATTTCCCGCAGCCTGGCAAACTTGCCGCTGTCGGTTTCCTCAAACAGCTCCTGGCCAAGATATTGGGCCGGATGGTTGCAGAGCTGCTTGAACTTCATCAGGGCCGAGAGGATGACACCTTTTCGCTGTATCCCTTCGGTATTTTCTATTATTTCTCTTAGACCCGAAACCATTTCACTATAGAGCACGGTCTGTTTTTTGCTCATGGCAGCCCAGGTCTTTACCTCTACCTTGTCGGGAAGATCGGAAATAATCGACTTGTCGGTCTTCAACCGCCTGAGAATGAAGGGGCCGACAACCTTTCTGAGTCCGGCGTAGCCATTCGGGTCATCGGCCAAGCCCTTAGTGAAGGTACTGAATTCCTTAGCATTGCCGAGCAGCCCCGGATTGAGGAAGTCAAAAAGACTCCAGAGATCCGACAACCTGTTTTCAACCGGTGTGCCGGTCATGGCAATTCTGTTGACACTGGTCAGTTTTTTTATGGC
Source organism: Pseudomonadota bacterium (assembly GCA_043798185.1). GTDB lineage: Bacteria > Desulfobacterota > Desulfobulbia > Desulfobulbales > Desulfocapsaceae > Desulforhopalus_A. Next base: position 15,987 of record JAZDOW010000135.1, on the reverse strand, counting down.
CTTGGTTTGCTTGGTCCCCGGGTTCTTTATGGCCTGGGCTTCATCGAGAATAATATAATGCCAGGAAGCCTCCTGAATCCAGGTATAGCGTTGGGTCAAGGCGTAGGTGGTGATGACCAGATCGAGTTCGGCGAGTTGGTTTGGGCCTAGTTCAGGAACTTTACCCGGTTTATAGAGGTCGGGGTGGACGGCGAGATATTGAAGAGCAGGGAAAAAGGTTTGTATCTCATTCATCCAGTTGGATAAAAGCGATGCCGGAATGACCAGCAGCGAGGCTCCGGGCGATTTCCCGGTTTTCTTCCTTTGATTTTTCATGGCACTGAGAAAGGCGAGGAGCTGGACGGTCTTGCCGAGCCCCATGTCGTCGGCCAGACAGGCGCCGAACTGCAAGGTATGCAGATAATGCAGCCACTGCAGGCCATCCTGCTGATAGCCCCGGAGTTTGGCGGTAAACGACTTCTCGGTTTTAACGATTTTGATTTCAGAGGGACGGTGCAGCTTGGCAATAACCGTTTGCAGCCACTGGCCATTGGAGACCCTGCTGAGCATGTCGCCGTTTCCGGGGCCGAGGAGGGCCTGCGGGTTCATGGAAAAACGCATGGCGTCGAGAAAACTTATCCCTTCTTCGGTGTTCAGTTTCCGCGCCTTCTCGTAGGCGGCAAGGGTCTGCTGTAATTTTTCCGAATCGACCGCCACCCATTTGTTTTTTAAAAAGGCCAGCCCCTCGGATTGCTGGAGAAGGTGCCGGGCTTCCTCTTCGGAGATTTCTGTGTCGCCAAGCATAAGCCGGGGACGGAAATCAAGCAGCGCGGCCATGCCGACTGTAGCCGGCGGTTTCTCGCCGATACTTATGCTGATACCGATACCCGCGGCCTTGCCCTTCCACCAGTTCGGGATGCGGCAAAGAATCCCGGCTTCCTGGTAAAGGGGTATCTCCTGCAAAAAGGCAAACGCCTCTTTTGCCGACCAGGAGAGGGGATGAAACAACTCACCGGAGTTCAGGAGGCTCGTCAGCAAGTCACTTCGCCGCGCCGCTTCGTGGACTGTCACCAGGAGCTGGAGCAATTTTTCTTGATCGCCCCGGTATTCCTCCAGGGCATATTTGAGCGGCAGATGTCGTGATTCACCCTGATCATTTAAGCGTGTCGAATAGGTGGCAAGAAAGGCAAAAGGTGTGTCGCTTTTTTTATTTTCGACCAGATGGAAATAAATCCGGCCGACCAGGTGAATGTCCGGGCTGCATTGCTTGATAAACTCGGCAACCGAGCCGTCATAGGCAGCTATCTTTTCGGTAAATATTTTGTGTAACCAGGCCCACAGGTCAAGAAATACCTCATCATTAAGGTATTCCCCGCCGGACATCAGCGGCGCAGTTTCCCGGAAACGGCTGAGCTCTTCATCGGCCAAGGGGAGTATCAATTCGCCACGGTACTTTTCGAGGTCGGGGGTGAGGCGGAGTTTTTCGATAAAAGAACCGGCAAAGTCGCGCCAGAAGCAGAGAGAGGGTGATAATGGTTTATGTTTATTGCAAAAACCGAGATGAAAAAACCAACTGTGGGGATTCGTGGAATAGTGGGTAAAAATTTCGTTTTGCAGTTCTTCGCTCTGGTGGTCAGGGCCTACGGCTCCATCCTCCCATTCAAGTTGGATTGAACCGTCCGGCATTAATGCAGCATCAAGTTGTTTGAATGACATTGAATTTTTCTATTGAAATTTACAGGATAAAATTACTGAATACTGATTCAATCCTAGATAACAGATCGAGTTATTTTACGCTAAAATAAATTGCAAAATACACCAAAAAAATGTAATGTCGAAATATTCTTGTCAGGTCTTCTTGGAGGGCTGAGTCATCGTTGCCTTATGAGACATGAACCTTAACAAGTCGCCATGAATAATTTCTTTAAGATAGCTACGGTTTGTCAGTACACCAATCGCCTTGATTCATTGCAAGCGGGAGAAAGTGAAAGACATGAGTAGTTTCGGAGAGAATCGTTTCAGCGCCTACTACATGCGGCGCCATCCTATCACCGGCCCAATAGCCGGCAATTTCTTTCGCGGCATTCTTGGTGTCCTCACGTTAGGGAGTGGAATAACAGGGATTCTCTGTTTTACCACCGGCAATCCTCTGCAGTTTTCCGAGGGCAACAGCCTGCAGTTCTTTCTTATCCTGACTTTGCTGCAAAGCCCGTATCTTGCGATGTTTATTCTTGCTTTTATGTATGTCGGCAGCGGTATCTGGCGAGGGCTTATTCTGTTCCTGGGCAGTGTTGCCATAGCTGGGTATGGTCTGTTTAAGGTTTTTTATCTATGGTATCTCGCACCAGCACCCGTTGCAGCCAAGGTTTTTGTCGTTTTTCCCGGGCAACAGTGGCTAGTGGTTGCGGTGACTATAATTGTTGCTTTCTTGCCGAGTGTGCTGATCAGTAGCGGGCTTGATCGATGGGCGGGCTCTGACCCAAAAAGAAAATAATTTCCATTTTTTTGTGAGGTTGGCCATCGGTTGGCCAGAGATATTGGTTGTTTAAAAATTAATAGTGGAGGAGACAATGAACAAACGATGCGCTGGAATGAAGAAATTATGTTGTATTTTTGTCTGCTTAGGCCTGTTGCTGGGTGCTGGGGCTGCGATTGCCGGGAGTGATGATAAGCCGGTCAATCTCATTTTGAAGAATGACTCGTCCAATAGTCTCCAGGTCGAATTGATAGATCAATACGGTGGTAATTTTACCATCACCTTGGAACCGGGCACCAGCCAGAATCAAGCACTGAAGATGAACAGTAAAGTAATAGTAGGCGGCAAATCAGTCCATGTGGCGACCGCCAAGGATGATGGAAAAGAAGTTGTGATCGGCAAATAAAAGTGGACCTCTGGTGGCTGCTGCCTGTTCAGCAGTGGGGAGTACTCATTACACCGGATAAAGCCATAGTAATGACCGAGGCAATTGGCGCAACGGTTAGCCCTATTCTTAATAGAAACAGGAGGTTGTTATGAAACGAGTTTCAATTGCAGTAGTAATGGTGATGTTGTTCGTTGTTCTTGGTCTTCTGAACATCGGCCAGGCCGCTGTTCAGGGGACGGTAAAAGAAACCGCCAATTTCAAGATTCTGGTGCCGAATGGCTGGGAGTTCAGTGACTTTGGCAACGGCAAGTTACAGACTTACAATAAGATGGGAACTTTCATGGTGGAGTTGTCGATAGGCGGCGACAACATGACTGAAGCTGATATCAAGAATCAGGTGGAAACATTTGTCAAGGATAACAAAGGCAGCGGCCCCGAGAAGGTGACGATGTTCGGATTATCTTTTGATAAAACAACCTATGACAAGTCCTCAATGCATATGTCTTACTACTGGGCCTTGAAAAATGGCAAGAAAATCAATATATCGCTGTTAGGCCCCGGTCATGAAACCGATGCCACGATTCAGGAGGTATTGAAGTCCATCCAGATTAAATAGCTGGAGATGAATAGCCACAGGACAATGTCCTGTGGCTATTCGGAGTTATACCGCAAGGGCATAAGTTTCGTTTGAGCAGACAAGCTGCTCAACTCAGTTTTATCTGGATGGAACTTCCTTGAAGGATGATGCCACCATCTCGATAATTTTTTCTGCTTCGTCGTTTGCCATTGAAGCATCCCTGGCAAAAGCAACTGCAATTTTATCCCCATCGGCCAGGGGTATCAGATACACTTCAAGCGTACTGCTTTTTGGAATGCTGGTTGCCTGGATCTCGCCAACAACTTTTTTCCCTAGGAAGGTGCGTACGGCTGTTTTTTCTGAAGCTGTAGTCGAAGCAAGAAAAGTTCCCTTCACATAGTTGACAATTTCGGCATCATTATTGGCGAAGCTTTCTTGCATCTCTTTGGGCAAGGCAATGAGAGAGATTTCAAGCTGGGCCTGTCCAAGGTTACTTTGGGCAGGATAGAGAAGAGCTACGGCGTCCATGCCGATTTCCTGGGGTGGCGAGAATGGAACCGGGGAATTAAAGGCAATTTTCCACCAGGTAGAAGAAAACATCTCTGCGGCCATTCCAGGTCCAGCTGAGATAGAAAGCATAAGAGTAATCAGGACAAAAACAGACCAAACTTTCGATTCCATGTTGAGCCTCCCAAGAACCCCGGCCTGTTTTTTTCAACAGTTTCGGGGAGGTTTTCTCGATTGATTAGATAGAGGAGCTGTTTTCAGGTGAGTCTTTTTAGTGAGAAGAACCCCCCATGACACGCATTATCAGGAAATAAGCGTATACTATTTCAAGGCGGGAAGCAATAAGTTTTCCTGACAACTATTGTGGGGATTGACAGGTTGTTCGAAATTTTGTTGACGGAAGTTCTCAAGAGGGTCCCTTGAGTTTTCCTAATATACCTAAAGTTGATAAAATATCTCAGATAATGCAATGGTTATCAATTACCAATCTGCCATTTGGAACGCTTTCTCTTACAGTTCATAATGCTGAGCACTGCCAAAATTCAGTCGATTTGACTCAGGTCAATGGCGCAAATAGGATCTCTGCTATAAATGAGGAAATCCAGTCTTTAAGATTCATGAATCCTTTCATGGCACAACCAAATGATGACTACGACAATCCTTACCATTTCCAGCCTGCTTATTCTCGCCGCCCATGCCTTTCGGGCAGGCAGTCCGGGTGGCACTCTCTTTTGGTTACTGGCAGGTATTTTGGCTATCCGGCCACTGTCATGGAAGAATTGGGCTTTGGCCGGTCTTTTAGCGTTTGGCTGCTGGCTGTGGGCTGACAGTGCCTTGGTTCTCGTGCAGCAGCGCATGGCTCTCGGCAATACTAGGTGTGGTTACTTTTCTTTGTCTCACCGCTGCCCTGATGAATTTTCGCAGGGCGTATCGCATTGCCATGCCGGGCAGCCTGGTGCAGGGCCTGACGTTTCTCCTTACTGTGGCAGGTCTTGCCATCGTCAGGCAAAAAGCCTCTCTTGCCATACTTCTTCTCGACCGTTTTTATCCGAGCGGTGGCTGGATTGCTATCATCCTGCTCGGGTGGTACGCCGCCTGGGTTGCCGGAAAGATGCTCCGTCCCGAAGATTCGGCAAGGTGGCGGCTAACTCTCTGGGCTACTTTTTCGGCGGTTTTCTTTTGCCAGCTTTTCCTGGGACTTCTCGGAGTTGAGCGGTTTTTAATGACCGGCAGTCTTCACCTCCCCGTACCGGCTCTGATAGCCGCCGGCCCTCTCTACCGTGGCGAGGGTTTTTTCATGATTATTCTTTTTGCCGTGACTTTGGTTCTCGTCGGCCCGGCCTGGTGCAGTCATTTGTGTTATATCGGCGCCTGGGATGGTTGGGCGGCAACCGGCAAGAAACGGGCCGGGACCCTGCCCGGTTGGACGAAACTTTTGCGCTGGCTGATATGTATTGCCGTCTTTACCGTGGCGATTCTTCTCGGTAGAAGCGAGCAACCTCCTGCCCTGGCGTTGGCTCTTGCCGCCGTCTTTGGTGTGGTCGGGGTTTTCATCATGCTCACTTGGTCGAGGCGGACAGGGATCATGAGTCATTGCACCGCCTATTGCCCCATGGGGCTTCTCGCCAATATCTTCGGTAAAATCAATCCTTGGCGCATCCGTATCGGCTCAGGATGCTGTAATTGCGGCATGTGCAGCCGCTTTTGTCGCTATGGTGCGCTTGCCGCCCCGGACATTGAGGCCGGGCGAGCCGGATTGAGTTGTTCCTTATGCGGTGACTGCATCTCAGGCTGCCCACACGGCCACCTGCACTATACGTTTCCCGGTCTAGGCCATGAAAGTGCCCGTTCCGGCTTTATCGTCGTCATCGTCGCCTTGCACGCCATTTTTCTGGGAGTGGCTAGGCTCTGACCTATGAATAAATGCAGCCGATCCGACGTTTTTGGAAACTAAGGAGGGAAATGAGAGTTGCCAGGCTTGACGATCAGGCAATGTCCTTAATTGCCTCTTTCAATGTACTTAAGGTGTAGGGTTTCTGGACAAAGCCGGTCAAGCCCTTTCCGACAAATTTCATCGACACCTCATGTTCGCTGTAACCGCTGGACATCATGATCTTCATATCGGGTTGCAGCTGGCGCAGTTCCCGGAAACATTGTTCACCGTCCATGCGCGGCATCGTCAGGTCAAGGATGACGAATCTGATGTCGTCTCTGGTGTTGAAAATATCGATTGCCACCTGCCCGTCACTTGCGGTGATCGGGGTAAATCCCAATTCCCTCAGCATTTCCGAACCGATGTCCAGAACCGTATCTTCGTCATCCACCAGCAGCACGGTTCCACTCCCGTGCCAGGTATCAATGAGGTCGTGTGGGTCGAGGGAGTGAGCCGGCTTGCCGGTTGCGGGTAGGAGGATCCTGAAAGTGGAACCTCTGTCTGGTTCGCTATAGATCTTGATGGCTCCTTTGTGGCCCTTGATTATCCCGAGTACCGCAGCCATGCCTAACCCTCTGCCGGTGAACTTGGTGGTAAAAAATGGATCGAAGATTCTTGCTTGAGTATCCTTGTCCATCCCGCAGCCGGTGTCGGTAATTTCCAGGGAGACATAAAACCCGGAGGTGATATCTTCATGCAGCCAGACATCTTGCAGGGAGCTGCTGTCGCACTGAAGACACCCGGAACTAATGGCGATAACCCCATTTTTATCCCCGATCGCTTCAGAGGCGTTGATGACGAGGTTCATAATGATCTGGCGCAGTTGGGTTGCGTCGGCCTCCACCAGAGGAAGTGGCTGATGCAGGTTGAGCCTTAGTTGTGCTTTCTTGGAGATGGAAACCTCCAGCATGTGCAGCATCTCCTCCAACAAGAGGTTCAGGTTGATGCTTTCGACGACGAATTTTCCTTTTCCGGAGTAGGCCAGCATCTGCTTGGCCAAGTCGGCGGCACGAAAAGCGGCCTTCTCAATGCGATGCAGATTTTCGGTAGCTGGGGATTCCTTGTTAATATGCATTAATGCCAGGTCGGCATTGCCGATGATGGCTGTGAGGATGTTGTTGAAATCATGGGCAATGCCGCCGGCAAGGACACCGAGACTTTCCAGCTTCTGGGCGTGCAGCAACTGTTTTTCCATGTGTTGCTGTTCTGCTTCAGCGTGGATGCGGGCGGTGATATCACGGAAGGACCAGAACCGTCCAAAGATCTCTTCTCCTACTCGCTGCGGTTGAGAGTATCGTTCGAACACGCGGCCGTCGGCAAGGTGGAGTGTGTCGACGCTTGATTCTTCAGGGTGATCATTCAATTTCATGACCTTGGCAAGAAATTCCTCCGGTCGCTGCAACTGGGCGGCGACATGGGGGAGTACCGGATCAGTGACGGTGGTGTCTAAAAGATGTTGAGGAATGTGCCAGAGGTCGACGAATTTTTGATTCCAACGGGCAATTTTTCCGTCCCGGTTGATGATAAGGATTCCGTCGGCGGTCGATTCAAGGGTGGCGTCGGTCAAGGAGATGGCGTATCGCAGCGCAAGTTCTGCCTGCTTACGTTCAGTGATATCGATGGTGAAACCGGCGAGAAGCGTTCGGTCTTCCTGCACCAGCGGAAATTTAATGGTGGTATAATTGCGACCGTTGAGATCCTCATCAATTTTCAGTATATCCCCTTTGGAAACAACATCCCAGTCGTCGGCTGTTATTTTTTTAGCGAATTCTTCCGGGAACAGCTCCAGCATATTTTTACCGATCATCTCTGATCCCTTGATGCCGACCATTTCCAGGAAATTCTCGCTGGCCTGCAGCACACGGCTCTCGGTGGCAGTTACCTCCTTGATGAAGACATATACCGGCGTATAGCGCATGAATAGGGAAAATATTTCATTTGTTTTTCGAAGTTTTTCTTCCGAAGTTTTTCGATCGGTTATATCCGCAGAAAGTCCGCATAATCCGGAAATATTTCCGTCATGGTCACGAATCGCAACTTTCGTGCTCCGGTAATAATGGATGCCGTCGCTCAACAATGCATGCTCTTCAATATCTAATGGTTCACCTGATTCCAGGACCTTGCGGTCGTTTGCTAGATAGCGCCGGGCATGTTCTTCCGGAAAAATTTCCAGATCGTTCTTGCCGATCACATCTTCAAGGCTTGAATGGAAGAGCTCGTTCCATGCCCTGTTGACGAACACATAGCGACCTTGAAGATCTTTTTTGTAAATGAGGGTAGGTGAATTATCGACAATTCCCTGCAGCAGATTTTGGCTCTCGGAAAGGGATCGGGTCATATCCAGGGCAATGGCTTCCGCCCTGGCCTTAGTCCGGCCGAGCGACCAGGTTATAATGAACAGAAGGAGGCTGAAGGCTAAGCCGCTTACCAGAATAAGGTAAGGACGGTTGCTGTCGGCACGTATCTCAAGTCCGGCTCGGGTGGCGAATTGGAGAGTCCATTTACGGCCGCCGATTTCAAGAGTCTGCTGCTCCGTCAAGCGTGGAGGGGGAGTGTCTCTACCGTTGTCGCTTTGAAAGAAGAGTTTGTCGGCAGCCGGTTCGGTACCATCATAAATGTCGAGAGTAATAAGCTCGGATTTCTGTCCGAGCAGATCCTGCATGAGGGTTGGCATGCGAAAGGGGCAGAGGACATACCCAAAAACCTCATTTTCGATCCGTACCGGCAGATACATAATAAACGCCGGTACCGGGTTGGTTTTTTCATCGATTTTGAGGGTGGTACGCTCGGTGATCATCGGTTGGCCGCTTTCGGCCGCGCGTTCCATAGTCAAGCGGCGGTCATTGTCCTGCCACATGTCGTAGCCGAGAGCCTTGACGTTTCCTCCGATAAAAGGCTCGGCGTAACTGTTGACCACGTATCGCTCCCGTTTTCCCGGTGGCCATAGGGCAAAATTTTTGACGCCGGAACTCTGCATTTCTTCAATAAACCCGTCCAGTTCAGCGTAGCTCAGCGAACGGGCAAAGGCCACCGCCGGAATGGCCGGATAGTTGCGGTCAAGTTCCTGCATTTTAATGAAGTCATGCCACTGCTTGCGGCTCACCTCTGGGCCGGATGCCGCAAATAGAGCAGCGCTGGATCGCAGCACCTGAGTATAGGCGATGATTCGATCATCCAATTTGCGCCGCGTTTCACTGATTGCCGCATGGAATTCATTACGTAGAAGGTCTGTATAAAATGTTCGACTTTCGTTCCAGATCCCGAGGGTAATCGCTAGCGATAAAACAAACACAAGCCAGTTTGCCCAACGGGTCCAATGTCGGGATGGCGGTTGAGGAAGGGCAGCATTTGGGGAAACGGGTTTTTCAAGCGCTGCTGCGGCTATATTTTTATCGTAAGTCATGGGGTCCTTCCGAAAACAAGTGGAAACACCGGATCGAGGCCTGCGTGTGTTCTTCTCCCTTGCGGTAAGAAAAGCACTCCTGCTGTGATGCATTACTACGGTATCTTCAATGAGTATCTCAATAATATCTCGATATTTCCAGAGATTTCTTTTTGGTGATAATGATTGTGTTGAATACCTTGAAATAGTATTTCTCGAAAAGATTTAAAGAAATAGCTGGCGCAGGGCAAAGTAGGCCAAAGGCAGGAAGATGGCGGGAAGCATGTTGCCGACCCTAATTGAGGTGATTTTCAGCATGTTGAAACCAATGGCCATGATGAGCAGGCCGCCGACGGAGGTCATCTGGGCTATTGTTTCCGGGACCAGGAAGCTTTTCATGAAACCGGCGGTCACCGTGATTAAGCCCTGGTAAAGGAACACGGCAATACTTGAAAACATCACCCCCAGACCCATGGTTGAGGCAAATATGACCGAGGTTACCCCGTCGAGAACCGATTTGGCAAATAAGGTCTGGTGATTGCCGGTGAGACCGCTTTCCAGGGAACCGACGATCGCCATGGAACCGACGCAGAAAACCAGACTGGCGGTCACGAATCCCCTGGCGAACGACTTTGTGTCGCTGGATTTTGCCGCCACTTTCTTTTCGAGAAAGATCCCCATCGTCTGTAATTGGTTCTCGATCTTTAAGGCCTCGCCGAGCAAAGAGCCAATGACTACGGAAAAAATAACCACCATCAGATCACCCGAAACAAGGGCGCTTTTTACCCCGATGAGAACCACCGAGAGTCCGACCCCGCTGAGGATGATCTCTTTATAATTGTCGCCGATACCTCTGCTGAAAAGAAGCCCGAGCAGGCTGCCGGCAATGATCGCCAAAGTGTTTGCTATTGTTCCCAACATAATCGTTTTTAGGCTGCAAGGAGGAAGGGTTCGAGAAGGAGGTTTGACGACGCAACTATTGCATGCAACCTTCTCGGCGAGAGGGGAGTTATACCACCAGGAAAAAAAATTAAAACGTCTCTTTTCGAAGCGATGACGAAATATGAGCTATGAAACGCCGAGGTTCGTTGTCTTACTCTTTTCTGCTTTTTCCTTTGCGGTATTCTCCGATGGCATTTGCAGCCAGTATGGCATGTAGGACTTTTTCCGGTGTGATCTTGCCCGCTTCGTGATGGATATATTCGCCCGGGGCACAGGCTTTTTGGGCGACTGGCAGCAGTTTGTCACGGTTGAAATCCCGAAGACCGATATCGGCAAGGGTGGTTGGCAGGCCGATCTCTTCGCAGAAAGAAAACATGGCTGAGGATTCCTCCGGCGGAGAACCAACGAGTTGCAGTCCGGCCAGGACGCCAAAGGCTACCTTCTCACCATGGAAATACGAATGGGTTTCTTCAAGCGCCGTGAGACCGTTGTGAATCGAATGGGCGCTTGCCAAGCCACCACTTTCAAAGCCGACGCCACTGAGCAAAATATTCGCCTCGATAATATGTTCAAGAGCCGGAGTGATAATATGCTGTTCGGCGGCTATTTTTGCCATCGCGCCATATTGCAGCAAGGTGTCGTAACAGAGCCTGGCCAAGCTCAATCCGGTGAGTGTGCTGAGCCCGCCGCACTCGTTCTGCGATTGGGTGGCATTGCAAGACCTTGCTTCGAACCATGTTGCAAGGGCATCGCCCATGCCCGCTACGAGAAAACGGACCGGGGAATTGGCAATAATTTTCGTATCCACCAGAACAGCTGCCGGGCTCGATTTCTGGTAATACACCGATTCAAAGACTCCCTGTTCGGAATACAACACAGCGCAGCCGCTGCAGGGTGCGTCGGTAGAGGCGATGGTCGGAACGACAATTACGGGGATATTTGCACGGTCGGCGGCGATTTTGGCGGTGTCGATTGTTTTTCCGCCGCCCATGCCGACAAGAACATCCACGTGTTTTTCGACAATGATCGCGGCCAGCCTGGCTAACTCCTTTTCGCAACACTCGCCGGCGAATTGTTCGACCGGTAAAGAGAGCGCCTGGAGGTCAAGTCCGGCGCCCGGCAGAATTGTTCCGTGGGCGGTAGGCGATGCGAGGATCAGCCCCCGGCTGCCGAGGAGAGTGACGAGAGACGGCAATTCTCTGAAAGCACCGACGCCTTGAATATATTTCCCGGGAAATAAAATTTTATTCAACATAAGGGTGTCCTTGGTAAAAGTGTCAGGATTGTGGACCACCTGCGATAGCCGGCTGAGCGCTTGCAGTACTCATAAGGCTTGGAGATGATAATTAAATTATTTTTCTTAGAGATGTTATCGAGGAGGGAATAAAAAGTCAAAAGAAAATCCGCCAAACCCTATCGGCGAGTTTCGTCTTGTCCGGGGTGCGGCATACCTTTTTTTGCATGGAATGCCCCAGCCAAAATCTATTGAGTCTGCCGCTGGGGCTGGTATAGTCTTTCTCAAGGTACTTATCCCCTCTGCTATGCCTTCTCTAATGTTGGCATTGGGAGACATGAATGCATCTCAGCTTTGCTCTTATAAAGAATTTGCAGTCATCGGTGTCGGAGTTGGTTTTCTCGAATTTTATACTGAGGAACATCCAACAAGAAGACACCGATCTATTGAGGAGAGCTCAGGAATTGTTTCCTGGTGGTCATGCATCTTATGGCGACTGGATTTATGAAAGAAGCTATTACGGTATTTCCGATGATCAGCGGAAAAGCATCCCGATTGATACAGAAGAAATTCTCCTACTTCTGAGACTTTACAGTATTGGTGATTTGGTATTCCTCCAGCTTTGTATCCAAAAACCAGACGGCCGTTTGCAGCATCAGTTACCTTATAGAATCATGTCGCACTTTCCGCCTACCCACATATTTGAAATGGAATCCGAGGAATGTCCTCTATTTGATGAGTTTGCGGTGGATTTACTGTCCCAAAAAAACTGGTCTTCGACCTGGTTCCAAATAACTCGTCGTTTCTTCCTATTGGGAGGATCGACGGAATTCAACCCCCGACTGCTCTATTTTGACCGCGTGGTTGACTACATGATTTCACTGGAAGCTGCTTTGGTCCCAGAGCGAGATTTTGTTGGGAGTCGTCTAAGAGTACGTACCGCGGCACTACTTACTGCATTGGACATGGACGGGGTCGACACGAAGCAGATTATGAAGATATTTTACAACATTAGATCAACCGTTGCCCATGGTGCCGATACTACCCCGCTTATCGATGCAGCTCTAAAGAACGCCGATGCTTTCGAGAAAATCGTCAGAATGACAATTGTTGAAGCACTAAGGAAAACACCTGAGGATAGTGCATTTCGGGAAACTTTTTTGAAGGAACTCTATGAAGTACCCGCTTCGAAGCGAGCTGATGAAATCTACAAGGGTTTCTGTGGCATTAAGGACCAGAACGCGAAGGAACAATGCTTTGCTCGTCTTTCAAAACGAGTAAGGGAAAGATGAGGGAGCAGTTCTTGACATTGGACAGGGATGACTGCGACCCCCAAACCTTATGTTAGAGCTGTGAGCCAGCTTAACACATTGTTATGCTGATAAAATTTAATCTAGAAATTTAGTGTGCAATGGAAGATCATTATTTCGGTGGCGCATGGACTGAGATAAAACTCGATATCCTACGCAAGTACCTTGATTTTTATACAAAAGCTCTCCGCAAACAAGGATTTGAGTTATTGTATATTGATGCTTTTGCTGGCACAGGTAGTAGAACTGAACTTGTCTCTGGTGCGCCAATATTGGGCTTAGAAGAGAAAAAAATCTCCTTGGATGGCTCTGCAAGAATAGCTTTAAATATTGAGCAACCATTTGACAGGTATCTATTCATTGAGACAGATAGCAAAAGAATAAAAGAATTAGAAAAATTACGAGCTGAATTTCGTAATATATACATAAAAATTGAAAATGCCGACGCCAATACCGTCATCGCTGAATTAGCGAGCAAGCCAATTTGGGATTGTAATAAATTTCGCGGAGTTATCTTTATAGATCCGTATGGTATGGAAGTGAGTTGGGAAACATTGAAAGCAATTAAAATGACAGAATCTTTTGATGTTTGGTATTTATTTCCAACAAGCGGTGTGTGCAGGCAAGCTGCACGAGACTATACGAAAATGGAAGAGTATAAAAAAGATGCACTTGATAAATTGTTCGGGACAAGAGACTGGGAAAAAGCATTTTATAAAAAAGTGTCACAACAGGGCCTTTTTGAGGACACAGAAAATATCGTGAGGAAATTAACAATCAACCAAATAGAAGAATGGGTTTTCAATAGGTTGAAAACTATTTTCCCACATGTATCTAACCCCGTGGTTTTGCCACCAAGCGGGGCTCAACTCTATTCATTATTTTTTTGTATTTCTAATCCATCCCCCAAAGCTATTGGTCTTGCAACGAAAGCAGCTAATTTTATTATTAAAGCGCATTAGCCATGGCTGGATACTCATCCCAAATTTTTCCATTTAACAAGCGCCCATTTGCTTTCTTGGCACGTTTTTTACCATCTGCACCCCACATGCCCCACTGTTTAAAAAAAAATGCTACATTCTGTTTTTCGCATTCATCTTTAAGCGAAAGAAGCCATCGTTTATCCATGGGTCTTGCGCTTGTACCACTTTCGCCTCCTGCAATAACCCAATTAATATTAAAGAGATTAAATTCTCCCAAATCCTCTAATAACGGTTCGCAGGACAAAAAACGCACTACAGGATCCAATTGCCTTAAAATTTCTATTCGTGGCAGGCCATGTTCTATGTTTTCCACGGTTACTCCGAGCCAAATATTTTGTGGGATACTTTTGTTTTTTAAATATTCAAGCATCCTGTTTGCTCGTTTTGTTAAAATCTGATAAATGTGCTGCTGACTATTTGATATTACCGAAAAAACATCGTCTAAATAGCTGTCAGGTATATCTTCATGAAAAAGATCACTCATGCTATTTACAAAATACATGGTGGGTTTTTTCCGCAAAATTGGTTGATTGAGCCTTGTGGGCACTAAAGACAGCTTGAAACCATTTTCATAACCATGAGTCCCAATTGCCTGAAGCCGCCTCGCCATCACCTCTGCGTAACAATTGAGGCATCCAGGACTAATTTTTGTGCATCCGGTTGTTGGGTTCCAAGTCTGCTCAGTCCATTCAATTGCTGACTTACTGCTCATAAATTCACCTCGTTATGTCATTGCTAACTATTTAATATGATATATTATAACTCAAAAAGCTTAACAATGCAATCAACACTGACCGCAAAACCTTGGCGATTTTTCAAAGCGCGTTGTAGATCTATTAAACCACCTTGCTACTCATTTTGCAGCAGGTTACCGAGATAGGTGCTGTGGGAGGGGATTATACCCTCTGGGTTGCGGGCGTCAGCCCGCTTTAGGTTCTCCTTCTTCCTTTTTCCCCAGGCCGCCTCCCTATCGGAAGTTTCTCAACCTCTTTTTTTTATGCTTATCATGTCATTTTCTTCCCTTGGTCTCTCCGAATCGCTCCTGCGTGCTCTTGGTGAACTGGAATATACAACTCCAACCCCGGTGCAGCTTCAGGCGATTCCGGCTGTTCTCTCCGGCAAGGATGTTTTGGCCGCAGCCCAGACTGGTACTGGGAAAACCGCCGCGTTTGCCCTGCCCCTCCTGCAACGTCTTGTCGGCGGTCCGAGGGCAAAGGCGAACCGTATCCGCGCCTTGGTGGTGGTGCCGACCCGCGAGTTGGCGGTGCAGGTTGAGGAAGCTATTGGTGCATACGGCAAATATTTGCCGCTGAGAATTGCTGTTGTCTACGGTGGGGTGAAGATCAACCCGCAGATGATGAAGCTGCGCGGTGGACTTGATATCCTTGTTGCCACGCCGGGCCGCTTGCTGGATCTTTTTCAGCATAATGCCGTGGGATTCACCCAGGTGGAGACGCTGGTGCTCGATGAGGCGGACCGGATGCTCGATCTCGGTTTTATCGACGATATCAACAAGATCCTCGGGCTGTTGCCGAAAAGGCGACAAAATTTGCTCTTTTCCGCGACATTTCCAAGCGCTATCCGCGCCCTTGCCGAAAAACTCCTGCTAAAGCCGGTACAGATACAAATCGACCCGCCAAACTCGGCGGCAGGGAGTGTGAAACAGTGGATCTACGAGGTTGATAAAAGCAAAAAGCCGGAGCTGCTCTGTCATTTGCTGCACAACAATGACTGGCAGCAGGTCCTGGCCTTCGTCCGTACCCGAATCGGTGCCGATCAGCTGGTGCAGAAAATGGCGGACAAGGGTATCTCGGCGCTGGCTATTCATGGCGATAAAAGCCAGGGGGCACGGAGCCGGGCGCTTGCCGATTTCAAGGCAAACGGTATCCGTGTGCTGGTTGCCACCGATATTGCCTCGCGTGGCCTCGATATCAGTGAACTTTCCCACGTTATTAATGTCGATCTGCCGAAGGTTGCCGAGGACTACATTCATCGTATCGGTCGCACCGGGCGGGCAGGTCTTGATGGAACAGCAATATCCCTGGTGAGTGCCGACGAGGTCAACCTCCTTTCGGCCATTGAAACCCTCCTCCACCGGCTTTTTCTGCGAGATGTTGTTTCCGGTTTTATTCCAAAGCTGAAGTTTCCTGAAAATTAAAGCGCCACTATTGGGATTATATCCCACATGGGAATTGCTATCAAAGACAGGATTTCAATTTCTGTGCCATAATGAGGCTAGTTGTGGAATATATTCTTTAAATTCGGCAAGATAGGCA
>JAZDOW010000084.1:0-2013 GCA_043798185.1 Pseudomonadota bacterium | reverse complement strand
CTCAAGACCGGCCCGGAGTTCGGACTGCAGGGTGGCGATATCGCCGTTAGAGTGTTCGAGTACTGAAAATGGATTGCTCATAGTGGCTTGGTGGTTGAGAAAAGGGCGATATACCCAAAATAGTGGGCGACAATCTGCGGCGGCAGAAACCCAGCCCCATGTATCAGCTCCGGCAGCATGCCCCGGATGTTTTCGCCGATCTGCGGCTGCAGGAGCAACCAGCGTGAGGCATGGGAAATAAACCCACCCATAAAGGTCGTCGGTGTATGCATATCGGCGATAACCAGTTTGCCGCCGGCTTTCAGGACGCGATACGCCTCCTGCAGGCTCTTCTCTTTTAAGTCGAGGGGAACGTGATGGTAAAAAAGGCTGGAGATAACGCCATCAAAGGAGCCGTCGGGAAAATCCAGATGCTCGGCGGCCATGGCCTCGAAGCGGCAATGGACCGTGCCCCGCTTCTTTCTTGCCGCTTCGATCATCTTGCCGGCAGCGTCGATGCCGGTAATACAGCCGCCCTGCCCCGGATCAAGGAGTTCGCTGATCTTTTGACAGAGCAGCCCGGTGCCGCAGCCGACGTCGAGGATTCGGTCGGCCGGGCCGGGCTTCAGGGTGGCAATGAGGGTGTTATCGTATTCAACCTGTTTACTCAATAAACAGAGGGGCTCCAGCACGTCGTACACCGAAGCGGCGTAATTCAATGTGCGGCCCCGAGTTGGTATGGATGGTATGGTCATAGAGGGTCTCCAACAAATCGTGGTTTGTGATGCAATCGGTCTCTTTCGCACCGGTGTGACGGTGACACTTTTATTGTAAGAGCAGCAGATTAAGAATTAATGAAGAAGTTTTAATTAGCTACCTACCCATACCGACAACACATTAATATAGCGCAGTTTTTATCTGAGATAAAATAATAATATTTCTCATTCCTATGATATTTTCATCAGAACAGCGGATTGATTTGCGGACAAAATCCCCTTCCTTTTGTCAAAACTCGCCCACAGGTAAAGCTCTCTCCGGCAAACCGCAGCAATAGCCATTGCATCCTAACACTATCCCTGGTAGTTTCCGCTCATCGCTTTGAACTGAACATATAACCACTTCGGGAGGATACGTCTCCCGTCATGTCCCTCAGGCATCCTACAGAGTATCAATTTTGTAGTGTCGCAACGCCGACAACAGGGGACCAATAAAGAGGTGAGAAAAATGTCCGATCGACAGCAGTACGAGCGCGTATCGTGGTTCCATGGTCGGATCAAGAGCGGGAAATTCCCCAACTCCGGCGACCTCGTCGAGGAATTCGAGATCTCCCGTCGAACGGCCCATCGGATCATTGAGTATCTCCGTGAGCGCATCCAGGCTCCGCTCGTGTACGACTATAAGCGGCGAGGTTTTTTCTATTCCGATACCGCCTACGAAATCTCCGGCCACTGGATCAGCGAGACCAATATCCTTGCCCTCTCACTTGCCGTCCGCCTGGCCTCGACCATCCCCGACCCCACCTTAAAAGACGATCTTTGCCGCCTCATCAACCGCGTGACCGGTATCGCCGGCAAAAGCAGCCGGGCCTGTCTACAGCAGCTGGACAGCAAGGTGTCGGTGAAGAATATCGAATACGCCATGGTCGATACCCACACCTTTCGTCAAACGGTCGAATCGCTGTTTGCCGGCCGCGCCCTGCACATCACCTATCACTCGCCCCACCAGAGCACAACCTCGACGCGAACCATCCAGCCCCTTCATCTCATGCACTATATGGGCAGCTGGCACCTCATCGCCTGGTGTCACAACCGCCAGGAACTGCGCGACTTTGCCCTAGCCCGCATCCAGACAATTGCTCCGGCCGACAAACCGCTCACAGTCCCCGTAAACCTTGGCGACATCAAGGAATATACCCGCAAACATTTCGGCATCATGCAGAGCGGTTTAACCAGCCGGGTGGTGCTGCAGTTCTCCCCGGCCATATCGCCGTGGATAGCCGAACAAAGCTGGCACCCCGAGCAAAAGACCGAAACC
>JAZDOW010000080.1:0-16031 GCA_043798185.1 Pseudomonadota bacterium | reverse complement strand
CTGCGCTGCGCCAGTGATCATATTCTTAATATAATCAGCATGTCCTGGGCAATCGACATGGGCGTAGTGACGATTCACAGTCTCATATTCAACATGAGCTGTAGCGATGGTGATTCCACGCTCTTTCTCCTCCGGTGCCTTATCAATCTCGGAAAAATCGGTAAACGTCGCCTGACCCTTTAACGATAAAACACGAGTAATTGCTGCGGTCAATGTGGTCTTGCCATGATCAATATGTCCAACCGTGCCTACATTGACATGCGGTTTCGTCCTTTCAAATTTTTTCTTCGACATGATTTTTCCTCAATATGCTTGAAATCAAATTCCTCTAATTTTTTTAACAATTGCCTCTGCTCTATTTGCAGGTACCACATCATACTGTAGAAATTGCATTGTGAAACTCGCTCTTCCCTGAGTAGCGGATCTTATGGAAGTTGAATATCCAAAAAGTTCCGCAAGAGGTGCATGTGCCTTTACTGTCTGCAGGTGGGCTTCAACTGAAACTCCAACAACTTTGCCTCTTTTTCCATTCAAATCTGCGATTACATCCCCGATATATTCTTCTGGAGTAGCAATCTCAATGTCCATAATTGGTTCCAGCAATTTCGGCTCTGCTTCAGAAGTTGCCCTTCTAATGGCCATTGCACCTGCTACTCCAAAAGCCATTTCTGTTGATTCCTCTTCATGGTAAGAACCACCTACCAACACAACCTTAATATCTGTTAAAGGATAACCGATTAAAGGACCGGAATCGAGACTATCAACAACACCTTTTTTTATAGCACCTAAAAAACAGTCGGGAATGGTTTCTTTTTCAACGGAACTCGTGAATACTACACCTGCTCCCCGTTCTAGAGGTTCAACTTCTAGAATTACGTGACCAAATTGCCCCTTAGCACCGCTCGTCTGATCAAACTTTGCTTCACTTCGCCGTGCGATCTGGATTGTTTCTTTATAAGCAACCTGAGGTTTCCCGACATTTGCGCCAACTTTAAAATCATTGAGCAATCTATCAATTATTATTTCAAGATGAAGTTCCCCCATTCCGGAAATAATCATCTGCCCAGTATCTTTATCACTTGAAACCGTGAATGATGGATCTTCTAATGCAATTTTCGCAAGCGTTTCGTTGAGCTTCTTCTCTTCAGCTTTATTTTTGGGCTCAATTGCAACGCCAATCACCGGTTCCGGGAAATCCATACTCTCAAGAATTATATGATCACCCTTTCCACAAAGCGTATCACCGGTGGTAGTAAATTTTAATCCAACAATTGCGCCAATATCACCTGCGAGAATCTCTTGCACTTCTTCACGTTTATTTGCGTGCAATTTCATTAGCTTAGACAATTTCTCCTGTTTTTGTTTAACAGGATTAAAAATCTTATCGCCAACAATCAGTTTTCCCGAATAAACTCTCACAAAAGCAAGATTTTCTACGAAGGAATCGCTCATAAGCTTAAAAACCAGAGCACATAGCTTTTCCTTCGGATCTGACTTTCTGCTGATTTTGTCACCAGCAAGACCTTCTCCTTCGATATCTTTTACATCTAAGGGAGAAGGAAGAAAGTTTATAACACTGTCGAGAAGAGGCTGCACGCCTTTGTTTTTAAATGCACTGCCGCAGAGCACAGGAACAATCTCAAGAGATATTGTAGCTAAGCGCAAAGCACTATATATCTCAGACGCAGATACCGGCAAGTTGTTAAGGTATTTTTCCATGATGCCCTCATCGAAGTCGGCCAACTTCTCCAGGAGCATCAAACGTGCGGCCGTGAATTTTTCTTTGTAGTTGCCAGGAATGTCATTCTCAACAACTTCCTGGCCAAGCGATTGCTCGTCAAATACAAGCATTCGCTCCTCTATGAGGTCAATCACACCCTCAAATTGGCCTTCACAGCCAACAGGTATTTGAATAGGCACAGGATTTGTTCCAAGCCTACTGACCATCATTTTTACGCAACGATCAAAATTGGCACCGATGCGATCCATCTTATTAATAAAGGCAATGCGCGGTATATGATACTTATCAGCCTGACGCCAAACAGTCTCAGATTGAGGTTCGACACCACCAACCGCACAAAAAACTGCAATTACCCCATCCAATACTCGCAACGATCGTTCCACTTCTATAGTGAAATCAACATGACCAGGAGTATCGATTATATTTATTTTTTTTCCGTGCCAATAACAAGTAGTCGCGGCTGAGGATATCGTAATACCCCGCTCTTGCTCCTGCTCCATCCAGTCCATAACGGCTGTGCCTTCATGAACCTCACCTAATTTATAGGAACGTCCGGTGTAAAAGAGTATCCTTTCAGTCGTTGTCGTTTTACCGGCATCAATATGGGCCATTATGCCTATATTGCGCACTTCAGATAAATCACTTGGGGCTGCCATAATCTTATTGACTCTTAATAAACAACTTCAGTCAGCCCCAAACTCCCGCAAACGTATTTGAGTAAAATAATCCCCAAAGAGATTACCAACGATAGTGAGCAAAGGCCTTATTCGCTTCCGCCATCCGATGAGTATCGTCCTTTTTCTTCACCGCGGAACCTCTATTATTAAAAGCATCAATAAGTTCTGCTGCGAGTTTTTCGGCCATGGACTTACCCGACCTCGATTTTGAAAAGCTGATGATCCAACGAATTGCGAGAGCATTTCTCCTTGTTTGACGGACTTCCATCGGAACTTGGTAAGTTGCACCGCCAACACGCCTTGACTTAACCTCAACGCGAGGACGAACATTTTCCATCGCACCTTCGAAAACAGTCAAAACGTCATCTTCTTTAACCTTGTCCTGCACAACATCCATCGCATCATAAAAAATTCTTTGCGCAAGGCTTTTCTTCCCTCTTGACATCAATCCATTGGTAAATTTTGCTACCAACACACTGTTAAAACGAGGATCTGGATCAATAGGTCGTTTTTCTATAGTTCTTCTACGTGACATTTATTAGCCCCTCAACAATCAGAAATCCATCAAGATGATTTCTTTGCACCATATTTTGAACGTCCCTGACGCCTATTGGAAACACCTAGAGTATCAAGCGTACCGCGGATGATATGATATCTCACGCCAGGAAGATCCTTTACCCGGCCTCCTCTGATCAAAACCACCGAATGCTCCTGGAGATTATGCCCGATGCCGGGGATATAGGAGGTTACCTCGATTCCATTAGTGAGTCTCACCCTGGCAACTTTTCTGAGTGCAGAGTTCGGCTTTTTCGGCGTAGTTGTGTATACCCTCACGCAGACACCGCGTTTCTGGGGCGATCCCTTCAAGGCCGGAGTATTTGTCTTCTTAATAGACTTCTTTCTCCCGATCCGTACAAGTTGGTTAATAGTTGGCATTACCTTTACTGCTCCCGTTTACATACTCATTTTTGAAATTCAATATCTCAGTTGCAGAACCGTACACTCAATTTGAACACGAAAGTGGTCATATTTACCCTAACGGCACTTTAGTGTCAAGGAAAAAATCAGTGCCATTCATCGTAATCACCGACCTGAATGGTTCCCTTCAAGCCCAGTTCCCGCAGAAATGAGTCTTCCCATAATAACATTTTCTTTTAAACCTGCGAGTTCATCAATTCTACCAGCAACGGCAGCGTTTGTAAGAACTTTGGTTGTTTCCTGAAATGAAGCCGCTGAAATGAAACTTTCCGTTGATAGCGATGCCTTAGTTACACCAAGAAGAAGCGGTTCCGCAACTGCGGGTGCCTTTCCCTCAACTAAAAGACGATCTCTCTCTTCCTCAAACTTCCACCATTCAACTTGTTCACCAATCATGAACTTTGAGTCACCCGAAGATGTAATCATTACCCTCTTCAACATTTGCCTTACAATGACTTCAATATGCTTGTCGTTAATTTTTACACCTTGCAGGCGGTAGACCTCCTGGATTTCATTGACCAGAAACTTTGCGAGCTCTTTGACTCCAAGCACAGAGAGAATATCATTGGGAACAATGGTACCTTCCATGAGAGCCTCCCCTGCCTGAACATAATCACCTTCATGAACAATGATATGTTTAGATTTCGGTATGAGATATTCCTGGGCTTCACCATATTCCGGGGTGACGATCACACGACGTTTTCCCTTCAACTCTTTGCCAAAACTGATTTTCCCATCAATCTTTGAAATAATCGCAGGATCCTTCGGCTTTCGTACCTCAAATAACTCTGCAACCCGTGGAAGACCACCTGTAATATCTTTAGTTTTCGTAGTCTCTCGTGGAATTTTGCCTACAATAGTACCCGGTTGAATTACGTCACCTTCATTGACCGAAATGATTGAACCAACCGGCAAACTGTACCGTGCATACGTTTCGCTATCCGGCATTTTAACAGTTTTCCCGCGATCATTTTTTACAGATATGCGTGGTGTCAACTGAGAACCCGTAGCAGTGTGGATGATCACCAACGATGACCTTCCTGTCACCGAATCCACCTTCTCCTGCATTGTCACACCCTCAATGATATCACCGTATTTAATGACACCGCCAACCTCAGCCACAATAGGAATGGTATATGCATCCCAATCGGCAAGAATAGTGTCTCTTGCAACCACCTCGCCTTCCTTAACCAGTAGCTGAGCGCCATAATTAACTTTGAACTTCTCCCGCTCACGACCCAATTCGTCTTTGACCGCTATTACTGCATTACGGTTCATGACGATCTTTGTCCCTTCAGCATTGGTAACGGAATGCAGGTTATTAAAGGCTACGGTACCTCCAATATTAGTTTTAAGCTCAGCTTGCTCAACCGATCGATTCGCAGTACCACCTACGTGAAAGGTACGCATTGTCAACTGCGTTCCAGGTTCGCCAATAGATTGTGCAGCAATAACACCGATTGCCTCACCGGGATTCACCATATGGCCGCGACCAAGATCACGACCGTAACACGCTGCACAAACGCCACGCTTCGACCGACAACTCAGTACTGAACGGATAGCGATCCTATCGATACCTGAAGCTGTGATTTTCTCAACAATTTCTTCTGTTATCTCATCACCTGCATTAACGATCGCTAAACCTGTATACGGATCTTCCACATCGTCTAAAGCAACTCGACCAAGTATTCGATCTCCGAGAGGAACTATTATCTCCCCTCCATCCATCAATGGCTCGGCAATTATACCATCGAGTGTCAGACAATCAGCTTCGACAATTGTTGATTCCTGCGCAACATCAACCAATCGCCTCGTAAGATATCCGGAGTTTGCCGTCTTTAAAGCTGTATCAGCAAGTCCTTTACGGGCACCATGGGTTGAAATAAAATATTCCAGAACACCGAGCCCTTCACGAAAGTTGGCTTTGATGGGTGTTTCAATAATTGCCCCACTCGGTTTGGCCATAAGACCACGCATACCTGCTAGTTGACGGATCTGATCCCGTGAACCTCTAGCGCCCGAATCAGCCATAATAAAAATTGAGTTAAAGCTCGGCCCTTCCACTCTTTTACCATCTTTATCAAGAAAGAAATCCACCTTGATCTCATCCATCATCGCATTAGCAACATCTTCAGTGACCTTTGACCAGATATCAACGACTTTATTGTATTTTTCTCCGGAGGTAATAAGACCATCGTTGTATTGCTGTTCAACGTCCAGCACATCAGTCTCAGCCTTTTCGACAAATTGCTCTTTGCCAAGAGGGATTTTCATATCGTTAATACAGATAGAAATGCCCGCCCGAGTAGCATGTTCATAGCCAATATCTTTTAGCCGGTCTGCGAGGAGGACTGTTTCTTTTGTCCCTGCGTGTCTATAGGTGTGATCAATAAGCTTCGCCAAGGCCTTTTTAGTGAGAACCTTATTGACTTCTTCAAATTTTACGGCATCAGGTAAAAGCTCACCAAGAAGGATGCGACCCAAGGTAGTATCGACCAACTCCCCGTTTTTGCGGACCTTAACCTTCGCTTGCAAATGAATCTCACCGTAATCATAGGCTATAATTGCCTCTTCAACACAACTGAAGACTTTACCCTCACCTGGAACATTCATGCGATCCCGACTCATATAGTAGAGCCCCAGAACTATATCCTGAGAGGGAATAATGACCGGTTCACCGTTAGCAGGTGAAAGAATGTTGTTGGTAGACATCATCAATACCCGGGCTTCGACCTGTGCCTCAACGGAAAGCGGCACATGAACCGCCATTTGATCCCCGTCAAAGTCAGCATTAAAAGCCATACAGACCAAGGGGTGCAACTGAATCGCCTTCCCCTCAATAAGCATTGCTTCGAAAGCCTGCATACCAAGTCTATGCAGAGTAGGTGCTCGGTTGAGAATAACAGGATATTCAGTTACAACCTCCTCAAGAACATCCCATACTTCCTTGACCTCTTTCTCCACCATCTTCCGGGCACTTTTAATTGTGGTAACATACCCTTTGCTTTCCAATTTGTTATAGATAAATGGTTTAAACAACTCCAATGCCATTTTCTTTGGGATACCACATTGGTGAAGCCGGAGATGAGGTCCAACTACAATAACTGAACGGCCTGAATAATCGACACGCTTACCGAGAAGATTTTGTCTAAAACGTCCCTGCTTGCCTTTGAGCATATCAGATAAAGACTTAAGGGGCCTCTTATTGCCACCGGTGATCACTCGCCCTCGCCGACCATTATCAAAAAGGACATCAACTGCCTCCTGTAACATTCTTTTTTCATTACGAATGATAATATCGGGTGCGTCGAGTTCCAGGAGTCTTTTGAGGCGGTTGTTACGGTTTATTACCCGGCGATAAAGATCGTTGAGATCGGAGGTGGCAAAACGTCCGCCCTCAAGTGGCACGAGTGGTCGCAAATCAGGAGGGAGGACGGGAATTACCTCAAGAATCATCCACTCCGGCTTATTGCCGGAATCTCTAAAAGCTTCGATAACGAAAAGCCTTTTTCCTAATTTTTGCCGTTTAGTTTGCGAATTAGTAGCCAGCATCTCTTCCCTGAGCTGGATAGAGAGAGAAACTAGATCCTGAGCGGATAAAAGCTCCCTGATTGCCTCAGCACCTATGCCAACGCGAAACTGACCGGGATTTTCGTCCAATGCCTGGCGATATTTTTCTTCAGTGAGAAGTGTTCCGGCGGGCATTCCTTCGACGGAAGACTCAATAACAGCATATTGCTCAAAGTAGAGAATTTTCTCTAATTGTTTGAGCGTCATATCAAGAACTGCGCCAATCTTGCTCGGCAAGCTTTTGAGAAACCAGATGTGAGCAACGGGCGCCGCTAGTTTTATATGACCGAGGCGTTCCCGCCGAACCTTGGATTGAATAACCTCTACACCGCATTTTTCACAAACTACACCACGATGTTTCATTCGTTTATATTTGCCGCAATTACACTCGAAATCCTTTACCGGCCCGAATATTTTTGCGCAGAACAATCCATCTCTTTCCGGTTTAAAAGTCCGATAATTTATGGTTTCTGGTTTCTTCACTTCACCATGCGACCAATCCATGATCTTCTCTGGAGAAGCCAGCGATATTTTAACACTTTTAAACTTAACTGGAGCTTTCGGTTTTTGAAAAAAATTAAACAATTCTTCCACGAAATCACCTCTCCCTTATATTAAAGGATTTTACCGGCAACACTTATGCCATATCAAGCAGAGAGCAAGTCTGTCAAGACTTGCTATACCGGACCAAGGGTTCCAATTTTAAACAAGGAACACCTCTCCTTATTCTTCTATGAGTTCCATATTTAAACAAAGGGCTTGAAGTTCTTTGACAAGAACATTGAAAGACTCAGGCAATCCAGTTGTCAAAAAGTTATTTCCCTTCACAATCCTCTCATACATAGCTGTCCGGCCCTCAACATCATCGGATTTAGCTGTTAAAAATTCCTTGAGAGTGTATGCAGCACCATAAGCTTCCATCGCCCATACCTCCATTTCTCCAAGTCTCTGACCGCCAAACTGAGCTTTACCGCCAAGAGGTTGCTGAGTTACCAGAGAATAGGGACCTGTGGACCTCGCATGGATTTTATTATCTACCAAATGGTGAAGTTTGAGCATATACATAACCCCAACTGTCACCTTATTGTCAAAAGGTTGTCCAGTAAGTCCGTCATACAATTGAACCTGTCCGACCTCGTCGATTCCCGCTTCAGTGAGAAGTCTTCTTATTGAATCTTCAGGAGCTCCATCAAACACAGCGGTTTTCATATGCAATCCGCTGTGGTGTCTCCGTGCCCAATCGATGATATCCTGATCTGACCTACCTTCGGTTAAAGCAGTATATTCTTTATCTGAGTAAATTTTGCGAAGTTTAGCTCGAATTTCAGCAACAGCTTCACGTCGTGCCAAGGTCTCAAGCTGTTCGCCCAGCTTTTTAGCTGCAAATCCCAAATGCACTTCGAGTACCTGACCGACATTCATTCGAGAAGGTACACCAAGAGGGTTGAGGACAATATCCACTGTCGTGCCATCCGCAAAATATGGCATATCTTCTTCAGGAAGAAGTCGTGAAACTACACCTTTATTGCCATGCCTTCCGGCCATTTTGTCGCCAACAGAGAGTTTACGTTTTGTTGCGACATAAACCTTGACCATTTTAACTACACCTGGAGGAAGATCATCCCCTTTCTTCATACGGTCAATTATGCCATCGTATCGTTCGGTAATTAATTTAGCCTGCTTATTATATCTCTCGTAAACTGCGTCCATGAGTTCAACATATTTAGCTTTCTCAGAGAAATCTATATCTCTTAAACGCTCGAACCCTATCAATTCTGCCTGATCCGCAGCAATTTTTTTGCCGAGTTTGACAATGACTTCCCCATGTTTATCGGCTATATCATTTTTTGCAGTCCTGCCCTCAAGGAGATTTCCGATCTCGCGGCAGACTCCATGACGAAGGCTGCGAAGTTCATCAATCTTGTCTTGGTTGAGCTTTTCAATTTCGAGATCCTCGATCAAAAGAGATCGTTCATCCTTATCAACACCCTTGCGAGAGAACACCTTCGCATCGATGATAACACCACTAATACCCGGTGGAACCCGCAGTGACGAATCTTTAACATCTTGAGCTTTTTCACCAAATATTGCTCTCAGGAGTTTTTCCTCCGGTGACAAGACGGTCTCACCTTTGGGAGTAACCTTGCCAACCAAGGTATCGCCAGCTTTAACCTCTGCTCCGATGCGAACAATACCGGAATCATCAAGATTTCGAAGAGTCTCCTCACTTACATTAGGTATGTCGCGAGTTATTTCCTCTTTTCCGAGTTTTGTGTCTCGAGCCATTGTTTCAAAAACTTCAATGTGCACCGAGGTGAAAGTATCTTCCTTTAGCAATCTCTCGTTAATAAGAATTGAATCTTCGAAGTTAAAACCTCGCCAGGGCATAAACGCTATGGTGACATTTTTGCCGATAGCGAGTTCGCCGGCCTCACAAGAAGGGCCATCTGCAAGCACTACACCTTTGTTTACACGAGTACCCGGTAAGACAATCGGTCGTTGATTAAAACAAGTATTTTGATTGGATTTCTTATTTTTTTCTAAACGGTATAAGGCTACACCTGTATCGAATCCATCGGTACCTGGCTCATCGTATCGCACAACTATACGATTCGAATCAGATTCTTCAACAACACCTTCTCCGGCAGCAAGAAGACAGGCTCCGGAATCTCGAGCGACATACCTCTCCATCCCTGTTCCGACGAGCGGTGCCGAGGTAATCATCAAAGGAACAGCCTGTCTTTGCATGTTCGATCCCATGAGCGCGCGGTTTGCATCATCGTTTTCCAAGAAAGGGACAAGTGATGCGGCAATACTGATCATCTGATTAGGAGCTATATCCATATAAGTGACGTTCTCAGATGCCGTGGTGATAACCTCACCGTCTTCTCGAACTATAAGGTTTGCCTGGCTTATTCTATGATTTTCGTCAAGAGGGGTAAGAGCTGGTGCAATAAACTGATTCTGCTCCTGTAGTGCACTGAGATATTTAACCTCAGACATGACTATTTTATCATTCACTTTCCTGTAGGGTGTTTCGATAAACCCGTAGGGATTGATCCTAGCATAGGTCGCCAACGATACAATAAGCCCAATATTTGGTCCCTCAGGTGTTTCAACGGGACAGATCCGACCGTAATGTGTTGGATGCACATCACGAACTTCAAATCCAGCGCGCTCTCTGGAAAGACCACCGGGTCCAAGTGCACTCAGACGTCGTTTATGGGTAACCTCGGATAAAGGGTTAGTCTGATCCATGAACTGCGACAGTTGGCTTGTTCCAAAAAATTCTTTAATGGCGGCAGAAATCGGTTTCGGATTCACTAAATCATGCGGCATTAAGGTCTCAACATCTTGAAGGGTCATTCTTTCTTTTATGGCCCGTTCCATCCGCACAAGTCCCATGCGATATTGATTTTCTACTAATTCACCAACGGTCCGCACTCTTCTGTTTCCAAGGTGATCGATGTCATCTACCCCGCCTTGTGAATCCTTAAGGCGAACGAGATATCTCACCGCATGGACGATGTCATCTTTAGTCAAGGCCCGATTAGAAATATCAATATTCAAACCAAGCTTCGCATTAATCTTATATCGACCGACTTCAGAAAGATCATAAAGGTCCTGATTAAAAAACAAATTCTGAAAAAAAGATTCTGCAACCTCAGCCGTTGGCGGGCTTGAGGGCCTGAGCCTTCGATATATTTCTATGAGTGCATCCTTACTGCTTTTAGCTTTATCAAGAGCCAATGTTTTGCTAAATGAATCTGAATATTTCACACCATCTATGTGAAGAATCTTGAATTCATTGATACCAGCAGCAGCCAGGGTTTCAAGTAAAGATTCAGTCAATTCAGTATTACAATCGGCAATAATTTCACCAGACTGGTCATTGACAATAATACTAGCAAGAGTTTCGCCTATAAGAGATTCCGGAGCAATTGGCAGAAAATGAATTCCTACGGATTCGAGTTTCTTAAAAAGTACTTTCGATACTTTTTTACCTTTTTTAGCAAGAATTTCACCATCAATGGGATTAACGATGTCAAATTCAAGCCTTTGCCCTTTAACCAATTCACCATCGAAACTGACTTTAAAATTATCACCTTCTTTGACAACTAAATTGGTTGGGTAGAATTCAGCCAACAGTTCCTCAGAGGAGAATCCCAAAGCCTTTAACAGAGTTGTTACCGGAAATTTCCTTCTTCTGTCAATTCTGACATGGAGATAATCTTTAATATCAAATTCGAGATCAATCCAAGAACCTCTCACGGGAATAATGCGAGCGGAGTAAAGCAATTTACCACTGGAATGACTTTTTCCGTTGTCATGAGTATAGAAAAGTCCTGGCGATCTCTGTAGCTGGGACACAATTACTCTCTCTGTGCCGTTGACAACAAAAACCCCATCGCCGGTCATAAGCGGTAAAGATCCAAGAAATACTTCCTGTTCCTTAATATCACGAATCGATTGAACGCCGGTCACCTCATCGACATCGAAGGTGATTAATCTAACGACAATTTTTAGCGGAATCTCATAGGTCATGCCCCGCTGAAGACACTCATGAACAGTATATTTGGGAACGCCGAATTTATATTTAACGAACTCGAGAGAACAAAGTCCGTTGAAATCATTTATAGGAAAAACGTTTTTCAGAATGGCTTGCAACCCATAATCTTCCCTATCGTCAGGGTCACGATCCATCTGCAAAAATTTCTCATATGAGAGGCGTTGCATAGATATTAGATGTGGCGGTTCCAGGATGGTTTCTGCCGTGGCAAAGTTCTTTCTCACTCTTTCCATAATTGTCCTCGAAATTGCCTTTGAATCGTACTATAATGATTGATTGACAGCCAGCTCAACAAATTTTTGTTAAACTAAACAGTTGTTGTGGCGAATATAAACGACATGCCATTGCATTGGGAAATTACTGACCAATAACGATAGATTATGCAGAACACAAATCTGGGAAGAATATAAGCATTAAAATTTAGCATGGTAGTATTTCTTTTTGCTATATTTGCCTACACGAAAAAAACATTCCTCACCTGAACAAAAACCAATCTTGAATCGAATATTGTGACAAGGCTTTTTTAAACAATCCACAAAAAAATACAACACGCCACGAGGCCAAGCTCGTAGCGTGTTGTTATCAAGCTGCTGTTGCTCAAACCACGAACAACATTCTATCCCTGACAATTACTTTATTTCTACAGTTGCACCTACCGCTTCGATCTTGGCTTTAATCTCTGCAGCATCTTCTTTAGTAGTTGCCTCTTTCAAGGATGCTGGAGCTGATTCAACGAGCTCTTTAGCCTCTTTCAAACCGAGGCCTGTGACAGCACGAACTTCTTTGATAACTTTGATTTTTTCGCTACCAACGCTCGCTAAAATCACATTAAACTCAGTTTGTTCCTCTTTTGGTGCTTCAGCGGCCACAGCACCGACTGCAGCAACAGCAACAGGTGCAGCAGCAGACACACCGAATTTTTCCTCGAATTCCTTTATCAGCTCTGAAAGTTCGAGAACGGACATATTAGCAATAAAATCAATTACGTCTTCTTTTGATACAGCCATGATCATTATCCTTTTTAAAAAATATTTTGATTTATCCTCTGTTCGAAGCCTATTAATTATCGGCTG
Source organism: Pseudomonadota bacterium (assembly GCA_043798185.1). GTDB lineage: Bacteria > Desulfobacterota > Desulfobulbia > Desulfobulbales > Desulfocapsaceae > Desulforhopalus_A. The sequence goes on along the minus strand of JAZDOW010000080.1, from coordinate 3,422 downwards.
CTTCTTTCTGGTCTTTTATAGCCTGCAATGCGTAGACAAAAGTCCGTGGCACACCACTGAGAACCTGTACAAGCCCTGTAGGTACGCTCTTCCACGTTGACAGCAATTGTCCCAACAATACTTCCTTGCTCGGAAGTTTGGAGAGAGCAATGAGCTTGTCCACTCCGATTTTTTCTCCATCAAGAGCTGCAGAGCGGATTTTGAATTTTTCATTGGCATTTGCAAATTTAGTTACAACCTTGGCAGGTTCAACTGGGTCTGCATATGCCATGACAACCGCTGTAGTACCGGAAAAATCGTCACTTAAGACTGCGTTACCAGTATCTGCAACTGCTCTTTTCAGGAGAGTATTCTTGGCTACACGGATTTCCGAATTACAGTTTCTCAATTCTATACGAATTTTTTGAAACTCGGAAACCTTTAAACCACAATAGTCAGCGACAACTGCGAACTTGGCCCGGCTGAACGATTCACTCAGGTCCGAGACGATTGTCACTTTTTCATCACGATTCAAAGCACTCCTCCTAGGTTAAATTAAACGGTTTGCAAAACAGCAGGACTAGATAATCTTGGCTGATCAGGATTACTTTATAATATCATACAAATATTTCATTTCATCCGTCTCGGCAGGTCGTCCTAGTACGATTAAACGAATTGTACCTGCTGTCTTAGACTTCAACGTTATCACCATTTTTCATTGGCATGGTGAAACTCAATATACATTAATTTAATGATGTCCTAACGGCTATTGGATCAAGCTTCACACCAGGTCCCATGGTCGAGGAAATGGTAATTGAGCGTAAGTAAATACCTTTGCTCGTGGATGGTTTAAGCTGAATTATTCTTTGTACAAAGGCCAAAAGATTTGCCTTAATTTTTTCATTGCCGAAAGACAGCTTGCCGATACCGCTGTGAATAATGCCACCCTTGTCAACTCTGAAGTCAACTTTGCCACCTTTGATTTCCTTAACAATATTTGCAACATCAAAGGTAACAGTACCAAGTTTAGCATTCGGCATGAGATTTCTTGGTCCGAGAATTCGACCGATTTTTCCAACAACACCCATCATGTCGGGAGTGGCTACTGTTTTGTCGAACTCCAACCAACCTTCTTTAATTTTTTCTACAAGATCGTCTCCACCCACATAGTCGGCTCCAGCTTCAAGAGCCTCTGCCTCTTTAGGTCCTTTGGCAAAAACAAGCACACGGGTAATTTTACCTGTACCGTATGGAAGTGCAACAGATGATCTGATCATTTGATCTGCATGTCGCGGATCGACACCAAGTTTCATTGCGACGTCAAAAGTTTCGTCAAACTTTGCGTAGGTCGATTTAAGCACCATTTCAATACCATCCTCGACACTGTGCAGAACTGATCGGTCAATTGCCTGTAATTTATTTTTATAATTTTTTCCGTGCTTCGGCATATCAGCCTCCTACATGGATAGGAGTATTGCGTCCTACCTGCAGTAATATAATTGAATAATTAATCGACGATTGTAATACCAGCGCTTCGAGCAGTACCCTCAATAATACGCATGGCACTTTCGATATCATAGGCATTAAGATCAGGTCTTTTCAATTCAGCTATCTCCTTGATCTTGTCTCTTCCGATTTCCGCCACACGCTCAATCTTAGGATTACTTGATCCTTTCTTCAACCCTGCAGCTTTCATCAATAAAACAGAAGCTGGTGGAGTCTTGGTAATAAAGGAAAAAGATCTATCTTGATAGACAGTTATTACTACCGGAATAATAGTGTCTCCCATAGACTGGGTCCTGGCATTAAAACTTTTACAAAATTCCATTATATTCACACCGCGTTGTCCCAGTGCGGGACCTACAGGCGGGGACGGATTTGCTTTTCCGGCAGGAATCTGCAATTTGATGTAAGCCGTTTCTTTTTTGGCCATTTTTTTTACTCCAACTAACAATTAATTACATACTTCCAAAGTCTAGCTCCTTCCACTTAGCTAGAAACGGAGGAAGTGACAAACCAGCAGTTATATCAGGTATTAGACACCTGAACAAATTCCAACTCGACAGGTGTTTCCCGTCCGAAAATTGAAACCATCACTTTTACCCGTCCTTTTTCGGGGAAAACCTCATCTACCACACCTTGAAAATTAGCGAACGGTCCGTCAATTACTCGTACTACCTCACCGACATCGAAGACAACCTTCGGCCTCGGTCTCTCTGAGCCATCTTGGATTCGACCAATAATTTTTGCCGCATCTGCATCTGACAATGGTATGGGTTCTCGATCATCACCTACAAAGCCGACAACTCGCGGCATATTATCGTGGATAGTGTGCCAAGTCTGATCGTTAAGGTCCATACTCACCAGCATATACCCAGGAAAGAATCTTCGAGAGGAGGTCTTTCGTGAACCCTTTATCATTTCAACTACTTGCTCAGTTGGGACAAGAATCTCACCGAATTGTTCTTCTAAACCTTCCTTTTTAATCCGCTCCTCAAGAGTAGCCTTCACTTTTTCCTCAAAGCCTGAGTGGACTTGAAGTATGTACCATTGTCTAGCCATGTGACCCGCGAGTATTGTTATATAAAGGATACAGTTGAAATATTAAATATTTCAGTAAGATGTCAGCTTACAAACGAGATTCTAACGCAAAAACATACCAATGAGCTTTCCCAGAAGTAGGTCAACGGAACCGAGATACAGCGACAAAATCACCGTAAGAGTAACGACAATTCCAGTTAATCCAAGCGTCGTCTTTTTATCAGGCCAAACAATCTTGAAGAATTCCGCTTTTACCTCATCAATGAATTTCTTGATTTGAGCGGGCGAGAAGGGTGAAGGTTCTTCAGTCTTCACAGCGTTTGTCTTTTTCAATTTCGTACTCGCTGCCATAATAACATCTGCCCCTATAACCTTACTGCCCAAAACTATCAAAACATGAGCATGTAAAAATAACCATTGAAATTTCAAACATTTTTTTGGCAGGCCAGGAGGGATTCGAACCCCCAACATCCGGATTTGGAGTCCGGCGCTCTACCATTAGAGCTACTGGCCTGCAAAAGAAGTATCTTTATTTCGTTTCTTTATGTGGAGTGTGTCCCTTGCAAAACGGACAGTATTTACTGAATTCCAGCTTATTAGGAGTACTCTTCTTGTTTTTTGTCGTTGTGTAATTGCGACGTTTGCATGTTCCACATGCAAGGGTTACTATGTCTCTCATTGACTCTTCCCATAAGAAAAAATGCTCTGCTCCCCTCGAAATAGGGTTGCAGAGCATTTTTATTTTTCGCGCATACTATGCGATAATTTCACTAATAACGCCGGCGCCAACAGTACGTCCACCCTCTCGTATGGCAAAACGCAAACCGACATCCATTGCAATCGGAGTGATGAGCTCTACTGATGCGGTAATATTATCTCCGGGCATTACCATCTCAACTCCT
>JAZDOW010000079.1:0-25856 GCA_043798185.1 Pseudomonadota bacterium | reverse complement strand
AGGAGTTGAGATGGTAATGCCCGGAGATAATATTACCGCATCAGTAGAGCTCATCACTCCGATTGCAATGGATGTCGGTTTGCGTTTTGCCATACGAGAGGGTGGACGTACTGTTGGCGCCGGCGTTATTAGTGAAATTATTGCCTAAAGGTTCGTAATGATACCCACAGAAAAAATCCGAATTCGTTTGAAAGCTTACGATCATAAACTCCTTGATCAATCTACGACAGAGATAGTTGACACAGCTAGAAGAACTGGATCAGCAGTAGCTGGTCCTATTCCCTTGCCAACTACTATAAACAAATATTGTGTTCTTCGGTCTCCTCATGTAGACAAAAAGTCACGAGAACATTTCGAAATGAGGACTCATCGTCGTTTATTGGATATTTTAGAGCCGACCCAGCAGACTATAGATCTGCTTATGAAGCTTGAATTGTCCGCAGGCGTCGATGTTGAAATTAAGTTGCCGTAATGGGGCACTGCCTAAAAGTAAATTGAAACATTGGGTAAATTTATGCCAAAGTCAATGGGTATATTAGGGAAAAAAATTGGAATGACTCGGGTGTATGGCGAATTTGGTCAGGCTATTCCAGTTACTGTTATTGAAGCAGGGCCTTGTAAGGTTCTTCAAGTTAAAACCGAAACGTCTGATGGATACAGCGCTATTCAGGTTGGTTTTGCTGAAAAGAAGGCGTCTAGGGTTAACAAGCCGCTGGCAGGGCATTTTAAAAAATCGGATTCTCAAGGTTTTTATTTTGTCAGAGAATTTAGAGTTACTGATTCCGCTCAATATTCTGTCGGCCAAGAAATATCTCTTGATACCGTCGTTAAGGTCGGAGACAAGGTTGATGTTCAAGGTACAAGCAAGGGTAGGGGTTTTCAGGGTGTTATTAAGCGTCATGGATTCAGTGGGGGCGGCTCCGGACATGGCTCGATGTTTCATAGAGCACCTGGCTCCATTGGATGCAGTGCTTACCCTTCAAGGGTAATCAAAGGAAAAAAAATGCCTGGCAGGATGGGTAATGACAGTGTTTTACGGAAAAATGTCGTTGTGGTTGATATCCGCACCGAAGATAATGTTGTTCTTTTGAAAGGACCACTGCCTGGATCGAAAAACGGCCTGTTGAAGATTTACACAAAACAATAAAATTTGGGGCTTAACAGGTTCGAGGAGATAAATATGTCTACAATAAATATAGTTAACACCAAGAATGAAAGTGTTGGCGAAATCGATCTGAACGACGACGTCTTCAATAGAGAAGTTAAGGAATATGTCCTGCATGAGGTAGTCCGCATGCAGCGCGCTGGAAGAAGATCTGGAAATGCCTGCACAAAGACAAGAATTGAAGTCAGTGGTGGAGGCAGGAAGCCTTGGAGGCAAAAAGGCACCGGCCGGGCGAGGTCCGGCAGTAATACATCGCCCGTCTGGAGGGGTGGTGGTGTTGCTTTTGGGCCGAAACCAAGAGATTATAGCTTTAAACTCAATCGCAAAGTCAAACAACAAGCTGTTTCCATGGCCTTGAGTGCCCGTTTTCAAGAGGGGAATCTCATTGTGATTGATGATTTTTCTTTAGATCGAATCAAAACTAAGGATTTTCTTGGGATTATGAATGTTCTAGATGTTAAAAACTGTCTTATCGTTACCGACAATGCTTCTGAAAATCTTACAAAATCATCAAGTAACGTAAATGGTTTTAGAGTGCTTTCCTCCGAAGGTCTCAATGTCTACGATATACTTCTTCACAAAAAGTTGATTTTGATTCAACCGGTAATTGAAAGCCTTGAAAAGAGGTTAATGGCATGAAAAACATTTACAGTGTATTACAGGGGCCTTGTCTCACGGAGAAAGCTGCCTTGTTACAAGAAAATGATGGCAAAGTAATATTCAAAGTCCATCCAAAGGCAAATAAGATAGAAGTAAAAAAAGCAGTTGAACTTATGTTTAATGTCAAAGTCAAGGACGTTAAAACGGCGAAAATTCACGGCAAGAAGAAAAGGGTTGGAAAAACTGTTGGCTTTACCAGTGATTGGAAAAAGGCCTATGTAACCTTGTCAGAAGGAAAAATTAATTTCGCAGATGAACTATAAGCCGATATACTCGAATTAATGTTCTTCACCACTTTCTATCTGAATGATTCTATCTAATATAAAATTGATGGAGCGATTGGGAAATCATGGCTATTAAAGTATACAAACCAACATCCGCTGGTAAGCGTCAACATGTGTCGGCGAAGAACCCGGACTTGTCTAAAAACGGACCGGAGAAAAGTCTTGTTTGTAATATTTCAAAAACAGGCGGAAGAAATAATTATGGCAGAATCACTGCTCGACATATTGGTGGTGGGCATAAACGCAAATATCGTCTCATCGATTTCAAAAGAAATAAAGCAGATATTGATGCAAAGGTTGTTTCGATAGAGTACGATCCCAATCGCTCAGCAAATATTGCTTTGTTGAACTATGTTGATGGCGAAAAGAGATATATTCTGTCACCGGATGGAATTTCGGTGGGGGATACAATTGTTGCCGGTGAAAATGTAGATATTCAACCTGGGAATTGTCTTCCTTTGGTCAATATTCCCCTTGGTACTATTATTCACAATATTGAAATGAAGATAGGCAAGGGAGCTCAACTGGTTCGCAGCGCTGGAGCTGGGGCACAACTTATGGCGAAGGAAGGTGGTAATGTGCTTGTTCGATTACCTTCCGGAGAAGTAAGAAAGTTTAATAATTTTTGCAGGGCTTGCATCGGTCAGGTTGGCAATAGAGAGCATGAGAGTCAAAAGCTTGGGAAAGCTGGCAGAAACCGCTGGAAGGGAATACGACCACATGTTCGTGGAGTTGCTATGAATCCTGTGGATCACCCAATGGGCGGTGGGGAAGGTAAAAGTTCTGGCGGAAGACATCCATGTAGTCCTTGGGGCATACCGTCAAAAGGCTATAAAACCAGGAAAAACAAGACTTCTGACACGATGATTGTCAAGAAGAGATCATAAGGCACAGGGAGTAACGTATGGCGCGCTCAGTTAAAAAAGGTCCTTTCGTTGATGATCATCTCTATAAAAAGGTTGTTGAAGCCGCAGAAAGTGGTTCTCGGAAGGTTATTAAAACTTGGTCAAGACGTTCCGATATTGGACCGGAAATGGTAGGACTAACCTTTGCCGTGCATAACGGAAAAAAATTCGTACCTGTTTTTGTAACAGAGAACATGGTTGGTCATAAGTTGGGAGAATTTTCACCGACAAGGACTTTCTATGGACACTCTGCAGACAAAAAAGGTAAAAAATAATAAGAAATCATTGGGTTCTGGTTGGACACTCATCAGGAGTAAGATCTATGGAATCAAAAGCCGTAGGAAAATATATTAGAATATCTCCGCAGAAGGCGAGGCTTGTTGCCGATGTGGTAAGAGGAATGGGGGTTGATCAGGCTATAACGACCCTTCGTTTCATGCCCAAAAAAGGCGCTGGGATCATAAAAAAAGTCCTTGAGTCAGCTGTTGCTAATGCCACTCAAGATGAGCAAGCTGATGTTGACAATCTTTATGTTAAAAAGATTATAGTAGACGGCGGACCTTCCCTTAAAAGGATTAGTCCAAGGGCGCAGGGTAGAGCAACAGGTATTATTAAAAGATCGAGCCACATCATCGTTGTTTTGGATGAGAATTAGTTGTTCTTTTTTTGATAACTGTAGACTCACTTTTAACTCTTAATTGAACAATGGAATGTTTGGAGGTCTGTTTTGGGGCAGAAGGTTAATCCACAAGGACTTAGATTGAATATCACCCGGACATGGGACTCAATCTGGTATGCAGATAAGGAATACTCTACTTATCTAATTGAAGACCAAAAAGTAAAAAAGTTTCTTAAAAAACGTCTCCAGCATGCTGGACTTTCAAAGGTGAATATCGAACGTACCGGCGATCAAGTAAGGGTCAAACTTTTTACTGCAAGACCGGGCATCGTGATTGGCAAAAAGGGTGCTGAAATTGAGATCCTAAAGAAGGAACTCGAAAAGCTTATCTCTCGTAAGGTTTCACTTGACATACAAGAGGTTAGAAGGCCTGAAGCCGACGCTCAACTTGTCGCTGAGAATATTGCTCAACAACTTGTCAGGCGAGTGGCTTTTCGTCGAGCGATGAAAAAAGCTGTTAGTTCTGCTTTACGATTTGGTGTGCAAGGGATAAAAATATCTTGTTCTGGTCGCCTGGGTGGGGCAGAGATGTCGCGTTGTGAATGGGTTCGTGAAGGGAGAGTTCCTCTGCATACGCTTCGCGCCGATGTTGACTATGCTCTTTCTGAAGCGAACACTACCTATGGAATCATTGGCGTCAAAGTCTGGATTTTCAATGGGGAAGTATTGAGCGATAAGGATGGCGGCTCCCGGCAGTAGCATACTGTATAGGAAATTCCATATTAATATTTGGAGTAAAAGATGTTAAGTCCAAAAAAAGTCAAGCACAGAAAAGTATTTAAAGGAAATTCAAGGGGAGTTGCGTATAGAGGTTCTTCGATTTCATTCGGAGACTTTGCGCTCAAAGCTACAGTATGCGGCAAAATGACAGCCCAGCAAATAGAAGCTGCTCGTATTACCATTAATAGGACAATGAAGCGTGGCGGCAAAGTATGGATAAGAGTATTCCCTGACAAACCAATAACCAAAAAAGCCGCTGAAACTCGAATGGGTAAAGGTAAAGGTACTCCGGAATCATGGGTTGCTGTCATTAAACCTGGTATGATCCTCTATGAAATTTCTGGTGTTAGCGAGGAACTTGCCAGCGAGGCACTTGCACTTGCAGGGAATAAGCTGCCATTTTCGACTAAAGTTATTTCCAAGGTGAACACGATATGAAATCGGAAGAAATTCGGAAAATGTCTGCGGAAGATATTGCTAAGACCTTGAAGGAGCTTCGTGAAGAATTGGGAACTCTTTCGTTTAAGCATCGTATCAGGCCTCTTGAAGATACATCCAGACTGAAGAAAATTAGGAAAGATATTGCAAGAATTGCGACGATCGAGAGGCAGTCTATTAATTGATTGCTTATTTTGACAATTGAAGAGATTCGGTCGGGTTCTATAAAAAAACACTAATTGAATAAATTATGAGTGATCTAAATACATCGAGAAAGACAAGGACTGGTTCTGTGGTAAGCAACAGAATGGAGAAAAGTGTTGTCGTTCGGGTTGAGCGCAAAGTTCGCCATAAACTGTATGGCAAATTCATGAAAACTAGCGTTAAATATCTGGCCGATGACCCGGAAAATAGTTGCAATATCGGAGATATGGTACTCATTGAAGAGTGTCGACCTCTGAGTAAGAGGAAGAGATGGCGCGTCAAAACTATACTGGAACAGGCAGTGTGATATTGACGAGAATATATACTCGACTTTGACAACTTGTTTCGGGAGAGATATCAGGTGAAATTATGATTCAGACAGAGACAGTACTAAATGTTGCCGATAACTCTGGAGCAAAAAAAGTGCTCTGCATTAGGGTTCTTGGTGGCACAGGCAAGAGATATGCAACGATTGGGGATGTAATTGTTGTAACGGTTAAAGAAGCTATCCCCAACGCGAAAGTGAAAAAAGGCGATGTTATGAAAGCCGTCATCGTTCGCACCAAAAAAGAAATGAAAAGGCCAGACGACACCTGGGTAAAATTTGACGACAATGCCGCAGTTATGCTTGCGTCCTCCGGTGAACCTGTTGGAACTCGAATTTTCGGACCGGTTGCCCGTGAATTAAGGAATCAAGGATTCATGAAAATTATTTCATTGGCTCCTGAAGCACTTTAACCACCCGTATCTGCATTGGGTATAGCAACATTGATTGGAAAAGGTACAGTGATGAGACAGGGTAAAACATACCTGAAAAAAAATGATCAGGTTGAAGTAATTGCCGGAAAAGATAAGGGCAGGGTTGGGAAAGTACTCCGGGTCTTTAGAGATAAGGATAAGGCTGTGGTGGAACGGATCAATATGATTAAAAGACATACCAAGCCGAAAGAGATGAACCAACAGGGGCAGATTGTTGAAAAAGAAGCTCCTATCCATGTTTCCAATCTTCAGCTTATCTGTCCTGAGTGCACCAAAACTGGTCGCATAGGAAAGAAAATTCTCGATGATGGTACGAAAGTACGCTGCTGTAAGAGTTGCGGTGGTTCCATCGAAAGTAAAGCATAGGAAATTTAAAAGGATACGCTAGGAGTTATTCATGGGTGCGCTGAGAGAAATGTACTTAAATGAGTGTGTGCCTGCACTCAAAGAGGAATTTGGCTATACAAATGTCATGGAGATTCCTCAGATTAAAAAAATTGTGCTCAACATGGGGTTGGGAGAAGCTGTTCAAAATCCAAAAATTGTGGAGGGAGCAGCTAACGAACTTACCATGATTGCAGGGCAGAAAGCGGTCATTACAAAAGCTAAGAAATCGATAGCTACATTCAAACTTCGAGCTGGTATGCCGATTGGTTGCTGCGTCACTTTACGAGGCGACAGAATGTATAATTTTTTTAGCAAATTAGTGAATATCGCACTGCCACGTGTACGTGACTTTAGAGGATTATCTGCCAAAGGATTTGATGGACGAGGAAACTTCTCCATGGGTATTCAAGAGGAAATCATTTTTCCCGAGATAGATTACGATAAAATTGATAAAATTAAAGGTTTAAATATTACTATTGTAACTTCAGCCAAAACAGATAAAGAAGGTGTACTTCTCCTTAAACTGCTGGGCATGCCGTTCAAGAAATAATCGTAAATCGTTTTTATAAGATTTAAAACAGAAATTATTTGGAGGTTGGTTTGGCTAAGAAATCCATAATTGCAAAAGCACAGCGGAAGCCAAAATTTTCAGTGCGTAAATACAATAGATGTCCGCTTTGTGGAAGACCGAGAGCGTTTTTAAGAAAATTTGGAGTTTGCAGAATATGCTTCCGCAAACTCGCATCCAGCGGTGAAATTACCGGTGTTACAAAATCCAGCTGGTAAAAGATATTTCATTCGTTGTGTGATCCTGTTTATTACTTTGTTAAAAAAGGAGTGTTCGCTATGTCTATGAGCGATCCACTGGCAGACATGCTGACCAGATTAAGAAATGCAGTAATGGTTAAATTTGATTCAGTTGAGATGCCATTGTCATCAGTTAAAATCGACGTTGCCAAAGTTCTTAAGGAAGAAGGTTATATCCGTGATTATCACGTTAAATCCGATACTATCCAAGGCACGTTGAAGCTTGATCTTAAATATGGACCGAATAAAGAAGCTGTGATCACAGGATTGAAGAGGGTGAGCAAGCCGGGTCTACGCAAATATACCAAGGTAAGCGACATATCAAAGGTGCTAAATGGTCTCGGCATTGCAATTATATCCACCTCCAAAGGCGTTGTTACAGATAAAACGGCGAGATCTATGAATTGTGGTGGTGAGATAATTTGTGAGGTCTGGTAGACCTGCGAATAACGGAGGATTTTATGTCTCGAATTGGTAAACAACCGATTCCGGTTCCAGCCGGAGTTACTGTTGATCTCAATGGTCAAATGATAGTAGTAAGTGGAAGCAAAGGAAGTTTGAAGCGCGTTATAAACTCGGAAATCGCTGTTGAATTACTTAATAACGAAATTCTCGTCAGTAACCGTACCGAGAACACCAAAGTCAATGCTTTTCGGGGGCTCACTCGGTCCCTGCTCAATAATATGATAATTGGGGTTGCCGAAGGATTTAAAAAAGTTTTGGTGATTGAAGGCGTTGGGTATAAAGCGAGTGTTACCGGCGACACACTTACTTTGAATGTAGGCTATTCCAGTCCTAAAGATTATGTTTTACCAAAAGAGGTAATAGCCACAGTAGAAGGAAATACGAAAATTGTTCTTCATTCTATTGATAAAGAGCTGCTTGGTCTTACTGCTTCGAAGATTCGCCAAATCAGAAAACCTGAACCGTATAAAGGCAAAGGTATTCGATATGAAAATGAGCATATTGTTAGAAAGGTTGGCAAGTCAGGCAGTAAATAATTGTTCTGGCCCTCAAGGCCCTTAAATATTTTCATGGTATATAGCTATGGCTAAGACGAATCCCTCTACGACTGCGAGGGCTAAACGAGTCCAAAGAATTAGAAAGAAAATTTCCGGTACAAGTGAGCGCCCAAGACTGAGAGTCTTTAAAAGCAACAAACATATATATGCCCAGCTTATAGATGATGTTGCTGGTCATACTCTGGTTTCTATGTCGACTATAGATAAAGAGTTTGACATGGGTGAAGAAAAAGGAAAGATTTCCGCTGCAAAAAAGGTAGGTATGGCTTTAGCGACTCGTGCCTTATCTTCAGGAATTAGCAAGATAACTTTTGATCGCGGTGGATCTGTTTACCATGGCAGAGTCAAATCCCTTTCCGAGGGTGCTCGGGAAGGTGGTCTCGATTTTTAATGATTTTTTATATTACGGGGGTGCCCCTTGTCAGATTTTAAACGTTCCAAAAGTGTGGCTACTGAGGAGCTGATAGAGAAAATTGTTTTCATTAACCGGGTTGCTAAAGTAGTTAAAGGTGGTCGTCGTTTTAGTTTTAGCGCAATCGTTGTAGTTGGTGACGGCAATGGGAAGGTAGGCTATGGTTTAGGAAAGGCAAATCAGGTTCCTGATGCAATACGAAAAGGTGTTGAGCAAGCTCGGAAGAGCATGTGTGCTATTGCGCTTACAGAGACTTCGATTCCACACCAAATTATTGGTAAGTTCGGATCAGGGAAGGTACTTTTAAAACCTGCTTCAGCAGGAACGGGATTAATTGCTGGCGGTCCTGTCCGTGCTGTCCTCGAAGCTGCCGGAGTATCGAATATTCTTACTAAATGTTTGGGCTCACATAATCCGCATAATATGGTAAAAGCAACCCTGGCAGGGCTTAAAAATCTTCGTACAGCCCGAAGTATTGCTGAATTACGCGGAAAAAACATAGAAGAAATCACTGCTTAATCACAGGATGGTGTTGCGTTCCCTTGAGTCGCTAACCATTGCTGTAAAATAATTGCTTATGGAAGGTAGTCAAATGTCTGAGACAATTACTATTACCCTTGTTAAGAGTGGCATTGGCGGGACTAAAAGAGTCAATGCGACTTTAACTGGACTGGGGCTCACCAAATTGAACAAGACAGTAACAAGAAAAGATACACCCTCTATTAGGGGAATGGTAAGGAAAGTATCACATCTTGTACGCATAGAGGGAGAACAAAAATGCTAACCCTAGCAAATCTTGCGCCGCAAGCTGGATCAACAAAACAGAAAAAGCGCCTTGGCAGAGGACCTGGAAGTGGGCACGGTAAAACTGCCGGTCGAGGTCATAAAGGATTTAAGTCACGTTCCGGATCTGGTGTTAAACCCGGATTTGAGGGTGGACAAATGCCATTGCAACGTCGCATACCAAAACGAGGATTCACGAATATCTTCAAAAAGCAATTTGCCCTTGTTACTTTGACCCAGTTAGATTCATTTCCAGCCGGTGAAGTAATTACTGTTGATAGCCTCATTGCCAGAAAGATTGTGAGGAAAGGAATGGCTGTCAAGGTGTTGGCCAATGGAGAGATTTCGAAAGCAATAACTGTAAAAGTTGAAAAAATGAGTGCATCTGCTAAAAACATGATTGAGAGCGCCGGTGGCACTGTTGTTTTGGAAGAGACCGCGAAAGTGTAGAATATTCCTTTGAGATTGTCCCTCCATAAATATATTTCTACAGTAATGAGTGGAATTGGGTATAGGTATAAAAAATGAGTGGAATGCAGAGTGCTGCAAATATCCCTGAGTTGCGGAGGCGTGTGTTATTTACGCTTATCATGCTTGCAGTATACAGGATGGGTGTGCAGATACCTACACCAGGTATCAATGGAGAGGCCCTGGCCGCATTTTTCTCTCAGAATGCTAGCACTCTATTCGGCATGTTTAACATGTTCTCGGGTGGTGCTTTAGAAAACTTTTCGATTTTTGCCTTAGGCATTATGCCATATATCAGTTCTTCAATTATTATTCAATTGTTGACAGTTGTCATTCCACAGCTTGAGGCACTTAAAAAAGAAGGACAGTCCGGGCAGCGAAAAATAACTCAATATACTCGTTATGGAACGGTCTTGTTAAGCATCATTCAGGGCACCTTCATTGCTGCCGGATTGCAAAGCATGACAGGTCCAGGAGGTGAGGCGATTGTGTTGAACCCTGGACTTCAATTCAAACTGTTGACTATGCTTACTTTAACATCCGGCACCGCCTTTATTATGTGGCTTGGTGAGCAAATGACTGAGAGGGGTATCGGCAATGGAATATCTCTTATCATTTTTGCGGGTATTGTTGCCAGAGGTCCTGCGGCAATAGTCAATTCGATTCAACTGATCCAGGCAGGTCAAATTGCCCTGTTTTTTGTTCCTTTTCTTGTAATATTTATGTTTCTTGTTGTTGCATTTATCGTGTTTTGCGAGACTTCGCAACGAAGGATCCCTATACAATATGCTAAGCGTGTTGTAGGCAAGAGAGTATATGGAGGACAGAGTTCTCACTTACCTTTGAAAATCAATATTTCCGGTGTCATACCGCCCATTTTTGCTTCTTCGATTATGATGTTTCCTGCCACTATCGGCAGCTTCATCCAAATTGATTGGGTGCAGAGGGCATCTGCCGCAATGTCTCCAGGTACAGTATATTATTATATTTGCTATATTATAATGATTGTTTTTTTCTGTTTTTTTTACACTGCGGTAACTTTCAAGCCTGATGATGTAGCTGAAAACCTTAAGAAACACGGAGGATTTATCCCAGGAATCCGTCCGGGCAAGAAAACTGCTGAATTCATAGATAAAATATTAACCAGGCTGACGGTCGTTGGGGCAATTTATTTAAGCTCTGTATGTGTATTGCCTACTATTCTTGTTTCACAATTCAACATCCCTTTCTATTTTGGTGGTACCGCATTGCTCATTGTTGTTGGTGTAGGGATAGATACTATTGCACAGATAGAATCACATCTGCATATGCGAAATTATGAAGGATTCATGAAACAGGGCCGGATTAAAGGGCGCCGATAGAAGTGTCAGGTTCGACTACAGAAAAACTTCGTAATAGTAGCATTGTGATCAAATCTGCTGATGAGATTTTCATCATGCAGGAGGCCAATCAGATCGTTGCTGCAATATTAACTGAAATTGAGAGATCAATTGATATTGGGATCACTACTTGGGAACTAGATAGAATAGCTGAAGAACTTTGCTATAAAATGCATGCGAAACCCGCATTCAAGGGATATAGAGGTTTTCCTGGTTGTCTTTGTTTGTCAATTAATGAAGAAGTTGTTCACGGCATTCCTTCCCGGAAGAAAAAGCTTAAAAAAGGGGATATTATATCCATAGATTTCGGAGTTCTCTTTAAAAAATATTATGGGGACTCGGCTATCACCCTGCCTGTTGGAAATACCAGTGAAAAAGTAGTTAACTTAATGAACGTTACATTGGAATCTCTTAAACGAGGTATTGAAAAAGCTGTTGTTGGCAACAGAATTGGAGATATTTCGAGAGCGATACAAGAATATGTCGAAAGTTTCGATTTTTCTGTTGTTCGACAGTTCGTTGGTCATGGCATAGGAACAGCACTGCATGAGGCGCCAGAAATTCCAAACTTCTACCAAGGAGAAAGGACGCCTAGATTGCTTCCTGGGATGGTTTTAGCTATTGAGCCGATGGTTAACATGGGGACACATAAAGTTAAAGTTCTGCGAGACGGATGGACTGTAATCACTACTGACAAAAAACCTTCTGCTCACTTTGAGCATTCGGTTGCTGTGACAGAGAATGGGCCTCTTATATTAAGCTCTCGGGAAAGATAGCGGTTTTAAAATAACACTTCTAATTTTAGAGAAGTTGTATTATACTATTCCGCTTTTAACTGGAACTTTGATTTTTCAGGATACTCCATGGCAAAAGAAGAAGCAATAGAAGTAGAAGGTACCATTATTGAACCGCTGCCGAATGCGATGTTTCGTGTTGAGCTCGACAACGGCCATAAGGTGCTTGCCCACATCTCAGGGAAAATGCGGATGCATTTTATCAAGATATTGCCGGGAGACAGGGTTACAATTGAACTCTCTCCTTATGATTTAAACAGGGGTAGGGTAACGTTTCGGGCAAAAACCGCCAAAAAGAAAAAATAGAGAGCTGTTGATTATGAAAGTTCGCGCATCGGTAAAAAAAATATGTAGTGATTGTAAGATATTTAAACGCAACGGTGTCGTTCGCGTATCCTGTAAAGTAAAAAAACATAAACAGAGGCAGGGATAATTTGGCTTTTTTATTTCAATACACCTACTTCTTTTAAGGAGATAAACCTTGGCACGTATAGCAGGAATTGACCTTCCGAAAAATAAGCATATGGATCGAGCTTTAACGTACATTCACGGTATCGGTTTGGTGACGGCTCGGAAGATTCTCGATAAAGTGGATCTACCATACACAATGAGCAGCGATGATCTTGGAGGCGATGACGTTAATCGTATCCGTAAGGTGATTGAGGAAGAGTACGTTGTTGAGGGCGATCGTAGGCGAGAAGTCTCCATGGATATCAAAAGACTCACTGATATCGGATGTTACCGTGGCAGGAGACATCGCATGGGGTTGCCATGTCGCGGTCAGAAGACTAAGACAAATGCACGGACTCGCAAAGGACCTCGTAAGGGTGCTGCTCGTCGTAAATAATTGAACTATAAACAGGTGTAAGTTATGGCAGTCGCAAAAAAAAGAAAGGTAAAAAAGAATATTCCGGAAGGTATAGTATTTATCTATTCTACTTTTAATAACACAATTGTCACTATTTCTGACAAACAGGGGAATGTCGTCTCCTGGTGTAGCGCTGGAGTTCTTGGATTTAAAGGGTCGAGGAAATCTACGCCCTTCGCTGCTCAGAATGCACTGGCCGATGCTGCTAAAAAAGCAACTGACATTGGCATGAGAAAGGTTGAGGTGAAGGTTAAGGGGCCAGGTCCAGGGAGAGAAGCAGCATTACGAGCTCTAATTACTACTGGATTAGAAGTTAGTCGTATTTATGATGTCACACCGATTCCACACAATGGATGCAAACCTCCAAAGCGACGTCGAGTATAACACTGATCTTGAAAGAGATAGTATTACAATATAACTGAATGGAGGCCGAAATTGGCTAGAAATATAGGTGCTGCCTGTCGTCGTTGCAGGAGAGAAAATATTAAACTTTACCTGAAAGGGGACCGTTGTTTTTCCGACAAGTGTTCATTCGAGAGAAGAGCATTCGGCCCAGGGCAACACGGTCAAGCGAAATTCAAAAAACAATCTGACTATGCTGTACAGTTAAGGGAAAAGCAAAAAGTAAAGAATATGTATGGAATGCTTGAAGGACAGTTTAGGTTGTTCTTTGAAAAAGCTGAGAAACAAAAAGGTGTTACAGGTGAGAATTTGCTCGTTATGCTTGAGCGTAGACTTGACAACACTATTTTTCGAATTGGATTTGCGTCATCAAGAAATCAAGCACGACAATTAGTGCGTCATAATCATATTCTTGTAAATGGACGCAAGGTGAATATTCCTTCATATCTGGTTTCTGCCGGGGATGTTGTGATGTTGAAAGAAAAAAGTCGAGCTAACACCTTGATAAATGAAAATTTTGAGGCAGTGATAAGACGAGGTGTCCCAAGTTGGCTTGAGTTAGACAAAGATAATTTTAAGGCAACGTTAAAAGCTTTGCCTAACAGAGAAGAAGTTACTATGCCCATCCAGGAGCGGTTGATAGTCGAGCTTTATTCCAAATAGTTTGTAAGGGAAACTGTTATTCGAACGAGATTTTGAGGGTATAGCCAGGCTCGATACATCATAAGTCACACTAGTAACTTAGTGTAATTCAAGCACCAATTACAAAGCTAGTAGAAACGTAGAGAAGGAAATCCATGACTCAAGCTGCTGACGAAAAAATTCCATTTCATCGAAACTGGAATGAGCTCATAAAACCCGAGAAGTTAGAAGTTGACAAAGAAAAACATACTGACACTTACGGGAAATTTATCTGCCAACCTCTAGAAAGAGGATTTGCAACTACAATTGGCAATTCACTGCGTCGCATCCTTCTCTCTTCCATTCAGGGCGCTGCCATTACCTCCGTGAAAATCGAAGGAGCTCTGCATGAGTTCACTTCGATGAAAGACATCTTGGAAGATGTGAGTGAGATCATTTTAAATCTTAAAATGGTTCGACTCAAATTACATTGCCCAGAAGCGCAAAAAGTTGTTATTGAAAAAAATGGACCAGGCAATGTCTATGCTGGAGACATCGGTGGATCGGGCTATGTTGAGGTTATGAACAAAGACCAGCTCATCTGTACACTTACCGGACCAATCAATTTTCGTGCAGAAATGACTGTTGAATGGGGCAAAGGCTATCAACCTGCTGAAAAAATGGATAAAGAGAATCTTTCAATTGGGCAAATTCCAATAGATGCGATCTTCACACCTATCAAAAAAATACAATATGTAATTTCTCAAGCGCGAGTTGGACAACAAACTGATTTTGACAAACTTACACTTGAGATTGAGACAGACGGCAGTCTGAAGCCTGAAAATGCTTTGGCTTATGCAGCGAAAATATTAAAAGAACAAATGACGATTTTCATCAATTTTGATGAAGAAGACGCTGAACCAGAAGCTCCCTCTGAATCCGGTAGAGATGCGGAACCGTTAAATCCTTTCTTAGATAAACCGGTTGAAGATCTTGAGCTATCTGTGCGCTCCGCGAATTGTCTCAAAAATGCTGATATTAATTTTATTGGTGATTTGGCACAAAAGACCGATCAAGAAATGCTGAAGACGAAAAACTTTGGCCGGAAATCACTTAATGAAATTAAAGCTTTGCTTTCTGAAATGGATCTCACCTTGGGTATGAAATTCGAGAACTGGATTCCTCCCAATCAGCGTGGAGATAAGGAAGAAAACAAAGGATAAATCGCTGAATTTGAGTTATTTAAATCAAAAAATTACCAATTTTGATATTGCCAGAAACTGAGGATTTGAGATGAGACATAGAAAAGCCGGTAAAAGACTTGGACGAACCAGTTCCCACCGAATTGCAATGTTCCGAAATATGGTAACTTCCCTGTTCGAGCACGAGCGGATAATTACTACCACTGAAAAAGCAAAAGAAGTCAGACCAATAGCTGAAAAGCTTATCACTTTAGCAAAAAGAGGTGATATGCATGCTAGAAGGCAAGCTTTAGGGTATGTTCGAAGCAAGGCGATAGTGGAGAAGCTCTTCACCGTCATAAAAGAGAAGTTTGCCGATCGAAATGGTGGTTATACCAGGATACTGCAAACTGGCGTTCGTAAAGGTGACGCCGCTGGAATGGCTATTTTTGAACTTGTTGGATATGAAGAAGTAATTGAGGTTCCGAAAGCCGAAAGTTGAAATATAGATATATGATGTGTGAAGCTGGCAGGAACGTACGTTCTTGCCAGCTTTTTTTTTGAATTGAGTTTATTTAAGTTGGAGAGCAAGGTCATGAAAACTGATAGACAGTTTCCGGAAAGCATGGTTCCCCTTAAGGATTCTGTTTTTTATTTTCATTGTCATCCTAGAGTGGAATGCTTCACATTGTGTTGTCGAAACGTCAACATGATTCTCTATCCATATGACGTTATCATGCTTAAACGATCTTTGGAAATCGATTCAGAAGAATTTCTTCGCAGACATACTCTCCTGGAAAGGGTCGATAATCCCTACTTTCCTACAGTTAAATTGCGGCTCAAAGAAGACGGATCAAAGGTGTGTCCTTTTCTTGGCGATAATGGTTGTACCGTTTATGAGAATAGACCAACTGCCTGCCGCACGTATCCACTTGAAAGAGCCGTTGATCGCACACACCATAAAGGAGCACATGAGGACTTTTATTTCTTAACTCGCCATTCATATTGTCTTGGGCACAATGAGCAAAGAGAGATCAACGTAAAGGAGTGGCTGCGCAATCAGCATCTCTTTGAATATAATATGATGAATGATCTTTGGGCAGAAATTGATACGATATTTTCGAGCAATCCTTGGAGAGGAGAAGGAGATGCCGGTGAAAAACAACAGCTAGCTTTTCTAGTCTGTTATAATATCGACGGGTTTCGAAAATATATGCAATCGCATAAACTGCTTAAGTATTTTCAATTAAATAAAGAAATTCGCAGAAGAATTCTCTCAGATGACAATGAGTTGTTAAAATTTGGATTTGAATGGCTTAAGCTTCTTTTGAGTGATTGTAGTTCTCTTATTAAAAAATGAGAGAATTGTCATTGGACTTGTAAGCTTGCGTTGCAAAATGTCTTGTTTCATGTTAGAAAGTAATGTTGTTCGGTTTATAAGTTAGATCCCAATAGAGGCCTTAAACACACACATCTTCGCGTACAACTGGTGTCATGTAACATCTATTTGATGTGAAACGATTACTGAGGATGGCGGATTAACCAGGAAAGGAGAAATTAATGACAACTGTATCAGTGAAAGACATGCTTCAGGCGGGTGTTCATTTTGGACATCAGACAAGACGCTGGAATCCAAAGATGAAACCCTACATCTACGGACCAAGGAATGGAATTTACATCATCAATCTTGATATTACAAAACGCCTTTTTGATAAAGCTTGTGAATTCATCACTCAGGAAATTAAACAGGGTGGTACGCTGCTCTTTGTCGGTACCAAACGTCAGGCTCAAGATATTATTAAGGAAGAAGCCAAACGTTGTGGCATGTACTATATCGACCATCGATGGCTTGGTGGTATGCTCACCAATTTTCAGACAATTAAAAACAGTATAGACCGATTGAAATCTATAGAATCCATGCAGGCTGATGGGACAATAAACCGCTTTCCCAAGAAAGAAATTCTTATCATGGAGAAAGAACGGGTAAAACTTGAGAGAAATGTTGGCGGTATTAAAGATATGCGGAATCTCCCTTCCGTTCTGTTTATAGTTGACCCTCGTAAAGAAGATATCGCAGTGAACGAAGCAGTAAAACTTGGTGTTCCCGTAGTTGCGATCACTGATACTAATTGTGATCCTGCGGGTATCGATTTCATTATTCCAGGCAATGATGATGCTATCAGATCAGTTCGTCTTATTAGCCATTATATTGCTGAAGCGGTCCTTGCAGGACAAGCAATGCGAGATGGCGATGAGGCATCAGAAGAGGCCGTTGCTGCAGCGATGGGTGATGTCGCTACTGAGATGGAAAATACTGCGATTGACTCTGAGGCCTAATTTCGTATTATATCGTTTTGCCAGTAAGACAAATAAAATTTAATTATTTGTAAGGGGCTGTCGTCGGACCGCCCCTTTTTCGTATCTAATGGATTATTTTTTGCGTTGGAGTGTATCTTTCAGTAACCTGGCAAGAAATAACCGGAATTCTTTTTATAAGGAGATTTACCATGACCATTACAACAAAGATGGTAAAAGATTTGAGGGATAAAACTCAGGCGGGTATGATGGATTGCAAGAAGGCTCTTGAAAGCACTAGTGGAGATATGGAAAAAGCAATTGATCTCCTACGACAAAAAGGCCTGGCTATTGCCGCGAAACGCGCCGATCGCGCTACCAGTGAGGGCGTTGTAGCTACCTATATCCATGCCGGTGGTAAGCTTGGAGTTATGGTGGAGCTCGGATGTGAGACCGATTTTGTTGCAAAAAACGATGATTTTCGTGAATTCGCTAAAGACATTGCCATGCACATTGCTGCGGCAAACCCGATCTCAATAAGCAGGGATGAAGTACCAGCAGCTGTGGTAGCAAGAGAAAAGGATATTTTCGTACAGCAAGCATTGGAATCGGGTAAGCCTGAAGCTATAATCGAGAAGATGGTGACTGGGAAGATCGAGAAGTTTCTGGCTGAAGTGGCCCTTCTTGAGCAAAAGTTTGTTAAAAACCCTGATCTTTCCATTCAGGATCTGCTAAATGAACTTGTCGGAAAGATGGGAGAAAACATCTCTGTAAAAAAATTTGCCCGTTTTCAGGTTGGTGTTGAATAGGTAAAATTTCTTTTAGTACCTTAGAAATTCGATCCTTATTTATTCTTAACGAATTTCATGAAGGTATTTATTCCGCTTGTCGGGGTTAGTTGTATGTTCATTATCATCCGTGAGTGATTCCGATCCATCTCCGTTTAACTATCTGCTAAGGATGTTGTAATGACTAAAAAGTTAAAGTACCACAGAATGCTGCTAAAACTCAGTGGCGAAGCACTCATGGGTGAGGATTCTTATGGTATTAATACAAAGGTTCTCGAATTCGTTGCCGCTGAGATAAAGGCAGTAGTTGCCGAAGGAGTAGAACTGGGGCTTGTCATTGGAGCAGGAAATATATTTCGTGGAGTCGCTGGGGCGAGTAAAGGAATGGATCGCACGACTGCCGACAATATGGGCATGTTAGCTACGGTTATGAACAGTTTGGCGATGCAGGACGCTTTGGAACGTATCGGGGTAATCACCCGAGTAATGTCAGCTATCCCAATGCAATCTGTTTCAGAACCCTATATTCGAAGAAGGGCAACAAGGCATCTTGAGAAGGGTCGGGTAGTGATTTTTGCTGCCGGAACAGGCAACCCATATTTTACCACCGATTCAGCCGGTGTACTCAGAGCTTTAGAAATAGATGCTGAAATTGTTATTAAAGCGACAAAGGTCGACGGTGTATATAATTGCGATCCGATTCTTGATAAAAGTGCAGTGAAATTTGATCATCTCACTTATGACGATGTGTTGCGGAAGGGATTGAGGGTTATGGATGCCGCAGGGATCGCCCTAGCCAAAGAAGATAACCTTCCCATAATGGTGTTAAATATGAGTGCGCCTGGAAATGTCAAGCGTGTTGCATTCGGTGAGAAGATCGGCACTCTAATCACCGCTTAGAGAGCATTTAAGTAATTATTCTGAACAAAGGGTGCTACCATGAGTGATGTAATTTTTGAAATGGCTGATAAGATGGATAAAAGCCTTGATTCCTTTAAAAAAGAATTATCAAAAGTTCGTACTGGAAGAGCTTCTTTAGCCATTCTTGATGGGATCCATGTTGATGCATATGGCAGTTCTATGTCTCTGCAGCAGGTTGGAAGTCTTACCATTCCCGAGAGTCGTTTAATCGTTATTCAGCCGTGGGACCCTCAATTGCTGCCTGCAATAGAAAAGGCGATTCTGAAGTCAGACATCGGTCTCAATCCTATCAGTGACGGAAAGATAGTTCGGTTAAATATTCCTCAATTGACCCAAGAACGTCGTAGGGATTTGGTTAAAGGTGTTAAAAAGGTCGCAGAAGAATTTCGCGTGGCGGTACGCAATCTTCGTCGAGAGGCCATTGATATTCTGAAAAAGCAAAAAAAAGATAAAGAGATTTCTGAAGATGATCTCTTTAAGCTTCAGGAAGAGGCACAATCTGAAACAGATGCCTATATAAAAAAAATAGACGACGCAACAGCTGCGAAAGAAAAAGAAGTGCTAGAAGTTTAAGTGTCTTTTTTTGTTAGAATTTCACAAAGGTGGTTGTCCTAATGATCTGCGACAGATTCTTTACTATCCCATCTGATATTTCTTTTTGAAAGTCGGAAACAGTTCTCGGTCACTTATTTGGGTGACAGCTATCTATTGTGGATTAACTATGTCTGGCATCTCCATTGATTTAGATCGTCTTCCTCGCCATGTTGCAATTATTATGGATGGTAATGGTCGATGGGCTAGGAATAAAAAAAAGCCACGCCTTTACGGACATAAAGTTGGTGCTGATTCTGTGAGTGCTATCGTTGAGTCTTGCCGGGAGATTGGTATCAAGTATCTTACGTTGTATGCCTTTTCGTCTGAGAACTGGCAAAGGCCCACTCAGGAAGTAAGTGGGTTGATGTCTATTCTTAAACGGTATCTTGAAAGCGAATTGCCCCGAATGCTTAAAAATGATATCAGACTCCTCTCTATAGGTGACCAAGATCGACTTCCAGAAGGAGTACGATCAGCCCTTGCGAGGGCCATTTCTGCAACCTCCGGAAACACTAAGCTTACTCTTAATCTGGCATTGAGTTATGGTGCTCGGGATGAATTGGTAAGAGCAGCAAAAAAGATAAGCCGTCTTTGCCTTGCGGGAACACTTGATCCAGACACGATCTCCGATGCAACTATCGCCGAGAATCTCGATACCGTTGGGATGCCTGATCCCGACCTCCTCATCAGAACGGGCGGGGAGTCACGGCTGTCTAATTTTCTACTATGGCAGGTGTCATACGCTGAAATTTATTTTACTGATGTCATGTGGCCTGACTTCCGCAACGATGCGTTCTTACAGGCATTGACCGATTATCAGGTGCGGGAGAGACGTTTCGGGCGCACTGGGGATCAACTGCATACAGAATAGAATATGAAAAAACGTGTGGTTCCCGGGTTCCTTATCGCTGGTCTCTGGCTCCTACTGCTCATGAAGGGATCGCCACTGCTCTTTTGCCTCATCGCGGTCTTGATTGTTGTGTTGGCTGCCGATGAGTACATGCGAATGGTTGATACGCGGGGTACTCATTTTATCGAGCGCTTGCTTCTCATTATCTGCTTGGTTGCTCCGGTTGTAATTATTTGCTTCTATCCTGAGTTGAAAGCGCTTGCACCTGCCCTCCTCACTTCATTTATTGTTTTGATCTGTTATTTCCTCTATCGCTATAAAGATATTGAGGATAAATTTAATTTTTTATGTCGTCTTGTTTTCGGCATTGTCTATATCGGGATGCTTGGTGCTCACCTTGTACTTCTGCGGTTTCTGCCGGAGGGTAATGCTTGGTTGATTGTTGGAACTGCAATAACCTCCGGATCAGATACCGGCGCCTATTTTATTGGAAAGGCGTTCGGGAAACGAAAGCTCTGCCCCAACGTCAGTCCCAATAAAACCATAGAGGGAGCGGTAGGTGGAGTGTGCGTGGGACTTGCGGCAGGTATTGGTTTTTCCATCATTTTTTTGCCTTCTGTTAATTTGCTGTTTGTTGCTATTTCCTCTGTGCTGTTATCCCTGGTTGGCATAGGAGGTGATTTGACCGAGTCGATTGTCAAACGTGGTACAGGAAGCAAAGATTCCGGCAGATGTCTGGCCGGCCATGGTGGAATCTTAGATCGAGTCGACTCGCTACTCTTTGTTGGACCCGTGCTCTACTATCTTCTGGTTTTCACGGGAATATAATGAAATACATATCCCTGCTTGGCTCAACTGGTTCAATCGGCGTCAATGTCCTTGCTGTTGTAAGGCAATTTCCTGGACTCTACAAGATTGTTGCCCTGGCTGCCGGAAAAAATGTGCAAACACTGGCAGAACAGATACGTGAATTTCGTCCGGAATTGGTTTCCGTATGCGACGAGCGACGGGCAAAAGATTTACTTGGATTGCTCCCAGAGGGTCAGCAGACAACCATTGTCTTTGGTCCGGAAGGCAACGTCCTTGTTGCCGCCTTTCCACGAGCGCAAGTAACCGTTTCGGCTATGGTTGGAGCGGCTGGGTTGTTGCCGACGCTTGCGGCTATCGATGCAGGGAAAGACATAGGACTTGCCAATAAGGAAACCTTGGTCATGGCTGGAAAAATCGTCATGGCTGCAGTGGTGGAAAAAGGTGTCCGGATGTTGCCCATAGACTCTGAGCATTCTGCTGTTTTTCAGGCACTTGAGGCGGGGCGAAAAAACGATTTGAAGAAAATCATTCTGACCGCCTCAGGAGGACCTTTCCGCGGTATGGGCCGGAAACAACTACAAAGAGTCACTAAAGAACAGGCCCTCAAACATCCGAACTGGAGTATGGGCAGCAAGATATCAATTGACTCAGCCACGCTCATGAACAAGGGTCTTGAGGTTATTGAAGCTAAATGGCTTTTTAATGTTGATTGTGAGGCTATAGAGGTGGTTGTGCATCCCCAGTCAATTGTCCATTCCCTGGTGGAGTATCAAGATGGGTCAGTCATCGCTCAGTTGGGCATACCTGACATGCGTATTCCGATAGCTTATGCACTTTCCTACCCGGAACGGCTTCCTCTGCAATTGCAGGCTCTTAATCTGGCGCAATGCGCCAGCCTCCAGTTCCTGGAGCCGGACAATGAGAGTTTTCCTGCATTGCAGCTTGCGTTTACAGCCATCCGCAAGGGAGGAGTTTGTCCGGCTGTCCTCAATGCTGCCAATGAAGTTGCGGTGGAAGCATTTCTCTCTGCACAGATAGGTTTCCTGCAAATCACCGAGACAGTCGCAAGAACAATGGATATTGTAAACGATGGAAGTGATGCCAACCTTGCCGACATACTGCAAGCCGATAGTGAAGCTCGAAAAGTGGCTTGCAGGCTTATTCAAGAGAACCTCTCTTAAGATCAAACATTAACTCGCCAGGCGCAACATTTGCTTGGTCAAAAATTTATACTATGAATTCGTTATTGTCCTTTATTCTTGTTCTCGGTTTGCTGATATTTGTCCATGAATTTGGTCATTTCATTTTTGCCAAGCTTTTTGGTGTACGGGTCTTGAAATTTTCCTTGGGTTTTGGACCGAGGCTTGTTGGCAAGATGATTGGTGAGACTGAATATGTCATCTCTGCTTTTCCTCTTGGAGGATTCGTTAAGATGTTCGGCGAAAATCCAGATGAGCAGGAGGTCCCAGAGGTGGAAAAAAAGGTTTCTTTTGCCCATAAGCCGGTCTGGCAAAGATTTCTCATTGTTTTTGCCGGGCCGGTTTTCAATCTTTTCTTCTCGGTGGGCCTGTTTTTCCTGGTCTTTGCTTTTCTGGGAATCCCGACTTCGGTCGATACTACTCGCATTGGTAAGGTCAATGCCAACTCTCCAGCAGAACAGGCAGGTTTGTTGGAAAATGACGTGATTTTAAGAATTAATGAACGTGATACGCTTCTTTGGGACGATGTCCTTGAGGGGGTAAAGGGCAGTGATGGCAAACCACTGGCGCTTGTGGTTCAGCGTGGAACCGAAAAGATAAATCTTATCGTCACTCCGGCGATTGATACCGTCAAAAATGTCTTTGGCGAAGCGGTTTCGCAACGCTTTATGATCGGCATCAAAAAGGCCGATGAAATGATTTGGCAAGAAAGTTCGCTCTACTCAGCTCTTGAAAATGCTTGTCTCCAGACTTGGATGTATATTTCCCTGACCGCTGTCGGATTTGTGAAAATCATTCAGCACGTTGTCCCGGCTTCGGAAATAGGCGGACCGATCCTCATTGCGCAAATTGCCGGAGAACAAATGAAGGCGGGATGGATTAACCTGATTTATTTTATCGGCTTATTGAGTGTCAATCTGGGATTGCTCAACCTTTTGCCTGTTCCGGTTCTTGATGGCGGACATCTTGCCTTTCTCGCCATTGAAGGTCTTAGACGAAAGCCTTTGAATCTACGCGCGCAGGTCATTGCCCAGCAAATAGGCATAGGGCTTCTTGGAACACTTATGATATTTGTCTTTTATAACGATATCGTCAGGCTGTTCCATTGATGGAACGAAGTAAGCCGGTCATTTTGTCAATAGACACTTCTACGCCCTGCAGTTCCGTGGCCTTAACGGCTGGAACCCGGAAAAATGGTGAGGTGCTTGCGATGCTGAGTCTCACCGGAAAGGTTTCCCATTCACGACGATTACTCTCGGCGGTGGAATGGATTATGCGAGATTCTGGGATAGGGTGGTCGGAAATTGCTGGAATTGGGATTAGTCTTGGGCCCGGTAGTTTTACTGGTCTCCGTATCGGCATGGCAACCGCCAAGGGCCTTGCCGCTGCATCGGGCACGGTGTTGTTTGGAGTTTCCACCCTGGATTCCTTGGCGGCAAAATGTGTAACTAGCCGACTTATATGCAGCCTTCTCGATGCCCGGAAGAAGGAGGTGTACGCCGCTTTTTATCGTTGTAATCATGAGGGCTTGACCGAACGTGTCAGCGAACCGGTAGTACTCGCTCCGGCGGAACTCGCCGCAGTCATTGACGAACCAGTCCTTTTAGTTGGCGATGGTGCTCGGGTGTATGGTGAAGTGTTGTGCGCGATCCTCAAAGAAAAATGTCAGATCGCTCCTGCCGTATTGCATGAGCCTTCAGCAGCCTCTCTTGGAATGCTTGCCGGAGAATTACTTGAAAAGGGGCTGGTTCTTGACTTGGCTGAAGGGGTACCGATGTATGTCAGAAGTTCTGATGCCGAGTTGAATCTTCTGAAAAAACTCAATCCCAACCCCGATAATCGGGGAAAATGGATTATATGATTGTCAGAAAGAAAACACGACAAATACAGGTTGGCACGGTTTCCATCGGCGGAGATTGCCCGATCTCCGTTCAATCGATGACCAATACCGATACCAAGAACGTCGAGGAAACCGTCGCACAGATAGAGCAACTTACCGCGGCCGGGTGTGATCTGATACGTGTTGCGGTTTTGGACAACGATGCTGCTCTCGCCATTCGTGATATTCAAGATAGTATCTCCATACCACTGATTGCCGACATCCATTTTGATTATCGATTGGCAATTGCCGCAATGGAAAACGGTGCTGACGGCATCCGTATTAATCCCGGAAATCTTGGCACCGAGAATAAAATTGCAAGAGTTGTAGCCGCAGCTAAATTGCATAAAGTGCCCATTCGTGTTGGTGTTAACAGTGGTTCGATAGAAAAGGATTTACTCAAAATACATGGCTATCCGACTCCGGATAATACCGAGGCTTTGGTCGCCAGTGCGCTACGCAATGTCCATCTTCTTGAGAAGCACGCCTTTTGGGATATGAAGATTTCCATCAAGTCGTCGGATGTTCTGACTACTATCAACGGCTATCAGCGGCTTGCAGAAAGCACAGATTATCCTCTGCATCTTGGGGTCACTGAGGCGGGGGGTCTTATTGCCGGGACGGTCAAGTCGAGTGTGGCCTTGGGGATTTTACTCAGCCAGGGAATTGGTGATACTCTGCGTATTTCGCTCACCAGGGACCCGGTCGATGAAGTCAGGGTCGGTTTTGAACTCTTACGTTCCCTGAAGATACGGGAGCGGGGGCCGGAGCTCATCTCCTGTCCGACATGCGGTCGCACCAAAATAGATTTGTTCAGTCTCGCAGAGGCGGTTGAAAAACACATCCAGACCATGGAAAGCCCTCTGAAAGTAGCCGTTATGGGGTGTGTTGTCAACGGTCCGGGGGAGGCCAAACAGGCCGATATCGGTGTTGCCGGCGGTAATGGTGTGGGGATCATTTTCAAGAAGGGGAAGATCTGGAAAAAGGTTGGCGAAGATGAGCTGCTCGAGGTTTTTATGGCTGAATTGAAAAAGATGGAAGAAGAAGGGCGGAACGAGAAGAAATCTGCTCAAAAATAGACTGTTTCCAGGGCTCTCTCAGCGCACCCGCAGTTTCCGAAGGTATGCTCGGCTGCTGTCAAAAAATAGCAAAGCCGAGGGAGTACCCCGGAACGGCTTTTTAATTAAAATAATACCATACGGGAAAAAGATATGCGCTATTCTCAGATGTTGCTACCGACCCTTAAAGAGATCCCGGCCGATGCCGAAGTTGTAAGTCATGTTCTGCTGTTAAGAGCGGGGTTTATTCGAAAACTCACTGCCGGAATATATTCCTATCTGCCCATGGGGCTTGCGGCAATCCGCAAGGTGGAAAATATTGTTCGTGAGGAGATGAACCGGGCTGGTGCACAGGAGCTGTTGATGCCCATGGTTCAACCTGCCGATCTTTGGGTCGAAACCGGACGCTATAAAAAATATGGACCTGAGCTGCTGCGCTTTAAAGATCGACATGACCGTGAATCCTGTCTGGGACCGACCCATGAAGAGGTAATTACCGATATCGCCAGGAAAGAACTTCACTC
>JAZDOW010000028.1:0-42785 GCA_043798185.1 Pseudomonadota bacterium | reverse complement strand
AGAAATAATGAGCACGATTGCCCAATGAGGGAGATCGGAGAAAGTTCACTCAACAGTCAGCATCACAAGGAGAATGAGATGAAGAAGAAATTGTTAGGAGTATTGGGTATGTGCTTGGTTTTATCGTCTGCATCGTCTGCTTTATCAGCAGAAACTATTAAACGTTTGGGGATGCATCCCTTTAGTCGTCCGGCTATGAGCTCAGAGGCGGATCTTCGCACCATGGTCGACAAAAACGGTGCAAATCTGCAGGCAGGTTTTGCCAAAGCGGGTGATGGAGACCTCTATCCCGAGTTTAAGAGTCAATTTCCGAGCGCAAAAATTGAGGCAGTCACAGTTGCTCCGGGACAAAAATTAGATTGGATGCTCTTCAGGCATAATGGTACCGGTCCGGTTAAGGCAGTTAAGGATGTGACCTGGGGTGGCAAGACTTCATTTAATGCCTTCATGTTCTCTATTGATAAGAACGGCCAGCGGTATATGTTCGTCGTTCCTGCCATATGCGGCAATCTGAGTTTGATGGCTGTCGAGGCTGCCCCTGCGCAGGTCAAAGAGGTCAAAGAGGTCGTTAAGACCAATGAGGTTCCTGTTTGCAGCATGAAACTGTCCAACACCAGGGTTAAGTGCGGTCAGGTAATGACTGTTGATGCAAGCAGGTCGACTGATTCTGATGGCAGCGTTTCTCAAGTACTCTTCCAACTTCTGGATGGATCCAATACTGTTGTTGACGAAAAGATGGATAATCAGGCTCCGTTTATCCAGGAATTCACCATTCCCTGTGGCTCACCCACGTACACCGTCAGGACTACGGTGATTGACAACAATGGCGCCAAATCAAATCAAGCTGATTGCATTGAAAAAATAGCAGTTGTCAAGGGCAGGGGTGGGCCGGTGGTTGATGTCGGTCTGGCTCATCAGTTTGACCCGGCAAGTTATGTTTTCGGCCGTGTTGGTTACGAAGTTCCGATAACTGAAAATCTTACCGTCATGGGTCTTGTCGGTGGTTTTGCCCGTTTTGCGGGTGATGATGGCGATGGAGGAGTGTTCACTGCAGACGCCCTGATGAATTACTACTTTACCGACAAGTTGTTTGCGGGTGCCGGTGTTGGGTTCTGGTCCGGCAACGATGGAAAAGCAGAATTGATCGCCAATGTTGGATATCTTGTCTACGAGAAACCGGATGTAATGAAAGTTTCAGTCTTTGTTGAAGGCCGGAGCGAAGCCGATGACCTGTTTGCCAGCAGAGCCAGTCAACTTGGTGCCGGAATACGTTTTCAGTTTTAATGAACAGAATTTGCAATAGGTAGAAGAGAGTAACCTAGTACCCTCAAAGGAGTATAAGTACCTTCACGAAATTCATTCTTAAAAAACAAGAAATGAATTTCTAAGGTACTAAAAACAGCCTATCCTGTGTAAGCAGGATAGGCTGTTTTTTTACGTCACTCGAAGATCGGCGCGAGCTTTGCCAGTACTTCATCCATGATCGCTGCAGGAACGCTTTCCAACTTTCGCCCATTACGCGAGACGAGATCAAGGGTGCGAGGTTGGTCACACCGTATAACGCCCGATGTGTTTGTTCCCGCCCCTGTCAGAGACACGGCAAAGCCGGCGGTACGGGCAAAGTTGCCACCGCCGGTGATTGACAGCACGATCGGTGTTTTCGTCAGTCGGTTGAAGGCGGACGGAGACACAACCAAGACGGGCCGAGTTCCCTGTTGTTCATGACCTGAAGTCGGGTCCAGTGACACCAGATAGATATCGCCGCGCTCCATTAGAGCAATTCGCTTCCGACCGGCTTTATCTCCAGCCAGGCGCGATCTTCCTCGCTGATCGTAGCTGATGCGTCGCATTGAGCCAACAGTTCGTCCAGGCTGTAGCGTGGCTTTAGCGAAGGTTCAACCACCAGACGGCCGTGGTCGACAGCCAGTCCGACGGTTGCGCCGGCATACAAGTTCAGCAGTTCGAGGATGGCAGGCGGTACGGCCAGCATAATTGAGCCGCCGACCTTCCGCAAGATAGTTGTGTGCATATGGCACCTCCATTGAGCTGAGTTATACTATAATATAACTCAATGGGTGTTGAATTGCAATTTTTTGAAACCTTTTCCTTATGTTCCTCGCAACAAATCCCGTACTTTGATACCCAAGCCCTTTAAAGAGAATGGTTTCTGGATGAAGTTCACGCCTTCATCCAATACACCACGGTGGGCAATAACGGTGGCTGTATAGCCGGACATGAAGAGAACTTTCATATCCGGATAGAGGGCCTGCAACTTCTCCGCCAGGTCGCGGCCGTTCATTTCCGGCATGATTACGTCGGTGATGAGAAGTCGTATCTCACCAGCATGGGTTTCGGCCTGGCCAATGGCCTCACCCGGCCCGCCTGCAGGCAGTACCCGGTAACCTAATCTTTCCAGCATGTGTTTGTCCATCTTCAGGAGCAAAGGTTCATCTTCCACCACCAGCACCGTTTCGCCATGACTGAGAGGGATTTCTTCAATATTTTCCGGTTGTATCTCGACTGTTTGGCCGGCGAACCATGGCAGGTAAATTTTAAAGGTCGTGCCATTTCCCGGTTCGCTGTAAACGTTGATGAACCCGTTGTTTTGTTTGACTATACCATAGACAGTGGAGAGTCCAAGACCAGTTCCCTGACCCATCCCCTTGGTTGTGTAAAATGGTTCAAAAATGTGACTAAGAGTCTCTTTGTCCATGCCGCAGCCATTGTCGCTGACTGTGAGCAGCGCATACTCACCTCGTTCAAACCCAACGTTTTGAGCGCAGTAGGTATCATCGATAACGACGTTTTTTGTTTCAATAATAATCCTGCCGACATCGGTAACGGCATCTCTGGCGTTGACGCAAAGATTGGCAAGAAGCTGATCGATTTGGGTGGGGTCCATCTTGATCGGGTATAGACCAACCTCGGGATGCCAGTCCAGGGTTACGTCCTCGCCGATAAGTCGCTGCAGCATCTTCAACATGCTCTGCACGTTCTGGTTGAGGTTCAGTACCACGGGATTGATTATTTGTTTGCGGGCAAATGCCAGCAGTTGTCGGGTAATTTCTGTGGAACGCATTGTTGCTTTATAGATTTCCGCAAGGTCACCATGCAGCGACTCGGTCTTATTCACCTTGCTTAGAGCCAACTCGGTATATCCGAGGATGACGCTGAGCATATTATTGTAATCGTGAGCGACGCCGCCGGCCAGCAGGCCAACGGCTTCCATTTTCTGGGCCTGTTGAAGCTGGGCGGTCAGATGAAGATGCTCGGTTATATCCCGTTGGACAGCCACGTAATTAACGATCCGGCCGGAAGAGTCACGAATCGGCGATATCGTGGTCTCTTCGCTATAGAGATTGCCGTCCTTGCGCTTGTTGACCATCAGGCCCGCCCAGGTTGTACCGCCGGCGATGGTATTCCAAAGATTTCGGTAGAAGGAATCTTCCTGCCTGCCACTCCGGAGGATACGCGGATTCCGGCCGAAGACCTCCTCAGAAGTGTAGCCGCTGGTTCGTTCGAAGGCCGGGTTGACGTACTGAATTAGCCCCTGGGCATCGGTCATGACAATGGCGTCTCCAACTTGTTCGATAGCCGCCATCAAACGTTTACGCTCTGCGTCAGCCTTCTTGCGCGCGGTGATATCACGGATGTTACACTGGATCACCTTACTGTGGTCGACGAGGTACACATTGCTGACAAATTCTACGGCAATAGGCTGTCCGTCGAGGGTTTCCAGCGGCAAATCATCATAGCGGATGTATTCATTGTCCTGCAGGGTGTTGAAGGCCTCCCGGGATGCAGCAATATCCTTGAACACCCCGAGATCCCAGATGTATTGCCCGCATAGCGTCTCGTATGCGTAGCCGAGTAACTGCAACAGAAATGGGTTGGCATCAACCACCTGGCCGGTATCTGCATCAAGGATCAAAATGCCGTCCTTGGCTGATTGAAAGAGCCGTCGGTAGCGTTTCTCGGAATCCTGGAGCGCATCGACGGCCCGCTCTTTTTCAAGGTAGTTTTCTTCGAGAAGGGCAATTTTCCTTTGCAATTCGCCGATAGTAAGGAGATGCTGGTTTTCACTACGTGTTTCAGGCATAACGTCTTCCTCTTTCAAGGTATTAGTACCTTAGGAATTCGTTTCTTGTTTTTTATAAACGAATTTCGTGAAGGTACTTATCCCCGTTTATAGGGACTACGGTTTTTCGATATTGAGTTTACTCATGCGGGCGCGGAGGGTGCTGCGGTCGAGACCAAGGATTTCCGAAGCACTGTCTTTACCGCTGACTTTCCAGCCGGTTTGTTCCAGTACCTGAAAAATATAGTCCCGTTCAACCGCTTCCATGGTGTTTGTGTTTGTTGTTGAGAATTCCTTTACCGACTTTGCCAGTTCATCGGCGAGGCGCAGCTTAGGGCCGGGTGAGTTGATTACCGCCCGTTCCAGGACATTTTCCAGTTCCCGGATATTCCCCGGCCAGTTGTAGTCTTGCAGGACAGTCATGACCACTTCCGGTATGATTTCAATCGCTTTTCCCAACCGCTTGGCGATCTTTTTAACATAAAAATCAACAAGAAGAGGAATATCCTCGGTACGGTCACGCAGTGGCGGTATGATAATCGGAAAGATATTCAAGCGATACCAAAGGTCCTCACGGAACCTGCCATTATGCACCTCCTCTTCCAAATTTCGATTGGTAGCGGCAATAATTCGTACATCGACTTTGATGGTGTGCGAACTGCCCACCCGTTCGAATTCGCCTTCCTGGAGAACTCGCAGCAGTTTTGCCTGGAGTTCGAGCGGCAATTCGCCGATTTCATCAAGAAAAAGAGTGGCACCGTCGGCGATCTCAAAGCGGCCGATGTGTTTTGCCAGAGAACCGGTAAAAGAGCCTTTCTCGTGGCCGAACAATTCACTTTCGATGAGGTTTGCCGGCAGGGTGGCGCAGTTCACTTTCACCAGGGCCCGATTTTTACGCAGGCTCAAACCGTGAATAGCGCGAGCGATCAGCTCTTTGCCGG
This sequence comes from Pseudomonadota bacterium, assembly GCA_043798185.1. GTDB lineage: Bacteria > Desulfobacterota > Desulfobulbia > Desulfobulbales > Desulfocapsaceae > Desulforhopalus_A. The sequence continues at coordinate 37,766 of JAZDOW010000028.1, read as the reverse complement.
TTCCCGTCGCCCCATGAACCAGGACAGTGGTATTGCTGTTGGCAATTTGACTGACTTTATGGAGCACGTGTTTCAGCGCGTCACTTTGACCGATAATCTTCTCGTGGTTATTCTCAAGCTTGATCTCTTCCTGCAGATAGGCCCTTTCCCCCTCCAGCTGTTCTTTGAGTCGGAGTATTTCGGCGAGTGCGGCTTCAGCTCTTTGTCTTCCTCTTTCCGCCTCTTCTTTGGCGAGGATAAGCTCGGCCGTGCGCTTATTCACCTCGTTTTCCAAGAAGGTATTGTGGTTGCGCAGGGAGTCGGTCATGCTTTTCAGTGCCAGATTATTCCTCACCCGAGCCATGACCAGGGACGGACTGATCGGTTTGGTGATGTAGTCGACCGCTCCGAGTTCCAACCCTTTCTTCTCATCTTCTATTTCCGACTTGGCGGTGAGAAAGATGATCGGGATGTCCTTGGTCTCCGGATCGTCCTTCAGTTGCCTGCACACCTCAAAGCCGTTCAGACCGGGCATCATGATGTCCAGCAGGATCAGGTTGGGAGGGGTTTCTGAGGTGGCGATCTTCAGAGCCTTCTCACCACTGTTGGCAATTTTCACCTTGTAGTTTTCCTTAAGCAGGCCGCTCATCAAGGCCAGGTTTTCCGGGGTGTCGTCGACTACCAGTATCGTGGCTCTTTGGCTGCAATCGAGTCGGTCCATGTTTTTTCCTTTCAGCAGGCTAATGTTTCAGTGGCGGCCCTGAGCGCTGCCAGCGAAACATCGAAGTCGAATCTTTGCATGCTCTCGTAAATTTCCTGGTAATGCTTAGGAAAGGCGGCTTTCAGCAGATCGGCATGAGCGTCCAGTACATCAACCGCCTCTGCGTCATCATCGGCCAGCATAGCCGTAAGCTTGGTGCAGACAGCTCGGAGTTGTTCAGGGAGGATCGTGCCAACAGTATGATTTTCCATTGGTAATTGCTGCTCCAGTTGTTCGAGCAGTAATGCTAGCGGTATTTTTAATTCGTCTAATCGAGCGTCAATTTCCCGGCGAGGACACCCGTCTTTAATCGCTGACTCAAGCTTTTCCGCCAATCCCTGCAGCCTGGTGGCGCCGATGGTGCCGGCAACACCTTTAAGGGTGTGGGCAAGACGGCCTGCCGTGTTCAAATGATTGCCCTCCAACGCCTTAAGAATTGCTGTCGCTGTGTCTTTTTGTCCAACGATGAACTTGCGGAGTATCGAAAGGTACAGCCGCTTTTTACCAAGCATACGATTAAGCCCGATGACTGTGTCAAGACCTTCAATATCTGAGGGCAGAACGACATCCGCCACCTTATGCGGCTGCGCCTCCTTGACTGCTGCCGTCTCGTGGTGCGCTGGGATCCATTGCAGCAGCGCCTGCCACAATTTTTCCGGTTCGATTGGTTTGGCCACATGATCATTCATGCCCGAAGCGAGACACAGGTCGCGATCATTTTGGGTTGCGTTGGCAGTCATCGCCACGACGGGAAGGTTCTCAAAACGCGGGTCGCGGCGAAGCTCCCGGACCGCCGTCCTACCATCCATGACCGGCATCTGCATATCCATCAGGACGATGTCGTATTCGGCGGTTTTGATTTTTTCCAAGGCAATCTTGCCGTTTTTAGCCAGATCGACAATGAAGCCGGCATCGCCCAGCAGTTCGGTCGCCACTTCCTGATTGAGCTCGTTATCTTCCACCAGGAGGATGCGCGAGCCGCTGATGGTGGCAAGGAGCTCATAGGTGTCGGTCGATGCATCGCAGGTGGCGGGTAACCCATCGATATCACCACCGAGAATACGGGCGACGCTATCGAAAAGCACCGAGGCATTAACCGGTTTGATCAGCACATTTTCGATACCCGCCTCCTCGGCGCCAAGTATGACTTCCTCACGACCGTAGGCGGTGACCATTATTATATGCGGTATGCGACCGAGCGGCAGCCTTCGCAGCTGTTTGGCGGTCTCGTTGCCATTCATGCCCGGCATCTGCCAATCGAGGAAGACGACCTCGTAGGGCTTTTGCTGCCTCTCGGCCCGATCCACGGCACAAATAGCCTCCTTTCCCGATTCGGCCTGATCGACGGAGAAGCTCATGCCGTGGAGCATCTCGCCCAGCACCTGGCGGGCGCTTTCGTTGTCGTCTACAACCAAGACGCGTTTACCTTGTATGTCGGCGGAAAAGGTTAAATTGCGCTGTTCTCCCAAACCCTTGCCAAGACGAGCCGTAAACCAGAAGGTGCTGCCCTTGCCGGGTTCACTCTCCACGCCGACCTCTCCGCCCATAAGCTCGGCGAGTTTTTTGGAAATGGCCAGGCCGAGGCCGGTGCCGCCGAATTCACGGGTGGTGGAGGTGTCGGCCTGGGAAAACCTCTGGAATAATTTTCCTATCTGCTCTTTGGTGAGACCGCTTCCGGTATCGCGTACAGCGCAGTAGAGTACTACGTCTTCGTCGGTCTCCTCCCTCAGGCGGATGACGATGTCAATCTCGCCATGGTCGGTGAAGGTAACGGCATTGTTGGTGTAGTTGATAAAAATCTGGCCAAGTCGCAAGGAATCACCGATCAGATTTGTCGGCACATTCTTGTCAACATCAAAGATCAATTCCAACCCTTTGGCCGAGGCCTTCTCGGCAATGAGATTGGCGACATTGTCGAGCACCTTCTCCAGATCAAACTCACTGTGTTTGATGGTCAGCTGGTTCTCCTCGATCTTGGAAAAATCGAGAATGTCGTTGATTATGGCGAGCAAATGTCGGCTGGAAACCTTGATTTTCTTTATGTAGTCACGCTGTTGAGGCGTCAGTTCGGTCTTCAGTGCCAGGTACGACATGCCGACGATGGCGTTCATCGGCGTGCGGATTTCATGGCTCATATTCGAGAGAAAATCGGATTTTGCCAGGTTGGCATTTTCTGCTGCGGCCTTGGCCTTTTCCAGTTCGGCAGTCTTTTCTTCCAGCACTTGATCCATCATTTTCCGCTCGGTGATGTCACGGGCAGCGGTATACACGCCCTGCAGAACCCTGTCCCGATCGTAGAAAGTGGTGGCATTCAGGGATACCACAGTTTCCTTGCCGTCCCTGGTGCGGGCGGTAAGTTCATAATTGGTGACCTTGGTTTCGCTCAGCACCAGTTTGATGCCGGCCTCAGCTCGCTCCGGATCGGTGAAATACTTTTTAAAAGGCGCGCCAATCAGTTCGTCGCGGGTGCAATCGGTCAATGCCTCGGTCTGTTTGTTGACATCGGTGATGATTCCGAACGGATCGGTGGTCATCAGCGCATCGATGTTCGATTCGAACAGGGAACGGGTGTAGAATTGATGGTCGCGCAACCGCTGACTGAGCTTCTGCTGCTCAGCCTCGATCTCTTTGCGCGCCGTGTTATCGGTGCCGATCAACAGATAACCGATGATGGTGTCGGCGTCGTCGCGCAAAGCCGTGACCGAGACAACTGCCGGGAAACGACTGCCATCTTTGCGGATATAGGTCAAATCGTAGATGTCTTCGATACCGCGTGAGGCCTTGAAGACCAGGGCCTCAAAGCCCGCGGTAATCGGGGTTCCCAGTTCGAGGCTCAGTGCTTGGGCGCGGACGATCATTTCTTGCGGATCGGAGATATCGGCCGGCGTGGTGGTGTTCAGCACTTCGGCGGCGCTGTAGCCCAGCATGTGTTCCGCGCCGACATTGAAGATCTGGATGACTCCGTTGGCATCGGTTGCAATACTTGAAAAATTGGCGCTGTTAAAAATGGCGTTTTGCAGGGCTCCTGCCTTGATCAACTCCTCTTCGGCCTGCTTGCGCGCGGTGATGTCACGCAGGATGCCGGTAAAGTAGCGCTGGCCGCCCAGCCACATTTCACTTACGGCAATTTCCAGGGGGAAAAAACTACCGTCTTTGCGCCGCCCCGCAACTTCGCGGCCAAGGCCTACGGCGCGCGCTTCATCACTGGCGGCGTAATACTCAAGAGAACCATTACGCTGGTCACGGTCAAGCTCGGGTATCAGTGTGCTGAAGCTTTGTCCTTTCAGTTCTTCGCCGCTATAGCCGAACATTTGCTCAATAGCCGGGTTAACGGTTTGCACGATGCCGCCGTGGGCATGGAGGGTGATAACGCCATCGGCCACGGTATTGAGAATGGTCTGGATCAGCGCCGTACTGTCGCGTAAGGCCTGTTGTGCTGCATATTCGCCGGTGACATCGCGGAACACCAGTACGGCACCGATGACCTGATCATCGCGATCGCGAATCGGTGCACAGCTGTCGGCGATATCACACTCGCTGCCGTCGCGGGCAATAAGAACAGTGTGGTTCGCCAACCCTTGTATCGTGCCCTGGGCTAGAGTTTCCATAACCGGGATAGTGGCCGGTTGCCGGGTTTCTTTGCTGATGATGTGAAAAATTTCATCCACCGGACGACCAGCGGCTTCAGCCAGGGTCCAACCGGTGAGTTTTTCGGCAAGAGGATTAAGGAGTGTCACCCGTGCTGATGCATCGGTAGCTATGACTGCATCGCCGATGGAGTTCAGCGTCACCGCGAGCTTCTCCTCGCTCTCCCGCAAGGTGACGTTGGCCTTCTGCAGTTGTTTGTTGGTCTCCTCCTGGATTTCGATCAAATGCTGCCTTTCGGCTTCGATCTGCTTGCCGGCCGTATTGTCCGTGCCGATCAGCAGATAACCGATGATGCTGTCCTCGGCATCGCGAAGGGCGGTAATCGACACCACCGCTGGAAAACGGCTGCCATCCTTGCGGATATAGGTCAGCTCGTAGATATCCTCAATGGTGCGTGAGGCCTTAAATACCAAGGCCTCAAAACCCGGGGTAATGGTCGTTGCAAATTCGATACTCAGTGCTTTGGCGCGGGCGATCACTTCTTCCGGATCGGAAATGTCGGCCGGAGTGATTTTATTCAGTACTTCGGCGGCTGCATATCCCAGCATGCGCTCTGCGCCGACGTTGAAGATCTGGATGACGCCCTTGGCGTCTGTTGCGATACTTGAGAAGTTGGCACTGTTGAAAATCGCACTCTGCAGAGCTCCCGCCTTGAGCAGCATCTCTTCAGAATTTTGAGGTGCGGTGTCGATGGTCGGATTCTTACTATTCATAGGGAACGCCTGCACTGTAATGGAATTGGATAATTTAGGTAGGACTGCAAGAGTTTTCATCTAAAAGTGATAGGAGCCATTACGGCACACTGTTCAATCCTCAATGGTTGCCTGATGCTGCATGGGAACCCCTTAGGTTCAGTGGAATTTTTGATTTCGCTTTCCCAGGACTCTTTTCAGGGTAATTTTTAATTCACTGATCTTGAATGGTTTGTGTAAGAAGGCCTGGGGGCGCTCTGCATAATCGCCGCTCATGGCCTGGGTCTCATCGTAGCCGCTGCATAGGATTACCGGAAGGTTCGGTCGGATTGTACGCAGGGCGGTAAGGGTCTCCCAGCCATTCATTTTCGGCATGGACAGATCAGTAATGAGGCAATCCAGTTTATTCTGATGTTTCTGGAAAAGAGCGATTGCTTCACTGCCGCTTGCCGCCGAAATGACAGTAAGGCCGAGTCGTTCGAGAACGTTCTCCAGTAAATTTCGGACGATAAAATCGTCATCAACCAGCAGAACAACCCATCCTGTTTTGAAATTCCATGGTTCCACCAATGTTTCAGCTTGCTGGGAAACCTCATCGCTACAGAGGGGTAAAAATATCCGCAGTATACTTCCTTTGCTAACAACACTCTCTACCCCGATCATGCCGTTCCAGGCCTTGACAAGGCCAATCACTACTGCCAGACCCAGGCCCTTGCCGGTGCACTTGGTGGTAAAAAAGGGGTCAAAGATTTTATCTATCTCCTGAGCTATCATCCCGCTGCCTGTATCCGTCACCTCAAGACAGGCAAAAAACTCGGAGCTTGATTGCCAATCAGTGGGGAAGATATGCGTTGTCGGGATAGCCGATGCCGGAAGGGTTTTTGTCGCAACTGTCATCCGGCCGGTATGATCGCCGATAGCGTCCCGGCCATTAGTGAGTAAATGGCTCAGGACCTGTTGTAACTGTCTGATACTTGCACAAACAACCGGGCCTGGAGTCATCAGGTCAGTCTCTACGGTAATGCCACCGGGTATGTCGGCTTGGAGCTTTGGGAGAATGTTGTGGCACATCATAGAAAGATCGAGGATCTCAGGCTTGTCATTATTCTGGCCGAGATAGGTCAGCAGGAGGCTGCTTGTCTCGGCAGACCTTCGAGCGGCCTGCATGGCATTGATTAAATTTTGCCGTGGCAGGGTATTGCCCACCATGTCATCCAGGGCTATTTCCAGATTGGCAAAGACTACAAGAAGCTGGTTGTTAAAGAGATGGGCAATGGCCCCGGCCATACGTTCGAGGCTTTCGGCCTTGTCGATTTGCCGGGTTTGGTCTTCGAGGATGATTCGTTGTGCTTCTGCCTGTTTACGTTCGGTAATATCGCTCAACATGACCCTGTGCACAATCGCACTGTCAATTGTTGAATCCAGATTATAGACCTTCACGGCGGTCACTTCCAGTTGCGCCCAGAATGTCGAGCCATCATTTTTCACCATTCGCAGAGCATAGATCTGGGGTTTATTGATTTGCTCTGAATTTTCCTGCACAGAACCCGGCTGAAAGGCCGGATGCTGTTCGAGGAGCTGCTTGCTGTGCAGGGCATATATTTTTTGATCTTCTTTGACAATGAACCGGGAAATGAACGTGTTCTCCAACTCACCCTTGGCAGCACCGAGGAGGGTGGCGGCAGTAAGGTTGGCCTCGATGATTTGCCCTTTTTGGCTGATGGTGCAATAGCCCACCGGTGCCCCGTCATAGAGGCCTAAATAGCGTGCGCGTATGTCCTCAAGTTCGGCCTTGGTGCGTCGTAATTCCTCGTTTTGAAAATCATCTTCAACATGATGGCCCTGAAGTTCTTCGCAACCCTGCCGAGTGTTTTTCGCTGCCAGGCTTTTCTGATTTTGCGGTGATTGCTCGGCCTGCGATGAACTGAGCCCGACGGTGTTCCTTGGCGGCGAGGTGATCTCCTCGGCAACGCGAGCTGTTTGTTCCAGGCCTATTTTCTCTGTGATCATTGTTGATCTCCTGACGCGATGTATCTAATAGATTTTCTAGCGAAATTCCATTTATATAACTGTTCTGCCACTGGGTTCCAGGCTAGGATCCAAGTCTTGTACGGTCGGAGCATCGTCGGTATCTCGCTGAGCTGCAGCCATGCGCAGCAGATCATTGGCTTTAAGCAACGCCTCCTGTGCTCTCTTGGTAGCAGTGATGTCAACAAAAGTCAGCACCACGCCCTCGATGGCATTGTCAACTGTTCGGTAGGGCCGGATGCGGAGAATGTACCAGCTGCCTTCCTTTGCCTGAACTTCTATTTCTTTGGGAACCAGGGTGTCGAGCACACCTTGGGTGTCTGCCGACAGCCTCTCATAGCCCACCAAATTGGAGACAATGTGACTGAGGGGTCGTCCCAGATCAGTCAGGATCAGGTTGATGATGCCAGTGGCATTAGGGGTGAAGCGCAGAATATGTAAATCGTTGTCCAAAAAGATTGTGGCAATACCGGTACCGGAAAGCAGGTTGTTCATGTCGTTATTAGCGCGCGACAAATCGGCCACCTTGTTTTGCAGCTCACAGTTTACGGTCGCCAATTCCTCGTTGATCGATTGCATTTCTTCCCTGGATGTTTCCAGTTCTTCGTTGGTAGACTGCAATTCTTCGTTGACCGACTGCATTTCTTCGTTCGTTGATTTGAATTCCTCATTGGCGGTCTGGAGGTATTCTTCCTGCGCCCACAATTCCTGCCTGAGCGTGGCGATGCGAGCGTTTTCTCGCGGCCCTGCAGCGTCCCCGGTCCCTAGTGCCTCTTTATCGCCTTCCATGGGGACGGCATGCCGGCCATTGTTGACATTGAAGGCTAATGCCTCTTCCAGGATGACCAGGAAAAGCATCGATGCGGCAGGATCACCACTTTCGGTATTTCGGTCTTGTAGGTCGCAGACAGGTACAGGGCGGGAGGTCAGCGGGCAGATAGTCAGGTTGACCGGAGTGAATTTGCCATTGGTTTTGACCAGCAAACCCGGATGGCTGACGATTTTCTTGCTCGTCACGGCTTTGTTGAGGCCGGTTGTTAGTTCCCGCCGCAAGCCTTCGCGCGCCATGCCCAGGATGTTATGGACGCCGATTTCACCCTGGGCGGGCTCCAGGTACATCCCGGTGCGGCCATGGAGATAGAGGATGTCGCCGTTGCTCTTGACGAGTGCTCCGGTTGGGGCGACCTGGCGCAGCAGTGCCTGTTCGGTAAGTTCTCGCAGCGACAGTTTTCCGGTGTTGACGGTTCGGCCCGCTCCCAGTGGAAGCCCTTTATGCCTGGCCGCGGGGGGTGAGATAAAGCGACCAAGGCTTGTATGCTGTGCGCCGTGTACATCCGCCTCGCGGCTATAGAGTTTCAATTTACCATCCAGGGTGACAAAAAGATGAGAAAAGTCGTTCACCGTTTCGGAGGGTCCCAAGAAAAGAAATCCGTCGGGATTTAATGCATAGTGGAAGAGGGGGATGAGTTTTTTCTGCAAATTCCCGCCCATATAGATGAGGAGGTTCCGACAACTGATGAGATCGAGTTTCGAGAAGGGCGGATCTTTGATGACATTGTGTTCGGAAAAAATCAGGAGTTCGCGAATGTTTTTGTGGATGCGGTAGGTGTTGCCGTCAGGTTCGAGGGTGAAGAAACGTGTCAATCGTTCCGGAGTAATAGTGTCTGCTATCTTGGCTGGATACATGCCTGCCCTGGCCGTGGCAATTGCCTGGCTGTCAATGTCGGTGGCGAAGATAAGCACTTTAAAATCGGTCTTAAATTTCTCAAGGCCCTCCTGTAGGAGAATGGCGAGGGAGTAGGCCTCTTCGCCTGTTGAACATCCAGGTGTCCAGACGCGAATAACGCCATCTGCAGGTTTACCGGCAAAGAGCCCCGGGATGACTCTTTCCTCAAGGGCCTTAAAGGCGAGCGGATCGCGAAAGAAACTGGTCACGCCGATCAACAGGTCGCGAAACAGGGCCTCAATTTCTGCCGGGTTTTTCTGCAGATATTTTTGGTACTTATCAAGTGTTTCGAGCTGGTGGACGGCAAGCCGTCTTTCGATGCGACGGTGAATGGTACCCGGTTTGTATTTGGAAAAGTCATGGCCGGTCTGATCTCTCAGCAGGATGAATATCTGCTGCAGTGCTTTTTCATCCTGGGTTCCCCGGCCGGATGCGGCTAAGTCCGGATTAAAGGTACCGGCGGTATAGACCGAAATTTGGGCGGGCATCTCGGCCGGAAGAAGCTGATAGTCGACGAGACCCGTGCCGATAGCGCTCAACGGCATACCGTTAAACTCGGCGGAATCAGGTGTTTGAACCATGATCATGCCACCCTCGCCCTTAACGGCCCGCAATCCCTCTGTTCCATCGGAGCCGGTTCCCGAGAGGACGATACAGATCGCCAGCTCATGTTGGTCCTGGGCCAGGGAACGAAAGAAGAAGTCAATTGGCAGGCGATGACCGCGTGGCACGACCGGTTCCAACAATTGCAGTCTGCCGCCAAGTAAGGCCATGTCGCGACCCGGCGGGATGATATACACACAATTTGCCTGCACCGTCATGCCGTCAATAACCTCGAAGACCGGCATGTGGGTATAACTCTGGATGAGGTCGGCGAGGATACTTTTATGATCCGGAGCGAGATGCTGCACCAGGACAAAGGCCATGCCCGGCTCGATATCCTCGGGTATGGCGGAAAAGAAGGCTTCAAAGGCAGCCAGGCCGCCGGCCGATGCACCAATGCCGATAACGGGAAAACCGGCGTCGGCTTTTTCCACAGGTGGTCGCAGAGCCGTTCCTTTGCCGGCTCTTTTCCGTGTTTGCTTTGTCCCGAGAGCAAGTGGTTCTATCGGTGCCTTGGGACTCTTTTTTTTTCTAATCGCCATGATGGCCTCCGATGCCGATGCTGTGTTGCGTGGACAAGAATTCAGGCTTTTTTGTTGCCGACAACCAGCAGCACAATACCACCGATGAGGGCAATTGCCCCAACAATCGGAGGTATCGGCAGGGTTCTGGTTTTCTCGGTTGTCACTTTCAGTGGACCGATATCGACGACATTTTCTCTCGTTGTGTAGTTGAACCCTTCATAGCCTAAAGCGATAATTCCAAGAACAATCAGCATGATGGCAACCAGGATGGTTGGTTTCATTTGCTTCTCCTTTCTCTAAGGTAGTCATTGGTTGTTGGCCCTATCTCCTCGATGGTCTCTGTTGGAGAATAAGACCCAATGTCACTCTTTTTTAAGAGCAATCCTTGTGCCAAATCCCTCGGGCTCGCGACTTATCGGTTAACAGCCTGTTGTTTTGCGAAAATATTGAAATGGCTCCCCGCAGGAAACACTTGCGACGTCGGCGTAAAAAGGTCATATGCAACCAATGGTCATATATGACCTTTTTGCAGATTTTTTTTGCTATGGAGATGGCACGCGCAAGGCAAGAATATCAGAGCTTCGGAGTCGGCAGGTGCTGTAACCGGATGGTCCTTGATCAGTGGGGAGAGTGGAAGGTGATCAGGCCCTGGATGCGGTCGAGTTCAACCAGACTGTTGGCATAGTTGATTTCAGTGATATTCTGCTGTTTCAGGGCCTGGGAGTAAGCCTCTTGGGCGATGAGCACATCGAGGGTTGTCGACCGACCGGCCCCGAATTTCGTCTGCTCCACCTCTAATCGTTTGAATGTTGCAAAGCTGGTTTTTTTGGTTGCATCGAGGGCCTTTATTGCCAGCTGCGTATTGCGGATAGAAGTTCGCACATTCTTGCGAATCTGTTGGCGCAGAAGCTCCGCTTTGGTTTTAGAGCTCATATAATTGGCCTTGGCCTGTCGGTACAATCCTTCCGCAGCCCTGTTTTCAAGAGGCACGGAAAAGGCAATTCCCACCTGCCACTGATGGTTCGGACCGCTGAAATCACTATATGTGCTGGAGGTTTCGGCAATGCCTACCCCGCCGATGAGGGCCAGATCCGGGCGGGTATTGTCCTTTGCTCTCATTTCATCGAGTTGTGCGGCTTCGACCAAAAGATCGGCAGTCATGACATCCGACCTGGTTTCCAAGGCATTGGCCAGCACCATCGCCGGGTTCAGTTCTACCTGTACGGCGGTTGGCGAATCGGTAGGTTCAAAGGTCTGCTGCCAGTCTTTGCTGTTGATGAGCAGTTTCAGCTCATCCTCGGCAGCCCCGGTTTCCCGTTCGACGGCAATAAGTAATTCTTCGCGTCTGGCCACCTCCGATTGAGGCTGGTAGAGTTCCCCTTCGGCAAGGTTCCCGGCTTTGATTTTGGCCTCGGTTTCTTCCAAGGTTTTTTGGGCAAGGACCAGGGAGAGTTTCTGAACTGCGGTATTTTGCCAGGCATAAACCAAACTCCAATAGGCACGCTTCACCTCTGCGGCTAGATTTGCGGTTTCACCGGCTACTTGAAAGGTTGCGGCCCGGAGCTGTTTTTGTGATGCTCGGGTGGCCAGACTTTGACTCTCTTCACCAAATCCTTTGAGCAGCGACTGACGCAGTCCGAGGATAAGACCGGAATTATAAGACGGATTTAAAAGCAGGTTGTCGGCATCACTGTCAAGCTTTGAATTGTTCCAGCCAAGACTTACGACGGTGCCGGTGGCAAGAAGCTTTGATGCCTCGACATTCCATTGTTCGGTATTTTCCTCCGTTGCTCCCCCGGAATAGATCGGCGTCTTCTCCTGATTTTGTGCTCCCCCTTCCCCCTTGAGAAGAATATCAAATTTCCCTTGTGTCGCCAGGGCAACTCCGGCAGCCACGTCGACATCTTGACGCTTGAGCTGGAGATTGAGGTTGTTGATGAGAGCTAATTCGACGACAGTTTTTATGCTGATTTTTGTCACTTCCTGTTCGTTCGCCACCGCGTAACATTCGGGAAGGATGACTGATAGAAATAATATGAGTAATAGCGAAGTGTTGTGACGCATCGTCAGTCCCTCCTTAAGACCCATCATCAAGGATAAGAGTTATTTCTTCCACGGAGTACGCCGCATTCAAGAGTTACGGAAAAAGCGTAACTCAGCTCGCAGATACGCTACCTCATTTTCAAGTTCCATTATGGTGTTGAGCCAAGCCAAGTCATTGTGGTGTATGGCACGCAAATATTCGAGCCGTCGAACCGTATAAATGGCTTCATCGGTGAAGGTCATAGCCCCGTTCGGCTGGTGAAGGGGTTGTACCAGACCGGCTCGGCAATAGATCAGGAGGGAGCGGCGGGGAACGCCGGCAAGGTGAGCCGCGGCATCGAGACTGTAAAGAATATTCGGCTCCGGCTGAAACACCACCAGAGCAAAGGAGGATTGGCTATTGGCAGGGCTGTGTTCAATCATGAATCGTCCTTGGGTTGAATGTCGATGTGGCAGCCAATGAGTCCCAAAGTGCTTTTTCTTCAGGGCTAAGTAGGGTCGGTACATGGATAGAGACAGTGGCATATAGGTCGCCTCGCGTTCCGGCCCCGCTTGGCAACCCTTTTCCCCGTAACCGGAACTGTCGTTCAGCCATTGTTGCTGGTGGAATCTTCAGGGATACCGCTTTATCAAGGGTGGCGAGATGGATGGTGGTACCGAGCACCGCTTCCCATGGCGACAGTTGCAGGTCGAAGTACAGATCGGCACCACGTACCCGAAAGTCAGGATGCTTGGCCAATACCACCCGCAAATATAAGTTTCCCGAATCGCCGCCGGCAAAACCCTCTTGCCCTTTGCCGGAGAGACGGATGAGTTGTCCCTCACGGACACCGGGCGGAATCTTTACTTGCAGGGTCTGTTCCGGCTGCTGTTCACTGCGTTGCAGCCTGAGTTTACGCGTCGAACCATGCAAGGCTTCGTTAAGGGTCACCAGGATTTCACTCTCGATGTCCTGGCCGCGTTGTGGGGTATTTACGCCACCCATGCCTTGTTGTCCGGCACGGTTGAAATGGGAAAAACCACTGGACGAGCGACCGCGGCTACCGAGGAACTGCTCAAAAAAGTCACTGAAACCGGTGCCGTCGTAATGGAATGAAGAACTGTCTCCGGGTTGTCCGGAAAAGCCGCCTTCCTGCTGTGGTGCTTGCCGTTCCGGATTGTTCCAGTTGGCGCCTAATTCATCATATTTGCGTCGTTTATCCGGGTCGCCGAGAACTTCGTTGGCCTCATTGATCTCACTGAACAGGTCGTTGGCCTTGGATTTGTCTTGCGCGACATCGGGATGATGCTTCCGTGCCAGCTTGCGGAAGGCCTTCTTAATTTCCGCACTACTCGCCTTTTTATCGACGCCGAGAACCTTATAATAGTCCTTAAAATCAACCGACATGAAAGCTCCCTTCTCTGTTCTGTCTCTGGATGAGTGCGATTATTGGTGGAGCTCCAAGGTGTCCGGCTGTGTATGGTTAAGAATTTCTTTGGCATGGATTGTGTCATCCGTGGAGCCGTGGACAATCAGAACAAACTTGCCGATTTGCAGGGCTTTCTCATAGCGTAATATGCTGTCTTCAGGGATGCCCAGGCCGTACAAACCGGCACCAAGCGCACTCAAGCCGCCTACCACAATAGCCCCTTCCAGTGCCCCGACGATCCAGCCGACCAGCGGCCCACCAACAAGAAGCGGACCCACGCCGGGAACCCAAAAGAATGCCGAACCAACCAAAAATCCCCAGATCCCACCCCAAAAGGCACCCGTCTTGCCCCAAACTTTTATCCGGTCGCCAGTATTGTAGTAGCCGACCACGTGCTCATCGGTGTGATAGTCGCGTCCGACAATAGACAGTTTTTTCATATCGAAACCTGCCAGTTGCAGTTCTTTGATAGCGGCTTCCGCCACAGTGTGGGAGGGATAGGTCGCCACAATGGAATTGTTCTTGTTCATGCTCTTTCCTTTTAGCTGTTGTGAGTGTCGTGTTTCGCCACATGATTGTTCTCATAGAAATCTGAGACGGTGAAGCGTTATTGAAGAACCGTAAGGCTCTCATTCGCTCTTCTTTATTATTTAGCAATCCTTGTGCCTGTTCTCAACACTTAGGTGACACAGGGTAACAAACTGATATCACGTCGCATTGTTCAACATGTGCCGCATTGGAACCTCTTTGGTAAAGAGCGTTGTCTGGTCATATATAACCAATGGCCAAATATAACCAGACTATCCAACCCTTTTTGCTATGACGATGACACCTGAATTTTGTGAGAGTTGTGATCTATTTATCTGTAATTGTGTAGCAAAAATTAAATAAAGAAGTGCTCGATGGTTTGGGCATGGGACTTGCTAACTGTATGTATGGAAAGAGAAGCACCTAACGAAAATAATAACCAAGGAGATGAATATGAACATGAATATGAATGTGAGTCTTGCCCCGCTGGTATCGCTGATCGCCGGAATTCTCATCCTGGTTGCCCCGCGTCTGCTGAATTACATCGTTGCAATATATTTGATTGTTATCGGCTTGATCGGGCTGTTTGGAGCAAGCGGTTTTCATATCAAGTGACGGCAGGCACCAATTTGCTGTTAAAAATATCATTTTCCTCTTTCCATTCAACAAACTGATACACCATGGGAGAACTCATTATGAAAAACGGGAAAAGTATTTGGAAAGGTCTTTGCTGTATTGCTTTGCTACCGGTCGCATTTGCTCTCTTTATAACCAGTGTGCCGGTCAATGCGACCCCAACAGATGATATCATCGAATCAGCTGCCAAAGAATCCTTTGTCTTCAAGAACTACCTGCAGGACGATAGCATTGTTGTCGAATCGAAAGACGGTATCGTTACTTTAACCGGGAGTGTTGCCGAGGAATCCCACAAAGATTTGGCCCAGGATATCGTCGAAAGTATTGTCGGCGTTGTAGCTGTTGACAACCAGTTGCTCGTCAAAACTGCAATAGCCAAGAGTTCGGATGCGGTGATCTTTTCTCGGGTGAGGCTGGCAATCATGTCCCATCGCTCACTGCGCGGAGTTGATGTCGGTTTCATCGTGGAAAACGGCATAGTCCGGATAACCGGCATGGCACTCAATACGGCACAGATTGACCTGACCACTGAATACATTAAAGATGTCGAAGGCGTTAAAGATGTAAAAAATGAGATGGGAGTGATAAATGAGCAACCGGAAGCGGGAAAAACCTTGGGAGAAAAAGTTGGTGACGCGGGTAAAAATATAGGCGACAAGCTCGATGTCGTTGGTAAGAAGATTGGCGATAAAACCAGTGATGTTGCTGAGTTGATTGACGATGGATCGATAACCGCCATGGTTAAAGCAGCCTTAATGTACCATCGCTCAACCAGTGCTCTGAACACCAAGGTTGGCACACAGGACGGTGTGGTGACATTGTCCGGAACAGCCAAAAATGAATCGGCAAAGGAGTTGGCCACCAAAGTCGCACAGGATGTTCGTGGCGTCAGGAGTGTAGTAAATACAATGGGTCTGGAAATCGCCCAGTAATTCGGGTTTCTGTATAATTTTACTGAAGGTGGATAAGAGATGTATAAAAAATTTATGATGTTGGGAGGATCAGCAATGATTGTCAAAGAATTAGTTGACCGGTTACGCAATGCGCGAAGTGATCGTGAGAGATCAATACGTCGCAATCAGGCAGGAGTGTTGGCTATGGGTGTTTCTATCGGCTGTGCGGTCGGTGCGGTAGCCGGAGTCCTCTTTGCCCCCAAGGCGGGGAAGGAAACCCGCGAGGATGTCAGCCGGCGCAGCAAAGATGCCTGGGAGAAAATCAAGGACAATACCTCCGCAACCGGACAACGACTGGTGAATGCCGTGGAGGAAAAAGGCTCTCAGGTGTATGCGGCAGCCGAAAAGTGCGTCGATGCGGCGAAGGAAGTACTGCATGAGCCTATAGTGCAAGAAGAAGTGGCAGTTCCGAAAAAAATAGGGGCCATCTCCAAATAAATTGGCCAAGGATTTTTTTAACAAAGGCTTAACCAGCTTTTCAGCGTAAAGGAATAACCTCATGGATGGATACATCACCTTCAGTCAATTAGGATTACTTATCATTTTTCTGGTGGTGGTTGGGACCGGGGGGTATGCGATTCTGACGATGAGAAACGTTAATGCCGCGGTAGAAAGTTTTGGGGCCATCCTGAAAGAAAATCAGGAGGCCCTCAACCGGGCCATTCCCAATTTTGCCATGGCCTCGGAAAATGTAGTGGCAATTACCAACGACCTTCGGACAGGTTTTAGCGAAACGAGCAAGGCCCTGGAAACCGCCGACCAGATTGCCGCGTATGCCGTGGTTATCGGGGAGACGGCAAAAGCCATTGCCGGCCTTTTTACGTCTGCTGGAAAACACTAACAAAAAAATTAAGGTGAAGAGAATGTTTTCAAAAAGATGTTCACAGTTTGTCCCTCTTTTTACCGGGCTGCTGCTGTCTGCGCTCTTTCTCCCCCAGCCTGCTGCCGCAATCGGTCCGACAAGCGATCAATTCATCAGCGGCTATGCGACGGCGGTTCTCAAACGGGATTTTCAAATATCCGCCGATTTCCTCCGAGTCGAGTATGGTGTCATCTATATCCAGGGACTCGAGGCTTCGGACACCGAGAGTGATACAATTAAAACCTCACTGTCTTCGATCGAAGGAGTCAGGAAGGTGGTGATTACCAAGGAAGGGGATGTTGTCGCGCATGAAGAAAAGCCGGAAATAAAAACCGAGGTAAACGTTTTTCTGCCGCGCGATCTGCTCTTTAGCTCACTGTTGGCGGACCCTCGTTGGCCGCATTTTTCGGTGTCCTATCAGCAACATTCAAATAACAACCTGGAAAATATCGGCTCGGCTAATTTCGGCGAGACTTTCAGTATCTATCGTATTGCCGGCCCCTGGGACTCCCAGATGGAAATAGGACTTCAGGCAGGCGTTTTCTCCATTTTTGATCTGGCTGCTGATTCACATGATCTGGTTAATGCCGATTACTTGGTGGCCATACCCTTATCGTTCAAAAAGAACAACTTCTCGGCAATGTCGAGGATTTTTCATCAAAGCTCCCACTTGGGAGACGAATACGTGCTCAGGAAAGATACCGGTGAGCGAATTAATTTCAGTTATGAAGGTCTTGACACCCTCCTCTCATATAATTTTCCGTTCGGGTTTCGTCTTTATGGTGGCGGCGGCTATTTGTTCGATCGGACTCCTTCCGAGTTGGACCCATGGATTGCCCAGGGAGGGGTCGAGTTTAATAGTCCCGTAGCCTGGCTCAATGGATCGATCAGGCCGATTGCCGCTGTAGACATCCAAGGTCGGGAATCAAACGATTGGAATACCGATGTGTCGCTCAGGATGGGAGTACAATTGGAAAATCCGGACTTCCTCAGCCGTAAACTGAAAATCATGCTCGAATACTACAAAGGCAGTTCTCCAAATGGGCAATTTTATATTCGCGATGATGAGGAATATTTCGGGATCGGCCTGCATTTTTTCATTTGATCGGCTAATACGGGTTACGTTGGGTAACAGTCCAAATAATTGTGGAAAATCAGAAAACTGTGCACTCGTTGCAATGCAGTTTTTGTGCCGCAACGAAAGAAAGGAGTGCGCCATGGGTATCACCAAAAAATTCCTCATGTTTCCAGTTTGCTTCTTCTTTATTCTGGTTTCTCTGGCCTCTGCCCGCACTCCACCGGTAAGGGAGGCAGAGGGAGAGGATGATATCCTTGTCGGACATATATCACATGTTGAAGGGCAGTTGCTGCGATATGTCTCCGAGGACAAAGATTGGGTGGCAATGGTGCGGGATGCGCCCATTGGTTTGGATGACGCCTTGTATTCCGATGAAAATGCCAAAGCCGAATTTATTATACCCAACAACACCTGGGTGCGAACAGGTGACAGCACCCAGATTCAAATTATCAATCTCAAACAAGATGTTACTGAAGTCGATATGGCCTCCGGCATTGCCAGGTTTTACAACAGAAACGACAATGGGGTTATTAAAGTGACGACTGCATTCGGCTATGTCATTGCCGGTCGTGAAACGACATTCGATCTCTATGTCGGGGATGAATCCGTCGAAGTGATTGCCCTGAGAGGGCGGGTCGATTTTATTCATGCAGGTGATAAGGCGAGATACAAAGTGAATTCTGGCTCGGCTTACGTTGCCGATAGCAGCAAAGTGATGTCGATTGCCGGCAATGTTGATGCTGAATGGGACGATTGGAACGTGCAGCGTGATCAGGTTTGGCAAAAGTGGCTTGCAGCATCCGATGAATCCGCTGGATATCTGCCGCCTACGCTGCGTGATGAAGGGCATGTGCTTGAAGAAAACGGCAGATGGGAAGAGGTTTGGTATGAAGGCGGCAATCGCCGGTTCTGGCGTCCAACCAACATCAGCGCCGGATGGTCACCGTTTACCGTGGGTCGATGGACGGATTATCACGGAGACAATACCTGGATTCCCGATGAAGAGTTCGGCTATGTCACGCACCATTACGGCAACTGGATATACACAGAGGATTCCTGGTATTGGGCTCCCCCGGTGGCCAAAGCGCAAATCGATGCAGGTCCGTTTCTGGCCATTGGAAGAGACTGGTATCCTGGAAGAGTTGGGTGGATCTATTCAGGAGTTGATATCGGTTGGGTCCCTCTCGCTTGGAATGAGCCTTATTATGCGCACCGGCGATGGGGAGCACGTTCAATTGTCATCAACAATGTCAATATTGATCGAATCAATGTCAATATCGGCAATTACCGCTACCTTGATTCGGCGATAGTGGTCAATCGGGACAAATTCTACCAAACAAGCAACTATAGTGACTTCAGAATTAACAATATCACCCGAAACACCATTACTGAAAACTACCAGGCGGCACCTGTTGTAAACGACAGGGTGATCAACAATTACCGGGGCATGAAAGAACGGCACAATTTTATCAATACCGAATTGGGACGTAAGCCGCATGAGCGTGCTTCCAATAAGATTCAGCGACATGAAAAGCCGACGCCTCAGGTAACGAAAGTCAACGCCGCGGCCTTTAAGCAAATTGTCCGAAGGAGTAAACCGGGCAGAATCGATCACGGTGAAAGTGTAAGGCAGCCCAGGGTAGGTAATAAGTTGGTCAATGCGGATGAGGTGTCCA
The DNA here is from genome assembly GCA_043798185.1 of Pseudomonadota bacterium. GTDB lineage: Bacteria > Desulfobacterota > Desulfobulbia > Desulfobulbales > Desulfocapsaceae > Desulforhopalus_A. The sequence continues at coordinate 18,621 of JAZDOW010000028.1, read as the reverse complement.
AGCCAAGATCGGAAGGTGATTTCAGGCAAAAAGTACTGAAAAAAACCACAAGGCAAGTAGCTGCACCTCATGCCATGGAAGCGCGAGGTTCCAGGGAACGTCCGGAAAAAAGAGAACAAGCAGTCCGACAAGAACAACCCAGGAACAAGGAAAAGTCGGTCCGGCCGCATAAAGACGAGCAACCCCGACAATCCGCCGAGAAAAAAAATAAGGGACGCTCGCATAATGAGAAAGAAGATCGCAAATGAATTTGATTTTTAAGGGGAAAGGATAATGTCGCTAGGCACAATCCTACTAATGTTTTCTATCACGATATTGGTAAGTGTTGTCCCGCTCTGGTCGCGAGGCCGATCCTGCTTGTATTTGGAAAAGGTTAAACGCAGAAGGAGCTGGATAACGTTCCTGGCAAACAAGCGGTTTCTCACCGTCTTTATGTGGGCTTTGGTCCTTCTGCTGACCAGTTGTCAGCAGAAGGGGTCGGTTGAAAAGGCGGGCAAACACCTTAAAGAAAGCACTGGTGTGGTTCAAGCTGAAACCGAATTGGAGCAGCTGGGAGTCTCTCCTCTCTATGGGCCTGAACTGAAATCAAACGATGATTTTCGCGAGATGGTCAAGGATACCCTTGCCGACCTAAAACAAGGCTTTGAGAAGGCCGGGGCCGCTGATTTGTTTGAAGAATTCGTCAAACAGGCAGAGCAACCGGATATACGAGAGATCGATGTCAACCCCGGAGAAAAGTTTCAGTGGATGATCGTTAAAAAGGGGGCTGCGGTTGAGGTAATCAGGGATGTAGTTTGGCTTGGCCAGGAACCTTTCGCTGCGTTTCTATTAAATTTCGACAAAGCAGGGGCTTGGTATACTTTCGTCATCGCAGCCAAATCCAGCAACGTTTTTTTGGCTCCGTCAAGTCTGATGCCCGTTAAAGAGCTTGCTCCTAATGAGGTGCCATTCTGCGAGGTTGTCATATCTCCAATCTTTCTGTCAACCGGTGAAGACATAACCATTGATGCCTCTCAGTCAGTTGATCCGGATGGTATAGTGATGTCGATGTTGGTTCAGGTTGAGGACGCAAACAATATGGTGATTTCGAAAAATCTGAGAGACAAGCCACCGTTCATAGAGAAGCTGACAATGACGCACTCCGGTGAATATTCAATTCGAGTGAGCGTAATCGACGACAAGGGTAAGGAATCCTATTCTCCCGGATGTCCGGAAACAAAAGTCACCGTGACTACTCCCGGCAAGAAGCCGTGATGGGAGAAGTGGATTAGTTTAACAATTCTTTGATTATGACCAATCGAGTTCTGATCATTACCGCCGATTCCATCGTGGCAGGAGACCTGAAAGATGCCTTAGGCAAAGTCGGAGGCGGGCAGTTTTCCGTGCAGCGAGTGAGCCATTTATCCGAGGCAATAGAGCGGCTGCGCATCGGTGGTATCGATGCCATTATGGCCGATATGTCACTGCCGGACAGTTGGGGTATCGAAACATTTGACAAACTGTTCGCCGTCGCGCCGCACACCCCGATCATTATGCTTTGTGTGGCCGATGATGAAATGCTCACAACAGAAGCGGTGCAACGTGGTGCCCAGGGGTATTTGTCGAAAGACCACTTCGGCAGCTATCTGGTCCCGCAAACGTTGCGCAATTGTATAGAGAGCAAGGCCCTTGAAGAAAAGTATTTCATAGAAAAAAACCGGTCGGACATCACCCTTAATTCGATCAGCGATGCCGTCATCAGCACCGATTTGTTGGGCAATGTCGACTATCTCAATATTACAGCGGAAAATATGACCGGTTGGACGAGGGAGGAAGCGTATGGCCATCAAATAGCCGAGGTTATGCGCCTCACCAACAGCGTGACTCGGGAGGTTGAGCGCAATCCGATTCAATTTGTACTGTTACATAATAAGCCGATGGGTCTTGCAGCAGGGACGATCCTGGTTCGGCGCGATGGGCGGGAATCGGCGATTGAAGATTCAGCGGCACCTATCCATGATTGGGACGGGAAAATTACCGGTGCGGTCATCGTTTTCCATGATGTCACCGCAGTCCAGGCGATGAGTCTGAAAATGGCCTATCTGGCGCAACACGATTTTCTGACCGGTTTGCCCAATCGCCTCCTTTTAAACGACCGGATAACCCAGGCAATTGTATTGGGAAAACGGCGCAATAACCATTTTGCCGTGCTCTTTCTTGATCTCGATAATTTTAAGTATATCAACGATTCACTTGGGCATGAGACCGGTGATGCATTGCTGCAATCGGTGGCGCAAAGCCTTCTTTCCTGTGTGCGCAGTTCAGACACGGTAAGTCGGCAGGGTGGTGATGAGTTTGTCATCCTGTTGATGGAAGGTAAACACGGGGAAAAGGCGGCCTTAACGGCAAGGAAAATTCTTGCCGCAATGACGGCACCGCACACCATTGCCGACCATCAGTTGCATGTGACTGCCAGTATCGGTATCAGTGTTTATCCAGGCGATGGTGAGGATGTGGATGTGGAAACCCTCATCAAGAATGCCGATACTGCGATGTACCATGCCAAGGAGAAAGGTCGTAACAACTACCAGTTTTTTAAAAATGACATGAATGTTCAGGCGGTTGAACGGCAGGTCGTCGAAGTCGATTTGCGGCGCGCGCTGGAACGCCATGAATTTGTTGTATATTACCAACCGAAGATGAATCTTGCCACCGGCGTGATTACCGGAGCAGAAGCCTTGGTGCGGTGGATACATCCCGACAGGGGACTGGAACTGCCCGGTCGTTTTATCGGGATTGCCGAAGATTGCGGCTTAATTTTGCCTATCGGCCGATGGATGCTCCAGCAAGTATGTACTCAGATCGATTGTTGGCAAAAGGCTGGTCTGCGGCTGATCCCAATCTCGGTAAATGTTTCTGCCCTGGAATTTCGACGGAAGGATTTTGTTGAAGAGGTGCGAACTATTGTTAAAGAGGCCGGAATTTCACCCAACATGCTGCAACTGGAAATTACCGAAAACGTGTTGATGGACGATGCCAAGGCCTCCATTGCCATATTGCTCGACTTGAAAAAGATGGGAGTTCTCCTGGCAGTCGATGATTTCGGCACCGGGTATTCAAGCTTAAGTTATCTGCATCAGTTTCCAATTGATGTTTTGAAAATCGACCAATCTTTTCTCCATGACATAAATGTCGCCAATGACAATGGCATTATCGTCAGTGCGGTGATTGCCATGGGGAAAAGTCTCAAGCTGCTTGTGGTCGCCGAAGGAGTAGAGAACCAGGAACAACTGGCCTTTCTGAGGGTGCAGCATTGTGAAGAGGGTCAAGGTTTTTTGTTCAGTAAACCGGTGACCGCCGAGCAGATGGATGAAATTTTGGTGGCCGGCTTATCGATTACCTCCGCCATCTCATAATAAAAAAAACAGGTTAAAGCATGGATATTAAAGCTTCCAATCAAAAAAAACAGGAGAAGAAAAATCCTCTCGTCGGTAATAGAGATTCAGGCCATGCGCAGTCCCTGCGCCAACAAGCCGAGGCAAAACTCCTGGCATGGGAGGAGTTGCTACCGAGGGTCGTCGATCCGGAAAACATTCGCCTGCTCGTCCACGAATTGCGGCTTCACCAGCTAGAGCTGGAGATTCAGAACGAGGAGCTGCGACGTTCCCAGGAAGAGTTGGCGGCATCAAAAGCCGGTTATATGGATCTCTACGACTTTGCACCGGTGGGGTATTTGACTGTCAACAAAGCAGGGATAATTCTTGAGGCCAATCACACCGCCGCCTCTTTGTTGCGGGTACCACCAGGCACGTTGGTGAAACAGCCGTTTTTCCGGTTTATTCTCCCGGATGATCAGGATGTTTATTACCATCGGCATAAGGCGAGTTTTGCTGCGGACGAACCGCAAACCTGTAAATTGCGGCTGTTAAGGACAGATCGTCAACCCTTCTGGGCCCGTTTGGAGAGTGGCTCTGTCCGGAACGATAAACAAGGTTCGCAGGTATGTCGGATGGTGCTGGTCGACATTGGTGACGGTATGCGGTTGGCTGCGGAAAAGAACCACCTGGAAACTCAGGACCGACAGCTTCAGAAAGCCGAATGTCTGGGGCGTATGGCCGGAGCCATCGCCCACCACTTCAATAACATACTGACGGTGGTAATGGGCAATCTGGACCTCTCTATGGCTGAGGTGACTCGAGGATCGAATGCCTACCAATATCTCGAATCGGCTATGAAAGCCACCGGTCGAGCCGCTGATTTGAGCGGTTCGATGCTGACCTATCTTGGCCAAACACTCGGCAAACATGAAGTGCTGGATCTGTCGGCGATATGTCGCACAAGTCTGCACAAGCTTCTGGCTGATATACCGAAGACGGTAGATGTAAAAGTTGATTTTCCATTCTCCGGACCTATCATCAAGGCGAGTGCGCATCAGATCAGCCAGGTCTTGAGAAACCTTATGACTAATGGTTGGGAGTCCCTTGAGGATGAGAAGGGTACTCTCCATTTGGCCATCACAACGATGGATCGGGCTGAAATCCTTGCGATGCACTCCTTTCCCTTGGATTGGCAACCGGAGGACTGCCGCTATGCCTGTCTGGAAGTGACGGATTCCGGTTGTGGGATCGATGAAAATGATCTTGAGAAAGTTTTCGACCCCTTTTTTACCCAAAAATTTCTTGGCCGCGGTTTGGGGCTTCCCGTAGTCCTGGGAATCGTCCGGGCCCATTATGGGTCGGTCACAGTGACAAGTAAAGTGGGTTATGGCACTGTCATACGCCTCTTTTTCCCGGTTTTTGCTGGTGAAATATCTCGACTAGAGGACGATTGGACAAAGATTCCAGAGATTGGCGAAGGCGGCACAGTATTAATAGTTGATGATGACCCGACGGTTCAGGAAATAGCGAAAGCAGCTCTCATTTCCCTGGGTTTTACAGTGCTCGTGGCTCAAGATGGCTCCGAAGCTGTTGAGGTATTCCGGCAGCATCAGCAGGCTATTTGTTGCGTTCTTTGCGATTTAGTCATGCCGGGCATGGACGGTTGGGAGACGCTGTCGGCTTTGCGTCAACTTGCTCCCGGTATTGCGGTGATTCTTTCCAGTGGCTACGACCAGGATAAGGTTATGGTCGGTGACCATTCCGAATGGCCGCAACTCTTCCTCGGTAAACCATATGATGTATCCAAGCTTCATGCGGCGATCAAGCAGGCTCTGGCAAACAATAGAAAGAGAGATTCTTCAGCAGTGCAGCTTAATAATTAAGCAGAGAATGTAGCTACCTTTAAGGGGATATCGACAATGAAGGTCAACAGCGCGACTTTTGGCATGGCCTTGGACAATTTCTCAGGATATTTCCGAAAGAAAAGTTTGGCCGGAAAACATACCGGGGAGGAACCTCCGCTTCGCTCGGAACTCTTCAGTAGCGACCAGATGGAGCAACATGGTACAGTTCTGGCGAATAGCCATGAGTTGAGCCGAAAGCCTCTTTACGACAAACTCCTGCAGCGCCTCGCTGATAATGAGACCGTACTCATTAATGTCTACAGATTGTTCACCGAGGCGATCACCGCAAACCTGCAAATCGCTCCGGCGGGAGAATGGCTGCTCGATAATTTTTATTTGATTGAGGAACAGATCCGCACGGCCAAGCGGCACCTGCCGAAGGGGTATAGCCTTAAACTGCCGCGTTTGTTGAACGGTCCATCGACTGGGCGGCCGCGGGTGTATGACATCGCTCTGGAGACTATCTCGCACGGCGATGGACAGATTAATCCTGAAAGTCTCAGGAGTTTTATAGCCGCTTACCAGACCGTCTTTCCCCTTGACCTCGGCGAACTCTGGGCCATTCCGATTATGCTTCGCCTGGCTTTGATCGAAAATCTCAGACGTATCACCGCCCGTATCGCCACTGATCGCATTCATTACAACCGGGCTGACTATTGGGCCGATCACATGGCCGAGATCGCCAGAAAAGATCCGAATAGTATGATTCTGGTTGTTGCCGACATGGCCCGGTCAAACCCGCCGATGGTAAGTTCGTTTGTCGCCGAACTCACTCGCCGATTGCAGGGGCAGGGGGTGGCCCTAGCCCTGCCGCTCACCTGGATTGAGCAGCGCCTCGCCGAGTCGAGCCTGACCATAGAACAACTGGTGCGGGCGGAGACCCAGCAGCAGGCTGCCGATCAGGTCTCGGTGAGCAATAGCATCGGCAGTCTACGGTTTCTGAGTGCCATGGATTGGCGAGAGTTCGTCGAACAGTTAAGCGTGGTCGAAGTCATTTTGACAAAAGATCCTGCCGAGGTCTATGCCGAGATGGATTTCGCCACTCGTGATCGTTACCGCCATGTTATCGAAAAGATAGCCACGGCAAGTTCCCATTCCGAGAGCGAAGTGGCGCGGCAGGCGATAAACCTGGCTGATCGAGCAGCGATGGAAAAAGGCGGTGATGACCGATCGGCGCACGTTGGTTATTACCTTATAGCCGAAGGACTGGCCGAGCTTCAGCGTTCAGCGAAGATGCGTTTTTCCGCAGCTGATTTTCTCGGCAAAGTCTTGCGCCGCATTCCATTCCTCGCCTATTCCGGGACAATTATGCTGTTGACCGCCACCCTGGCCGTGTATTTTGCAGCTCATGCCCAAGCCGATGGCCTGGAGTCTTGGGGACTTGGTTTTTTTCTGCTGCTTTTGTTGCTCTGTGCCGGTCAACCGGCGATAGCGGTAGTGAACTGGCTGGCGACCTTACTGGCAACACCGCGACTCTTGCCGCGTATGGATTTCTCAAAAGGCATTCCCCCGGAAATGCGAACCCTCGTGGTGATTCCGACGATGCTGACGAGTTCCGGCAACACCCTGGAATTGGTCGAGGCACTGGAAATCCGTTTTCTGGCAAATCGGGACAGCAATCTTCATTTCGGCCTGCTCACCGATTTTTGTGATGCGGACGAGGAGATACTCGCCGAGGACGAACCGCTTTTACGGCTTGCTGAGCAAAAAATCAGCGAATTGAATGAGAAATATCCGCTTCTTGAAGGCGATACCTTCTTTCTCTTTCATCGTCCGCGCCTCTGGAATCCCCGAGACCGGAAGTGGATGGGCTTTGAGCGCAAGCGCGGTAAGCTTGCCGATTTAAACGGATTGCTGCGCGGCCGTGGAGAACAGCAGTTTGCCCGGGTCGTGGGCAACACAACCTTATTACTTTCGGCAAGGTACGTCATCACCCTGGATACCGACACCTTGCTGGCCCGTGATTCGGCTTGGCGCTTTGTCGGCACAATGGCGCACACGCTCAATCGGGCTCGCTACGATAAAGACCGGCAGCGTGTCGTTGCCGGCTACGGCATACTTCAACCTAGGGTGGCCGAGAGTCTGTCCGGCACGCCTCGTTCGCGATATGTTGGCCTGTGCGGCAGCGATCCCGGCATCGATCCCTATACCCGGGCCGTTTCCGATGTATACCAGGATCTGTTTGGTGAAGGGTCGTTCATCGGCAAAGGTATCTACGAGGTCGATGCTTTTGAGCAGGCATTGCATGGACGTTTACCCGACAACCTCATTCTCAGTCACGATCTGCTGGAAGGCTGCTATGCCAGGGCTGGACTGCTGAGCGACGTGCAGTTGTACGAAGAATATCCGTCCAGCTACAGCGCCGATGTGAAACGCCGATATCGCTGGATTCGCGGCGACTGGCAGATTGGTTGCTGGACCTTGCCCCTTGTTCCCGGTTCGGATGGCAAGCTGCGGAGGAATCGGCTGTCGATGTTGTCCCGGTGGAAGATCTTCGACAACCTGCGACGCAGTCTGACGGCTCCGGCCTTCACTCTCCTCTTGCTGCTCGGCTGGACCGTACTGGCATCCGCCTGGTTTTGGACGCTGGCGGTTATTGGCTGCATACTGGCGCCCTCTTTTTTATCCTCGATTCTCGGTGTTCTGCAAAAACCGTCTGAAGTGACTCTTGGTCAGCATTTGCAGACTACCATACATTCATCCGGCAAGTTTTGCCTCCAGGCGTCATTCACCCTGGTATGCCTGCCCTATGAGGCGTTTTTCAGCCTTGATGCAATGCTGCGGACACTTTGGCGATTGCTTGTCAGTCATCGGCGACTGCTGGAATGGAGCCCTTCCGGCGATTCGCAACAAAGTGACAATAATGGTCTCATCGCCTCCTGCCGAGCTCTATGGAGTGGACCGGTATTTGCCATTCTTGTCGCCATCAGTCTTATCCTGCTGCAGCCATCAGTTCTGTTTGTGGCCGGGCCGATTCTGCTTCTGTGGTTTGCCTCTCCGGTCATCACCTGGTGGGTCAGTCTGCCGCGCTCCATCCGACCGGATACATTGACGGCGGAGCAGAATCTTTTTCTGCGCCGCCTGTCCCGTAAAACCTGGGCCTTTTTCGAGACCTTCCTCGGCCCGGATGATCATTGGTTGCTCCCCGATAATTTTCAGGAACACCCTTTCGGCGTGATCGCCCATCGTACTTCACCCACCAACATTGGCCTGTCGTTACTTGCCAACCTCTCCGCGTATGATTTTGGCTATATTCCCGCTGGAATACTGATTGAACGGACCGCGAATACCCTGCGGACTATGGAAACCCTCGAGCGTCACCGCGGCCACTTTTATAACTGGTATGACACGCAAACGCTTTTACCACTGTTGCCTACATATATTTCCTCAGTGGATAGCGGCAACCTCGGCGGCCATCTCCTTACCTTGAAACCGGGGCTGCTGGGACTTGTCGATGAGCCGATTTTCGGCCGGCGAGTGTTCGAAGGCCTCAGTGACACCTTGCAGATCCTTACCGATTTGGCGGGTGATTCTGCTTCTGTGTACCTCGCGCAAATAAAGGACAATATTGGACGAGCACTGAGTTCTCCACTCACCACCCTAACTGCGGCGCGGTGGTGTCTTGATCAACTTGCACGGCCTGCTGCCTTGGTGGCAACAGAGATCGAGGCGAGACATACCAGCTCCGAAAGTGAATTGCGCTGGTGGGCGCTGGCCTTTGCCCGCCAGTGCCGCGAAGCTATTGATGAGCTGACGTTGCTCGCTCCGTGGACGGAGATTATGTCTTCTTCAGCGAAGATTGGCGACTTTGCCTTTCTCGACACGATTCCGATACTTGGCCATCTGCTTGAAATAGAGGCAAGATCTTTGCCGGAAATTGACAGGCGGATATCTCTTGCGATCTCCGTTGAGGAGAAGGAGTGGCTTCTCGAACTGCATCGCCTCATCACCGTGAGTTGTAGACAAGCCGGCATACGGGTTGCGCTTATTGACCATCTTGTCCGGCAGTTGGAAGACTTTGCACAAATGGATTATCGCTTCCTCTTCGATGCTTCGCGTCGTCTTTTGGCCATTGGTTACAACGTCGGTGAGCATCGGCTGGATTCCAGTTGTTATGATCTGCTGGCTTCCGAAGCAAGGCTTGCCTGTTTTGTGGGGATTGCCCAGGGCCAACTGCCGGAGGAAAGCTGGTTTGCTCTCGGCCGCCTGCTCACCACTACCGGCGGTGAGCCTATTCTCCTGTCGTGGAGCGGCTCGATGTTTGAATATCTTATGCCGCTTTTGGTCATGCCGTCCTACGAAAAGACCCTCCTGTATCAGACCTGTAAGGCGGCTGTGACAAGCCAAATCGACTATGGTGAAAAACGAGGCGTGCCATGGGGCATCTCGGAATGTGGTTATAACGCCATCGATGTCCATCAAAATTACCAGTACCGGGCCTTTGGCGTCCCCGGCCTGGGTCTGAAACGCGGACTCGCCGAGGATCTGGTAATCGCTCCCTATGCCTCGGTGCTGGCGTTGATGGTGGCACCGGAGAAGGCCTGTCTCAACCTGCAGAGGCTGGATGCTGAAGGCTTTGCCGGAAGATACGGTTTTTATGAAGCGATCGACTACACTCTTTCTCGAATGCCTCCCAACCACACTCAAACCGTGGTTCGTTCCTTCATGGCCCACCACCAGGGGATGAGTTTTCTCGCCCTGGCCTCCCTGCTCCTTGACCGTCGTATGCAGAAACGCTTCGAATCGGAGCCTTTGTTTCAGGCCACTCTCTTGCTCCTTCAGGAACGTATTCCCAAAGCGACCGCCTTCTATATTCATGCATCTGAGTTGTCGGATAGCCAGATAATTGCCGGCACCGAGGAAACACCGATACGGGTGTTCAGCAGTCCTGATACGCCGTATCCGGAAGTCCAGTTGCTGTCAAACGGCAGATACCATGTAATGATTACCGCCAGTGGCGGCGGTTACAGCCGGTGGCGGGATTTGGCCATAACCCGCTGGAAAGAAGACAGTACCTGCGATAACTGGGGCACCTTCTGTTATGTGCGCGACATGACCAGTGGCAAATTCTGGTCGACAACATACCAGCCTGTTCTCAACCTTTCGAAAAATTTTGAGACGGTTTTTTCTGAAGGACGGGCCGAGTTTCGCTGCCGCTTTGATGACCTCGAAGCCTATACTGAGGTTGTTGTGTCCCCCGAGGACGACATCGAACTGCGGCGAATCACCCTTACCAACCGCACACGTCGGACCAGAGTAATTGAAGTAACCAGTTATGCCGAGGTAGTACTGGCGCCGCCTATCGTTGATGCCCTGCATCCAGCCTTCAGTAATCTCTTCGTGCAGACTGAGATCCTCCCCGAACATCGGGCTATCCTTTGTACCCGCAGGCCTCGCTCTGAGGGAGAACAGATGCCTTGGGTGATGCACCTGATGGCGGTTCATGACGCCCAAATTGTTGATGTCTCCTATGAGACGGATCGTTTGCTGTTCATCGGTCGTGGCAAGAGTGTTATGCATCCACGGGCAATGGGCGATGGAACCGACGATTCGGGCGAGCTTTCAGGGAGCCAAGGCTCGGTTCTTGATCCGATTGTCGCCATTAGATACCGGATCAGCCTTTTGCCCGGTGAATCAGCGAAGATAAACATGGTCACCGGTATCGGTGCCGGCCGTGACGAAGCTCTGAGCCTGGCGGAAAAATATCAGGACCGGCATCTTGCCGATCGGGTTTTTGACCTGGCCTGGACCCATGGACAGGTGCTCCTGCGTCAGATCAATGCCACCGAAGCTGACGCCCAACTGTATGGGCGACTTGCCGGTGCGGTGATTTATGCCAAAAAAACGCTTCGCGCTCATCAGGATATTTTGAAAAAGAATCGCCGCGGCCAGTCCGGTCTCTGGGGCTATACCATTTCCGGCGATTTGCCGATTGTTCTGGTGCGGATTGAGGACATAGCCAATATCGATCTGGTCCGCCAACTGGTGCAGGCGCACGGCTACTGGCGTCTTAAAGGGTTGGCGGTCGATCTGGTAATCTGGAATGAAGATCATGCCGGGTACCGACAGCTTCTCCATGAGGAGATCACCGGTCTCATTGCTGCCGGCAACGAAGGCGGCATTACCGACCGTCCCGGTGGCATCTTCGTGCGGCACGCTGATCAGATAGCCGACGAGGACCGCATCCTCTTCCAGGCGGTCGCGAGAGCTATACTTTCCGACGTTCGGGGAACACTTGCCGAGCAGATAGGTGGGCACGTTCAAGCGGATATTGCGATTCCTCGCCTCATTCCGTCGCGAACTTTTCGTCCCGAGCCTCATGCGGTGGATCCTCTACCGCGTCACGATCTGTTATTTTTTAACGGCCTGGGTGGTTTCACCTCTGATGGGCGAGAGTATGTCATTACCACTGCGGCGGGCCGGCAGACACCGGCGCCTTGGGTGAATGTGTTGGCCAATCCACTCTTTGGGACGATTGTTTCCGAGAGCGGTCCCGCCTTTACCTGGAGTGAGAATGCCCATGAGTTCAGACTCACACCCTGGATAAACGATTCGGTAAGCGACTCAAGCGGTGAGGCTTTCTACATCCGTGATGAAGAACGTGGTCACTTCTGGTCACCCACGCCCTTGCCTTGTCGTGGGCTCAATCCCTATGTTACCCGGCATGGGTTTGGCTATAGCGTCTTTGAACATACTGAGCGTGGTATCCATTCAGAGTTGTGGATTTATGTACCACTCGACGCGGCAATCAAGTTTTCGGTGTTAAAAGTTCGCAATGAGTCGGGCAGGAAGAGAAAACTCTCCGCAACCGGCTATGTGGAATGGGTGCTGGGTGACCTGCGGACCAAATCGGCCATGCATGTGATTACCGCAATCGACAGCAAAAACGGCGCACTTTTTGCCCATAATTCATACAATGCAGAGTTCCATAGCCGAACCGGATTTTTCGATGTCGATGATCGAACCCATGGCTTTACCGGTGACCGGACGGAGTTTATCGGACGCAACGGTACTCTGGTTGCACCGGCAGCGATGGCCCGTGTCCGGCTCTCTGGTCGGGTCGGGGCCGGTTTTGATCCCTGTGCTGCTCTCCAGGTAAACTTTGAACTGGCTGCAGGGCAGGAACGGGAAATTATTTTTAAGCTCGGAGTAGGCAAAGACCGAGTTGATGCCGAGAACCTGGTATCCCGTTTTCGGGGCAGAACTGCGGCTCGGGGCGCCCTGGATGCGGTATGGCAGCATTGGAGCCACACCCTTGGCGCGGTCAACGTGGAAACCCCGGATCTGGCGCTTAATGTGCTCGCAAATGGTTGGCTTCTTTACCAAACATTATCCTGTAGGCTGTGGGCGCGATGCGCCACCTACCAATCGGGCGGGGCTTTCGGTTTCCGTGATCAGTTGCAGGACGTCATGGCCCTCATCTACGCCCGGCCGTATCTGGTTCGAGAACATCTGCTGTTTGCCGCTTCCCGTCAATTTGAGGAAGGAGACGCACAGCATTGGTGGCATCCACCCCAAGGTCGAGGGGTGCGCACCCATTGCTCCGATGATTATCTCTGGTTACCGCTGGCGACCTATCGCTATGTTACAACCACCGGAGACAGTGGGATACTGGACGAGTCTGTACGCTTTCTCCAAGGTCGCCCGGTAAACGCAGATGAAGACTCGTATTACGATCTGCCCATCATCTCTGAAGAGGCGACGAGTCTTTATGACCACTGTGTTCGGGCCATAGAGAGAGGCCTCATTTTTGGGGAGCATGGTTTGCCGTTGATCGGTTCCTGTGACTGGAACGATGGGATGAATCTGGTCGGCGAACATGGCAAAGGCGAAAGCGTTTGGTTGGGATTTTTCCTTTACGAAGTACTCATGCGTTTTGCCGAGGTTGCCGGTATGCGCGGTGATATTTCCTTTGTCGAACGCTGTCACCTTGAGGCGGCCGAACTGCGACGCAATATTGAAGAGCATGGCTGGGACGGCGAGTGGTATCGCCGTGCTTACTTTGACAACGGAACGCCGCTCGGTTCTTCAGTAAATAGTGAATGCCGGATTGATTCAATAGCCCAGAGCTGGTCGGTACTCTCAGGTGCCGGAGGTAAGGATCGTTCGCATCTGGCCATGGAATCGGTTGATAAACATCTTGTACGTCGTGAGCATCGGTTGATCCAGCTTCTCGATCCGCCATTTGATAAGTCGGCCCTGAACCCAGGCTACATCAAAGGGTACGTTCCAGGGGTGCGGGAAAACGGTGGGCAGTACACCCATGCAGCCATCTGGGCGGCGATGGCCTTTGCTCAGCTTGGAGACAAGAAGCGTGCCTGGGAGCTCTTCACCATGATCAACCCGGTGAATCATGGCCGATCGGCAGATGAGACGGCCGTTTATAAGGTGGAGCCGTATGTCGTAGCCGCTGATGTGTATGCACTTGCACCGCATACCGGCCGCGGTGGCTGGACCTGGTATACCGGTTCGGCCGCCTGGATGTATCGGCTGATCATTGAATCATTGCTTGGGCTACGCCTGGATATCGATAAACTGCATTTTACACCGTGCCTCCCCCCGGAGTGGGATGGGTTCAAACTGCATTATCGCTACAGAGAGACAGTTTATCATATCTCGGTTCGGCAATTGTCTACCGATGCGGGTGTGGTACATGTTTGGGTGGATGGTAGAGAACAACTCGATTTGAGCATTCCTCTCGTTGACGATCACAAAGAACACATGGTCGAGGTGCGTATAGGTGCAGAAACCAAAGAGGTTAATTGAATTGCAGGGTGTAATATAGCTGGCTTTGCGTTGAAGCTTGGAGGCCATAACCTACAACATGACACAGCAAATAAAGACAATACCGAAGTGGCTGAAAATTCTTCTCACCATAGTCTTTTCCCTGGCCATCATTGTAGCGGTGGTAGTGGTTTATGGAGCATTCCGATGGGAATCGGCCACTCGGGAAATGCGAGTACGGCTAGAAGCAGCCCGTGCACAAATTCAACATCAGATCGTTGATTTCCGTGAACTCGAGGGTCTCCCTACGCCGGTACAGCACTTTTTTCGCACCGTAATGAAAGATGGTCAACCGATCATAGCTGCAGTCAGGGTGGAACATACCGGAACCTTCAATATGAGTGAGACGGGCGAGCAGTGGAAGCCGTTCACATCAACGCAACACGTGGTCACTCATCGTCCTGGCTTTGTCTGGGACGCCCGCATCTCAATGATGCCCGGACTACCGGTGTATGTGCATGATGCCTACCTTGCAGGCGAAGGCACAATGCATGCGGCGGTATTAGGCTTGGTATCCATGGTAAATCAGCGTGGGACGGGTGAGCTGGCCCAGGGCGAACTGATGCGTTTCTTTGCCGAAACTGCCTGGTACCCCACCGCACTTCTGCCTAGCCAGGGAGTTCTCTGGAGTGCAGTTGACGACCATTCTGCCCAGGCAACGCTGAAAGACGGGGATCTCGCCCTGGCCCTGTTGTTCCGGTTTAATAAAGATGATCTCATTGACACAGTACGCGCCGAAGCACGTGGCCGTATGGTGGTTGGCACTACGGTGCCCGTTCCTTGGCAGTGTCGGTTCTGGAATTATGCGATTCGGGATGGTATACGCGTGCCCTTGGATGGTGAAGTCACCTGGCTGCTGCCGGAGGGGGCACAACCCTATTTTCGAGGGCATATTACCAAAATCAACTATGAGTTCGCACAATGATAAGATCTGCTGCAAAAGGCGCTGCCCTATAAGCTCGTTGGGGGATGTAAGGTTTAATGAACAAGTATTTTTTCTATTGAATTTTTGCGTCGTTATCATACTTTTGAAACTCAGGGCTATTAAGGTGGTCAAGTATTAAATTGGCAGGAATAACATTGCAAAGGCCGGTGTTGTCCTCAAAAATAACCCGAGCTCTACCTGTTTGAAGGCTAATAGCCGGCTCTATATATGAGATTTCGGATACGACCATACCAATGAACCATTCGCCCTGCAAAATTGGTGTGGTAAACGTCTTGTCAAGTTGAATGCTTGGTTCGTAAACGACCGGCCCGCCACTATTTCCTGGGAAAACTAATCCATCCACGATAATGTTTTCCGAATCCGATCGGGCCACCAGACCACGACGAACAATAGGAGTTGCATATTTTTCAGAGCGCATGCCTAAAGGAAAACCAACAATGAAAAGAGGAGCGCCTGCCTGGACGTGCTCCACAGAGAGAAAATCAGAATATTCTATTTGGAGTAAATCTGATGTGTCTGAGCGTACAATAAGTCTGATAGCTAAATCGTACTTCATAGAAGGGAGCCACCCACTTTTAAAAAAATTGGTCGCATAATCATCAGATACCAATATGCTTTCCCCCTTTGCGTCATTGAGTCGATACGTTAGCTTTTGTGTAAGCTGACCTTTTCCTTGATCTGAGTATACGACATGTTTTGCTGTCACCAGTGCAATGTGATTACCAGGTGTGCGAACCAGGAAACCTGTCCCTACAGGTTTCGCGTCCCCATTGTCTAGCTGCATTTCTATTGAAACCAGTGCCTTGAGCCAACGTTGGTTAAAAACGGCTGTACGCTGAGTTATTTCCTCTGCTGCAGCAGGCATTGAAAAAGCGGCAAGGCTCGCTGCTGTTAAAAACATTAATAAAAATGTATTCATCTGATTTTCCTCCATGAATTGTGATTGCGTTGCCAAAAGGTTCCAAACATTCGCCTTGAACCACTTGACTATAGCTACTGATATCAATAACCGGCATCTAACCAAGTTAACTGAACATCTTAGAGCACAAAACATGCCAGTTCATTTTTAAGGATGAAGAAGACGCTCTCTTGGCAAGTTTGGAAAACGTTCCATTCGGCATTTGTTACCGGCCAATTTTCAACCTATCCCACTGGAGAAATTGAAAGAATAGAGTGCTTCTTGTGAGGTTGAGATACTTTAAATAGAAGGCGTTGAATAGTTGGATAAACTCCTCACGACTGTTTATATTCAGTATCATCTTCTATAAATGGCTCTGAAGATCGATGAAAACAGCGAGAGAGAAACGGTCATATTTGCTCAAATGGTTATATTTGACCATTGTTCTCACTCTTTCCCCAGGCAAACTGCATTGGAAATAATCCAGCCTGAAAATGTGCCTCATCACAATTGATATCCAACTCATTAACGTACGAATATCACATGCGAAATAATTCGAAATAAGTGCTCATTGGCCGGCCAATCACGGTGGTCAGGTGTAGTCTATGGTCGAATATGACCGTAGAAAGCTGATTTTATGGGTAGCCTATTGCTCTTTTTTGAATATTATTTAAAATAAAATCGAATAGATGAATGATATATCCAGTTCCTGTTGGAAGTATGGTGCAGGAATTGCAAAACAGAGTAGGTGAGGACCAAGCAAAAACGACGGGCAAGGGAAGGGGGCGATGCAGTAACCGGATATGAAAAGAGAGAAACAAAAATCATTTTAAGGAGATTAGCTATGAATATGAAAAAAGAACTTAATAAGCTCATCGAAAAACTGAAGATGGAACGGGATGGAGTAAGTCTGAAGATGCACCTTGCCTCGATGGATGCCAAACAAGAGTATGAAGAGGCCGAGAAGAAATGGGTCGAAGTGAAAGCCAAAGCTGCTGAAATTGCGGATGATGCAGTGGAAACTTCAGAGGAATTCATCGCCAAAGTCAAGGTTGTCGGAGAAGAGTTGAAGGGGACCTACAGCCGTATCTCTAAGCGCCTGTCGAAATAAAGCGTGTCTGTGGAGTGGAAAGAGGATGGTTTGTTCTTGGAGTTCTAACCCACCACGAAGGGAGGATCAGTACCTACCCGAAATTCATTTTTAAAAACCAGAAATGAATTTCTAAGGTACTGATGAGGAGGGAAAAATGAAAGTTTCAGATTGGTTGGATGAAAAAGTATTAGAGAAGGTGGATGTCTCGCAAATCGAATTGCCTGCCAATATGTCTTATGACGGTGATCCGGATGAAACCATCTTTTTCAAAGAGATTAATCCTTGCGGGCTGTTTTGCACAGAAAACCATCCGTTTTCGACGGTCGAACGTTTTGGCCACTGGTATCTCAGCAGAGGTCAAGACAAAAAAGCAGGTATTCATTCATCAGAAATGAGGTGGAGGTTGTTTACAAAGGATAAAGATATTGCACTACAAACGGCCGAAGGACACATAGAATAGAACGGTCCGTGCCTGTCTGGTCGCTGAATAAACAAATGACTCCTCCAGTAACCCTGCATCACCGCACGGTTAAAACTGCGCTACGTAAAAACCTCCTGGCCGAACCTTTTTCACTCGCGAAATATCGGTTGGCACCCTATATGGCTTGCGCTCACGGCTGTGTCTACTGCGACGGACGAGCGGAGCGCTACCACGTCGAGGGGGATTTTGCCACTGATATCACTGTCCGTGATAACCTGCCGGAAAGACTTGGGGCCGAACTGAAGCGACTGAGGGAGAAGGGTTTTATATCTCTGGGCTCAGGGATCACCGATATCTATCAACCGGTTGAGGAAAGGTTGGGTCTTGTCCGGTCCTGCGCCGAACTCCTGGCGCAAGCAGATTTTCCCGTGGTACTGCTCACTAAATCGACCCTTTTGCAACGTGATTTGCCTCTCTGGCAGACGGTGCATGCTCGGTCAGGCTGCATAGTCGCCGTTTCCCTGGTTTTTGCCGATGACCGACTGCGGGCGATTTTTGAGCCGGGCGCACCGACTGTTAATGATCGACTGGACTTGTTGAGGCAGTGCAAGGCGGCGGGGCTGTGCACTGGAGTGCTGGCCATGCCGCTTCTGCCCTATCTTGCCGACACAGAGGCCAATCTGCACCGTCTTTTTACCTCTCTTGCCGAGATCGGTGTCGATTTTGTTGTTCCCGGCTCCCTAACGCTTCGGCCAGGCCGACAAAAAGAGGGATTCCTCAAGACCATCGCCGAACATTTCTCATCTGACCTGCCGCGTTACCTTCATCTTTACGGCAAGGAACAGCCGTCCGGCGCGCCACTTGCCCCCTTTTGTCACGATTTCTCCAGGCGTATGGCCGTGTTGCTTGCGGAATACGGTTTCTCGCCGGCCATTCCCCACCGTTTTTTTCGTAACCGCATGCCGATTTATGACGAGGTACACATCCTCCTTCATCACATGCAAAGTTTGTATGCGGCCAAAGGTGTCGATGTATCCCGCCTGAATCTGGGGCAAAGGCGGTATGACCGTTGGTTGACCGAGGAAAAAAGGCAGTTCAATCGGCGACGGTCGCTCCCGGTGGAGCACTTGGATGACCGGTTGCGAGAGGTGCTGAAAAGCGGGGAATTGGCTTTGCTGCTGGCAAACGATCGGCTGACGGCCTTCATCCGAAGCGTAGC
>JAZDOW010000140.1:0-20029 GCA_043798185.1 Pseudomonadota bacterium | reverse complement strand
AGTTACGTCATCCGGTTGGAGATCGAGATAGTTGAAAAGATGCTTCTCAAAATCGACGGTACGCTTAAAATTCAAGCGAATGTGCTGTTCCTTATGCGGGTTACCGTCGCCATAACGTTCTAAAATATATTCAAGACGACTGGCGAGGGGCACAACCTCGTCGTGACGAACCCGCTTATCGGCGTAGAACACTATTTCTTTGGCACCGAAAATCCCGCGTTGATAAAGATCAGCGTTAAACTTTTGCAGCACCACATGCTCGGCAACGATTTCTCCTATTTCCGGGAAGCCGAGATCAACGCACATCTGTCGGCCGATTTCCGCATGATGGCAGCCGGTCTTGATGCAGAGGGTTTTTGCGATGTCGTGGAGCAGGGCAGCGGCAATGGTCTCCTCACGGTTCGGTGGCGGGGTGGAGCATTTTCCGGTTCTGGTCAGGCCATCGATCAGCGCTCCAGCCACTCGGGCGACAAGAATCGAATGCGCACGAATATTGTCCAGCATGGCAAATTGGTCGAAGAAGCTGAAGCACTCGGTGGTTGAGGGGATAGGTTTGGTCATTTATTCATTTATGGTCAAGAGAGTCATCGGCGGAAAAATTATCGACAACTGAGTTCATGCACCGCGTCAACGGCAATTTTTGCCTGCTCCGGCGGCGTGAACTGATGAATACCATGGCCGAGATTGAAAATATGGCCATGAGCATCTTTTGCCTCCGCAAGTAAGCGGCTGATTTTTGTTCGCAGCTGGTCCTTGGGCAGCAGGAGGGCAAAGGGGTCGAGGTTGCCCTGGACCGCTTTTTTCCCGACTTTTTTTATCGCCTCTCCTATGGGCATTCGCCAGTCAAGGCCGATGACGTCAGCGCCCGAGGTGGCGGAAAGTTCGAGGAGGGTTGAGCCGTTGTTGGCGAAATAGATAAGGGGAAGGTCAAACGGCTTAAGGGCTGTGAGAATCTTTTGCACATAGGGCAGGGCAAACGTTGCGAAATCATCCGGCGCGAGTATTCCGATCCAGCTATCAAACAGTTGCAGGGCCTGGGCTCCGGCCCTGGCCTGGGCCTGAAGGTAGAGAATGGTGCTTTCGGTAATTTTGGCCATGAGCTGATGGAACAATTCCGGCTCCTGGTACATCATCTTCTTGGTTTCCCAGAACACCTTGGAGGAGCCGCCTTCGATCAGGTAGGTGGCGCAGGTAAAGGGTGCGCCGGCAAAACCGATAAGTGGTACCTCAAGCTCCCGGCGTAGCAAACGGATGGTTTCCATGACAAACCCCGTGGCCTCGTCCGGGTCGGGGACGATGAGGCGGTCGAGGGCGGTCTGGTCGCGGATTGTCGTGTGAAAAACTGGTCCACGGCCCTCATGGAACTCGAGTGGTGCCCCCATCGCCTCCATGAGGATGAGAATGTCGGAGAAGAGGATTGCCGCATCCATGCCGAGAAGATCGATCGGCTGGAGGGTTACCTCAACGCAGAGATCCGGCCTTTTGCATAATTCGAGAAAGGAGATTTTGCCACGGACCTTTTGATATTCCGGGAGATATCGGCCTGCCTGGCGCATCATCCAGATCGGGGTATAGGCGGTTTTTTCGCCGCGGCATGCTTTGAGAAAAGTATCGTTCATAGGTTTGTCGACTTGAGTTCTAGTTGCGCATTTTTATGGTTTTTTGTGGGCGAGTTGTCTCGGAATATAGCTGCAGAAGGGTTCCTGGGCGAGATAGTCTCCGGTCATGGCATAGGCCCTGGCCCGGCATCCGCCGCAGACCCCGACATATTCGCACTTTCCACAATTATCCTTATACCCTTTAAAATCTCTAAGTTGAAGAAAAAGTTCAGATTCTTCCCAGATAGTCTTAAAAGGGGTCTTGAGAATGTTCCCGGACGATTTGGCAAAATAGCTGCAGGGGAGGACGTCACCGTCGACATTTATCATGCAGATGAGCTGTCCGGCAAGGCAACCTTTGGATCCGCCGGTTGAAAATTGCAGATTTCTTCTCGCGAATTTTTCACCTTCTTCCTTGGCTTTCTGACGGACAATACGGTAGTAATGGGGGGCGCAGGTTGGTCGCATGAGCAGCTCGTTTTCCTGCTTCTCAACCTGGTAGTGCCATTCGAGGATCTCATCGTAAACACTTTCCGGGATGAGCTCCTCCATAATATTTTCACCTCGACCGGTAGGGACGATCATGAACATGTACCAGGCGCTGGCCCCAAGGGATTTGACGAGTCTGTAGATTTCCGGAATTTCCAGGCGATTACGAACGGTAAAAGAAGAATTGATCAGAAAAGGGATGGAATATTTTTTAAAGAGGCGGATGGCGTTCATGGTGCCGTCGAAGGCCCCTTGCTGATTGCGGAAGTTGTCGTGGGTTTCGGCCTTGGCTCCGTCGAGGCTGAGGGACACCATTTTGATTTCGGATGCTTTTATTTGTTCACATGTGGTGTCGTTTACCAGGGTGCCGTTGGTGGCCAGACACACCCGAAATCCTTTTGATGTGCCGTACCTGGCGATGTCAAACACATCGGGGCGGAGCAAGGGCTCACCACCTGAGAGGACCAGCACCGGGCTGGCGTAGGAGGCGATATCGTCCATAATTGCCTTGGCCTGATCGAGGGAGAAATCGGGGTGCCCGGCAATTTCCATCTCCGATGAGGAGCGGCAGTGCACGCATTTAAGGTTGCAGCGGCGGGTTATCTCCCAAGCTATCCATTTCGGTTGAAAATCCATGATTACGCTCCCATTGGAGGGGTTTTTATGAACGGGATAAGTCATTTGTAAAAAATATTCGCAAAAAACGTGAAAATATTTTTTGTGAGTGACTAAAAAAACTATAATTCATAGAACTTGAAAATAATAAGTATTTTTGTAGGGAAATAAAGCGCTCTCAGGTTGTGAAGGGGGGGTGGGGTGAGTGTGTTGTGCATTTTGACAAATACGTGGAAGAGGTGTGTCGGAAGTTCAGGTGAAGCACTCAATTCCCGATGCTTGATCTTTATAATTTGTGCTAAATAGCTTATAGTGTTATCCCTGCCTGGGGGCAGGACTGCAAAAAGCTTACTTGTTGTGCGAGGTGTTTAAAATAATGCACAAAATAATGTTGTGCTGATATGCTAAATGAAGGTGAAAAATGTTGATCTCACCGGTTATTCTTGATAGTCCCGAAGGCGAAAACCTCGTTCGCGGGCTGTTGAACCGTTTTCAGTCCGGGGATAATTCCTGTCGGGGAGTCGTCAGGGATATTCTCAAGGCAGTAAGAGAGATGAAAGACGAGGCGGTGGTGACCTATGGTCGCCAATACGATGCGCCGGACCTGTCTGTTGAACAACTGCAAGTGAGTCTCAAAGAATTACAGGAAGCCTATCAACTAGTAGACGAACAGTTTCTGGAGAGTCTTGGCAAGGCCATTGAACGTATTCAATCCTTTCATGAAAGGGAAATGGAAGATTCCTGGCTGCAGACCCGTGAGGACGGGAGCATCGTCGGCAGGTTAGTGCGTCCGGTTGACTCGGCTGGGCTGTATGTCCCCGGCGGCAAGGGCGGGATGACACCGCTTGTCTCCTCGGTGCTGATGAACGGCATCCCTGCCGGTATTGCCGGTGTCAGCCGGCGGGTAATGGTTACCCCTCCGGGCAAAGACGGCAGGATCAGTCCGCATCTCCTGGTTGCCGCCCAGGAAATAGGTATTTCTGAAATTTATAAGGCCGGATCGGCCTGGGCCATCGCTGCTCTGGCTTTCGGTACTGAGACCATCCCTCGCGTCGATGTGATTGTCGGTCCCGGCAACCAGTATGTCGCCGAGGCGAAAAGACAGGTGTCGGGAATGGTGCGTATCGATATGATCGCCGGCCCGTCCGAGGTGCTGATCGTCGCCGACGCTACAGCAAAAGCCGCAAGTGTTGCCGCTGATATGCTCGCCCAAGCTGAACATGATCCGCTGGCAATGGCCATTCTTGTGACCACCCATGGGCCATTGGCCGAGGCGGTCGTAGCCGAGCTTGAACGTCAGTTGCCCCTGCTTTCCAGAGAAGAAATTGCCCGTAAGGCGCTGGTTGATCGCGGGGTTATCCTGGTCGCCGCCGACCTTGAGACGGCAATAGATCTGGCCAACAGTATTGCCATAGAACACCTTGAGTTAATTATTGCCGACCCTTGGTCACAGGTGCCCCATATTCGTCATGCGGGGGCTATTTTCCTCGGCGCCAACAGCCCGGAAGCGGTTGGAGACTACATCGCCGGCCCGAATCATGTGCTGCCTACCATGGGGACCGCGCGGTTTACTTCAGCCCTGGGGGTTGAGACTTTTTTGAAAAAGAGTTCGATCATCAGCTATTCGCCGCAGGGTCTTGCTGCAGACAGCGAGCACGTCATGCGTTTGGCGCAGCTCGAAGGATTGTCCGCCCATGCCGCTTCGATTGCCGTGAGACTGGGTAAATGACCATCGATTTTTCTGCTTCTCTGGCGGCTGGTCTGAGAAGTTTTAATGTGGATCTCCCTCCCGAAGCGGTCGAGCGATTGACACTCTATTTCAACGAACTGCTGAAGTGGAGCAAAAAGGTAAACCTGATCGCCAAGGGAACTGATCCCCTGCAGATTGTTGAAAATCATTTCGTCGATTCCCTGACCATCCTCCCTTTGCTCGAAGACATCGGCACGCATCTCCTGGACATCGGCAGCGGTGCCGGTTTCCCCGGCCTTGTCTGCAAGGCGGCAAGACCCGAGTTGATGGTGACTCTGGTGGAGCCGCGCATCAAGCGGGCAAGCTTTCTCGGTTATATTGCTCGTACTTTGGGTTTGAACGGGATCACCATACTGACCTGTCGGATTGAGGATGAGGTGCAGCTGCCTTCCGAGCACGCCTTTACCCATATCACCGGCAGGGCGATAACCGAAATCGGCCCTTTTCTCGGCATGGTCGGCAGATTCGCCGCCATGGGTCCCCAAGTGATCTGCATGAAAGGACCGAAATGGCGCGAAGAACTGGATGCCGCCAAGGAAATTCTCAGCCACTCACCCTACCGGCTGAGTAAGGTTGTTGAACATACATTGCCTCGTTCCGGGGCAAAACGCAGTCTTTTGCTTTTTGAAAGCAATTACCCCCATGAATCTCAAGTAACGCAGGTGAAAGAATGAAAAATATTGCAGTTCTGGCCGGTGACGGCATTGGTCCCGAAGTAATGCAAGAGGCCATCAATGTTCTTGATTGTGCGCAAAAGAAGTTTGCTTTCGAGCTTACATACCAATACGCCGACGTCGGCGGTATAGCCATCGACAATCACGGTCAAGCTCTGCCGCCGGCAACCCTTGCATTGTGTGAAAAGAGCGATGCCATCCTTTTCGGCTCGGTCGGGGGACCAAAATGGGAAAGCCTGCCCCCGGAGCAGCAACCGGAACGAGCAGCGCTTTTGCCCCTTCGCAAACATTTCGATCTGTTCTGTAATTTTCGCCCGGCCAAGGTGTTTAAATCACTGACCGCGTCCTGCCCGCTGCGCCCGGATATCGTCGGTGATGGCTTTGATGTCCTGTGCGTTCGCGAGTTGACCTCCGATATCTATTTTGGAACGCCCAAGGGGCGGGAAGGGGTCGGCGACGAGGAAAGGGCCTTCGACACAATGGCCTATACCCGTGCGGAAATCGCCAGGATCTCCAGAATGGCCTTTGCCGCTGCCCGCGGGCGACGGGGCAAGGTGACCTCGGTCGATAAGGCCAACGTCCTGACCACCATGGTTCTCTGGCGCCAGGTGGTAATCGAAATTTCCAAGGAATTCCCGGATGTTGAGTTGAAGCATATCTATGTAGACAACGCCACCATGCAGCTGGTACGCGATCCGCATCAATTCGATGTGTTGTTGTGCGGCAATATGTTCGGCGATATCATCTCAGACGAAGCGGCCATGCTGACCGGCTCCATGGGCTTGCTTGCCTCGGCCTCTCTCAATAAAGACGGTTTCGGTCTTTATGAGCCAGCCGGCGGTTCTGCCCCCGATATTGCCGGCAAGGGCATTGCCAACCCCATCGCTCAAATTTTGTCGGCGGCGATGATGCTCCGTCATAGTTTTGGTTTCGACGAGGCGGCGGCGGCAATCGATAAAGCGGTTGAGGCTACACTTGACAAGGGTATCCTCACCGCCGACCTTACCATCAATAAGGCGACAGCGGTTGGCACCGCCGCCATGGGTGATGCCATCGTTCGGGCATTGCAAGGTTAAGAAACAGCAAGAAATCCCCGGGAAATGTAAGTTGCCATGTTTTCCCGGGAGGAGGGACGCCCATGCAGAACAAGGAAAACGTCATTTTGGTGGCCAACGAGGCCTCCACCGAGCTTGGTCTTAAACTGGCAGAGCGGATGTGGGTGCCATTCACCGAGATGATCCATAAGAGGTTCGCCGACGGAGAGCAATACCACGCCTTTCCAACCTCAATTGCCGGCAAGGACCTGGTCATTCTCGGGGTGACCCATAACGACAGTTCTCATCAGGAACTTCTCGATTTGATCTCCGGCGGGATGTACTGGAATGCTGCTTCCATTAGCGTTGTTATTCCTTTTCTTGGTTATTCCACCATGGAAAGAGCTAAACCCAGCTCCCACGAAATTCCCAAGGGTATCACCAGGACCCGGCAGATATTTAAAGCCAGACCCAATTTCGTTGCCTTCGTTGATCTGCATTCGGAGGCGGTGCTCCATGCCCATGGCGGAGAGGTTCGCATCAAACATGTTTGGACCGACGATCTGGTCGTCGATAAAATTAAAAAGAGTGGGCTGACCGATTATGTCCTTGTTTCACCCGATTATGGGTTTTCAAAAAGGATCGCCAGGCTGGCCAGTATGCTCAATTGTCCCCATACCGCAGCCGATAAGGACCGCTTCGATACCGACAAAACCATAGTTAGCCAGGTATCAAGCGTTGTGAAGGGGAAGACAGCGATAATCTGTGATGATATGATCCGCACCGGCGGCTCGATCCTCCAGACCGCGCAAAGATGTCTTGAGGCGGGAGCAAAGGATGTCATTGCCCACGCAACACATCTGGTGCTGGCCGGCGATTCCCTTGAAAAATTTCGCCAGGGACCGATCTCGAGAATCATTGGTTCCGATACATATCCGGGTCGGAAAAGTGATGATCTCCTTGATGTCTACTCGGTGGCACCGCTTTTGGCCGACGTTATCGAACAACATCTGCAGATCTGAAGAACCCGTAACAAGAAAAATGGGCAGCCACTACCACGCCACCTTCAGATGCGGTGAAAGTGGGCTGTCAATGGCCGGCAAGGAACCGATGGTTGGCGTATGAGAAGAGAAGACATCGCACTCAATCTCCGACAGTCCCTCCTTTTTAAGGATGCCACTGCCTCTGAAATCGAAGCCTATGTCGGGGGTGCTCGGGCACAGATCTTTCAGGAGGGGCAGTATGTGTACCGGCAGGGAGACCCCAGCGCCGTTTTCTACATTGTTGCCATGGGGGAGGCGGAATTGGTTCTCGAGAGCGAGAACGGCAAAATGAAGATTGTCGGGAGAATTGGTCCGGGAGGGCATTTTGGCGAGACCGGCATTCTCACCGAAAAGCCACGCTCACTATCTGTCCGAGCTCTCTGTGATCTTGTGGTTATCTGCTTTGATAAACGCTATTTCAGGATTACCCTGCTTGGCAACAGCAGAATTCACAAGCAACTCGACGCGCTTCTCGCCGAGAGACTGCGTGTAGCTTTCCTCGATCAGGTGGATCCCGGCAGCGAGGGAGCTCGACAGGCGGAGGGATCCGAGGCGGATGATGTCATTCTTTTCAAAGATTCGAATATGTCGGCCATCAACCTGCGACGCTTGGCTCGACGGCGACAAGACGATATTCGGGAATCGAAAACTGCGCAAAAAACCCAGGCGGTAATCGATCAATTGGCCATGACGTGCTCTCCTTTTATTCTTACCGGGGAGGCCGGTACCGGCAAACTCATTATCGCCCGACAGATTCATCTGCAGAGCAAACGGAGCGGTGGACAATTTGTCGAGGTTGATCTGCGGGATTATGAACCCCTGCAGCTCGAACGTGCCCTGTTCGGCAATGAACAGAGTTCCTATCCCTTTGTCCAGGCACGTCAGGCCGGCCTGTTTGAACAGACCTCGAACGGGACCCTGGTTTTCACCCACATCCACCTGATGCGAGAAGAGTTGCAGCAGAAGCTGGTTAAGGTTCTTGAGAGCAGCAGCTACAACCACATCGACAGCAATCGTCAGGTGGCGATGCAATCGCGTCTGGTGTTCGTCAGTTCTTACTCCATCGATCATTTGCAGAGTACCGGCAAGCTCCTCCCTGAACTCCTCACCTTGATCCACGACCGACACTTTCACGTTCCGCCGCTTCGCAACCACAAGGAGGATCTGCCGCGCCTGGTCCTCCATTTCCTCGAGCGTTTCAGTAAGGAGTACGGCAAAAAAATCTATAAAGTGTCTCCGGAAACCCTGGGCATTTTCATGAACTACGACTGGCCGGGAAACCTGACTGAATTATCAAGCGTTGTTCGCCGGGCGGTGATGCTGGCGGAAAAAGATGAAATTATTTCCGATCAGATTCTCCTCG
Source organism: Pseudomonadota bacterium (assembly GCA_043798185.1). Lineage (GTDB taxonomy): Bacteria > Desulfobacterota > Desulfobulbia > Desulfobulbales > Desulfocapsaceae > Desulforhopalus_A. The sequence goes on along the minus strand of JAZDOW010000140.1, from coordinate 11,463 downwards.
GATTGCCGAAAACGGAGGGTAAATGGGAATATAATATCCTCCGCATTGCCTGGATTAGGAAATTTCTCGAAAGCAGCATTTTCCCGAGGGTTCCCCAGGTCATTATCGGCTGCGTCCTGTTAATCACCATCATCTTTCTCTTTTGGGGGCCGTCAAACCCTCATTCGAATATCGGTCTTACTCTGGGCTGGTATATCGGATGGCCATTGATGTTTTTCTCCTTCTTTTTCCTGGCTAGAACATGGTGCAGTGTCTGTTCTCTTGCCGTGCCTGGAACGCTTCTGCAAAATATTGTCAAACCAACGCGTAAGACCCCGTTGATCATCAAGAATTATTCCGGCTGGATCATGGCGGTGTTGTGTATTTTGGTCTTCTGGATTGAGATTGTCTGGGACGCTTATAACAATCCTTTTCTTACCGGTGGAATTATCCTCATCATTACCTTGGGCTCCATCCTGTTTAGTGTTCTTTTTTCCAGGCGGAGCTGGTGTCGCTATCTTTGCCCTCTGGGGGCGGTCAATGCAATCTTCTCGATGCCTTCGGTCGTTGAGTTACGCTCGAACAGGCATGTCTGCCTTAACCGCTGTCAAAGTCATTCATGCTTTGCAGGGGATGGTGATAGTTCCGGCTGTCCGATGTTCAGGCATCCTTATCTTGTTGATAATAATAGAGATTGTATTATGTGTGCGAAATGTATAAAGAGTTGTGGTAACAGCTCCATCCAGCTCAATCTTCGCCTCGCCCCCCAGGAATTGTGGGCGCTTGAGACGCCACGGCGGGCTGATAGTTTCCTCATTGTCTCCATGGGGGCGATCTTTTTCCCCTTTGCCCTGCAAAGCAAGTTTTCCCAGCTGGTCGAATGGTTGGTAACCTTGGCTGGTAACTCGGGACTATCACTTCCCGATCATCTCGTCGGCAGCATCATTTTTTTTGCACTGATCCTGATATTTCAGCTTGGCTATTACCTCATGGTTACAGTTCAATCCCTGTATGCCGGAATAGATAAGAAGCTCTTGCTGCCCCTCTTTGGATACGGGGTCATTCCCCTCATTCTTGGCGGCTATATGGCCTTGCATCTGGAATTTTTCGTGAGTGGTGCCGGGCGTATACTTCCAAATATCGAAGAATTGCTCGGTAGCTCTCCTTCTTACGATAACCTTCGATTGATCAGCGCCGACAGTACCCATGTTTTACAGATTTTGACGGTGCTCGGCGGCTTTTTAGCATCTCTTTATGCCACCTACCGGGTGACTGAGCGGGCGTTGGTAGGCGAGACCTTAACCTCAAAGGCCTTGGTCATTCCCTTTGGCTTTCTCACCATTCTCGCCGGGCTTTTTGTGTATATGGTTTAGTATCTTGGATACACTCGAGTGCTGTTGTTACAAATATCAGATTGACTAATCCCTGATGAATTGCCACAATAGATGATCAAAAACTAAAGAGTGGAGAAGGGAAGACAAATAGACAGTAGTATTTTATTAAATTGCATTGTAAAACTCCTAGTCGGTCTCAGTCATACTTTGATACGTTAAAAAAAGTCAACTTTATGAAAATTGTACGTTTTGTCAGCCTGTTGGTCATTCTCCTTTGTCAGCCTTTCCCGTCGATGGCCAGAGAGGATCTTTTGGCCCAAAATTCTTTTCCCAATCTCCTTGATGAGGAAGAAAAATTCGATCAGGCAATTGAAGAAGAAAAAGGGGCGCCGGTGAATGATCCGCTGGAATCAATGAATCGTTTCTTCTTCGAAGTCAATGATAAGCTTTACGTCTGGGCGGTAAAGCCTATCACCAATGGCTACAGTTGGCTTCTACCGCATGAACTCAGGGAAAGTTTTGGAAATTTTTTTCTTAATATCAGTTTTCCGGTGAATTTCCTGAATTCGGTTCTGCAGGGCGATTTAGGCTCTATGACCATTATTGTGGAGCGGTTTCTCATCAACAGCACAATTGGCGTATACGGTTTGGTCGATGTTGCTGCCAGTGAGTTCGATATTAGCCCTCGGCGAGCAGATTTTGGTCAGACCCTCGGACGGTGGGGGATTGGGGAGGGGATATTTGTCTATTGGCCCTTGATTGGTCCTTCAAATCTACGCGATACCGTCGGGTTGGCAGCAGACACCTTCGCTAAACCGCTTCCTTATATATATGACGATCGTGTAATCGATCTTGCAATCTATTCAACCGAGAGAGTTAATGCCCTCTCCCTTAACCCTGATCTTTATGAGGATCTAAAAAGGTATTCGCTTGATCCTTACGTCGCCGCCCGCCAGGTATATTCTGAATATCGCAGGGGATTGCTCATTCGAGATTGAGTTTCATCGCTTTACTGAGGGGGGCAAAAAGAAATCGGGCAGAAAATACAAAGTACGTAAATTCTACCCGATTGGGGGGGGCTTAGTTAGCTCTCTTGGAGGTTGTCTATATTAAAGCAAGAGGCGTGCCAGAGTTAGAAAAAGATCGATGTTTTATTATGTTGATCAATTACATCATGTTGCGTTTTTGCTTGTCGGTTCCGTCAAGAACAAGGCGGCAGCCAATTACATAAAGTTGGTCGTTGTTTCAAAAAAGTAATTCTAAGTTGTTGTTGGTAATTCTCTGCCCGAAACGGGATCCTGGAAGGCGACAGCCCAAGGCTTGTCCTACGGCAAACTCTCCGATGCAGCCTGTATCTCGTGGTAGTCGATCAGGTTGTCCAGCCATCTGACTGGAATTCTTTCCATTCCAAGGTCGGCACCAAGAATCATCCCTACGACCATGCCGCGAGCGGCGGAATCACCACCAGCCATGGCTGTTTTAAACCTTCGTCCAAGGCCTGTCAAGGTAGAAACGATGTATGGGCTTGTCAAATAGCCTCAAGATTTGTCCGCCTGTCGATGAATCGGAGAAAATGAGGGGCTTTTTATGAAAAGCGTAGTTTTCTTCTGAAAATTCCAGTCAATAGATAATTGTTACTAGACTTGTCATGTCTATATGTGTTAGTAATTCCTTCAGTATTTCGGTGTGATACTAAGGAAGTGAGAGTATATCGCAAATATTTGCCTGGTGCCGATTGCCGCATCTCACCGGGAGCAGGTGATACAGTGGAGTTGAAGGATGAAACGATTTATTAAATATGGCGTTGTTCCGGTAGGGATTTTTTCGGTTCTCCTGATTGTTACCGTTATCCTTATTCCGATTCTTATCAATGTACAAAAATATGTTCCGGAGATTGAAAAACAGGTAAGTACATCTATAGGAAGACCTTTTTCCCTTGGCCCCGAGCTTGGTGTTTCGTTTTTCCCCTGGCTGAGTATATCGTTTTCGGACATGAAAATCGGTAATCCGCCGGGATTTATGAGTGACGAGTTCGTCAAGATTCGCACTTTTGAAGCACGGATAAAAGTATTGCCACTGCTGAAAAAGCAAATTCAAATAAGTCGGTTTGTTGTCGGCGGTCTTTCCGTCAATCTTGAAAAAAATGAAGCCGGACACGTTAATTGGCAGTTTGACAGGGAGGTGGAAAGGGGTGAAAAGGCTGCCTCCTCCGCACCCTTTTCCCTTGGAATGCTTGCGAAGAGACTCTCTTTTGCCCTGCTTGCTGTAACCGATGGTCAAGTGAAGTGGAATGACAGGACGCGAGACGTCCAGTATAAAGTTGAAGACATCATGCTTCTGCTCAATGATTTTACTCCGGGGCGGCCGGTTTCCTTGGATTGCAAGGCTATCTTCAATGGTGAACCGGTGACTGTGGAAGGTAAAATTGGTCCAATGATTGGGAAAAACAATCAAACCGATGTACCTGTGGACCTTACATTCAGTACCATGAACAGGCTGCGGGGGCAGGTACAGGGCAAAATCACCCAGCAAGATAAGGCTTCGAGCTTTGAGTTGTCTTTCCGCCTTTTGCCCTTCTCTCTGATTGATTTTTTCCCCGATGGACATAATTTCCCACTGCTGACAAAAGATGCCGAGACCTTCAGGTTCCGTGACCTGTCATTCACGGCTCGTGGTGGAGAAGAACAGGTTGCCGTCGAAAAGGGCACGGCCCATTTCGATGATTCAATATTGAACTTCTCTTTCCAGGCGCAAAACTTTAAATCTCCAAAGGTTGATTTTGCTCTCGATCTGGACACTCTTGATCTCGATCGCTATCTTGTGCTATCTGCACCGTACTCCAAGTCCATTGAGAATGAGGCTAAAAAGGGGGAGCAGGCAAATGTCGAGCCTCGGACCCCTGAAAATATTACCCTATCCGGGATCATACAGGTCGGTCAGGTGCAATTTCATGGGGGAAACATGACGAAGTTGCGGTTTCCGCTGCAAGGCAATGGTGGCATTTTCACCGTGTCGCCTGCATCCCTGGAAACCAGTCAGGGACAAGTGGAGGCATCTTTAACAGTTGATCGTCGAAACGCAGAGCCAACTGTGCAGGCGACGATTAAAGCCCAGGGCCTTGAGGCCGCAGCGCTCTTTCGCGACTATTTCGGTTATGACTCTCTGCGCGGCAATCTCTCCGCTGAAATGGCGTTGCAGTTTGCCGGCGACACTCTTGAATCGATGAAACAAAACCTCAATGGTGAGGCAACGCTCCTTATACAGGGTGGTGCACTTGCCGGGCTTGAGCGTATTCGAATGCCGGGCGCCTCTGAAAGTCTGTTCAGCACTGTCTCCACTGCCTCTGGAGAAAAGCAGTGGACGGATTTTGCGGAAATGAAAAGTGTCGCGACTATTAATAACGGGCTTGTACATATCCGCGAGACAAATCTTTCTGCCCCAACCTACAACCTGCAGTTAAACGGTACTGCCGACCTTGTCCGGCAACAGTTGGATCTGCAATTGGAGGCGGACCTTGTCACAACAACCGTTGGCAAGCGGGGGCGCGAGGAAAAAGTGAACCAATCAGCTCTCTGTGCTATAAATGGTACGTTCTCCGATCCGGAGCTTACGAACCAGATGACTTCGTCGAGCGACCGCGATGCCGGAGGTAAGGTCAATGCCAAACATTTACTGGAGCAGAAGCCTCTGCCACCGTTTGACGATGATGTTAAAAATTTGGTAGGCAAGGACCTTGTCGATCCGGATGTGGTTGCCAAGCGCTTTAAATTGCAGCCTGAGACATTGCAGCGCAGTGATGTTAAGAAAAAAATTCCGGTCGGAACGGGGAAGGTGAGTGTAGGTGCTTTGCAGGAAGAGTAATAAATACTCTATCCATTCAGCGAATCCCTGATATTACTTTTTGAGAAGGGGTGCCCGAAGAAAGTAAACCTCCACCATGTGGAAAGTAAAAGAGGGAAAAAGGTAAGATAAATAGCCGCTCCCAGTATTTTCTTGATACTGGTGGTTTTTACCAATAGAATAATAGCAACGAAAAAAAATCTAACACCCTTCAGAGGGGTATTATATTATTCCCGTTTATTGGAGCGAGAGTTTAACCGGTTGAAAGGGTGAATCTATGCTTGCAAGATGCGTATTGCTCCTCAGTCTTTGCTTGGCGTGTTGTCTCTATGCTTGGGGGGGGCAGGAATCCGCCGCTGGATATGTCTCTGCATTACAGGGGGAAGCATATGCCGTCAACGCAGATGGACTCACCCGGTCACTCAAAATTAAGGATCCGGTGGCAACAGATGACTACATAGTCACTGAGGAAAAAGGCCGGGTGCAGATCATTTTTCAGGATAACACCGTTGTCACCCTTGGCGAAAAGAGCCGTCTTAAACTGACCGATTTCAGTTGGTCGAAAGAGCGGAATAAGGGCAAATTCAAGGTGACCGTGACGGAAGGACTGTTCCGCATCATCGGCGGCAAGATCACCAAAACCAATCCAGAGGCATTCGTTGCCAAGACCCCGGCTGCTTCCATTGGCATCAGGGGCTCAGGATATGCAGGAAAGGTTACCGGCAGAAAGCTTGAAGTTTTTCTGCTGCATGGTAAAGGCATTGATGTTAAAAATGCCAAAGGATCCGTCGCCCTCCTCTTGCCGGGCATGGGAACAATCGTTGTAGATGCGCAGAGTCCCCCCACCCCCCCACGTCACTTCAATGCCAGTGAAATGTATCAAATCGAGAGCGGTTCCGATATGGGTGAGCAGAGTGGTGGATCGAAAATTGGAGCGAACGCCGTGATTGTTAACGAGGCAACCATTACCGATTCGGTGAATGTCGCTGCGGGCAAGGATAATAATGCCCAGATGGGGTCCATTCGGGTAAAGGAGTCGGAGGTGAAAGGGAAGGTCACCAATCAGGCGAAGATAAAAAAATCAACAAATGTTGCCGCCGGCTCCGGCAACACCGCAGTCATGGGTTCTGTCAACGTTGAATAGAGCGGTGTGAGAGTTTCACATACAATGTGTTCCTTGACGTATTTGTTGAGACAACCTCTTTATAGGCACGTTATTTTAAAATATCCGCAAGTACCTCGAAATGATCAAAAGGCGGCATAATGCAAGCCCCTTTGAAGAGTTTCCTCGCGATTTGAAGCATGTCACAGGCGTTGGATATTCCTTCGGCCACTGGATCAGCGGCCTTTTCCATGAGAGCCCGTATTTGACTCGGGACCATGATGCCAGACACCTTGTTATGCAGAAACTCTGCATGCCTGAAGGTTCTTAAGGGCAAAATCCCCAATATTACCGGAATACCGATATGTTTGAGCGCATCGGAAAGAGCATTGGCTCCGGCCTCATCGTATACCGGTTGGGTTACTGCATATTGAGCACCGGCTTTGGCTTTTTCCTCAAGCCGTCGTACGGCTCGCTCAAATCCTCCGCTCAACTCGGGTTTGGCATCAAAAACCACGCCTGTCAAAAGCCCAGTTTCACGGGCCATACCAATGAGCTCGCAGACATTCACATCACCTACATGGGAAACAAGACCTCGGTCGGCCAGGGCGATCTTGTCTCCCGTGGCGACCATCACTGTTTTAATTCCCAGTGCTTTGGCCCCCCATAATTCGCCTTGAACTGCAATCAAGTTGTGATCCCGGATGGTGACGTGGAGAATTGCCGGCCTGCCCACCCTGGTGTGGATCAAATGGCAGGTTGCCATGGCACTCATTCGTGATTTTGCCACGAAATTGGTGGCCACGCTGAAACCGTCAAAGGCAAGATTGTTAAGTGACGAAAGTTGCTCAAACAGATGTGTGGGGTCTGGTCCACCGGGAGGAACGACTTCTACGGTGATGACAAATCGATCTTTATCCGAAAGCAAAAAAAGTTTCAGCTTCAATCTCACGGTCAATGGCAAACTAGATAATCTCTGTAAAATTAATCATTTGTGAACTCCTTGTCTGTCAAAGGTTGATGTTTGCCGTGCTTGGGTTTGGTGATCGACTCTCTTTAGCCGGAAAAGCAGTATGATAATTATGACAGGTCTTAACTCCTTTCGACGTTGGAGATACACCCAGCAAAAATTCACATATACATGAGGAAGTAATTACCATTATCAGTTTTGCAAAGGTTCAAAATAAGGCTGACAGAATACTTTTTATAGTCTATTGCTCGCTATTACTGTTCATTTGTTCAGCAATATCTTTGTAGTATTCGATAGTTACAACATGATCGTCTGGCAACTTTTCACCATTTTCCAAGGATAATACAAAAGCTCTATTTGTGATTGCCGGCGCATAATTGGGGTCAATTATTAATGCTTGATCAAAAGCTGCAATAGCTTTTTCTTGCTGCCCCAAGAAGGCATAACATAGCCCAAGATTACCATAAGTTTGGGCATTGGTTTTATTTAGCTTTATCACATTTTGAAATTCCCTGATCGCTCTCTTATAGTTACGGTTTTGCATTGTTGAAAATGCTTTGTTGAAATCATCAATTGACTTAATATATAAATCTAAGGATAACCCGGTGTCTTTGAAGATACTTCGCTCCATGAAATCAACAAGGTCTTTTGCTGTTTTTACAAAATCATCCTCTGGATCACCAAATTCGATTACTTTCTGAAATGACCTGATGGCTTCTCCAGCATTAAATAATTTTTTATACGAGTTGCCCCTGTTAAACCAAGCTTCTACAAAATATGGAAATATTTCAAGAGATTTGTCAAAATGGACAATCGACTCGGCATATTCACCCTTCATTGCCAAAACTGTTCCCATGCCATATTGAACAATATGAAGATCGGGGTGTTTTTCCATGAGATCGATAAGAGATTTTTCGCCCGCTTCAATATCACCTTTCTCTACCAATGCTAACGCGTTATCAACTGCCCCATCTATTTCAGGATCGATTATTGCCGTAAATTCCCTAAATTGTGATTTTTTGATTTTTTCAAGAGAATGTTTTGCAGCCTGAATATAATGAGAACATCCGTCACAATCGGTATTACGAATCTCGGCACAACAGCGCGAGCACACAAAAGATCTTTCCCTCAGTTTACACAGACGTTTGCCTTTGATTTTGAGGCAAATTATGCATTTATCTTTTTTCATTTCACGATTCCAAACTGTAATTGTTGAATGATTGGGTAGGCCGCTGCGCGCCAACGCATCACCGCGGCATCAGCGCGAACAGACCCCAGCCCATGTATTCACGAGTGTAAGAGGCGTAGCGCTTGGGTTCCGAGGTCAGTTTGGCTCGAACATCTTTTGCGAACTCGTCGTCGGGATTGGTTTCTATCCATCGGCGCATGGTGAGCCATTTGGCCGCCTCGTATCTGTCCCAGCCGTCTTGGTCAGCCAGAACCATTTCAACGACGTCGTAGCCAAGGTCGCCGAAAGACGCGAGAAGTTCTGGAAGCATGAGAAAGTCGGAGATTGAGTTGGCAAGACATCCCTTGGCAACATCTTCCGTCGGCGGTAACTGCCGCCAGTAGGGCTCGCCGATGAGGATGATCCCTCCGGTGCGCAGGCTCCGCGCCAGAAGTTCGATAGTCCCGACGACTCCACCGGCAATCCAAGTGGCACCGACACAAGCTGCCACACTGGCCTTCTCGTCAGAGACATAGCCGGCAGCATCGCCATGAATGAACTTGACTTGATGGGCGACGCCGAGTTCTTCAGCACGGAGTTTCGCTTGCTCGGTGAATAGCGGGCTCATGTCGATGCCGATGCCGATAACGCCGTGATCGCGTGCCCAGGTGCACAGCATCTCCCCTGAACCGCTGCCGAGGTCGAGTACTCGTGCCCCCGATTCCAGACGCAGCGCCGCGCCAAGAGTGGCGAGCTTTTCGGGGGTGATCGGGTTGTGGATGCGGTGAGCACTCTCGGTGATGTTAAATATCCGTGGAATGTCCATTGTGGAAAATTTCCTTACGTGAGTGAATAGATTCGGTTACGGCTTAACTAAAAGTTCACCAGCGCAGTGCTTTTCGGCGCCTGGTGCAACGGCTTGATTGGGCATGCTCTCTCCATAAGAGACGGCAGGGCACAATCCGGGCAAGAAGAGAAACGCATAATTTCATGGTGTCCCCATGTCTTCTAATAGTCTAACATTCCACGAAAAGCTCATGCCGCACCTCCTTGCGGCGCGGGAAGCGCTGCCTGTTCTCGTGCAGCGGTAATGGCGCGATGCAGCCGCTCACGAAGCAGTTCAATTGGCGGCAGTTCGGTAAGGTATTCGGCTACCCGTATCGACTTCTCATCGAGTTGCAACAGTTCTACTTGCTCGGCATCGGCTCCTGCACAGAGGATGAGGCCGATGGGCGATTCTTCGCCCGGCACCCGCTCATGCTTGTCCAACCAGCGCAAATACAGCTCCATCTGACCAGTGTGTGCGGGTTGAAATGCTTCCAGTTTGAGTTCTATCGCAACCAGACGACGCAACAAACGGTGATAAAAGAGAAGGTCAAGATAGAAATCGTCTCTGCCGATGCTCATCCGCTTTTGCCGAGCAACAAAGCTAAAGCCGCTCCCCAGTTCAAGCAGAAACCGCTCCATTTCCCGCAGGATGGCTGACTCCAAGTCTTTTTCGCTGAAGGAGCTGGACAGCCCAAGAAAATCAAGCAGGTACGGATCCCGGAAGACCAGCTCCTGTGTCATCCGACCCTCATCCCGCAGGGCTGCCAGTTCTTGCCGTATCAGCTCCTCGCTGTTTTTCGACAGGGCGGTGCGCTCAAACAACATCCCGCCGATCTTCTGCCGCAGAGTGCGCACGCTCCAACGTTCTATGCGGCACATTTCGGCGTAGAACTCGCGGGCCAGGTGGTCTTTTAGAGGGAGTAGCGCAAGGATATGGGTCCAACTCAATACTTGTACCAGTGATACAATAATTTGCTCTTCGGGAAACAGCTCGGCGAAACGCACCATGCGGGTCAGCGCGGAGTAGCTGAAACCCTTGCCGAACTCTTGCTCCAATTGTTGCGACACCGTCACAAGAATCTTCCGGCCGTAGTCGGCGCGACCATCGCTGAGATTTTCATCCAGCAGGCGCTTGCCGATGCGCCAACAAAGCATGGTCAACTCGGCATTGGCCGCCGTGGCAACGCGAGTGCGAGCAGCTTGGATAAGGGTGCGTAGTTCGCCAATGAGTTCGGGCCCCTGAACGGGTGCTATTTTGGACTCATCTTCGGTCATGCCGAAAGCCCTCCAATCATGGTCAAAATGGGGTCGACGTGGTAGACATAAATGCTGTGTTCTTCTCCCATAAAGACAATTGATTTCGCCTTCTTGGCTCCGAGCTTATGCGCCACTCGTATGGAGGCTTGGTTCCTCGGATGAATCATAGAAACGAGGCCCTTCTTTCCCAATGTATTCTCCGCATACTCTTTACAGGCCTTCGCGGCTTCGGTTGCGTAGCCATTGTTCCAGTACTCGGGTAGCACCCGATAGGATATCTCGGTTTCAACTTCGCCATTGATTTCTTGATGGAGAAGACCGGCTATGCCGACGAAATGCTCTCCTGGTTTGAGAAGGACCTTCCAAAAGCAATAACCGTATTCGATGTATTGATGGAGGATCTTCTGAACCATTTGCTGAGTCTCGTCATAAGTAAGCACCTTTGGAAAGAACTCCATCACCTTTTTGTTCCCAGTTAGGAGATATATCAAGTCAATGTCGGCGGCGGTCGCCTCAACCAACTTCAAACGTAGGGATTCCGTGATCAGCCGCATTGTTCTCTACGCCTTTGGCATAACGTCGAAGCTCAGGGACGCTGCACGGTTTTATCGCGCAGCGTCCCTTGGAGCGCAGTGTTGTGTGCCGGGCACGGCACACGTTCTTAAGGGTGAGTTTAACATACCATTTTGCAGGGTGTTAGGCAAGTTCCAAAACCCAGCCTGATGGAGGCGAAGGGTATAGCGTTATTGCAAGGGGTAACCGGTGACGGTTGCTCTGAAAGAGGCAGCCTTGCCACGGCAGGGTAGCGCGAATGTACTGGGTGACGAACAAAAATCTAGTTACCCGAATCTGGCTGGGACGAGTCCGCAACACAGGACGAAGTCCTCTTTCCATCGTTTAAGGGCCAGGGGCGTAGTCGGCACTACTGTATCGAAAGCCGTATCTTCACCCCCGGAGATCTCCCATGTGCCGCGGGAAGTCGCTT
>JAZDOW010000283.1:0-8375 GCA_043798185.1 Pseudomonadota bacterium | reverse complement strand
AAGCCATCGGGGCTAGGATTGTAAATCCGGAATTGGGTGGACTGGATTTGTGTATCAGCAACAATACCTTGAAACTTAAGAAACATTGACGGGATAATCTATCAATATTTCCGACGATAGATTAATGAGATATACAGTAGGAAGGTAACGTATTGAAAAATTAGGTAGTTGTCCAGATATCCACTGGAAGTCTTAACTGCCTACAACCATAAAACATGGTACGTCCCCTATTCTTCCCCGGAAACAAGATGGCGAAACAAAAATGGATTGTGAACGTAATGCCACGAGGCGCTTTCTGGGCAAACAACGTCAGGGCCATCCACACCTGCAATTCATTGTCAACGAAGATGCGCGGAGTTCCAATGCTCCCCACATTAAAGATCTGGAGGCGTATAATCTCCACTATATCTTGGGAGTGAAACAGGGTGACTACAAATTTCTCTTCCAGTACGTAGACGATGCCGTTACCGGTGGAGATGTTCTGGAGTTCAACGTAATTGAACAGGACGCCTCACACTTATCCCATTGTTTTCGAATTGTTTATAACGCACCGCTCAACAAGACACACCAGAACATACGGGTCACCTTCGTCGAATATTGGGAAGAGAACAGCAAGACCGGCAAGACGCAATACTTACTTGGATTACCGATTTAGCCATCACTGAGGAAAATGTTTTTGAACTTATGCGTGGTGCCCGCGCCAGGTGGAAGATTGAAAATGAGACGTTCAACACCTTGAAAAACAAGGATTATCATTTTGAGCACAATTTCGGCCTTGGCTAGAAACACTTGAGTGAAGTCTTTGTTCTCCTCATGATGTTGGCCTTTCTGATAGTTCAGATCCTGCAGTTATGTTGCCCCTTGTTCCAGGCTGCCTGGAAAAGATACAAGACGAAAAGATCACTCTGGGAAAAGGTCCGCCGCAAATTCCACGAATTTCATATCGAGACCATGGAGGAGTTATATCGTTCTCTCTTGGAGTATACCCGATTCCGCTTCGTCATTAAGAGCAGAACCGGCAGTATTTCAAAGATCGGTTCTTTGTCTGAAAAACACAGGCAAGGGTGAATGGATTATTGTGTCAAAAATTAACCAAAAAACAGCTACTAAGCGACATAATGGTATATCGAGCAACATGGCGCCGCATTCTTTTGCTGGGTTTGTCGGCAAATTTGTCTTTGGTGGTCTAAAAATCGATTATTGGCTGTTCTTAACGTCGGGCCGGGAGCAGCTGTGCCAATCACACTATGTGAAATATGTAAACTGTTGTCCCCCCAGGATTTTCAATTTGTCGCCTGTCTTGCATTAAACTATAATTTTAAGTAATATTCACGAAATCTAGGTCTTGACTCCAATGTAGTATTACCTTCATCTCAACGAGTTTAAAAATGGCAGTTAGGAAAATAACAGCAATTGATATCTATTGCGGCTCCGGGGCCGTAACCGAAGGCCTGAAAGCCGAAGGGATCTCAGTTCTTGCTGCTATTGATAATGATCCCATTGCTTGTGAAACATTTCGCCTCAACCATCCAGAAGTACATCTCGTTGAATCCGACATCAGAAAATTAAAACCAACGAAATTACGAAAGCTAATCGGGTACGACAGACGATTGAATCTCCTAGTTGTCTGTGCTCCTTGCCAACCGTTCAGTAGTCAAAATCGCAAGCGTTCGACGGATGATCCTCGGGCGGATTTAGTGCTTGAGAGTCTCAAGTTAGTTTATGAGTTCACCCCTGAAGTTGTGTTTTTCGAAAACGTCCCGGGCATTGCCATTTCGGGCCCGTTACATAGCCTTCGCCGGAAACTGGCTAATCTCGGATATATGCTGGGCAATCCCAGGACACTAAATGCGGCCGACTGTGGTGTTCCGCAGCGCCGTGAACGCTGCATTATGATTGCCGCCCGAGATCAGGAAGCTATCGACACATTCTACGGGAGCATCCGGAATCAACCGACCGTAACCGTCCGCCAGACTATCGGCGGGTTGAAACAGCTCTGCTCCGGTGAACACGATCCCGACGACCAACTACATTTTGCCCGAAAACATCATCCAATCGTCTTGCAACGAATGGATCACATTCCGCAAGATGGCGGAAGCCGCTCGTCATTACCACCTGCACTAGAACTGGAATGCCACAAAGGGCGGAAAAACGACTTTCCCGATGTCTATGGTCGTATGAAATGGGATGATGTCGCCCCGACATTGACGACTGGGTGTACGGATGTCACGAAAGGCCGCTTTGCACATCCCCGCGATAATCGGGCTATCACACTCAGAGAGGCGGCCTTGCTCCAATCATTCCCCCCCCATTATCGCTTCTTCGGCAATTCCGGCCAGATAGCCCGTCAGATTGGTAATGCCGTGCCAGTGAACATGGTTCGGACCCTAGCGCTTTCGCTCAAGCGCTGCTTAAAGACTATCCGAAATTCCAAAAGGAACACTTCCTCCGGGTTGTGAGCTTTTGAATGAAACAACGACCGGCGGCAATATCGAAAGCAGTCTCCAGAGCAATGCGCAGCATGCCGGAGCACTCTACCGGCCCTGAAATGGCGGTTCGTCGGCTACTTTTCGCTTATGGCCTGCGTTATCGGGTGCAGTACCCGGTCCCGGGTGCACCACGGCGTTCCATTGATATCGCATTTCCCGGCAAGAAAGTCGCCGTCTTCATTGATGGTTGTTTCTGGCACGGATGTTCAGAACATCGCAATATTCCTACTCATAACCGGGATTGGTGGCAGAACAAGATTGACCAGAATAGGTCGCGGGATCGGGACACGGATGAAAAGCTCCGTAATGCCGGATGGCTTGTGCTCAGGTATTGGGAGCATGATTCAACGGAACGGATTTTTTCGGAAATTCATGATGTAATTGGAATGCAAGAGTCACAGGAGTAACTATGGCCAAACTACGGGTTAGAGCCCGCGCAGTGGACATGCTCGGTCGTCAGCAAATTGCCGGCATTCCCACCGCCATACATGAATTATTCAAAAATGCCCATGATGCCTATGCGGAGCATGTCGAAGTCGATTATTTCCGTGGTGACGGGGCTTTTGTTCTGCGTGACGACGGATATGGAATGACTCGCGAGGAGTTCGAAAGCAAGTGGCTTACCATCGGCACGGAAAGCAAAGTAAATGCAAATGAACTGCCACTACCTGACTTTATTCAGGCTCATGCGAAGCGCCGACCCGTTTTAGGAGAAAAAGGTATAGGTCGTTTGTCAATTGCGACAATTGGCCCCCAAGTACTAGTCCTGACGCGTGCTATCAGGAAAGAAGGTCTACACAATTTGGTAGTTTGCTTCATAAACTGGGGATTGTTTGAGACTCCTGGTATTGACATCGACCAGATTGAACTCCCCATTGAGACTGTGCCAAATGGTGGGCTTCCGGATGGTAAATTTGTACGTAACTTAGTTAAGCGTGTTGAGAATAATGTCCGGGATCTAGCTACTCAGATGGCTCCAGATTCATATGAACGTTTGATGAAGCAGTTAGCCGCTTTTGATATCGATCCATCAGCTGTGGAGGGTGTATTGGGAGTGCCTTCACTTAAAGGGAATGGATATGGCACCCATTTTTATATTTTGCCGACTGATCAGATGCTGGAGTCAGATATAGATGACGCGAGGGAGGATATTGCTTCGCCGTTCCAGAAAATGTTGCTCGGTTTTTCAAATACAATGCTTCCGGGGAGCGTTACGCCAGCTGTCTTGACGCGTTTTCGAGACCATCGACAGGACGGCAACATCAATGAGCTAATTGGTGAAAACGAATTTTTCACCCCGGAAGAATTTGAAAATGCAGATCACCATTTTATTGGAACATTCAATGAATATGGGCAGTTTAATGGCACCTTGAGCTACTACCGGCAGTCACCGATTAATTATCAAGTCGCCTGGCCAGAAGCACATGGTACCAAAACCGAATGCGGTCCATTTAATATTCGGGTCGCTTACGTTCAAGGGTTAGCGAATGAATCAAAGTTACCACCTGAAGATTGGGCCCACATAATATCAAAGCTCAACATGATCGGTGGTCTATACATATACAAAGACGGGATTCGCATTCTCCCTTACGGTAACTCTGATTATGATTTTCTCAATATAGAATTGAGACGTGCAAAGGCAGCAAAAGATTGGTTTTTTGCCTATCGGCGAATGTTTGGAGTAGTCGAAATCAACCATAAGGACAATCCGAATTTAATTGAAAAAGCAGGTCGAGAAGGATTCAGAACAAATAAAGCTTATAAACAAATGAGGGAAATGCTTGAAAACTTTTTAATGCAATTGGCAAAAGATTATTTTCGCAAGGACTCTGTTCATGGTGATGAATACCGGGCAATTAAAACGCAAATAAAAAATGATGCAGAGCTTATTGAAAAAAGGGAGCAGAGGAACAAATACAAGAAAAAAGCATTTTCTGAGGCATTGGATAATTTTTTTCGAAGACTTGAAAACGGCAGACCGAGTGTAGTCTCAGCATCTATACTTGAAAAGGCTAAGCAACGTGCATCTGCAATTTCAGAAATTAGTGACCCGGAATATGCAGCTAGAGAATTGCTTGTACTGGAATCAAATTTGCGTAAAGAAATAACCAAATTACGCGATGATCACCTATTAAAAAAACCCCGTGGTATTGGACTAAACAAGAAGCAAGTGAGCGATTGGGATGCCTATCAAAAGAACATTGCCAAAATTGAAGAACAAGTTTTTGTTCCGTTAGAAAATCAAATTGAAGAGATCATAAATGGTTTAGCAATAAGTTCTGCCGCAGCGCTGGATCGCCGGCGTAGAATTAGCCAAGCGCTTGATGATGTTAGTTCTATTCGCAAGAGAGAAGTCTCTGCATTAACAAGAAAGACAAAAACAGAGGCCGATGAACTTGCTTCAAAGGTTATGCAAGAGGCCCAAAAACGCCTAATTGCCGTTGATTCAACGATAACCTCAATATATGCAGAGTTTGCCCAATCCGAGACGGCGAATCTTAGCGATGAACAATTAGTTGAGATGCAAAAAAGCTTTCTGGACAGAATAGTTGACACGGCTAAAGCCGAATCGGAGCAGCTGGAGAGCATTTTACATCAACTGCATTCAACGGCTGAAGCCATAAGCAATAATGAATCATATGAGGACGAGACCGCAGCTCTTGAAAGCGCACTACAAGGTAAAATAGAAGAACTTGAAACCTATAGTGATCTTGCTCAAGTGGGAACAGCAGTTGGCATCGTACATCACGAGTTACACGGTGTCATTAAAGGAGTCCGCGAGAACTTTAATAAATTTCGCCCTTGGGCAAACGCAAATGAACCGCTAAACGAAATATATATTGGACTAAAAACGAGTTTTGACCATCTCGATAATTACCTCAAATTATTCACCCCCCTTAGTCGTCGCATGAATAGGGAACGGACGGAGATGAGCGGTGAGCACATTTGGAAGTATTTAATTGATATTTTTGATTCGCGGCTTATTCGACATAATGTCTCATTGCATGTAACGGAACAGTTCAAGGGTAAAGTTGTCGAAGGATTTCCATCAACACTTTATCCAACGTTTGTAAATCTTGTTGATAACGCAATCTATTGGCTCGACTTCCAAAAAGAGGGAGCTCGAAATATCGTTCTCGATGGTGATTCAGATGGCTTTACTGTAGTAAATTCTGGCCCCGGAATAGCTCTCCGAGATGCAGACAGAATTTTCGATTTCGGAATATCAAGTAAGCCGGGCGGTCGTGGCATGGGATTGTACATATCAAGAGAAACACTTCGTCGGGAAGGTTATGATTTGATGTTGGTAAATCCCGGTGAGGATAACCCTGTAATATTTAGAATACTATTGAATTGTGATGGGAATCCTGACTTGGAGGGGAATAAGTGACATATTCACCGGAGGCCTTTAGGAAGTATTGCCACGATGCTGCAAAACATTTCCTTCAGACGGCTGTAGTTATCGACAATGAAGCCGTATTTGATATGGATAGGTTAATAAGAGAGGCCCAGGCTAAACAAGCTGAAGCTGAAGTTGAAGCTGTAGCGCAACAAGATAAAATAGTTATACCTTCAGGGAAACTCATTGAGATTAAATTGGAGGTTCCGGCTGCTGCGAAACCTGAAGTAGTCGCCAAAGAAGTTACTCCTCCAAAAGCGGCGCCTACACTCCCTAGTTTTTCTCATTTACTCGATGCAAAATTGTTGATTGACGGTTTTTCCGATTCTCGAATTGTTTGTTCTGTAATTTGCCCTGGTAAAGACGAGGCTCAAGCTGTTGAACGGGCCATTAAAGTGGCAATCACAGCCGATATAATCGTTGTTGATTGGATGCTCGATAAAGCTAAAGGTGAAGCCGGCAGCAAAAGGGCAAGAGATATCATTAAGGGCGTAATTGAAAATGATATTGAAAGCAGAGGCCGATTGAGGTTGATTGCCGTATATACCGCAGAAGATTCGCCTGTAAGCGTGCTCGACCAATTGTTTGATCACATAAAAGGTATGGACTTTCGACATGACAAGATTAGTAAAGATGAAAAAACACGTTCTATCCGGAACAGCCACCTTAAAATTTCGGTCATAAGCAAACCATCTGTCAAAGAGCAGGCAGGCATCCAGCCAATCCCATTTGCGGAACTTCCCGGAAAACTTCTGGATTTGTTTTGTGATCTCAATTTTGGTTTATTACCTTCGGTTGCGCTTCATTCAATTGCAGCGATTCGTGAGGAAACCCACCATCTTCTTGCAGTGTTGCATGGAAAGCTTGACCCTGCTCTTATTGGGCATCGTTGCCTTCTGCTCCATCCTGAAGATGCAGAGGAGTTCTGCGATGACTTGATATCAGGAGAATTGCGTTCGATTTTATCAATGAAGCAGATTGGCTCTGGTTTTGCGGACAAAATGGCGAATAAACGGTGGATCGGCAGCAAAATCAAACCTGATGCTCCCCACAAGTATAAGTCATTCAATCTTACTCGTGAACAAGCTTTCAGTTTAGTAGAGAATGGCGAGAAAGCTATTCCAAAGGTTTTGAGTGAAATCAAAGCCGATTGGCTAAGGCATAAACTGGAAGATAAGCCTGATCATAAAGATGCTGATGGACAAGCTATAGAAATAGAAAAGGCTATAGAGCGGATTCTCTCAGAAGGAGCATCTGCAGCAAAATTTTATAAAGTGCCCGATGAGCTTAGCGAAAAGACAATCCCTCAATTGCTTGATGGCTCTGAAGCTACCGGGGAGCAGATTAATCTTGATTTTTCTCGTTTGTGTTCATTGAAGCGTGAAACGTTTGGCTTGAGAACTCCAGTTGAAGGGTGGACTCCTCGGTTGACACTTGGAACTATCCTTCAATTGCGGGATGGTGCAAAAGATACTTTTCTTATTTGCTTGCAACCGCGTTGCGATAGCGTGAGACTCGAAAAAGATAAAGTCTGGAAATTCCCTTTTCTTGTCCTTGAAGAGATGAAAGGAAAATTAAATGTTGTGATCAAGGCGTTTGACAAGGATTTTGAACCGGTTGACAAGAAGTTGTTCTATGAGCCAAAACCCAGGAATCAGATCGTTTTTGAATTTAAAAGCGTTACTGGTGATGCAATAATTTCTACAAATGACAGTGGAGTTTTTAAATTCAAAAACGAGGATATCATTGCAGAAAAGGTCAAAGAATTTTGGTGGGTTGCAGACTTAAAGGATTTTGTTGCCCAGAAAATTGCTGACGAAATGTCAACTAGGGTTGGCACTGTGGGTTTTGATGAATATGAATGGCTCAGAAGGAAGGCGAGATAATTATCATCCATTTAGGTGTAAGCAAATTAACACTATTATCTAAACGGAATTTTAAGGGGTAATAATGAACAAATATCCTGTCAATGCAACTACCTCAATCGATTTTCTGTCTTCAGCGTTCTTACTGGGAAATGTCGGCGCACCTTTTGTCACCGGTCTTTCAGTTGGTTATTTTGCCAAGAAAATACTGTGATTAGCGCTTTGTTTCTTGATGGAGCGGCTATTGTGTTATTCATCACCGAGTATTATGGCATCCCCATATGCCCAACGAGCAACTGCAAAGTGCTCCAACCACTTCTACTGGTATCGACCAACAACCCGTGGGTTTTCTGTTGTAACGCCTGTAGTATATAACCAGTAAAGGTGTCAGTGGAGTGGCCGAATTCTTTGTGGGTCTAAAAATAGGTTGAGGTTTGGACTGGCAACCTTAAAAATGGAACATGGCGCGAGAGTAAAGGCTATTCCTGACCGTTTTAACTTGAGAAAATGATTGAAGTACAGCGAGAGGAGGGAGCCTGCCTTTTTTGCTCGATATATTTCTGCGGTTACGTGCAAAAGTTTTTCAGGTTACGTGTAAGCTTACAGTCGGAAAATTTGCAA
>JAZDOW010000274.1:0-30772 GCA_043798185.1 Pseudomonadota bacterium | reverse complement strand
GATATGTTTGCTCGACTTGCATGTATTTTATATTTTTTACGTCATTGTGATTCAGGTAAGACGTAATCCTATTTTCGGCATCAATTCTATATTCTGGAGTCATTGGCTAGGCTCGCATGTGCTGTATGGTAAAAACATAACAAGGGGTTCTGCTGATCTGTATTGTATATCTCCCCGGCTTGTGCAGGGGAGGTCGTATGTTTCCAATACCCACAAACAAGGCTCTGTACCTCATTGGCCCGGAAAATTATTGTAATGTACCAATATTTCGTAAAATGCTCTCGATAAAATTGTTATGATCGAATATTCACTTTTCTGCATATCATCCTAAATAGAAGGAGCAACAGTTTATGGATAACTGCATATGAGATACAGGTCCCAGATGCAGTGTTGGCACGTTTCGAGGCTTGTCTTGCGGCAAAGAATATTTCAGAAAATCTTCGCATCCATTATAAAAAAAGAGGCAGCGATTCTAACTTGGTTTTTGTTCGAAGTTTCGCAGTGATACCAAGAAAACTGGGAGCCTCACTGTCTTTCGGCAAAATTTTCGGGAAAAAGGACAATCGGAAATGCAACAGAAGCAGGTAGAACATGCAGGCACCTCGTATTTCGATATTGGTCAAGCGCGTCAGTTTGATAGGTCTTCGGTTTCTTCCTCGTCTTCTGCCCTCCAGGATATTGAGGTGTCAGAGAGCAGGATACGATTGAAAATAGGCATCCTCTAAGCTTGCCCCTATCATCGGCTTTGCCACCAACAAGGTGCAGGCAAAAACCGCCGCGTTATGGGGGGGCGCATTACAAGTGGCTCATAATGGTTTCAGTAGATTTGTGACCGAGCCAAAGGGCGGTCTGACGGAGTTTCATTGCTGTGGTGTGTCGAAGAACGTGCAGAGAAACCCGTTCATCTTTTAACGACTGGTATTTTGTCCGAGCTGTTGCGACATGTTTGGTGAGAATGTAATGAACACCATCTGAACTGAGTTGGGGCAAGGTGTTTGCCAATGATTTGCTGCACAGCCGGAAAGGCGAGATCCTCAATATGAAAAGCAACAGGAGACAGCGAAACCTATGTGTCGACAAGCAAAGTCTTTTCGATAAACTCTGTGATCTACATAAAATAGAGAACTGAAACCTTGAGGAATGCATCAATCGCTGGAATTGATAATGAGATAAGCAGCATCAAACCTGAAAAATGAGAAAACCGTATGTTGGCTGGAATTTACAAGAGAGGTTATCTCCCAGTCGCAAAAGGGTTGTTGGCCGGCATAGGTTCAGATAAAGCTTAGATCCAAGGCGGTTATTCCTTCGTTTCGGTTTTGCTGCTCTGGAAAAACCAGGTATCCTGTCGGGGAGTAATGCGGTTTCTATAATTCGGCAATGGTTCAACAAATCTTTTTTATGGAGAAGAACAATGATGACTCGACTGACTATCCTCTGCGAGAATTCGGCCGGTGTTCCTTTCGGGGTTATTGGTGAACACGGTTTTGCCTGCTTTATCGAAACCCCGGACGGCAATTATCTTTTCGATACTGGGCAGGGCTTTGGAATCGTCCAGAATTCCCTGGCACTGGGCAAGGATCTGCGCAGTATAAAGGCGGTTATGATCAGCCACGGTCATTACGATCATACCGGCGGGCTGCCGGCGGTTCTGCAGCTGCGGGGTGAGGTCGATGTTTACGGTCATCCGGATATCTTTGCCGAGCGGGTCTGGGCATCGGGGGAAAAAAGCAGATTTGTCGGTATTCCGTATCGCCGCGTTTATCTCGAATCGCTGGGGGCGAATTTTCGTTTGGGGACTGGCTTGGTCACCGTTGGTCCTGGAGTCTTGTTGACCGGGGAAATTCCCCGGCGCAATACTTTCGAGAAAGGTGATACGACGATGACGGCAATCCTCCATGGCGGCGGTACGATCCATCCCGATCCTCTCAAAGACGATTTATCGCTGATTGTTGATTCGCCTGCGGGTTTGATTCTGGTTCTCGGCTGTGCCCACGCCGGCATGATTAATATTATCGAATATGTTCTGGAACAGACAGGGCGTGATCGCATTCACGCCATTATCGGGGGGACGCATCTTGGCTTTTCCAGTGACGAACAGTTTGCCGAAACCCTGAAGGTGATCGACCGTTATCGAATCGAGCGCATTGGTGTCTCCCATTGCACTGGGCTGGTGCGTGCGGCAATGTTGCATGCCAAATTGGGGGAGCGATTCTTTTTCGGTAGTGTCGGTGCTACCCTGGAAGTTTAAGCTGCCCTGCCTCCGAATACATACTTCAGACCGAGGGATACCGCCAGATAGACCGCCGCGGCGATAGTAATTATAACCGGGCCGCTGGGCAGATCGAGCTGATAGCTGATACCGAGGCCGGACAAAATGAATATTGCACAGAGCAGGATGGCGAGCAACATCATTTGCCGAATGTTCGTGGCGAAATTGCCGGCAATGGCAGCGGGCAGGGTCAAGAGGGCGATTACCATGACGATGCCGACAATTCGCACGAGTAAAACAATGGTCAGAGCCGTGAGGCAGAGCAGTATCAGGTAAAGCCAGTGGGTGTGAATGCCTCGTAAGCCTGCAAATTCATTGTCGAAACATATGGCCATAAACTTATTGTAAAAAATCCCGACAACACCAACCACGAGAACGTCTAAAGCAAGAACAAAAAAAATGTCATTTCGAGTAATAAGCAGAATGTTACCGAAGAGATAGCTCATCGGGTCGGTATAGCCCGGTGTTTTAGCGATAAAGAGCAGACCAATGGCCATGCCGGCGGACCACAGGGCTCCTATTACGCTATCTTCCCTTTGTTTGGCAAAAAAACTTACAAATGCCAGAATCACCGCCGAGAGCAGGGCCACGACAATGGCGCCATGCAGGGGACCAAACCAGGAAATCCCCACTGCTTTTTGCAGATAAAGGCCCATTCCCACCCCGCCGAGCATGCAATGGGAGATGGCCCCGGCAATGTAGCTGATACGGCGTACCACCACATAAGTGCCGATAATACCGAAAGGAATAGCGGCGAGCAGACCGGCGATCACCGCATAGCGGAAAAATGGCAGGTTGGGGTCACTGAGTGCGGCAAAAAACTCAAACATGTTGATGCCCCTTATTGCTGCAACTGTGATCATGACGGATCATTTGCAGGTCGCCGCCGTACATGTCGCGAATGAGTTTGCCGGTCAGCTCGCTGGTCGGGTGGATGATTACCTCCCTGTTGACACAGGCTATCCGAGTGAAAAAAGAAGAGGCAAAACCAACGTCATGGGTAACCATCACGATGGTCATCCGTTTATTCAGTTCTCTCAGCAGATCGAAAAGATGGGTTTCCGATTCTCGATCTATGTTGGCAGTGGGTTCATCTAATATGAGTATTTCGCCGCCGGATGCCAGGGCACGGGCAATCAGCACCCTTTGTCGCTGCCCGCCGGAAAGTGCTGAGAAAGAGCGGTCAACCAGATCGGCCAGACCAACTTCATCCAAGGCTTCCAGGGTCTTGACCTTATCTTTTTTACTATAACGTCCGGTGAAGGATTTTCCCATCCGCCCCATACAGACCACTTCCTGTACCGAAATCGGAAATTGTCGGTCATACTGGGCAAATTGGGGGACATAGCCGATAAGCTGATGTGCTTCGTCCGGACGTTTCCCAAAAATATTTATTGTGCCCGTATCCGGAGACAGAAGGCCGATGATCAATTTGATCAAGGTAGTTTTACCTCCGCCATTCGGCCCGACCACACAGATGGAATCGTAGGGCCAAATGGTCAGATTGACGTCCTTGAGAATTTGTCGCTCATCATAGCGGAAAGAAACCCCTTGGATCTCTATGGCTGAACTCTTTTCGGTCATAAAAGTCCTGTAATTATTGGGCCAGTGCGGTGGAAATCTTGCTTGCTATGGTTTCAAGATTTCCTTTGACATCCTCAGCCAGGGAGTCCAGAGGGACTACTTCGCCGCCAATAGCCGCAGCAACCATTTCACCGCTTCGAGAATCGAATTGTGGTTGCACAAAAAGTACCTTTACCCCCTCTGCCCTGGCCTCGGCAATGAGGTTGGAGAGCTGTTTTGGGGTAGGTGATTTCCCTTCGACTTCAACCGCTTCCTGATGCAGTCCATATCTTTTGGCAAAATAGCCAAAGGACGGATGAAACACAAAAAATGTTGCTCCGCTGTAGGGCTGCAGCTGGGCTGCGATTTTTCGGTCCAGCTCATCCAATTCCCGGCTCAATTGCTCAAGGTTTGCCGTGTAGTCGCCACTGTTTTGCGGGTCTGCGGCAATTATGGCTTTGGCCATTTCTGCAGCCATGATTTTTAAGT
Organism: Pseudomonadota bacterium; assembly: GCA_043798185.1. Taxonomy (GTDB): domain Bacteria; phylum Desulfobacterota; class Desulfobulbia; order Desulfobulbales; family Desulfocapsaceae; genus Desulforhopalus_A. Next base: position 26,451 of record JAZDOW010000274.1, on the reverse strand, counting down.
TGAGGGGCGATAACCAGACGTGAGGATCAAGCCCTTCATGACCATGACCGTCTTCATGATGAGCTGATTCTTCGCCATGCTTATGATGCTCCGCCATAGCCAGTTTTTCAATACCGGCTGTGCAATCGACAATCTGCAGTTTCGATGAACTCTGTCGGATTTTCCTGATGATCTGTTCTTCAAACTCAAGGCCGACAGTAAAATAGAGCTGCGAGTGGCCAAGTGCCCCCACCTGTTTCGGGGTCGGCTCGAAGGTATGCGGATCTTGCCCCTTGGGAATCAGAAGGCCCGTCGAAAGGTGTTGCCCGCCAATTCTGTCACTCAGCCATTTCTGTGGTGGAATAGAGACAAAAACCTCGAAAGCAGCCTGAACTTTTTGCGCACCAAGGAGCATAACCCCGATGAACACAAATAAAAGAACGGCTTTCCGGAGCATCTGAGCCGATGTTGTAGTTTTCATTTTTTCTTCTGGCTGGTATTTATACGATAATCTTAACCCCGACAAAGGGGATAAGTCACTTATCAAAAAATCTTCGCATAAAACGTGCAAATATTTTTTGTAAGCGACTAATGCAATTCCTCGCATGCATCTGATTGACAGACAAAATGTACTGCATCGCATTTCTGGCACTTTTCCAGGGAATGCAGGGTGAAAAAATGCTGCATGTGTTTCTGCTGCTCGTGAGTCAATACTCCCATGCCATTACATAAGGGGCACTTTCGAACCAAGGCTATCTCTAAGGCCTTTCTGATAAAATCTGATTTGTTCGGAACTTTATCGAGATCTTCTGCTAATTTTTCGTCTACTTTAAAGGTGACGACTCGCTCTTTTTTCTTCATGTGTTCTCCATTTATGGCTCAGGTGTAATACCAGGTAATACTTGTCTCGGTAATGGTCAACCTCTTTTTTTTCTGTGTTGGATTTTTGCACGGAAGAGGTTCGGCCAAAAAGATTGCGTCCCGTCCGGTTATTAAAAGGGTTCTTTTGAGGAAATTGTTATTAAACGGATGGAAGCGGGGGAGTGAAGGAGGGTGGATTGCTGCCAAAATCAGGGATATGAGAATCTGCCAAGGTCCGGCACACCCGTTGCCGTGGGCGTGTCGGACCTTTCTTTGCTGGGCAATTATCCAGTTTATCGGGGTTAGTTCACTTTACGTTCGCGACCCTTCCACTCAGCATTCCTCAGGGTAAATTTGGTAATCTTGCCGGTGGCGGTTTTCGGCAAATCGCAGAAAATTACCTCTTTAGGAGCCTTGAAGCGGGCAAGATTGGCCTTGCAGAATTCGATGATCTCTTCGGCTGTGGGATTCGTCCCGGGTTTTGGGGTAACGAAGGCCTTGGGGACTTCTCCCCATTTCGGGTCGGGCGAGGAGACGACCGCTACCTCCAGCACCTTGGGATGGCGGTAGATGACGTTTTCCAGCTCAATCGACGAGATATTTTCGCCGCCGCTGATGATGATATCCTTGCCGCGATCCATGATCTGCACATAGCCGTCGGCGTGCATAACCGCCAGGTCGCCGCTGTGGAACCAGCCGCCGCGGAAGGCGTCTTCGGTGGCCTTTTCGTCCTTATAGTAACCGAGCATGACATTGTTGCCGCGCATGACGATCTCGCCCATGGTCTTGCCGTCCCGCGGTACGGGCTCCATGGTGACCGTGTCCAGCACGTCCATATAGAGGGCGGTGATATAGGCTACCCCCTGCCGCGATTTAATTTTTGCCAGCTCTTCTTTGCCAAGGCTGTCCCAGGAGTCTTGCCTGGCGCAGACACTGTGCGGTCCGTAGACCTCGGTCAGACCGTAGACATGGATGATGTTGGCGCCGAGCCCTTCGATCTGTTCGATGACCGTGGGTGACGGCGGGGCACCGGCGGTGAGGATGGTGAGTGGCCGATGCAGTTTGAGATTTTTTGCCTCCGGATAGGAGATCATCATGATGAGAATGGTCGGTGCGGCACAGAGATGGGAGACTTTTTCCTCCATGATCAGGCGGAAGATCGCTCCGGCCTCAACCTGCCGCAAACACACGTGGGTGCCGCCAACGGCGGTAACCGCCCAGGTAAAGCACCAGCCGTTGCAGTGGAACATCGGCAGGGTCCAGAGATAGACGGCGTCGCTGGTCATTGCCCCTTCCTGAATCTCGCCGAGGGCGTTGAGATAGGCGCCGCGGTGATGGTACATGACGCCTTTAGGCCGTCCGGTGGTGCCGCTGGTGTAGTTGATCGTCGCCATCTGGTATTCGTCATCGACCTCTATCACCGGAGTCGTGGGCGAGGCTTCCGCCAAAAAAGCCTCGTAATCGGCGCCCGTGAGCGGCTTGTCGTCGGTTGCATCGCAGATATTGACAAAGAACCGGACTTCTGGCAGTTCACTGAGAACGGGCAGGACCGAACCGGCCAGCTGGTTGTCGACGAAAACCGCTTTAGAGTCGGAATGATTGATGATATAGGAAATCTCGCTGGGTGCCAGGCGGACATTTATGCTCACCAGGACAGCACCGATCATCGGTACCGCGTAATGCGCCTCAAGCATTGGCGGGATATTGGGGCAGAGAAATGCCACCTTGTCGCCCTTGGTCACTCCCATCGCCTTTAGACCGTTGGCCAGACGATTGACGCGTTCCTCAAACTCGCGATAGGAAAAACGTTTGTCACCGTGGACAACGGCGACCTTGTCGGGGTAGACAGCCGCACTTCGTCCGAGAAATTTGACCGGACTTAAAACATCGTAACATACCTTGGGTACCTGCATGCGCATTCCTCCAGATTGATAATTTTACCGTAATGTGTGTCTCACCTGGTTATTTGATAATAACCCCGAAGGTCGGCAGTATTACCCTGCCGAAGATATTATTATTGACGATTGCGGCAACCAGATAGATGGCGATCCACCCGGCGGCGTAGAGGAGATAAGCGATTATCGGTTTGACTTCGGCGCCGAATTTGCCCATATCCAGGCCGACGATCATCCACAGGACAATGTCAAGGAGTACGACAATAAGGAACAGGGGGAGGGGACTTTTTAAATAGGAGGGGGTTACAGCGGTGAGAAAGGCGGCTCCGGCCATCCAGCAGAAGCCTTCGACCATCGATTCGGGTTTTACCGTGCCGATGACCCCGGACAGCATGAGATATTTGGCAAGGACGGAAAGCGCCGCCCCGAACATGAAGAAGGCACTGAAAAAGAGAAAGACATTGCCACCGGTCATGTTGTGATCCTTCAACTCCATGACCGCGACCGTATACTGGACTATTCCTCCACCAATCAGCCAGGCTGAGAGGAGCGGTAGTCCGCCAAGACCGACCTTGCCGGAAAATACCGCCCCAAAACCAAAACAGGCTACTGCCAATGCCCCGAGACCTGCCGGTCCGGGTGATACAAAAGTATGTTCCTTCGACATCACACTACTCCTTACAATAAAGGGTTATGAAGCGTTAGGGATGGTCTGTTGCAGCCGTCTCTCTGCGATCATATAGAGAGAGCGTTGTCAGACGTCTCCCGGGGTAAAGCGATGTGATTTTCAGGCCTTCTCCAGGGGCCGGCGATCAAATGCAGCCGGAAGAAGGGTGGAGCGTCCCAGTGTCTTGATGACTATGGGGAGGTTTGTTTCATTTGCGGCATATGATAGCGTGCGCTCTTTAATAAACAATCAGCTGGAAACTGAAAAATCACCCAGGAAATTTCTGAGGAGCAATAGGTTCTTAGCCTAGCGGAGTTGAAAGATACGAAATAGCTTGAGGAAACCGAGGCTGACATCTCCTCTATCTTGCTTTCTTGTAAGAAGCCGGGTATACAGCTTCCTGCAGGTGCACGAAGTGTATTGAAAGAGGAAAGACGGTGTAAATCCGTCACAAGCCAGTCCTTGCTGTAAGCGAAGGCTGCGGCGGCTGGGGTTTTTGTTACCCCCCATATCCTATGAGGATTCGTCACTGGGATTTCCCGGGAAGGCGGCCGTTGTGCAGGGTAATTCGCAAGTCAGAAAGCCTGCCTGCCCCGGTGGACTCATCGTCCGCCACCCAGAGCCAACCACTGGAGTTCTCTGTATCGGCTTGTATTGTCTGGATATTTCAGGCGATACATTTTTTGCGGATACGGAGACTTGTCTCGTTTTTTTCGATCGTTTTTTCCTTATCCGCTACAAGCGCAATGTTATTTGGCCGCAAGCTTCGCCTTAGCTGTGACCTTACGGCCTGTGGTCACTTAAACCGTGGAGAGACAGATGGATATGGAAAAAAACAGAGCCTTGGGGCAGATCATCACCCGGCTTATCAATAAAGAAAATCTTGGTCAGGATGAATCGTATACCGCCTTTTGCCAGGTGCTGAATAATGAGGTTTCCGATATGCAGCAGGGTGCCTTTCTGGCAGCTCTGACCGCAAAGGGCGAAACCGCGGCTGAAGTAGCCGGCGGCTGGCGGGCGGTCTATGAGCTTGATACCAATAAGGTCGTCATCGGCGATGGTGTCGTCGATAACTGCGGCACCGGCATGGACAGTTTCAAGACCTTTAATATCAGCACCGCCGCCTCCCTTGTCGCCGCCGCCGGTGGTGTGCCCATCGCCCGGCACGGGGCACGGGCCATAACCTCCAGTTGCGGTACAGTCGATATGGTCGAGGCCTTGGGGGTCGATGTCGAATGTCCGGTTGAGCTCGTGGAGAAAAGCATCAACCAGGCGGGAATTGGCCTGTTCAACGGTATGAGCCCGGCGGTCCACCCCATGGCGCTTGGCCGAATCCTCTCGCAGATCTGTTTCGGCTCTCCTCTCAATATCGCTGCGTCCCTGGCCCATCCGGCCCTGCCGAAGATTGCCGTGCGCGGCGTCTACTCCCCGGCCCTGCTGTTGCCGGTCGCCGAGGTCATGCAGGCCATCGGCTATACCGATGCCCTGGTGGTCTACGGCGGTATCGATGGCAGTGACAAAGGTATGGACGAAGCCTCGGTTTGCGGCACGACTTCCGGGGTGCGACTGCAGAATGGGGTTGTTAGTCAATTTGCATTTCAACCTGAGGATTGCGGCTTGAAATGCCATCTGCCGGAAGGTTTACAGCCTGATTCCGACAGGCAGAGTGCTGCGGTCAAAATGTATCAGCTCCTGGCGGGAAGAGGCGATGCCGCCCGGCTCGATGCCGTCATCCTCAATGCCGCCCTGGTGTTTTTCGTCAAGGGCATGGTGGTGACCATTTCCCAGGGGGTGGAGAAAGCCAGGGAAATCCTGCTGTCCGGGCAGGGGCTGGCAACACTGCGACGTTGGGTCGAGGTGCAGAACAGCGATCCAGCAGCCGGATTTGCAAAGCTGGCAATGCTGGCAAAGGCGGGGCGATGAACCAACTGCTGATCATCAAGGCCGGTTTGGAGTATGTACGGTTTGTCGCCGATGAATTCCAGCGCTGCCCTCTTAGTAAAGCCAGTGTTTTTCCTCTGGCCCAGGTCGAAGAGGCGAAACGGCGGTGTCGGGAATTGTCGGAGGCAGGCCATGCCGCCGAACTTATGAAGCTGACCATTGTTGAAAAACCCTATAGGGAGTAAGGCGAAATGAAACTGGCGTTGACTGAGTGCGGAGCCATGAAATATCAAGAAAGCGGCGCACAGCCGGAGACAGGTGACGACAGGGTGATACTTGATGTGGTTTGCTGCGCCATTTGCCGAACCGATGCGAAAATGTGGCGACAGGGCCACAGGGATTTGCGGCTGCCCCGGGTTCTCGGTCATGAGATAGCCGGTATCGATCCAACAACCGGCAGGCTTTATACCGTTTGGCCGGGCCAGGTATGTGGAACTTGCCGTTATTGCCTGGATGGCCGGGAGAACCTCTGCGAGGAGATGCGGATCATCGGTTTTCATGCCGATGGCGGTTTTGCCCGGACTGTTTCGGTTCCCAGGCAAAGTCTCATCCCGGTTGAAGCGGGTCTTGATCCGAAAATTGTCACCTTTGCCGAGCCGATTGGCTGCGTTTTTAATGGCCTCTCCCATCTGCAGCCGGTGTCTGGGCAGAGGGTGATCATCTACGGTGGCGGAGTGGTCGGGATGATTGCTGCCCTGGTATTGAGGGAGTTGGAATTACAGGTTACGGTCATTGAAAAAAGTGCCGAGAAGATCGCCAGGCTGCAAAACTTCTGTGACAAAAACCAGGTTTCCTTAGAAAAAGATACCACCGATGCCGATTTCGACCTGGCAATCAATTGCTGTTCCAGCCACATCGCCTTCAGCCTCTGTATCAGCAAGTTGCGAAAAGGTGGGCGGCTGGCCTATTTCAGCGGTCTGGACAAGAACGAGGAGATCGGCACCAATCTTCTTAACCTTGTGCATTATAAGGAGCTGGAACTGTTTGGTTCCTACGGACCCAGAAAGGAGGATATGGTCATGGCCGTCGCATTCTGCGCCAGGCAGGCGGCTAACCTTGGCGACCTGATTGAAAGGGTGGTGCATCCCCTTGAGGTGGAGTCCCTTCTGCCATCGATTCTTGCCGGCAACGCCTTGAAATATATCGTTGATTTTTCTTCGCAGCAGCCTGTAACTGCGTCGACTGGACCGGAAGTGGCAAGGAAAGAGTCGACCCGTGCTTCACAGTTGTCGCCGTTTCTTGCCGATATCATAGCAAAAATACAACCACTGTCGCCAAACATCCGCGATCAGGCGCAAAAAAAAGTCGATCATAAAACCAAGCCGCTGGGCGCTCTTGGCAGGATTGAAAAACTGGCGGTGCAACTGAGTACCATCCAGAAAACTCCGGATCCGATAATTACCTGCCCGCGGATGTTTGTTTTTGCCGGAGATCACGGGGTGGTGGAAGAAGGCGTCTCAGCCTTTCCCTCCAAGGTGACTGTGCAGATGGTCGAAAATTTTCTCGATGGCGGTGCGGCGATTAATGTTTTTTGCCGCCAGTACGGGATTGAACTGGCGGTTGTCGATATGGGGGTGAACGGCGATTTTGCCGGCCATCCTCTGCTGGTGCAGCAGAAGGTGGCCCCCGGGACTAACAATTTTGCGGTGCAGCAGGCAATGAGCCGCGATCAGGCGCTTTTGGCCATCGAAAACGGTGCCCGAACCTTTCTTGCTAAAAATAGCAAAGGAACCTGTAAGCTGGTCGGAATGGGCGAAATGGGGATCGGCAACAGCAGCAGCGCCACGGCCATTATCTGCGGTGCCTCCGGATTGTCTGCGGCGGTGGTGGCGGGGCGGGGCACTGGGGTTGACGACCGGGGCCTGGCGCGTAAAATTGAGGTGATCGAAAAGGCCCTGGCCCTGCATCAATTGAATCCCAGCGATGGTCTTGAGCTGCTTACCAAGGTCGGCGGCTATGAACTCGGCGGGATCTGCGGTGCCGTCCTGGCAGCCGCCTCTGAGGGCTGTTGCGTGGTGCTGGACGGTATTATCTCGACTGCGGCCGGCCTGCTCGCCTATCTTCTTTGTCCAGGTGTTCAGGAGTATCTGGTCGCCGGCCATAAATCGGTGGAGAAGGGCCAGCGGATAGCGTTGGAGATCATGGGGCTAGAACCGATCCTCGATCTCGATTTGCGGCTTGGCGAGGGAACGGGAGCAGCGGTGACCATGAATCTCATTGACCTGTCCTGCCGGATGATGCGGGAAATGGCCTCCTTTGCCGAGGCAGGTGTTGATAGCGGTTCGTTGTAGAAAAAATCTTAAATATTTTCCTCTGCTTCCTTCATGAGAGCACGCATTCTATTTCGAATAGTTACTTTTGTGCGAAAATGTTCTTCGCCCTGGATGCAATGAGCAATATATTTTACCAGACGGCTGGGGTTTTCTCTTTGCATGCCAATAAGCTGTTTCCAGAATTGGATTCTATATGGAGATAACATTCCATGATTCCAAATAAAATGCAGAAAAATTCTGAAGTCTCCAAGACGAGTTTTCAGGGGCATCGTTGTCTTCTCGGTACGATAATGTGGCGCTTTCTCACCACCACTGGTGGCCATAGCTTTGCGGGTTGGGCGAATTGCAAGACAAAACCTGTAAGTTCTGGCAAAAAATCTCGATGGTTCATAGAGGTACTCCCACATTTCGATATACTCCTCGACTACTTCCGCCAATGGACGGGTGGGGACGAAATTGGGCAGGCAAGAATTAGTCTCACCGAAGAGATCATCGGAACTTTCTTTGCGCATTCTTCCTTCATTAATAAGCCGCTGCCTGAGCTTGGTTCCAGGGGGAGCAGTGAGTAAATTTGGCATAACTATCGGGATATCGGTTTGTTCGACAAAATCACAGATTCGTTTTCCAGCCCCTTTCTTTTCGTTATCAAATCCGATTATAAAACTACCAATGATCGACAGGCCATTTCTTTTAATATTTTCGATGGATTCCAAGAGCGGATTAGCGACGTTCTGGTGTTTGTGATGCGCCGTTAAGATAGCCTCGTCAGGAGATTCTATGCCAATAAAGACCTCACCGAAATTGGCAGCGGTCATCAGGTCAATCATCTCCAGGTCCTGCCCCAGGTTTATTGAAGCTTGAGTCATATAGCCAAAAGGTTCATGGCGCTGACTATTCCATTCGATAATTTTGCTGCAAATGGCCTTGGCATTCTTCGTATTGGCTATAAAATTATCATCGGCAAAAAGAACCGTTCCTCTGGCACCCAATGTATACAGGTGTTCCAACTCTGCCACAACCTGATCCGGTGTTTTACAGCGCGGAAGTTTACCGTATAGGTCGGCAATATCGCAGAATTCGCAATTGTAAGGACATCCGCGTGTAGTCTGCACCAAATAACTATGATAGTTTTTTAAATTAATGAGATCATACCGGGGAAGGCGGGCACCTGACAAATCAGGCTTTTCCTTTGTTGCTATGATTTGGCCTGACTGTCCAGATTGTATGCATGCTAAAAGAAGATCGATAGTGTTTTCCATCTCTCCTTTGACCACAAGGTCACAACCTGCTTCGATTAATTCATCTGGAACGAGGCTTGGGCATGGACCACCGGCTACAGTCAATTTTGATCGTTTTTGAGCTTCTCGAATGATGTGCAGAAATCCATTTTTTTGGACTAACATACCGGATATCATCACGATGTCACCCCATGCCCAGTCTTTTTCAGTCAGTTTCCTGGTGTTGAGATCGACAAATCGGATATTCCATTCCTCCGGTAAGAAAGCTGCAACAGTGAGGGGCCCAAGGGGAGCAAACAATGCCTTGGTGAAGTGATATCTGACTGTCTGGGGGAAACTCCAGAAGGACAGCGGCAGTTCAGGATAAATGAGCAAGATTTTCATAGCAGAGTTTCCTGGTTCATTTTGTTAACTACCGGTTCTCGGGCGGCTCTTTCCGCCATCCGAGCGGGCGGCCTCTTTTATGTTTTTTTATTACCATTTATTTCAATGAAAAAAAATAGTCAGAAACTTGTAACATCTGAAATTTCACGATACAACTGTAACTACTGATGCTTTTTTCTCCCAAACTGTCAGGTTTGCAAAATTCCCTAGCAGAATGCCGTTCGGTAATTTTGAGGCAGCAAAAGAGAAGAATATATCAAAGAGTATTCTAGAATACATACATTGGTCCGCATCGGCCATAGCCATCTTACCCTGTAGTGGAGGACTGCAATGCAACCATCGCCTGCGGAAATGGCCCAAATGATTTTCAAGCAATCGATCCCCGACGGATTATTTGAATTCAAGTGCAACACGCACATGCTCAAGGTACTTCTTGTACTTAATGGTACCGACAATCCGGCAGCCATTTCAAAAAAAACCGGGTTACCGCCGAAGGCAGTATCAGACGCACTTCTGCAACTCCTCAATCTACAGCTTGTAACAGCGGTGCAGGAAAACGGTATCTTCCTCGATAGAAGCTTCCTTGATTTTCTGCAGGCTCAATTTTCTGCCGCTATTGGGCCGGTTGCCGAATTTATAATAGAAGAAACCATTAAGGATCTTGGCCACCACGTGGATTCATTCCCGAAGACAAAGGCCGCGGATTTGATAATGGCTTTGGCGAAAGATATACAGCGCGAAGATAAGAAGCTGATATTCAAACAAAACATGATCGTTCGAATGAAACAGGGATAGCTTTGCTTTTATAGATATTGAGAATGAGATAAATTCGTATCGATAATAAGGAGCGCAGCGATGATAGTCCATTGTCAAAATTGCCAAAAAAAATACAAATTTGACCCGGCAAAACTGAAAAGCAACACTGTCGCCTTTCAATGCAAGAATTGCGGCCACAGAGTATCGCTGAATTTTGAGGAAAATCCGACAGTAGCCTATGACTCTCCCTTAGATACGGCTTCAATCATTCCCTTTACTCTTCCACAATCTCCTGGTGTTGAGGCGCATAACGATGATCCCTTCAGCACTTTGATGGCTCCGGCCGAAACTGAGGCACCAGTGCAACCGCCAAAAGAAGAAGCAACTGTCAAACCTGTATTGAGAAAAAGATACGGTCTCAAGGTCAAGATGTTTGCCCTGTTTTTCGTCATTCCGCTTTCTTTGGTGGTCATTGCCAGCACTATTTTTCTCTGGCAATTGGATACCCTGACCGGAAAAATTAGCGTTGATAGTCATGCGATAGTCGCAAAATTGTCACAGGAACGGGTAAATGATATGGCGCGGATGGTCGCCAATCAATGCAAGTTGTATCTCGACGCCCATACCGATCTCGCCAAAGAGGACTTTAACAAGGATCCTGAGTTTCGAGCACTGGCTTTGCAAAAGGTCGGGGAAACCGGCTATACCTGTATTTATGAGATTCCTGACAGTGCCGGAAAAAGCGGTGTGTGGGTTCATCCCAACGAAACTATCATAGGAGTTGACTTGCCGGCAACCATGCAAAAAGCCATGGGACCCCAATATCAGGCCTGGATGACGGTATATCAAGGGGCCTATAAAGGCCAAACATCGAGCGGTTATTACAAGTGGAAAGAAAAAGACGGCTCGCTCAGGGATAAATATATGACCTGCACGCCGGTCAAAGGAACACCCTATATCGTCGCTGCAACAACCTATGTTGATGAAATCAACCGGGAGGCTAAGGCCCTGAAAACAACTGCCGAGCAGATGACCGAGCAAACCAGGTATATAGTTTTTGCCGTCTTTGGCGTTACCATCTTGCTTATGGGCAGCATCGTCCTTTTTTATAGCGGCAGGCTGCGGAATAATCTTGCTACACTCACCGAGGCCGCAGAAAAAATCAGTGTTGGTGAACTGAACACCGAGATCCAGGTTCGATCCAATGATGAAATCAGCGATCTGGGCGAAGCTATAGGCCGTATGCAGGAAAGTATCCGTTTGTCGATCGAAAGGCTGAGGCGGAGGCGATAACAGCAAGGTAAGAAGGATCTAGAAATAGAACGAGGTGCAGTATGTTTGTATTTCCGGAAGATAAACCGGTGATTTCCGGTGTACGGTCGATCTATGTTCGAATACCAATTTTTATCAAATATTACCAGGAACAGATCGAAACTGGGTGCATTCATCTGCACAACGCCAAGGCTGAGGGCCTGCTCTTTTTCAGTGACAACGTCATCAACAGTGGCTCTTTTCTGGGGCCGGGAGTGGCCCTTGAGGGACAGTCAGCCATTGAGTATATCTCCGGAGCTTCCTCCCCCTACGATTTCACCCTGGCAGTTTTTGCCATAGCCCCTGAACAAATCCGTTTATGGGCCGGGCTGTCTAATGCAAAGGCAATTCACAGTAACTTGAGCACTGAGTTCACCGATTTAAAAAAGCTTATCGCAAAATTGACCGGACAAAACCTTACCGGTTATATCGATATAACTATTAAAGCGAGCAATGAGAATGGTCGCATATTCCTGGCAAATGGCAGGTTTTTAGGTGGTAACTATTCGTGGATAGACAGCAGGCTGTCAACCAAGAAGGTCCATATAGAAGAACTCATTTCCAAAACAGAGGCATCGGAGGGAGTGTTTACCGTCTTCAGTATTTCAACGACTGAAGAAGAGTCACCACAGTTGGAGACAATATCCACTGTAATCGGTCAAGCGGCAATACCTCTTGAAGGCCTTGAAGCCTTGGAAGAACTGTTGACTCTCGCTGAATCGATTATCGCTATGGAAAAAAGGATAAAGGGCGATTTTCATACCCTGCTCAAGAAGAAATTTGTGCAATATGTTGAAAAGTTTCCATTTCTTGATCCATTTGCTGGTGAGTTTGAGTATCACGGCGGAAAGATCACTTTCACTGGCGATGCGGAAGAGAAATTACTTGCAAATGGCCTTATTGTCACAACAATGAGTCTTTTGGATGATCTGCAGTTGAAGGACACTCTGCAAAGCAAATTGCTGCTCTGGCGGAAAAAATATGGGAAATCCTTAGGCAAATGGGCTATAAATCTTTAATACTTTAAACAGCGTATGACGGATATATTACTGGTAGATGACGATGCAAGTTTCTTGAAGGCTATGGTGCTTAGCATTAAGGCACTTTCTCCTTCTCGTACCGTGCTCTTGGCGCTCAATGGTCTTGAGGCAATTGAATTGCTGAAAAATAATTCTATTTCTTTGATGGTGACCGACCTGAAGATGCCGAAGATTGATGGATTTGAACTCCTTGCCTATGTTATGGACCACTATCCCGATATCGCCGTCATTGTTTCCACCGGCCACTCCATCCCTGAGGCGCAACGGGAGGTGCTGAATGGAGCGGCCATTTCAGTTCTCTTTAAGCCTTTTGCACTTCACGAGCTGCAACAAACCGTATCTCTTCTTCTTGATAGGCAGGTTGACGGCGGGACATTGGCTAATGTTTCGCCTGGGACCTTTATTCAGCTGATTCATATGGAGCAAAAAACCTGTACGCTTAGAATGGTGGAAAAAAAATCCGGGCAAATGGGAGTTCTCTTTTTTCGCGAAGGCAAGCTTCTCGATGCCAGAATGGCGGACCAGTTGGGGGAACCGGCGGCGTTGGAGATATTTTCCTGGGAGCATATTTCGCTTACTATTCAAAACGATTGCCCGTTGCAGGAACAGAGAATAAAGCGCAGCATGAATGCTTTGATCCTTGATGCTACCCGACTGAAAGACGAGAAAGCGGACTTGAAGTCAGCCAATGTCTCTACCGTACGACCGGAATACACCAATAACGACATTGCTCATCAACAGCAACTCTTGGCGACGGTGGAACGCTTGCAAGAAAATGCAGAACTCAATGGATTTATACAAAATTGTGTCCAGGACCAACGTTGGAGCGGGGTGCTGTCGCAATTGATGCAGGTCGGTGACGTTTTGCATGTCGGGAGGTTGAAAGCATTTTCTATAATTACCGGGAACACATTGGATTATATGATAATTCCTTCAGGTCCACCGACCGTGCTGACAATTGACAGCAATTGTCCGAAAGAAAAACTTTATAGGGCTCTCGAATAAGTCTCTTCAGGAGAATAAAATTCCCTTGAGAGGGTTCAGATAAAAGCCATATAATCCAACGAAACTTCTCCTCATAATGAAAACAATTTTCAAAGAAATCATGGAACTCGATCATGTCACAGGCTGCCTTTTCATCAACAAGGAAGGCCGGGTCGACCATGCACATTTCCCTGCAACATCGTCGCTTGTGACTGAAAAACATGATTGGCTTGCTTTCATCAAGGGATTAGGCAACATCTCTGAGGCAGACATCCTCTTCGAAAACAACAGAGTGGCCATGCGCAAGACTACTGCAGGCTATCTGTTGGTAGTCACCGAGCATGACGCTATTCCCTCGCTGATCAAGTTGCACTGCGATATTCTTGTGCAAAAGCTGAACGATTATAGACCAAAGGGTATTTCTCGGTTTTTTGGATCTCACTGAAGGTGTACGGTGGGAACCGAGGGAGCAATAGACATGCGAAAGCGCCGGAGCCAGGCTTCCAACTTGGCAGTTATCTTGATAGGTCGGAAGCCGGGCAGTGGAGGCTTGTGTTCTGTGAAGCCATAATAGCCTTATTTATTTGTTAGAAGCTGCGGCTCATCAGCTTTTTATCCAACACTGTGTCGATGTGATGTACCATGTTGTTCAAAGCAATGGTGCCCACGACTTTATTCTCACTGTTCATTACCACAGCTCTGTGAATGTGATACGAACGGAGTGTAATGATTGCCTCAACTATCGAGTCCGTTGCCTTCACCCCGACGACGGGGGTAGTCATTATCTTCTCTAAGTGGATGGTCGCAATGTTTTGGCCATAACTGAGCGCTCGGGCCGCATCTTTTTCACTGACCAGGCCGACGGGCAGGTCATCTTTCATGATAATCGCACAACAGCTGTGCTTCTCCAGCATGGCGATGCCGGCTTGCTTAAGGTTGGAGTCAGGTTGTTCAAGCACTACATTTGTGAACATGATGTCCTTGACCTGGGCGGAGGATGAAAAACTGTCACTGCTCAACATATTGACAATATTACCCGGAGTAACACTCCCTTTGAGTTTGCCATGCGCATCAACAACACCGATATGACGGATTTCATGTTTTTTCATGAATTCGCAGGCCTCGGCAATAGTATTGGTAGGTTGCAAGGCTAATAGGGGACTTGACATCACCTCATTGACAGTAGAGGTAAGAAGATTCATGCCCTTAATCGCTTTTTCCATTACCTTTCTTTCGGTAATTATGGCAATGGGCATATCGTCTTTGAGGACAAAGAGAAAGCTTATATGCCTGTCTCGCAGAACTCCCAAAGCTTTTCCCATGGATTCATTCTCTTCTACGTAATAATAACCCTGTGTCATGATGGTTTTTAAAGAAATGTTCAACATGGTCTACCTCCAGTTTGTCGAGATGAGTAATTGTAATCCGATGCAAGCGACCCATTTTCGGACCAGCTTCATCTGCCTGTAACAGAGTATTCTCTCGATCGAAGTACCAACGAGCAAAGATACTCCTTACACTGAATAGTTACTCCCTTGTGAGGGTGGGATTTGCATGGTTGCTATGTCGGTTTATCACGAATGTCCATTTCTTGGCCAAGAGCCTTGTGCATGGCTTTGGCCGCCTTACGTCCGGCGCCCATGGCGCTGATCACCGTGGCCGCGCCGGTGACGACATCGCCGCCGGCCCAGATCCTCTTGTGCGATGTCTTGCCGGTTTCTTCGTCCGCCTCAATATTGCCCTTCTTGCCGACCATCAGCCCCGGTGTGGTCATGGGGATGAGGGGGTTGGGGCTGTTGCCGATTGCTACGATGACCGCGTCCGCCTGCATACGGAATTCGGAGCCTGGGAGAGGTATTGGGCGGCGTCGGCCTGAGTTGTCCGCTGTCCCCAATACCATTTTCATGCACTCGATCTCGGTCAACCAGCCACGTTCGTCGCCGATGAGGCGTATCGGCAAGGTCAGATAGTCGAAAATCACTCCTTCTTCTTCGGCATTTTCAGCCTCTTCGGCCCGGGCCGGCAGCTCATCTTTGCTGCGGCGATAGACGATATGCGATTCGTCTGCTCCAAGCCGCAGGGCGGTACGGGCCGAATCCATGGCCACATTGCCGCCGCCGAAGACAAAAACGCGGCTAGGCCTTTTGATCGGCGTATCATGGGCCGGGAAGAGGTAACCTCTCATGAGATTGCAGCGCGTCAAGTATTCGTTGGCCGAGTAGACTCCGTTGAGATTTTCACCGGGAATTCCCATAAACCACGGTAATCCCGCACCGGCACCGACGAAAACAGCCGCAAATTCTTCGAGAAGACTATTGATGGTCCGAGTCTTGCCGACGATATAATCGAGCACAACCTTGACGCCCAGGCTTTTGACATAGTCTACTTCGCGCTGGACGATGACCTTCGGCAAACGAAATTCCGGGATACCGTAGGTCAAAACACCACCGGCGGCATGTAGAGCCTCGAATATGGTAATGTCATAACCGAGTAGGGCCAGATCATTGGCGACGGTGATGCCGGCAGGACCCGAACCGACAATGGCGATCTTAATGCCGTTGGCTGCGGCCATTGCCGGTTTTTCGCTTTTCCCCTCCGTTGCCTCGTAATCGGCGAGAAAACGCTCGAGCCGGCCTATGGAAACCGGCGCACCTTTTTTGCCCAGGATGCATCTGTGTTCGCACTGTTCTTCCTGCGGGCAAACCCGGCCGCAAACGGCGGGCAAGGCGTTGGTCTCTTTGATTTTTTTGATGCCTGCGGCAAAGTCGCCTTTGACAATGAATTGGATGAATTCCGGTATCTTAACCCCCACCGGGCAACCTTCGCGGCATAAGGGTTTTTTACAATTCAGGCAGCGCCCGGCCTCGGCCCGTGCCAATTCTTCGGTATATCCCAAGGCCACTTCATCGAAATTCTTGACACGCTCAAAAGGCTCCTGCTTCGGCATGGGCCGTCTTATTAAATCGAGTTTTTTTGCCAAGGTATTTTCCTCCGTTAACAGCAAGCCTCAACGGGAAGTTGAGGGATATGGGTCCGAAGAAACCTTAATAATGGGAAGCACACCCACTTTTTCGTAGCGGTTGCACCTCTTCCGGGGAATAGGTGCGCCGTCGATTGAGAAATTCCTGCCAATCGATTTCATGCCCATCGAAATCCGGACCGTCTACACAGGCGAACTTGGTCGTGCCGGCCACGGTCAGGCGGCAGACCCCACACATACCGGTGCCGTCGATCATAATCGGGTTCATATTCACCATGGTTTTTATGCCCTGCGGTCGGGTCATCTCCGATACGGTCATCATCTGAAAGGTGCAGCCGTTGACGATCACCCTGTCCGGCTTGATCTTTTCCAGGACCAAAATCTCGGATAACCGTGTCACATGGCCTTTGTAACCGCAGCTGCCGTCACGGGTGATTTCCAGCACCCGGTCGGCAAGCTGTGCATGGCGCTCCTGCCAGTACAACAGATAGCTGCTGCGCGCCTCGAGAAGGACATACACAGTATTGCCTTTTTCTTTCAGAGCGCGGACAATGGGATAGAGGCTGCCGATGCCGTAACATCCACCGATGCAGAGGACCGTGCCGAAATCCGCTATCTCCGTCTCCCGACCGAGGGGGCCGGCAAAGGTCGGGATGGTATCGCCCGCTTTGAGGCGTGCCAGCTTGGCCGTGGAAGCTCCCACCTGCATGAAAATGACGGTGACCGTTCCGGCATCCCGGTCCCAGTCGGCGACCGAAAGCGGCACGCGCTCGCCGTTTTCGTGCGGTCGGACGATCACGAAGTTGCCGGGTTGAACCGAGCGGGCCACTTCCGGTGCTTCCACCACGAACTCGTGCAGGTTCGGCACAATCATTCGCCGTTTTACGATCTTATACATGGCGTTCCTCCAAGTGCGTATGCAGGATCGTAAGGCTCACCCTGACAGGATTGGAAGGAAGATCGGCAAAGAACTGTTCACCCTGCCATGCATGTAAACCACCGAAATTGAGCGGCCGGTAGGCATATACCGTTCCGGTCGGGCAATCCGGATCTTCTTTGGCCTGCAGTTCCAATGTCCTGCCATCCAGGGTTACCAGCAGCGAGCCACCCGCCTCAGCCCCTAACCGACTCAAGTCATCCGGGTTTATACGCAGACCTTGCTCCAAAACCAATTCTCCCAGACCTTCCACTACGGTTGCGAGGTCGTTGTTGCGGTGCTGGAAACCGCCGTATTCCACCATGAGCAAGAAATCGCCCTTGCCGGCCGGCTCCCAATTGTTTCGGTCAAGGATCGGTTCGTTTCCGGCAGTCATTCGGCGGGGTTTTCGGTCGGCTGTGGCCGGAAAATTCGGGATTGTTTGGTGGATTTCCAGGAGAATGTCCGCAACGTTTTCATATTGCAGAGCTTGGCAACCTAGTTTTTGGCTGAGTTCCGCAAAGATACGCCAATCCGGCCGGACAAAACCGGTTACCGCTCCGTCTGGAGGATTTTCTATTTGGACGATCTCCTGCACCCGGCCTTCAATATTGGTCAGGGTGCCACCGGCCTCGGCAAAGCTTGCCGCCGGCAGGAAGGCGTCCACCGGAAAGGGTGGTAAGTAGGTGTCCTGGCAGATAAGAAAATCGCACTCCGGTCTCTTCAGAAAGGGAGCCTCGCCAACCAGATAGATAACTTTAGGGTGTTTTCGTCCAGAGGTGACGTCCGACAGCAAGACCTCCGTGCCTTTGGTTTTAGCCGCCCCGGGCAGGCGTTCACCAAATACACCCAGTTCCAAGGCTCCGCGGACGTTGCTGCCGTGGTATAACGGCAAAAAGGTGGTGTGCGGCCGTTTTGCCAGTTCGAAAAGGGCGTGGAGGAGGTCGACGGTATCGCTGTATTGGAAGAGCGCCGGGCCGATGATGATGGCCAATTGGTCCCCGTCCTTTAGCCACTCTATGGCTTTTTTGAGCTTTTCTGTTGCAACCCCTGCTTCTTTTGCCGCTGTTTTAACGTTGCTTTTTTGCCCAGCCAGACATTCGGCCAGGCAACGCAACAGCAGACCTTCGCGGCCCGGAGTCGGCTGCAGATGATGATCGGTGTAACGCGCCAGGTTGGTGTCCCGGGCGTCGATGGTCACCAGTTGGGCGCCTTTTTTCAGTGCGTGCCGGACTTGCACTCCGGCCACTGAAAAATAAAAGCGGGAATCAAGGCCCATGGCGATAATCGTATCCGCTTCGGCGATCCCTTTGATGGAGATCGGCAAAGAGAAAAGCCTGTTCCACAGTTGCGGGCCACCGGAGAGATATTGACGACCAGTTGAGTCGATATTGCCTGTTCCAAGACAGGATCGCACGAACTTTTCTGCCGTGTATAGGCTTTCATTGGTCAGGTCACCGGAAACGACCATCAGGAAGTCCTCCTCTTTGAGGTCCTTGAGGTGGGTGCTCACCTCTTCCAGGGCCTCAGGCCAAGTGACCTCCCGGAAATATTTGCCGTGTTGCAGCATCGGCTTTTTGGCCCGCTTATGGTGATGGGTGGCCTCCGGCAGGCAAAACCTGCCGCGCAAGCACAACTGACCGTCATTAATCTCCTCATCCGGGTTCGGATAGACCTTGGAGAGCCTGCCTTTTTTGTGGTGCAGGTCGACCTGGCAACCGAGGCTGCAGAACGGGCAAGTGGAAACCTCAGCTCCGTCGGGCACACCGTCCCATTTGGAGCTCTTGTCGACAAGTGCACCGGTCGGGCAGACCGAAACACAGGCACCACAGAATTCGCAACCCGCCGCCACATGGCTGTCGCCGAAGGCCGTCCCGATCTTTATCCGTGGGCCGCGGTGGGTGAAAGTGAGAACCGAGGTGCCGCGTACTTCCTGGCACATCCGTACGCACCGTCCGCAGAGGATGCAGATGTTGTAGTCGCGATCGAAAAACGGATCGTCATGTTCCGGTTCATAGCCGTGGTAAAAAATCGGATAGTTGATTTCGGTAAGGCCGATCTTGTCAACGACATCCTGTAATTCACATTGATCGTTGTTGGGGCAGGAGCGGCAACCGGTGCTCACCCCGCTCTTACGGATAGTGAGCTGGTATTGCCGGCAAGCCCGGCTCTCCTCACAGATCAGACAGCTCGAAGGATGTTCACTTAAAATGAGCTGCAAGATTTCCTTGCGCATATCGCGCAGGGTTGAGGTATTGGTCAGCACCTTCATGCCTTCCTGGACTATGGTGCTGCAGGACAAGGGATAACCACGCATGCCCTCGATTTCGACCACGCACATGCGGCAGCCGCCGAAAGGGGTCAGGTCCTTGTGCGAGCAGAGCGAAGGGATGGAGATACCGTTCAATTCCGCGGCGCGCAGGACGCTGACGCCGGCAGGGACGGCGACAGTGCGGTGATCTAACTCCATGTTCAGGGTACGGACGTCACTTTTTTGTTTCACGGTGCGCCTCACGATTCAATGGTAATGGCATCGCCTGCTATGGCTTCAAAACGGCAGACCTCGTAACAGGACCGGCATTTTATGCATTTGCTTTCATCGAGGTTATGGACTTCGGAGCGGGGTCCGGTGATGGCGCCGGTCGGGCAGACCTGGACACAGCGCTGGCAGCCGGTACATTTCTCCTTGTTGATCCGGTAGACGACCAGATCGCGGCAAACCGCCGCCGGACAGCGTTTGCTAACAATATGAGCCAGGAATTCTTCGCGGAAATACTTAAGGGCCGTTAAGATCGGGTTTGGTGCGGTCTGGCCCAGGCCGCAAAGCGAGCCACCCTTGATCGCCGTGCTCAGCTTCTCCAGCTTATCAATGTCGCTGAGTTCGCCCTTACCCCTGCTGATCTTCCCGAGGATCTCAACCAGGTGGCGGGTTCCAACCCGGCAGGGCACGCATTTGCCGCAGGACTCAGCCTGGGTGAAACTGAGGAAATATTTGGCCGTGTCGACGATACAGGTATCTTTGTCGATGACGATCAAGCCGCCCGAGCCCATGATCGATCCGGCTCTGGCCAGGTTCTCATAATCAATGGGCGTGTCGAGGAACTCCTGTCCCAGGCAACCACCCGACGGTCCGCCGGTCTGGACTCCCTTGAACTCCTTGACCAGGCCGCCGCCGATATCGAAAATCACCCGCCGCAGGGTCGTGCCCAGGGGCACTTCGATCAGACCGGTGCGTCGCACCTTGCCGACCAGGCTGAAGGTCTTGGTGCCTTTCGACGTCTCGGTACCGTACTGGCTGTACCATGCTGCGCCGTTGCGAATAATATTCGGCAGGGTTCCCAGAGTTTCGACGTTATTGATGACCGTCGGTTTGCCCCACAGGCCGGAAACCGCCGGGAAGGGCGGGCGGGTACGCGGCATGCCCCGCCTGCCTTCAATGCTTGCCATCAGCGCGGTCTCTTCGCCGCAGACAAAGGCGCCGGCGCCTTCCTTAATAGTAATATCAAAGCTGAATTCGCTGCCCAGGATATTTTCACCCAGCAGGTTCAAGGTGCGGATCTCGGCGATAGCGCCTTTGAGTCGCTTGATTGCCAGGGGATATTCGGCGCGGATGTAGATAAACCCTTTGGTTGCTCCCAAGGTGTAGGCGGCGATGAGCATGCCTTCAAGCAGCGCGTGCGGATCACCCTCGATGAGCGAACGATTCATAAAGGCGCCGGGGTCGCCTTCATCGGCGTTGCAGATCAGGTAGCGTTCGTCACTCGGTGTCTCCCGGGAAAAGAGCCATTTGCGCCAGGTGGGAAAACCGGCTCCGCCCCTGCCGCGCAGCCCGGAATTTTTGACTGTATCCAGCACTTCTTCCCATGGTGTGGCCAGGCTTTGCTCGATGGCCTGGTAGCCGTCACGGGCCAGGTAGTGGTCGAGGTTTTGCGGATCGATGATGCCGCAGTTCCGGAGCACAATGCGCACTTGGGGTGCAAGCATCGGGTGATCGAAAAATTTCGGCACGCCCTCGATTTCCTCGGCGCCGAAGTGGCCGATCAGATGCGCTTTGTGGACGAGTCCTTTTTCGAAAAATGACTCCAGCAGACGGAGGACACTGTCGGCTTTGACATTGGCATAACTGATGCGGGGTTGGTCCGGCATCTGGATGTCCACCAGCGGTTCAAGATAACAGGGACCGATGCAGCCGACCCGGACGATATCGGCATCAAGCTTCTTGTCACTGAGGTAGGTCTCCATGGCGCCGATGACTTCGGCGGCCCCGGCCGCCAAGCCGCAGGACCCGGCACCGACAAAGATCAGAGGGCGCTTGTTGTTTTGAAATGCAGACCATTTTTTCGCTGCCTGCTGGCGGCGTTTCTCAAGATTTTTTGTGTTCATCGAGAATCCCCTGCAGTTTCAGGACCGACATCTGGGCATAGGTTTTTTCATCAAAGGTGACCACCGGCGCAAGCGCACAACAGCCAAGGCAGGCCACCCGCTCCAGGTCATACCTGCCGTCGGCGGTAGTCTCGCCGGGGACTATTGCCAAACGCCTTTGCATGACCTCGAGCATCTGCTCTCCGCCCTTGACATGGCAGGCTGTCCCCAGACAGACTTTCAGGTGATGCTTGCCGCGTGGTATAAAGCGGAATTGCGCATAAAAAGTCGCCACCCCGTAAATTTCATTTTCCGAGATTTTCAGCCAGCGCGCTGTTTTCCTGAGGGCTTCCCTCGGCAGGTAATCATAGATTGATTGAATCTTTTGCAGCACGGGAATCAGATCGGCCCGCTCTCCCTTGAATTCCCGCGCGATTGCAGCCAGAGCCTCTTTTTCCATCAATGCTAACCTCCGTAGATGAAATTGTGGCCTTTATCCTCCGCCATTGCTGAGTTTTTCTATGGACTAGCAGCAAATCTGGAAAGAGGAGGTGAATCCTTGTTCTGCTTTATGCATATCTGTAAAGACAGTATCGAACCAAAACTGCGGGAGCAATGAGAACAGACAGATTGAGAAAATTACGCTTCTTCACAATGCTCCGAAGTTCATTTTTTCAGCTGCGTGTACGGCGCGACTACCCAACTCAATATTGCAAATGGTGATTTTCGCGTTTTTTAGTGAAGCCGGTTGGTGGACAAAACCACTGTATATGTAAAATCATACGAAAATATCAAAATAATTGCAAAGGGTTCTTTGCTCCCTGAATTCAAGGTCAAATTGCTATTATTTTTAATAATAGCAACATGATGGTTGGTAACTGCGGTTTCCACAGTGATTTTTTTTATCTCTCTTAGTATGTATAGCTATCTGCACTGACACCCTGTGGAGGGTTCATGGGCGAGAAAAATAACGAAAAATAGCGGCATCCATAAAAGTGTTCCGTTAAGGCATGTCTATGCGCTTACGGATATTTCCTCGAAGGTAAAAGATGAGAATAGAGAGAAACAATGAGTGATGTCAATTTCGATCATGCCCTGCTTTTAGAGCTTGCGGCAATGAAGATGCCCTTCGGAAAATACACCGGACGACGGCTCATCGATCTGCCGGAGCCGTATGTCGTCTGGTTTGCTCGGCAGGGTTTTCCCAAAGGAAAATTGGGCCGAATGCTGGCCATCGTCCACGAGATCAAGGTCAACGGCCTGGAGTATTTGTTTGTACCGATTGTTGCGGCAATGCAGGAAGATGACAAATAATCCCTGAGAGCCATAGCCGTCAAGCTAACACGTAACTAACTGAATACACATATCAATTCACGCAAAAAGGCTTTTGAAGCTTAATGCCTCAAAGGCAGCGGCCAGGGGGTAGCGGTACAGTTCGCAACCCTTACCACCAAACCGACAACCACCGCCGGCGACTTTCTGGCCGTTGCTTGACGATTGAAGGAAAAACATCGAGCGCAGGCGGGAATCTGTTTTTTCAGCCGATTCTCGCCTGCGCGGCGGCAAAAAAACACACTTCCAGGATTTTTTTAAAAATAATTAATGTTCGAACGCCATGATATGAACAACTGTAGGAAAAAATTCAGAAAGCAAGTGTAGAAAGTGGGGACGAGTTGCAAATATAGTAATGTCGCCGGATGTTTTTTACCAAGAACAGTTGCCTGCAAAATGAATCCATGACCAAGAACATAGAAATCGAAACGACCGACCACCAGTCAGGCTTCCTGCCCTGCTGCCGCCATCTGGCTAGGCAGACCGGGCAGGAAGCCTTCGCTCTTCTGCTTGAAAGCCTGAAAGAAATTTCCGGACCGAAAGGACGGCAGGAGACACTTGAGAGTGTTATCCGCGCCGGACGGGCCGAGGGCTTGCAGACCATAATCCTCCGGCTATCTCCCGAGCAAATTAACGCCTTGCCCGGACAGCTGCCGGCGGTGATCGAACTGCGCAACGGTCGCTATGTGATTCTTGCGGATATCGGCGAGGGCAGTGAATCAGGCAACGAGGCCGCGACCGTGCTCACCCCCCAGCCAAGCGGCCAGATGCACCCTGAAAAACTAGCCCTGCCGGCCTTTCAGTCGATCTGGGCCGGTGGCCTCCTGCGGTTTGAAAAAATCAATACCGCCCTGGTGTGCTTTACCCTGGTTGCCCGGGAGCTGAAAATCGAGTTGACCACGGAGCGCCTGCGCCACGAATACAACCTCAGCACCGAGGAAATTCCCAAAAACACCCTGTTGCGGATGGCCAAGGAAATGGGCCTGAAGGCTAGGCTCCTAAAACTCTCCTGGAGCGGCCTCGTCAACCTGCAGAAGGCCTATCCGGCCATTGCTGTCCTTGGCAACGGCCGGCATCTGGTGCTTGCCGGGGTCACCGAACGAGGGGAGAAGGACCAACCGAAAGAGTTGGTCGTCGCCTGCTTCGATCCCCTGGCCGGCAGCGGCGGCGCCCATATCCGCTTGACCCAGGCCGAGTTTGAGGCGATCTGGGCCGGCCATGTCTATGTCGTCAAGCGACCTTATAAACTCACCGACGCAACCCAGCCGTTTTCCCTGCGCTGGTTTATCCCCGAGATTCTCAAGCAAAAAGTCACCTTTATCGATATTGCCCTGGCGGTGCTTTTTATTAACGCCATTTCTCTGGTCACGCCGATCTTTTTCCAGATCGTTATCGACAAGGTGCTGGTAAACCAGGCCTATACCACCCTGCATGTCCTCGGCATCGGTATGGCCGGGGCCTTGGCGGTTAACGCCGGGCTTGATTTTCTTCGCGATTATCTCCTCCTGCATGCCACCAATAAGATCGATCTCCGGGTGACCGGCCGGACCTTTAAACATCTTCTCAACCTGCCCCTCGACTTTTTTGAGCACGTTGCCGCCGGCGTTCTCACCCAGCATATGCAGCAGACTGCAAAGATCCGCAATTTTCTTACCGGTAACGTCTTTCTCACCATGTTGGAGGCCACCTCGTTGTTCGTCTTCCTGCCCTTTCTCTTTTTCTATAGCTTTCAACTCACCGGCATTGTTCTGGTTTTCACCCTGGCCATCGCCATGGTCATAGGCGTTTTGATCGTGCCCTTTAAGCGACGGCTGAACGCCCTCTACGAGGCGGAAGGCAGTCGCCAGGCGATGCTCGTCGAGACGATCAACGGCATGGCGACGGTCAAGGCCATGGCCATTGAGCCCCTGCTCCGCAAACAGTGGGAAAATAAGGTCGCCAAGGCAGTGAGCATGCAGTTTCGGGTGGGTAAGATCTCCATCACCGCCAAATCGATCACCCAGTTCCTTGAGAGGATGATGACGGTGATCCTCATCTGGATGGGGGCCAGCCAGGTGTTCGACGGTACGCTGACGGTCGGCGCCCTGATCGCCTTCCAGATGCTGGCCGGGCGGGTGACCTCGCCCCTGGTTCGGTTGGTAGGCCTTATCCATCAATACCAGGAGGCGGCGCTTTCGGTTGAGAAACTTGGGCTGGTGATGAATGCCCGGCAGGAATGGGGGGCCGACCGGCACGGCGTCCGGCCCTCGCTTATGGGCGATATCGTCTTTGATCGGGTGAGTTTTCGCTATGGCCCCGATCTTCCCAATGTGCTGAAGGAAATTTCCCTCATTATCCCGGCCGGAAAAACCCTGGGTATTGTCGGGCCGAGCGGCTCCGGCAAAACGACGCTTACCCGCATGCTGCAGAAGGTTTATTTTCCCTCCACCGGTACCATCAGGATAAATAACTGCTACCTGAATGAGCTCGATACCGCCCATCTCCGGCAAAACATGGGGGTGGTGCTGCAGGAGAATTTTCTCTTTCATGCAACGGTTGCCGATAATATTCGCGCCGGCCAGGCCGCGGCCACCCGGCAGCAGATCATCCACGCCGCCCTTATGGCCGGCGCCGACGAATTTATTGTCAAACTGCCCCAGGCCTACGACACCATGCTTGAAGAAGGCGCAAAGAACCTGTCGGGCGGCCAGCGTCAGCGCCTGGCCATCGCCCGCGCCCTTCTCACCCAGCCGGAAATCCTCATCTTCGATGAAGCGACCAGTGCCCTTGACCCGGAGAGCGAACGGATAGTCCGTGAGAATCTCGTGCATATGGCCAAGAACCGGACGGTGGTCATCGTCTCGCACCGTCTGTCGATGTTAAAGGATGCCGACAGTATTCTCGTCCTGGCAAACGGCGAACGGGTTGGTCACGGTACACATAGCGAATTGTTGCAGAGTTGCGAACTCTATCGCCACCTCTGGCAACAGCAGATGGAGTTGAAATAATGGCCGATAAAAAGAAAAAGCTCTCCGCAGAAGTTTTGGAATACCAGCCGGATGCAGTCGAAATCGAAGAACGACCGGTACCCGGAAAAATCCGCTGGGTGCTGTACCTGATCCTTGGTTCACTGGTTGCCGTAGTGGTCGGGGCAATCATCTTCAAGGTGGATCGCATCGTTGTTGCCGAAGGGGAATTGATCACCACGCTCCCGACCATTGTTGTCCAACCCCTCAGTACGGCGGTGATCCGGTCCATCAATGTGCAGATCGGCGATAGCGTTGAAAAGGGTCAGATCCTGGTGACCCTTGATCCAACCTTTGCCAGTGCCGACCTGAGCCAGTTGACCAAGCAAAACTTCACCCTCGGCGTACAGATCCGGCGCATCAAGGCGGAGTTGCAGAATAAACCTTTTAGTTCCCGACCGGAAGAGGGCGAGGATGGGTTGCTGCAGGAGCAGCTTTTTCGCCAGCGCAAGTTGATCTTCACTAAAAACAAACAGATGACCGAGGACAAAAGCGCAGCTCTTGAGGCAAAACTCGTCCTCAACGGT
>JAZDOW010000256.1:0-2826 GCA_043798185.1 Pseudomonadota bacterium | reverse complement strand
AACCGACCCTGCTCAGTAATGCGGATAGCCGGATCCAGGTCTGGGGCATCCCCACCAATGAAGAACTGGCGATTGCCAGGGAGACTCTGGCGGTCGTTTCTCGGTAGTGTAGTGGTCGATACGGTTGATATAATTTTGTCAGTTTTTTGCCAGGGTAGGTTAAAATATTTAGGAGGACTCTTCGCGACGGGAATAAAAGCAGCTGGATCGAGAAGAGTCCTCCGTCTTGCTTACACGTGTGCAGGAAAAAAGGTGATCAGGAATTATCTTCTTTTTGTTTTTTGATGTTTTGATGCCGAAGTATTGGAAAAAAAGGGTTTTGAAGTAATGGGGGCCAGTGGAAAAATATATGTTGGGATTTATTTTTTACTCTGACCCCTCTTGTACCCGATTAGGCGAGCCTGGAGACGTCCTTGGCAAATTTAGGGAAGTTCTCAAGCAACGTAACATCATGGCCAGGATACAATAGGGACAGATCACCGTTAACCCTATTCTTCAGTTTAGAATAACTAGAGAGCCAAGCTGGCATGTCCGTTATCAGGCCGCTTGGCATGTCCATAGAAAAGCTCTCTTGGACATGGGCGCAATCCGAGGCAAGGATTACAGCTCCTTTTTCCGTGTTCACTACCATGGATTGTAGCCCCGGAGTGTGCCCCGGTGTGAGCAGCAACTCGACCCCGGGCAGAATTTCCACATCGCCACCTATAAGGACAAGACGATTGTTCCCCTTCAAATCCCCCAACTGCCGGATGGCCACGGGATCGGCCACCATAGCAAAGGGACGTCGTTCAGCGATTTGGTCGTAGACCCAAAAATCGAATTCACTCCTTTGCACGTAGACTTTTGCCTTTGGGAACATCGCAATGCCGCCAATGTGATCGAAATGGCAGTGAGAAAGGACTAGATGCTCCACCTCATCAGCCTCGACACCAATCCTGGACAGCATCTCTTCAGGGCTCACGTAGCCGGCCAGGTTCCGCTCGATTGCCAACTGCGGGCGCACTCCACAGTCGAAAACAACGGTTTTGCCTTCTCCTTGTATGACCCAAAAATAATAGTTTCTCTGAGCCTTCTCTTCCCACCCCGTCATGTACACAAGCATGGCTTTGGAACTGGTGAAGGGACCGGCGTATTTGAGGTTAAAGATCTTATAGGTCGGCTTTTCAGCTGACTCGGCTGCAGACAGTTCGAATGCGCTGGTACCCATAAGCGGTACCGCCGATGCAACACTCAGAGCAGCGAGCCCTTTCACCAGGAAACTTCTTCTTGCTGTCCATCATTTCCTCCTTTTGCTAAGTAGATGTGGGTAAATACTGCAATCATTTTTCCTTTGCCGGAAAAACCTTGAAACCAACCCTACGCCATGCTAGATATCAGATCAAATACTTAATAATAATCTTGGATATCATTATACGTGATATCAGTCGGGGTGCCTATGGAGTTGAGTACGCTCAAGATATTTCAAACTGTGGCTAGCGAGGGGAGCGTGTCTCGGGCGGCGCAGAAACTGAACTATGTCCAACCAAATGTGACCGCGCGTATTCGGCAGCTGGAAGAGGAGTTGGGAACTTCGTTGTTCTATCGGAAACCAAGGGGGATGGTCATCTCATCGTCCGGTGCGACGTTGTTGAGATACTGCGAGAGAATATTCAAAATCGTAACTGAAGCAAAGGATGCATTAGCGGAAAATGGCTTGGCGAGTGGTGCTTTTTTGATCGGCAGCACCACAGCCTTCGCCTCCTACAATCTTGCCCATGCGATCACCAAGTGTCACGAAAAATATCCCGATGTTCAGATACTACTCCGGACAATGGTCTCCGAAAAATTAGTGCAAGGTGTTTTACACCATGAGCTTGTGGGTGCTTTCGTAAACGGTTCGGTCAACAATGACCAGATCATTTCGGAAACGGTTTGCCGTGACGAACTCGTATTTGCAATTTCGAGAAAATACCCGTCATTGGAAGCTCTCCTTCACAAGACCGCATTGGTATTCGAGCGTGGATGTACCTTCCGGGCCTATTTGGAGTTCTGGTTGCGCAAGCAGGGTCTTCTCCCCTACGAAGTTTCGGAAATTGGAAGCCTCGAGGGAATAATGGATTGTGTGGCCAACGGGATAGGGTTTACCATGCTGCCGAAGAGCATTGTTGCTCGTTATTCCTATGACGAAAGGATAATAACTCTCCCTATAGACGCTGAATTTGCAGCCTTGCCGACTGTCTTCATCCGGCGTAAGGACATAGCTCAACTTGCAGTACTGCAAGCGCTTCTGGAAGAGGTGAAAGTCGCATCCCGTACATCCCCGAATTGAGCGTATGATCGGGAAAAGAGGTCACATAAGGGTCATAGTCACATAAGGGTCAAGTCTGCTCTTAACTCTTGCAAGATGACTTCAAGGTCAATAAATTTCTAAAACACCATAACCTAACGGACAGATAACAGGTAGAAAATATTTCCTGACTCTCGGAGATGCTCGGAGAAACATCATGGTGACTGGTGGTGGCTGGTTGACTTATGGGCGTTAATGAAGATGAGTTGATACCCATGAGCCGGTTTTTCTGTTGGGTCATCTTTCCCATGATTTCGGATTGATATCGAGGCCAGACCTGCACCAGTGCTGAGCGCTGCCATATTTACTTGACAACATGTCACGAAAACAAGATACTGTGAGAAATAAAGGAGGGTTCCTGATATGCAAACTATGACGGTGAGTCAGTTTAAATCCCATTTTTCAGAAGTGCTCGACCGTGTTCAACAGGGCGAAGACATCGTCATCAGCTACGGCAAGAAGAAGGAAAAAATTGCGGTGCTGGTGCCATTTGCCAATTA
>JAZDOW010000249.1:0-30029 GCA_043798185.1 Pseudomonadota bacterium | reverse complement strand
ATGAGGACACGCGGTGGTGCATGTCTTGCAAATGATACACTCAGAGGACGTAATGCGGCGATCAGACTTTATATATTCAGTCAGTTTAATATCCATGGGGCAAACCTGTTCGCAAGCTTTACAATCAGTGCATTTCTCTTTTCGTGTGCCTATTTTTATAATTGAAAACCTCGATCCTATCTTAAAAAACCCAACAATCGGGCAAAAATACTTACAAAACGCCCTGTTGTCATGATTGCTAAAGGCAAGCAAAATTCCCAGGCCATAATATCCGATATTGCCAACAAGAAACCACCAAAGCTCCGGGATATGCCACATACTTGAATATACGGTGAGATTCATCGAGTCAATTTCCTTGATTTTCACAATTCCAAGTGTGTCGGCAAGACCATAATTGAAATGCTTCACAAGTACTGTAACTATGAGAGCGACCATAAGAAAATGGAGGTATCTGAAGTATCCCCAGTAGACTGGCATTCTCCCTGGTGATTTCTTCCAGGGAAGCAAGTCGAGGACTGCGGTTGTCCAGCAAGCCCACCCGCACCAAGCCCGGTTAAAAATGAATGGTCCCAAGATTTTGGCGATAGAGTAGTGAAGAACCGATGCTGCCGACATACCTGCAAGGAGCCAAAACCAAAACCCCTCGATTTGCATGTTCTCAGGCGTAATATCACCGAATCCTAGATAGATAAGCCCCATCCCCAGACCGAAAAACATGTATCCACCGATGAGAATTTGGGAAAGTCTTCTCGCCCAAGGTTTATACCGTTGCGGTAAAAGAGGCCAAAGCCCCATTCCAAGCATGAGGGAGCTACCGATAATGGAGAAGTTGTAAATATAGAAAATGTTACCGGTCTTGAGATAAAGCCCAGCGGCAAGCACCGTGAAAACAATACTCATGACTGCCATGAGATTGAAATCTGATAATTTTATCTTACGTTTTGACATTTTTACAACCAAGCCGGTCGAATTGTTGTACCTGCCCGCGAATTACATCTGTCGGAACAAATGTGCATAGCTGCGGCTCACTGCGACTTTTTCAGGCCTGTGGCGCAATGTCAGTGACACCTTGCCCAGCAGGGTGTGATGCGCAGAGACGACCTGCTTGACGTTCACCAACGTACCGCGATGCACCTGCCAGAATACGTCCGGGTCGAGTTGCGCGATCAAATCTTTGATCGGCGTGCGCAACAGCAGCTCGGCATCGCGGGTGAGCACCATAGTGTATTTATCGGCGGACTTGAAATAGCACACTTCCTCCACCGCCACCATACGCACTGATTCTCCAACCTGGATGCGCAGGAATCGCAAGGGTTCCGGTTTATGTGATGTTGCAAGCAATTGTTGCAGGCGAGCCAGTAGTGCATCCGGTGTTGCAGTGCTGCGCTGTTTCAAACGCTCGATGCAGCGTGCGAGGCGTTCATCGGAAACGGGCTTCAACAAGTAGTCCACCGCCGCTTGATCGAAGGCCTGCACCGCATGGTCGTCAAAGGCGGTGACAAACACGATACGGCAATCGACCGTCGCCTCGCGTGCCGCATCCAACCCGCTCTGGCCAGGCATGCGTATATCGAGGAAGGCGATATCGGGGTTGAGATCCGCCAGGGCAGAAGCTGCTGCCATGCCGTCATGCAGCACGGCGACAATGTGCAATTCCGGCCAAAGCTGAGCAATGCGGCGGCGTAGATCTTCCGCAAGATGCTGTTCGTCATCGGCGATAATGGCTCTCATCGCGGTAACTCCAGGACAGCACACACACCGCCACCGGCTTTGTCTTGCAAGATCAGCCGTCCGGATGTGCCAAACAGTGCGTCCAGCCGTGCACGAATATTTGTGAGTCCTGCGCCGCTGCCCTCTTCGGCCAACAAACCAACACCGGTATCGGTCACCTCGATATGAAAGCTCGAATCTTCAAAACGCGAGCTAATGGTGATCTCGCCGCCACCGATCTTCGGTTCAATCCCGTGACGTACGGCGTTCTCCACCAGCGGTTGCAACAACATCGGCGGAAAGCGCAGCAGCCGGACATCTTCCGGCACATCGATCGTCCAGCGCAGACGATCGCCGAAACGGATCTTCAAAATTTGCAGATAGTTTTCCAGCATCTCCAGTTCGTCGCCCAGCGTGGTATTATGACTGCGGGCACGAACCAGGGCCACGCGTAGCCAGTCATTCAAACGTTCCAGCAGTTTTTTGGCCAACGCAGGGTCGCTATCAATCAGACTGCCGACATTTGCCAGCGTATTGAAGAGGAAATGTGGTTCAATTTGTGCTTGCAGCAATTTCAGGTTCGCTTCGATCTCGCGCTTCTCGCTTTCGCTCTGGACGAGTTGACGTTTTTTTACCTCGGACTCGATCTGTCTGGATAGCAGGAAGGCGATGCTGCCAATCAAACCAAAGAACAATCCTAGCAGCATATTTGGCCAGACGTATTTCACGTCCCAGCTTCCTATCCCGCTCAGGAAAAACGCCAGCGTCAAACCGAGCGCCACACTGGTCGGTAAGGTAACACTCAACGCCACCCAACGCACGATCGAACTTTTCAGTAAATGAATAATTGTTCCGTTGACCGCCAGCACCGACAGACCGATACATTGGGAGTAGATGAGGTTCAGCCAAAACTGACCACCCGTGACAGTCATGGTCAACATACCGGCAATAGCTGTGTTGAATATGAACGTTGAAACGAGGTAGAATAATACTTTTTTCATTCGATGATTATCTGTGCATGTTTACGGTAGCGTAATCTGCGTCTTGAAGTGTGGGGTGCCTGACAGAAGCATTTCAGAAATGTGGCACCCATTGATCAGCGATGCGTGCTCCGCACATCGTTGACCACCGATCGCACTGCCTCGATAACGACATCTGGTCTGTCAAATTGGATGTAGTGACTCGCATTCGGAACCAGCTGATGCCGGCTGTTCGACGACCATGATGCTACTTCATCATGCATCCCCTTCCATAACTCCTGGTACTGCCTGCCCTGTTCAGGCGTTAACTTCAGCGCGGCAAGGACCTCTTGTGAAAACGGCGCCGTCGAAGTCAGTATGTATGCCGGACGGTTGCCAAGTTGCCGGAACGTTCTCGCTTCCGAGAGCGTCTGATCCATGGAAAGCAACTCCTTGAGCATGGAACCAAGGGAGGTTGACGCATATGCAGCCATCGCCTGAACCGCACGCAGAGGCTGGTTTGGCACGCCTTGTGTTGCCAATGGCACGATCCGAACCGCACCGGTCCAAGCGAAGATCACTCCTATTCTGATAAACATGATCATGGTGGAGGGAGTGTATGATGTGACTGTCTTGAACCGTTGCACCTGATCGGGGTGGGACCCGTCCACAAAAACCAGACCAGCCACATCAGCGCCAAAATATTTTGTATAGGTCATGATGTAGGACCCTCCCAAGGAATGGCCGACAAGTACGAACGGAGATTTTTCACCCGCGCTGACCAGAGTGGCATGCAAATCTTCGGCAACAGTTTTTGCATTTTGCAGACCATCATTTGGGTCGCTCCACATGATTCCGGCACGGCTGTATGCGCATGCCCGGGTAGTTTTGGCTACCTCGTCATGAACCGCCGACCAGCTCAACGATCCGTTGGTATCCAGTCCTGCTTCAAAAATTACAATGGGTGTGCCGGTACCCCGGCAATCGAGTTGAATCCGCCGTCCGCCGATATCCACCAACGTGCCCTGCGGTGGAAAGTCACGGGCAGCCCGACTCCTGCCCACCTGCTCGCAAACAACGCCAACGATCGTTACCAGCAGGGTTAAAGAAACGATTGCCATACTGACATAAATGATCACCTTCTTCATGCCTTATCTCTTCCACTTATCGTCGACCGGCGAGGTCTTATTAATGTTTATTGTTTGACAGCTGATGCATGAGGTAGCGGATGCGCAGGTTGCCCAATGTGCTGGTCAGCCGCACCGGCCACTGACGCACAAAATTAATTTACCAGGCCTTCCCGGTGTCGGCTGGAATGGCTTAATGTGCAGCACCAAGTACAAGGCCAACGATTACAGCTGCAATAAAGAAACCGACGAATGCAGCAACGCCAATAAGCAACACTTTACCCCAAGGCTTTCTGGTGTAGCTCGATCCGAACTTTTCTTTAACGTACTTGCTTTGTGTCCGCCCAGCTGCAAAATACCAAACAATTAAAAATAGAAATCCAAGCCCTCGGGCTGCTCCATCTGCCGCCTTTGAGTCGTCCCTGAATACGCCCATGAGCACATAGATAGCGAGCATTCCCAGGCTGACATAGAACCAGTTTTGTGACGACGCAGCCTTCTCCGGTTCACCTAGCGCACGCCAATTGAGCATTTGGAGATATGAACCAAACGCGGGAGAGAAGATCAAACTCCAGTTCGCTGTTGCATTGGGGTTCCAGATAGCAGATTCGGCGCCTTGAGATTTAACAGAACTTGGCTTTGGTTGTGCGAGCACATCGGATAACGAGTTGCCACATTTCTGGCAGAAGCGTGCTTCTGGTTGATTTTCAGTGCCACATTGAGAGCAGAACATGTTCCCCCCTGGTTGAGCCTAACGGAATAATCACCGGATCATCCGGTGCAAAATAATACTGCAATACAGCAAGCACCTTTAATGACGAGTATTTCTGAATGGAAGTAAAGAGGAAGTTACAATTTTATTAACGTCCCACTACTCCATTTTTTACAAATAAAACATCCTTCATTAGGATACATAGTATTTGTCAATTTTATAGGCATTAAAATTATATGATGGTCTTCCTCTTTTAACAATTTCATATTTTGCAATTTTTCTCATTTGAATAGTTGTTGTAGGGTCAGCAGAGCCCATATGACCAATATCAGAATATCCTAAAGGAACAAGAGTCTCTGGTAGCGATGCAAATTTATGTAATAAATTCGTCGAAACAGGATTATTTACTGAGCACAAAAAATTAATTCCATTCAATAGAGAATCGACATCATAATTAAAATGAATTGTAACACCATCGCTACCGCGCCAATCATTTTGCTGACCGGATCTGATTGGTTCAAATGCTTTAACAAAATTTCTTAGAACATTTGTGTATATTCCGAACAAGTCAGGTATGTTTTTGCCAACAAATTCTTTTGTATTAGCAAATAGAAATTCGATCATTTCCCCTCTTATAGTCTGTCCTCCAATTTTATCTAATGTATTTAAAACATCATCAATTGCTTTTCTCTTATCGCTAGAATAAAAATGATTTTTTATATATTTGAATAAAATTACAGAAAATCTTTGATCAGCTATACTTTCTATCGCCTCTAGAATATAATAGCGGCTACGTAACCCAAACCAAGAGATAAAATCAGATAAGCCACTATCATTTGTTGCAATATGGTCCATAATTTCTATCAACTCTTCAATGTTATTAACGATTGTTGCATTAAGCGTTACCTGAGGTGTAATTGTATACGTAACTTTTGCCTCGACAATATAGCTAATTTCAACTTCTGCCTGTTGTTTGCACATATTTATTTTGTATAGTCCATTTTTCCGACCTAGTCCTAAAAAACCTTTTCTGCTATGAATTAAAACATCAATATTTTCAACAAAAATACCATGATTATTCGCTTCCTTTATTGCAGTTTCTCTATCAATTGCTGAAATCATCACTATTTCGTGAACAGAAGGTACTAATACTTTCTCTTTTTGAATAGTACATTCCCTAGGAGCAGACCATCTTGCGTATTTGAATGCATCAGATTCAATAGATCTCTTTTCAATAATGGTGCCTGATGATGGTTGTCTGATTATTGATTCATTACTTATAAAGAATCCTTCTGAAACGTGAGATTCTATCATTTTTCTCGCTGCATCTATCGATTTGGCGTCAATCATAATATCTTTAGATGATGACCATTTTTCATCGATCACTTCAACATTAATTATATAATATCCATCAGGTATTAGTGATGACAATTTCTCTTCGGCTTCTTCTATTCTGTTACCCTTACTTTGAATATCAGATTTAGGCATTATCTCATCCTTAAAATAATGGTCTACTTCCTGGTTTTATAAAATATTTGATCAATAACGGTCAGGCTATAAGGTACTTTTTGTTTTTTCTACAGATTCAACGCTCCCTTCACCTGCTGGAACGAAGCACAGCGGAGTTCCATTAAGGCACATATGATTGTTAGCATAAACACTATAACTTAAAACCAATACGGTACTTGAAGGATCAAAGCTGCCTTTGCAATTGTTTATTTTTTTCTAAATATATTCCAAGCCATAAACAATAAAAATAATATTCCTGCTATGCCACCGCCAAATTTCTTTACCATAGCATCGACTTGATCAAATTGATCAGAAGCCAAGCAAATAAAAGGAAATTGCAGAAGTAATATAGATATCAATACAAAATAGTTGCAAAGGATTTTCATAATCTTTTCCTGTTGATTTAAAAATATTTCAATTGTTTTTTGGTTACAAAGAATGTAATTATCACAAAAATAATACTGCCTCTTAGATTAACACCATTCCCAAATGCATTATTCATTATTATTAAAGCGAGTGTATTTGATACTGCTGTAATATATAATCCATAAGGTTTTCTGTAATATAGTAATACAAAACCAATAATCATTACGGAAACGAATAAAGCAAACATAATTATTACTGGTTCATGAATATTTTGCAATTGTGCACCTATAGCTGCAAAATGGGCAATAATCATAAACATCACCCAGCCTTTTGCAAAACCGGTTAAGTTTTTTGGGTGAGATTGTAGTTCTTGCGCTTGAATTGGAGCACCTTGTTCTTCAGGAACATCTGAGCACAGGACTTGTTGCTGATCTTCTGTTGATTTTTCATGATTTATTTCTAAGTTGTTCATTTATCCTCCATAGAACGTATAGGTTTTTGTTCGAACCCAACAAACCAGTTTTCGCCGTCAGGCATCGCCTTGGGAAATTTCAGCACCATATAACCTGAGCCTCTACCGTTGCCGGTCCCTGTTACCGCGTGACTCCAGTAGCCACCGATCTGGCCGCGAGTCAGATCGAGAGAATTGACCGCAAAGTTAAATGTCGCACTCATGTTACCCATCACCATCCAGTTGCAAAAGCGTGGCTGGAATTCGAGGGAAATCTGCTCCGGAGAGTGAACAGAAAAAGTGGCATCCGTGGTCTTGCAAAATACCGGCGTGCCGATAAAGGTGAGCGGCATGTCCGCCTTCATGGTTATTTGCTCCGGTTGCTTGCCCGTCGCGATCTCGCTGAAAACCATGCTTTGTGAACACCCGGGGCCCGGCAGGAAGCCTCCCAGTACAAACTGGCATACACCGACACTCTCGCAATTGCGTGTCTTTGGATTTGAGTCGCAAATCGTTACTTTTTCGCCTTCATTGGTCTTCAAGAGTTTCTGGAATCCAGTAAACAATTGTGCAGCGGAATACTTGTGACCGGTTGTATCGCAATCGTCTGCAACACAGATATGGACATCTTGTACATTATGTTGCTGCGGTGTTGCGGCACAACCGGCAAGGAATAACGTTACTGCTATCAACAACGACCAACGATGCATAGCCATGAAACTTCTCCTATAGCTTTCGATGAGTGAGTACGGCGAGGGAAAGCAAGTTGATCATTTTCACTTCGCCTGCGGATCCAGACACACTTTAAAAAAACTGTTTCCGACAGGGAAGCAGAAAGCGACGAAACGCTGGAAATGCGGAATGAACTGCACCTCGTCAGAATATCTTGACATTCAATACTGTTAGGGTTGTGTTGGGAATTGCCGATGTCTTGTCATCACAGAAGAGACCGTTGTGGGGAGGTTTGACAAACTGTAGTGTGCCCTATAAGATTGTTTTAAGGAAAAAATATGGATGACCGATCATAATCGTCCTGCAGATCCTCACAACCCGGAGGCAAAGATGATGTGTTTTTTCCCACAAGTGCACTGTTATTCCATAGGTATCTGTCTGGTGTTGTTTGTTCTGTATGTTTGTACTGTACATGCTGCTCCTGGCTCCTCTCACGATTCGACAACAAAAGCAAATGAGATCAAGATCCTCCGCGTTGCTGGTCCCGATGGTGTCATATCGAGAGGCATATGAAGACGACACCGGGAAGTAGGACCATTGCGATGATACTGTTTTTCGGATGCATGCTTTTTTTCAACTGGCCGCTTGTTTCGATTACGGGTGAGGGTGTCGGTACAGTTATCTATCTTTTCTTTTTCTGGGCAATAGTAATCGCCGGTCTCTGGCTTCACTGCCGGAGCCTGCGAAAACTGGGAGAGGGTGAAGGAGATGAAGGCTCATGAATCCGGTTATTATCTTTCTGGCAATTGCCGTTTATTTTGGGCTCTTGTTTCTAGTGGCCTACATTGTTGAAAAAGAATCGCCCTTGTCAATTAGATTGGCCAGTTCACCGATGGTCTATTCGCTTTCTCTGGCAGTATATTGCACGTCGTGGACCTACTACGGCAGTGTTGGAAAAGCGGCAACCTCCGGTCTTTCCTTTCTCGGCGTTTATCTAGGGGCTACCATGATGATCTGTCTCTGGTGGATGGTGTTGCGCCGTATGGTGATCATCAAGGACAGATATCGCATCACGAGTATCGCGGATTTCATTTCCGCACGATATATGAAGTCGCAAAGCCTGGCCGCCCTGGTTACCCTGATGGCATTGATCGGGAGTATGCCTTATATCGCCCTTCAGTTTGAGGCAGTTAAAAGTACGTTTATTCTGCTCATTGAAGCTGATGTTGGGAAGGAAACCTGGCTCATCGATAATTTCGGTCCAATCCTCGTCTTGGTCATGACCTTCTTCACTATCATGTTTGGTGCCAGAAAACTCGACCCGACGGAGCGACATCGCGGTATGATGACGGCAATAGCCCTGGAATCAATCGTTAAGCTCATCGCGTTTTCTGCCTGTGGCATTTTGGCGTGTTATTATCTTTTCCATGGCCATTCCGAGGGAGTGCTTCAATCCCTGCTCACCAACCCTGCAACCGCAAAGGTTCTGCAGTTGAGCGATGGAGGGGGCGGATATCTTACCTGGACAACGCTTATCATCCTTTCCATGTCGGCGATCCTCTTTCTACCCCGTCAGTTTCATGTGGCCGTTGTCGAGAACTCAGCAGTCCGCAATATTCTCCCGGCCATGTGGCAGTTCCCACTCTATATGTTCTTGATCAATATCTTTGTTATTCCGATTGCCCTCTATGGTATTACCTCAGGGATTCCGATTTCTTTAGCAGATACCTATGTTCTAAGAATCCCGGTGTTGCACGGCAATACCTGGCTTGCCTTGTTTGTCTTTCTTGGAGGGTTTTCCGCGGCAATGAGCATGATAGTCATTGCCTCGATGACCATGTCGACTATGCTGGTCAACCATCTCCTTCTGCCGTTGTTCAACCTCCTGCCTCCGCTTTCCGGTATGCGCAGGTATCTCCTCGGCTGGCGATGGATCAGCATTCTTTTTATTCTTGCCGCAGGTTATTGGTTTCAGATCGAGCTCGGAAAATCCTATGCCCTTGTGAATATGGGACTGATCTCCTTTGCCGCCGTTCTTCAGTTTGCCCCTACGGCAATCGGTGCCGTTTACTGGTCCGCAGGCAGCAAGCGTGGGGCGCTTTCCGGTCTTTCGGCCGGTTTTTTTATCTGGTTTTATACTCTTATGCTTCCGGCCTTTATTAAAAGCGGTCTGATGTCGACCTCCCTTTTGATCGATGGTCCGTGGGGTATCGCCTGGCTGCGCCCCGAACATCTTTTCGGGCTCGATGCCTTGCCAGCGCTTTCCCATACGGTATTTTGGTCTCTTTTATTTAATATTGCAGCTTTTGTATTGGTCTCTCTTTTCTTTGGGCAGAGTGAAGAGGAACGCATTATCGCCTTGGACTTCAGGTCCATTGCCCAAATAAAACCTGTTGTCGCTGCCGAACATTCCAGTGACGAATCAATTGATATCAATGAAAAAAATGAAATTCTCCTATCAGTAATCAACGAGTACTTTCCACCTGAAAAAAGTAAGGAGATACTCAACCAAAAACTCATTGATATGAAGTTACAGGACAGAAAAGGTGTTTCAATCATCGATTTTGCCGAATTTCATCGAAGTATTGAAATTATCCTGGCCGGATCCATCGGAGCGGCTATGGCCCATCGGGCAATGAATCGGGAATATGTCTTCCCACGAAAGGAGAAGGCCCGTCTCTCCAGAGCTTATGCCGACATCCTGTCAAGGCTCAATGTCTCACCGCAGGAGCTGGCACAAAAAATAAATTTTTACCAGGAGCGTGAACATCTGTTGACCGCCCATGGCCGGGAGTTGGAGCAACGCATAAAAGAGAAGGAACAGGAAATTGAAACTCGTATCCAGATAGAAAAGGCCCTGAAAAATGCTGAACAGCAATATCGTTCTATTTTCGATAACGCCCTGGAGGGTATCTTTCAGGCATCGGACACGGGGAAGATTCTCGTTGTCAATCCAGCGATGGCCACTATCCTGGGATACCCGACTCCAGCCGCTCTTATTGAAGCGGCACCCGATATCCGTGATCATTTAAAGGCTGGATCAACGGAAATGGGTAGCCCTTTTCACCATCTGCTTGAGGGCAAAAACCTTGCGAACTTCGAAGTCCAGGCGATCAATGCCAAAGGCAAGACCCTCTGGCTGAATCTCAATGCGCGACCGTTATTTGATGCGCAGGGAAGACTGACCCTGATAGAAGGAAGTGCCGAGGATGTCACTCAACGGAAAGAGGCTGAAGAACGTTTGAGCCGTTACCACGAAGAACTGGAAGAGGCCGTTAAACTGCGTACGGCCGAAGTCATTGAAAACCAGGCATTCCTACAGAAGGTACTGGAAGGCATCCTTGCTGCGATAATCGTCATTGATCGGGAAACATTCGAAGTGCTTGACTGCAATTCCATTGCCGAGAAACTGCTTGGATATACGAAGCAGGCTTTAATCGAAAATAATAACGCTTTGCTAAAAACCAAGGTTTTACAACGGGATACAGATCGACATAGGACTGAGCTTGTCCTTGAACGACAGAATGGTGAATTGGTTCCGGTCCGGCGGAATATTCTCTTTATGGTCTATAAGGGTATTTTTGCTCAAGCTCTAATTCTTTTTGATATCAGCGAACGTAAGGCCTTGGAACGACAGGCGAACATGGCCCAGAAACTGCAGTCCATCGGTCAACTGGCGGCAGGAATTGCTCACGAGATCAATACGCCTATGCAGTTTATCGGCACCAATATTACCTTCCTTGAGGAAGCAAACCAGGGGATGGCTATTCTCACCCAATCAATCCGGGAAGTGCTGACTACTTCTCCGCCGGAGGTAGCGGAAAAACTGCTGTCGGCACTTGAAGAGGCTGACTGGGAATATCTGATGGAGGAAGTGCCTGTAGCGATAGAACAGTCAAAAGATGGTGTCGCCCGGGTCTCCTCAATCGTTAAGGCTATGAAGGATTTTTCTCATCCGTCTTCCAGGGAAAAAGAGAGTGTCGTGGTTAATTCAATCATTGAAACAACGGTTCTTGTTGCCCGTAATGAATGGAAATATGTCTCTGATGTTACAACGGATCTGGCCGCTGATCTCCCGCTGGTTCCCTGCTTTGTCGACGAGATGGGGCAGGTCATTCTTAATCTGCTCACCAATGCAGCTCAGGCCATTGGTGAGAAACTTGGCCAGAATCCCAGTGGAGAAAAAGGAGAAATACATATCTCCACAAAGTTGATTGATTCTTCCGTGGAAATAAGGGTTCGGGATACCGGGCAGGGTATTCCAGTACCAATCAGGGAACGGATCTTCGATCCTTTTTTTACGACCAAGGAGGTTGGGCGGGGGACAGGGCAGGGGTTGACTATTTCTCATGATATCATAACGCAGAAGCATGGCGGAACCCTGACCTTTGAAACTGAAGACGGTGTGGGAACCACTTTTATTATTCGCCTGCCATTGGCGAGTTAATAGCTATTCCGTGAACAATCGATTGAATTGGAAAAATAATACATCGTTATCTCTCACATGGAGAACCATATGGATAAAAGAAGGATCTTATTTGTCGATGATGAGCCTAATATCCTTAATGGACTTCGCCGGATGCTCCGTTCGATGCGAAATGAGTTCGAGCTCCACTTTGCGGAAAGTGGCAAGCAAGCATTGGAATTGATCAATCAAAACGAATTTGATGTGGTAGTCTCGGATATGCGTATGCCGGGAATGGACGGTTCAGAGCTGATGACTGAAATCCAGAAAAGCCACCCGCATTCCATCCGGATCATGCTTACCGGACAGGCCGATGAGGAATCGACGCTGCGAACAATCGGGGTTGTTCATCAGTTCCTGGCCAAACCGTGCGATCCCGAAAAATTAAAAAATATCCTCATCCGGGCTAGTGCCTTGCATAGATTGATGATCGATGGCAAGCTCAAGGAAATCATTTCCGGCATAGACTCTCTCCCAAGCCTGCCCGCAATCTATGAAAAACTCCAGAAGAAGATTCGCGAACCAGAGGCATCACTTGATGATGTTGGAGAAATAATCAGTCAAGATATTGCCATGACGGCAAAGGTTTTACAACTTGTCAACTCAGCGTTTTTCGGCCTCTATCAGAAGGTTGAAAGTCCGGCCAGGGCGGTAAAGCTCCTTGGTCTCGATACTATCAAGGCCCTTGTCCTCGTTTCGCACATTTTTTCTGAAATGAAAATTTCGGGGGATGCCTATTCCGCTGAATCCCTTTGGAATCACAGTATCACCGTCGGAATGCTCTCGAAAAAAATCGCCGAGAGTGAAACCGATGAAAAGGAAATCATCAGTAACAGCCATATCGCCGGAGTTCTCCACGATATTGGCAAACTTATTCTGGTCTCGAAGATGGAATCACGTTGCAGCGAGGCCGTGCTCCTTGCCCGACAAGAACATATTCCTCTTCGTCTGGCAGAAAAGAGGG
Source organism: Pseudomonadota bacterium (assembly GCA_043798185.1). Lineage (GTDB taxonomy): Bacteria > Desulfobacterota > Desulfobulbia > Desulfobulbales > Desulfocapsaceae > Desulforhopalus_A. Next base: position 17,094 of record JAZDOW010000249.1, on the reverse strand, counting down.
TGTTCAAGGCAACCCATTGCGACATGGGAGCCTATTTGACCGGATTATGGGGATTTCCAAGCGATATCGTCGAGGCAATAGGTTTTCACCATCAACTTGGAGAATACCCTGCCGACACATTCAATCCGGCGCTTGCCGTCCACATTGCCAATGTCATGTATTACAAGCACCACCAGGATGAGGTAATCGGATCAATGCCTGAATTCAATGAGGAATATCTTCAGAAAATCGGTCTCGGTGAGAAATTGCAAAATTGGCAGGATCTTTGTTTTGCATATATGGAGCAGCAGAACAATGAGTAATTATGATGTTTTTTTCGATGATGCATTGCAGGCCTTGCAGGGCTTTTAAACGCCGGTTGCGAAAAAGGTTTTTTATCCGGGGCAGTGGATAATACTCCGATCCAATAGAATCCCCCTTTGCTTTTCCATAATATTTTTTGATATAATTAGAGAAAATGTTAGGATAATTCAAAATATACAACAACAAACTGTATGATTCTCTATCAAGGGAAAGGTGGAAAAGATGCATCCCAAAAAAGTTCTCTTTGTTGACGATGAACCTAATATTCTCGCTGAGTTTAGCAGAATGCTCAGATCATTAGGCCAAGGATATGACCTGTACTTCGCCACAAGCGGCAAAGACGCACTTGAAATTATGGAAAAAAATAAATTTGATATTGTTTTCTCCGACATGCGCATGCCCGGCATGGATGGTGCGCAATTTCTGACCGCCGTTATGGAAAAATATCCTCAAACCTTGAGGATACTGCTGACCGGGCATGCAGATGAACAATCGATAGAAAGCACGCTCGGTGTGGTCCATCAATTTCTGGAAAAACCGTGTTCTCCTGAAACAATCAAGATGATATTGCGAAGAGATCTGCCGGAAATGATCAACGATGGGCAGCCACGCTTGCAGGTGCGGCAAGGAAAATCAAAAAAACGCGATGTGCAGGAGGCTGTTCGCGAACTGGCAGAGCAGATCAAGCAGCCGAACAGTCGAGTGTATCTGGTATTTTTCTCGGAGGAATACGATCCACAGTTGCTCGGCCGGGCATTACAGGAACATCTCCCTGGTACGGTGATTGGCTGTACGACAGCCGGGCAGCTCTCAGAAACAGGTTTCCAACAAGGTGGCATCTCCGGCGCCTCGCTTGCCAGCGATGAGCTCTCTGTTGTTCCCTATCTTATCCACCCCCTTTCCTCACGGGCGGAACATGTGAGTAGAATTGCCGAGGATGTTCAGGAGCGGATATCTCTCTCCGAGTTGACGGCTTTTGGTTTTCTCCTGGTTGATGGCCTGTCTATGCAGGAAGAACCACTGATTTCAGCACTGTACATGGCACTTGGCAATGTCCCGATTGTTGGCGGTTCAGCCGGTGACAGCCTGAAATTCAAACACACCTTTGTCTATTACGACGGTGAGTTATTGCAAGACGCCGCAGTTTTTGCCTTGTTTTTAACCACGCTGCCTTTCCACGTCTTCAAACATCAGCATTTCATACCGACGGCCATCAAGCTCGTTATAACAGCTGCGGACCCTGAAAAACGTCTGGTTATGGAAATCAATGGTGAGCAAGCTGTTTTGGCATATGCCGAATTGATTGGTAAATCCGTCGATCAACTGAATCCCACTGTGTTCTCGCAACACCCCCTGATGCTTCGAATCGGCGACGACTATTACGTGCGGTCGATTTCCAATATCGAGCCGGACGGCAGTCTTAAATTTTTTTGTGCTATCGATACCGGATCTGTCCTCACCATAGGTAAGGGCAACTCGGCGATTGAGGCCTTGAATCGGGATCTACAGAAAGTGAAAGGGTGTATCGGTGACCCGGCAGTCATTATCGGCTGTGACTGCATTCTCAGGCGACTTGAAATGGAGGAACGAGGAATCGATGAGAGTGTGGGGAGGCTGATGGCAAAAAGTAAAGTTGTAGGTTTCAGCACCTATGGCGAACAATTTAATTCCGTGCATATCAACCAGACCTTCACGGGAATTGCGATTGCAGGTTAGCATATGAACAAGATAAACGAAGACGATGATAAGGCTACCATTGCCAGGCTGCAAGGTAAATTGATGGCCCAGCAGAAGACAATTGAGGCCCTCATGAACGCTGCCGAGCAGCGCAACTGTGCAGGGCCGTCATCGATGGAATTACTCTCTCAAAACCTCAATTTGGAGAGGGTTGTTCATCATAAGACAGAAATTCTGCAGCGCCAGGGAGATGAACTCAAAAAGGCCTTGCACGATCTGCAACTTACCCAGGCCCGGTTGCTCCAGGCCCAAAAACTTGAATCTGTCGGTCAACTCGCCGCAGGTATTGCCCACGAGATCAATACTCCCTCCCAGTTCATCGGCTCAAATATAGAATTTCTCGAAGAATCCTTCGCAGATGTCAAACGTCTGGTCGATGCCTTGCTCAGGGTATTGCAGGCAATTGCCCAAGGGGCTGCACCGGCAGAGGCGAGTCTTGAGGTCGAAGAAATGCTTGCGGAAATTGACTGGGAATATCTGGAGAACGAAATCCCTGCGGCAATTCGACAATCGAAAGAGGGGGTCAAGCGAGTAACCACAATTGTTCAGGCAATGAAGGAATTTTCCCATCCCGGCAGCAAGGAAAAGGCCTTTTACGATCTGAATAAAATTATTGAGACCACGATTACCGTGGCAAGCAATGAATGGAAATATTGCGCTGATATTGAGACTCACTTTGAGAGAAATCTTCCCATGGTTTGGTGCTTGGCCGATGAAATTGGCCAGGTTTTTCTCAATATCCTGGTGAATGCTTGCCACGCCATCGCCGACAAAAACAAAAACAGCACTGAAAAAGGACGGATAACCATATCCACCAGTCGGTTCGCAAAATATGTCGAGATTTGCATAGAAGACACGGGGATGGGCATTCCGGACAATATTCGAAAAAGGGTTTTTGACCCCTTCTTTACCACTAAAGTCGTCGGCAAAGGGACTGGTCAGGGCCTGGCAATTGCGCATGATGTCATTGAAATTAAACACAACGGCACCATCAGTTTTACTTCAGAGATGGGTAAAGGAACGGTCTTCACAATTCATCTGCCCATTGCAGCGGTCTGAATAATCCGACATCCTGCTAGCGTACCTGGATTCTTTTTATTATGACAAAACCAATTGTGTTTTTTATTGATGACGAGCCAAACATTCTCCAGGCTATTGTCCGGATCACCAGGCGTGAGCAATACCAGGTTATAGCCTTCGATGATCCACTCAAAGCTTTGGCAGAAATGGCTGCAAGAGAGGTTGCCGTTGTGGTTGCAGATCAGCGGATGCCGGGAATGACCGGCACAGAGCTCCTGGAACAAGTAAGAATTCAATGGCCTGATACTATCAGAATGATTTTATCCGGTGATTCTGAAATAAGCTCTGTATTATCAGCGATCAACCAAGGTAAAATATTCCATTTTATCACCAAGCCATGTGGCGATGATGATTTAAAATCAGCAATCAACGAGGCTCTTAATCAACACTTTTTAATAGTAGAAAATAAAAGGCTTACTGAACTCACAAAAAGACAAAACCAGGAACTCATTGCCCTCAACAAGAGTCTTGAAAAGAAAGTTGAGCAAAGAACACGGAAAATCAAGCAAAAAGAATCCCAACTCAAAGAGGCCCTGGAAGGGATTATTTCAGCAGTTGCGCTGACAGTTGAAACACGAGACCCATACACGGCAGGGCATCAAACCCGTGTCGCTGAACTGGCTTGCGCAATTGCCCAAGAGATGCGGCTTTCTCACGATCAAACAGAAGGAGTTCGGTTGGCCGGGGTAATTCATGATCTCGGTAAAATCTATGTCCCAGCGGAAATTCTCAATAGACCGGGGAAGCTCACTCACATAGAAAGAGAGTTGATTCATGTCCATCCCCAGGTTGGATTTGATATTCTCAAGAATATTTCCTTTCCCTGGCCTATTGCAGCAATCGTTTATCAACACCATGAAAGAATGAATGGCACAGGCTACCCCATGGGATTGTCGGGTGAAAACATTCTTTTAGAGGCGCGAATTATAGCTGTCGCCGATGTTGTGGAAGCCATGTCTTCCCACCGCCCATATCGGCCGGCACCCGGCGTTGACTTAGCACTTAAGGAAATTGCCGATAACAGCGCTATCCTGTACGATGCCGACGTCGTAAAATCATGTCTGAAACTTTTTGCAGACAATAAAATTACCCTGAAGGGGTGGATGGGATAACAACCACTCGACTATGAAATTCACCTGAGAGAACCCGGATGACCGAAAAGATTCTGTTCGTCGACGATGAAGAAAATATCCTGCAATCCTTAAAGCGTGAGTTGCGTAAGCGTTTTGATATTTACACGGCTGAAAGCGGTGTTTTGGCCCTTGAGATCCTGAAAGACAAGGGGCCTTTCGCTGTCATCGTCTCAGATATGCGCATGCCGGTTATGGATGGCATTCAGCTCCTTTCGACGGTAAAAGATCTCTATCCCGATACCGTACGCTTGATGCTCACCGGCAATGCCGATCAGGGAACAGCCATTGAGGCGGTTAATAAGGGCCAGATATTCCGCTTCCTCAATAAACCCTGCTCAACCTCCGTTCTTGTCATGGCCCTCGCGCTGGCCCTGCGTCAACATAGATTAATCACAGCAGAGAAAGAGCTGCTCGACAAAACGTTGAAAGGCAGTGTCACCGTGCTCTCCGAGCTGCTCAGTTTGGCCAATCCCATTGCCTTCAGCAGCGGTCTGCGTATTAAAAATCTGGTTATCCACCTGGCCGAGCAAATGAATCTGCACAATCTCTGGCAGTTTGAGATTGCCGCCCTCATGTCACAAATCGGCTGCGTCACCCTGCCTAACGACCTCCTCAATAAAATCTATGCCGGTCTACCGTTAGATGCGGAAGAAGAGGCGATGTACCGCAACCATCCCCAGGTGGGTTCCAAGCTTCTTGAAAAAATCCCACGACTTGAAATGGTTGCGGCCATCATCAACCACCAACTCCGGGCCTATGATGCATTTCCAGCGAGCTCGGAACTGCACGAAGACGTCTGTATCGGCGCCCAAATTCTCAAGATCGCCATTGATTTCGATTCGCTTCTCCATCGTGGCTGCAGACGCTTTGAGGCCCTGGCGAAATTGAAGGAAGAGGAGGGATTGTACAACCCCGAGATCCTCAAGATTCTCGCCAAACTCAAACTCGATGAGGAACACGAAAAGATCATCGCCGTTGATGTTCAAGGGATATCCGTCGGTATGATTATCGAACAGGATATCGTCTCTGCAAATGGTATCTTGATTCTCCCTAAAGGCCAGGAGGTGACATGGTCGCTGCTCCAGGGACTGAAGAATTTTTCACGTCAAGTCGAGATTCGAGAACCGATCCTCGTTCGGGAGAAACTGGAACAAGATCGCAGCTCCGGTGAATTAAGCTAAATATTCAGCACTTAAGGAAAGGTAAGGGACTGACAATGGAGAAAAAAAAGGTTGTCTTTGTCGATGACGAGCCGAATATTCTTGATGGTTTGCGCCGCACCTTAAGATCATTGCGAACCGAGTACGATATGCATTTTGCTGCGAGCGGACGTGAAGCCTTGGAAATCATGGCAAAAGATCGCTTTGATGTGGTTATCTCCGACATGCGTATGCCCGGTATGGATGGTGCGCAGCTTCTTGAAACCATCCAGAAAGAACATCCGCACACCATCCGCATCATGCTTACCGGCCAGGCGGATGAGGACTCCATCATCCGGACTGTTGGAGTGGTACACCAGTTCCTGGCAAAACCCTGCGATCCGGAAAAACTCAAGACGATTCTCATACAGGCCGGCGCCCTGCAGGATATTCTCTCGGATGGCCGGCTGAAGAATCTTATTTCACAGATCGGTACATTGCCCAGTCTGCCGGCCGCGTATGCCAAACTGCAGAAGGCGATGGCCAGATCAGACGTGGACTTAGCCGAGGTGGTAGGGATCATCGAGCAGGATATAGCCATGAGTGTCAAGGTCATGCAGTTGGTCAACTCGGCCTTTTTCGGGATTTATAAGAAGGTTGAAAGCCCTGCCAGGGCTGTTACCCTGCTGGGGCTTGAAACTATTAAGATCCTTGTTCTCGGCGTGGAAATTTTTTCTCAGGTCAAAATACCCAAGGACATTTTTCAGATTGATGCGCTCTGGGCGCACAGTCTCACGGTGGGCAAGATTGCCAAGGCCATTGCCGGCCATGAAACCGAAGACAAGGATATCATCAACAGCGCCTTTCTCGCCGGTATTCTCCACGATATCGGCAAGCTGATCCTCATCTCCCATTTTCCGGAGCAATATCGGCAGGTGCTCGACTTGACTTGCGAGCAGAAAATCACCCTGCCGGAGGCAGAGAAGGCAATTTTCGGGACGGACCAGAGTGCTGTCGGGGCCTATCTCATCGGCCTATGGGGATTTTCCACCCAGATTGTTGAAGCTGTCGGCTTCAATCACTTCCTGGAGAAATATCCGGTAAGCTCATTTACTCCGGCCCTGGCCGTCCATGTCGCCAATGTGCTCTACTACTGGAATCGCCAGGATGAGATTATCGGCCGTCGTCAAAGTTTAAACATGCAGATCATCGAACGACTTGTTTTGCAGGACAAAATTAAGGACTGGGAGCAGATCTGTACCGCGAATATGCCGGTAGAAGAGGAAGAACCTTCTTAGTAGACAATAGGTTCGTCGGAATGAGAACTTCTTCAGTGCCCACTTTTTTTAATCGGCAATTTGATTGAAAAGGTAGTCCTTTCACCAATTGCCGTTTTAAAGGTGAGCGTACCACCATGTTTTCTGGTAACCACGTCATGGGTAATAGCCAGGCCCTGGCCTGTACCGCTGCCTACGGCCTTGGTGGTGAAGAAGGGATCGAAGATTTTTGCCCTGGCATAATCGGGTATGCCGCAGCCGCTATCGGCATAAGCTTCGCCCGTTCAAGTGCCCGCTCGACACTGTATTTCAGTAATTCGAGGGGGTAGATCGGTTTTATTAGATAATCCGAGGCCCCAAGCCGAAGACCTTCGATCACATCCTGCATTGTTCCCTGCCCCGAAACAATGATCGAGGGTGTCGGTTCCGATTCGTTATTAATATTTCCATGCATTGTGGTTCTCCTTGAAACATGACCCGGGCAAATGTCCTCAGGCCTTTTTACATTTCATTTATGCCTGCGGGTTAGCAAGCTAAAATCTGGTGTATCTTTGTTGCAAGATCTTTTCCGGAGAAAGGTTTCTGAATAAAATTGGTTCCTTGGCTTACGTTCCCTTGATTCAAAATGACATTGGCGGTATAGCCGGACATGAAGAGACATTTTAGGTTGGGATTGATCTTGAGAAGCTCATCAGCCAAATCTCGACCATTCATGTCGGGCATGATGACATCGGTAAGCAGCAGATGAACTCCGGTGACCGTCTCCCGAGTAATGGCGATTGCCTGATTTGGGCCATCTGCGGTAAGCACTGTATAGCCGGCATCTTTCAGCATTCTTTTGGTCAAACGAAGAATCGCCGGGTCATCTTCAACGACGAGAATCGTCTCACCCCGCCCCCGCATCGTTATCCCGGGAAGTTCTTCCCCCTTTTCATCGACCTCTCCATGATACTTCGGCAGATAAATGGTAAAGGTTGTGCCCTGTCCGGGAGTGCTGAAGACATTGATAAAACCAAGATGGGTTTCGACAATCCCATAAACCGTCGACAGCCCGAGACCGGTACCGTGGCCAACGCCCTTGGTGGTGAAAAAGGGATCGAAGATCTTGTCGACAATCTCCTTTTGCATGCCGCAGCCATTGTCGCCGACTTCGATAAAGACATACTTGCCGGGTTTCGTGCGGGGATGATGGACAGAGTATTCGGAATCAAAGACTACTTTGCCGGTCTTAATGGTAATTTTGCCCACCCCTGTTATAGCATCGCGGGCATTGACACAGAGGTTGGCCATGAGCTGGTCGATTTGCGAAGGATCGATCTTAACCATCCACAGATCTGCGTCTGGCTGCCAGGTTAAATCGATATTTTCGCCGATAAGCCGCCTCAGCATCTTAAGCATGTCGGCCACCGCGGTATTCAGGTCGAGAATTATTGGCATTATATTCTGCTTACGGGCAAAGGCCAGCAATTGCCGGGTAATCCCCGTTGAACGTTTCGCCGCCGAGAGTACTTCCTGTAAATCGTTATAGAGCGGTGAATTCTGATCAATTTTGTCCAAGGCCATCTGGGTAAATCCAAGGATGACGCTGAGCATGTTGTTGTAATCGTGCGCCACTCCGCCGGCCAGCCTGCCGACCGACTCCATTCGCTGCGCCTGATGCAACTGGGCCTGAAGATTGACCTTTTCCTCCTCCGCCCGGAGACGTTCGGCGAGCTCGATTTTCAGTTGGTTATTGGCGGAGAGTAATTCACTGGTCCGTTCCCTGACTATATCCTCCAGCCGTTCGTTCAGCTCCTGCAACTCCTTCTGGGCGTTCTGCAGGTCGCGGTTCTGCAGATAGGCATTTTCATAGGTTGACAGCAGGAGATCCAAAATTTGCAGACGTTCCGCGGAAATGAAATAGTTTTTTCCGGAAAAATAGACATTTATGCCCATTTCCGCACTGGAGTCGCGGCGCATCTCCATGTTGGTGATCAGATACTGGAGACGGGAAACGAGATAGCGCTCGTCGTAGGGTTTGGTTATAAAATTATTAGCCCCGACCTCAAGCCCCCTGATGACGTCAGTCGGGTCGGAAAGAGTGGTCACCAGGATCACCGGTATGTTTTTCAATCGGGCGTCCTTGCGGATCTGTCGGCAGAGTTCATAGCCATCCATTTCCGGCATGACGATATCGGACATAACCACATCCGGAAGAGTGTGCTGCAGTACCTGCAAAGCCTCCTTGCCGTTTCGCGCCACGATCACCTTATATCCACGTTTTTCAAGGATAAACCGCAACTGTTCCACCTGGGTCGGGCTGTCCTCGACAATGAGGATTTGAAAGAGACTATTTTCCATAACCGTAACCATACTCCTTCTCCGAGCTGTCTGTCGTTTTCTTGGCCTTGATCATAGCCAGACTGGTCAGTACCGCAGCGATTTTGTCGGAGGGCAGAACATACCTGGCGGCCTCAAGCCGCACTGCTTCCCCCGGCATGCCGAAAACCGCCGAGGTTTCCTCGTTCTGCGCCACGGTGACTGCGCCTTTCTCTCTCATGAGTTTCAATTCCCCGGCACCGTCCTTGCCCATACCGGTGAGCAGGACACCGATGGCATTCTTCCCGTACACCTCCGCTACCGAACGGAAAAGATAGGAAATTGCCGGGCGAAGACCGTTTTCCGGCCCGTCGTCGGTGCAACATATCCTGCCGCTTAGCTCTACTTTCATCTGCAACCCGTCCGGAGCGACATAGACATGCCCGGATCGTGCCACACTGCCATGGAGGGCCACATGCACCGGCAGAGTCGACGACTGGCCGAGCCACTCGACAAAGCCGTGAATAAAACCCTCGGCCATGTGTTGCACAATCAATACCGGGGGAGTGAAATTCTGCGGCAGTTCCGAAAGTATTTTCTCTATCACCGGCGGGCCGCCGGTCGAGGCGCCGATGGCAACAATATTCACCGGGTGATGCCGGTCGGCCATGTCGGGTCCAAGCTCGCGCTTGGCCTGTACCGCCTTGCTGCCGACCCGAGTCCAGCGTCTGACCACTTTTATCTCCGACATCAGCTTCACCTTGGTGAGGAGCTCCTTTCTCTTTTGATCATAGTCACGATTTCCGACCAGTATCGGTTTTTCCAGCACCGCCAAGGCACCGGCATCGATAGCTTGAAAAGACGTCTCCAATTGCCGCATATCACAGGTGGCGGTGACGATGATGATCGGCACCGGATGGGTTTCCATGATCGCCCGTGTCGTTTCAAAGCCGTTCATTCCCGGCAGTTGTACATCCATGGTGATCAAATCCGGCCTTTCGCGGGCCACTGCTTCGAGGGCCTCCTCGCCGGAGGCAACGGCGCCGATCACCCGAATCGCCGGATCGGCATTGAGAATATGGATAAGCAGGGTCCGGGATACCGCCGAGTCCTCGACGATCAAGACTTTGATCGGCGATCGCCGATCGGCAGGCTGGTGGGGGTTTTGTCCTGTCATGTCAGTCTCTCGATCACCTCCAATAGATTGCTCTGGTCAAAACTGCTTTTCACAATATAGGCATTGGCTCCGACATCGATACCCCGCTCACGGTCCTCGCGGGATTCGAGGGCAGTTACCAGGATCACCGGCAGTTCCGCCAGTTTCTTGTCGGCGCGAATCTTAGCGGTGAGGTCGAAGCCGTTCATCCTGGGCATTTCCACATCAGATACGACGATATCGAACTCCCGGCTTTTCAGGGTGGTTATACCATCGAGGCCGTCAACCGCCGTTTGCACATGATATCCTGCCGATTCGAGAATATTTTTCAACAAGGTTCTGGCGGTTATCGAATCCTCCACTACCAGCACCGAGTATCTTTTTTCCGGTTCGGCAGCGGTACCGGCGACGGACGAAACACCGTTCTTTGCCGCCGATTTCAACAGGTCCGCGACGCAAAGGACAGGTGTCACCCGGCCGTTGCCGAGGACGGTGGCCCCGGAAATATTTCGGACTCGGGAAAGCTGTCGGCCGAGCGGTTTTACCAACACCTCCTGTTCGTGCAACACCTCATCGACAATAAAGGCAATGCGTTTTTCGGCAAGACCGAGGACCACCACCTGCACCTGAGCATCGGCAGGTGGTTGCCTTCCTGTAGCCGTCGGCATCTTCAGGACATCGGCAAGTCCCACCAGGGAGATCGGCCGGCCATCGAGCATCAGGGTTTCCCGATTCTCAACAGTCCGGATCGCCTCCCTTTTGGCCCTTGCCACCCGCTCGACATTTGTCGACGGCAGGATGAAACAGTGTTCACCAATGCGCACCAGGGTGCCGCGAAAGGTGGCAAGGGTCAATGGCACCACCAGACGAAAGGTCGTTCCCGAATCGATCCGACTCTCAACACTCACCGTGCCGTTCAGCTTTTCGACCTTTTCCCGAACGATGGCCAGCCCCAGTCCTCTGCCGGAGATATCGGTGATAAGCGGGCTGGTGGTGACGCCGGATGAAAATATCAGCTGCAATCCCGTCTGTTCGTCGATTTTATCGGCGACCTCGCGGGAGATGACCCCGTGTTTGACGGCGGATGACTTGATGCTCGCAACATCGATGCCGCCTCCGTCATCGGAGATGGCAATTTCAATCTTGTTGTCCTTTGACGATACGGCTATCCGCATCTTGCCATCCGGCGGTTTATGCTTTTTCTTTCGTTCGGCTGCCGGTTCGATGCCGTGATCGACGCAGTTTCTTATAAGGTGGATAAGGGGATCCTTCATCTCTTCCAGGACCCGTCTGTCGATTTCCAGCTCTCCTCCCACCGTCGTCAGTTCCACTCTTTTGTCCGCTGCACGGGCGAGCTCCCGGACTAAGCGGGGAAACATTTCGAGCAAAGACGAAAACGGCAGCATCAGGGTTTTTTTGGTGTCTTCGAGTAGCTTGTCGATCATCGCCGAAGAGACCCGATGATCGTATTCGACCGCTCTGACCAGTGCCGTCAATTTGTTTTCCAAAGAGGAGATAAGAGGATCGGACACAACAGTCTCACCGATGGGACGTTCTTTCTTGCCTAGCTTTGCCCCTTCTCTTTGCGTTTCTTTGCGCCACAGCTTGAAGACCTTTTTCAACTCCCGCATTTCCGCTGCCCGCTGCCCGGCGGCCAGCTTAACGGCAATCATTTCTTCGGCCTGGAGGAGCAGAGTGTCGAGTTTTTCCGTGGTAATGCGTACCGTATCCGTTGCAACCGGGACGGGAGTGGTGGAAGCAGACAACCCCGGGGGAGCAAGAAGAGGTGGAATGGTCGGTGTTTCCTGAGGTGGCTCTCTTGCCGCCAGTGGGGCCTGCAATTTTTCCGGTTCCACTGCTATCGACGGTTGAACAAAAGTTGCCGCGAACACCGGTCCGCTTCTCCCTTCTTCTTCGGTATCTTCTGCAGGCAAAGTATCGAGTTGGTGGAGGAGGTTTTTAATATTCGCTTTGTCTCCAGGTGTAAGTTCCTGGTCATCGATCAGCCGATAGCCATAGTCGACTGTCTGCTGGAGCAATTCGCAGGTCTCGGAAGTAAGGATAATCCGTTCTTGCTTCAGAGCTGAAAATACATTTTCCAGACTCTGACAAAGATTGACAATGGGCGGGAGATTCACCGAGCGAGCCGCACCTTTCAGGCTATGCGCCTCACGAAAAACGGTCTCGACGAGTTCCACCCGATGTTCCGATTCGCCTTTATTGAGGGCCGTGAGGCCGGAAGAAATCAGATCAAGGTGTTCCCTGGCCTCGGTCTTGAACATGACGAGCAATTTTTTTAAAAACTCGGCGTCTTTTGTGTCCATGTTTTTCCTTGCTTACCGGAAAAGGAAAAGTGACGGGTCGTTACTTCTCTGCTTTCCTTCCCCTACACCCTAAATCTCCCTATCATCTCCTTCAACTTCTGCCCGAGCTCGTTCAGGGTATGGGCCGCCTGCTCCACCTGTCTCGTACCCGCGACATTCTGCTGGGCCGCCTGCTTAATACTCTCCATCGCTATCGCCACCTGCTCCATGCCCACCAGCTGCTGCTGGCTGGAGGCGGCGATCTGGGCCGCTGCCTGCGAAGATCCGCCGATACTCTCGGCCAACATCCGTATCGACTCCCCGGATTCGGCGGCCTGTTTTACCCCGCCTTCCACCGCTTTGCTCACTTGTTCCGCCGCCAGCACCGATTTGCCGGTCGCCTTCTGGATATCGGCAAGGATGGTCCGCACCTGTTCCGTCGCCTGCTTTGACTGGTCAGCCAAGCTCTTGATTTCCTGGGCTACCACGGCAAAACCCTTGCCCTGTTCACCCGCCTTCGAGGCCTCGATCGCCGCATTCACCGCCAGAAGGTTGGATTGTTGCGCCAGATCGTTGACCACGGTGATGATCTCACCAATCGTCTGGGTCTGCTCACTGAGCATGACTACGCTCTCGACCACCGTCTCCATCAACTCCTTGATTTGCTCGATGCCTTCCATGGTTTCCGCCACCGCCATACTCCCCTGATCGGCCACCAGAGCCATTTCCCGAGCGTTGTCCGAAACTGTGCGCGACTTCTCCGCCGACAGCTGAGCCGTCTGTTTGACCTCTTCGACCGTCGCCGTCGTCTCGCTGACCGAACTTGCCGTTTCTACCATTCCCGAGGCAATTTGGGTGGTCGACACCAGGATTTCGCTCGCCGAAGAGGCCAGGACTCCGACGCCGTTGCCCATTTCCTTATTTATCGACCGGAGATTTTCCACCATACCGGCAAAGGCATTGCCCAGGATGTCGCGTTCGGATACCGGTTGAACCCTAATGGTCAGATCGCCGCCGGCAACCTGCCGAGATATCGACGCCATTGCCTGGAGATAGCCAACCATGGCGGCAAAAGCCCTGGTCAGTTCCCCCACCTCGTCCCTTCTGTCGGTCGCCTGAACGGCAATGGCCGGATCGCCTTGGGCGATCTGCCTCGCGGCACAGGTAAGTTCGACTAGAGGCCTGGCGATGATCTTATTGAGGAAAAAGACCGTGGCTGCACTGAGCACTAACATGACAATGCCGATGAGTAAAAATGTCCGTGTCAAGCTTTCGGTTCTAACCCCGGTCTCGGTTATCCGCTTCTTCGCCCGCTCTATGACATGGTCACCCAGGTTTTGGGCAAGCACCCGTATCCGGTTATAGCGTTCATCCTGGATGGTTGCCGCCAGCTGTTGCGCCTCGGCGATCCGGTCGGCATCGATAAAACCGAGCTCTTCCTCCCTGGTCTTCCGGTAGTCGGCTATTGTCGCCACCATCTCCTCGAACTGCTTGGTCTCTTCCGCCTTGCCTTTGAGCGATCCGGCGACGAGTTTCATGCCTGCGTCGATCTCCTTGGCTTTTTCCCTGATTTCCAGTTTTAATTCCTGCCGTTTATTTTTGTCATTAATCATCATTATTTCAAGAAGTTGACCTCTTGAACGATTTTGGTCCGAGCGCAATTGCACCAGCTCAACCGAGGACAAGAAGTCATTCTGAAACAGCTCTTCCTGTGACTGACGGAGGGTGGTGAGACCTCTGTAAGCGGTGCCTATGACCACCAGCAGGAAACCAACCATCAAGCCGAAGCTGAGAAAGAGCTTTGTACGCGTTGCGAGATTGATGAACCAGTTCATTTCTCCTCCTTTTTGTTATGCTTCTTCGTGAACAACGATACGTTGATCGGCGAGAATCCCGGCCGCATCGAGAACCACCAGCCGTTCTCCGGTCACTCCCTTGATCAATTCTTCGCGAATACCGGTAAGGGTCGGTAAGGGCTGGTGAATTTCACTGATCGCGATGTTCCGCACGCCGATAATTGCATCAGCCAGGATGCCGAACTCCATTCTCTCGTCATTGATAATGATGATTTTATTGAGGTCGCTGATTCCTTTGCCCGGCATGTCGAAAAATTGCTTGATATCGACGACCGAGAGGATCCGCCCCCGCACATTGACCAGACCGAGAACAAAGTTCGGGACCCCTGGCAAGGGCGTGTAATCTTTCAGCGGATAGACCTCACGGACCCAGGCCGATTCGATAGCGTAATGCTCTCTGGCGAGGAGAAATTCAACGATCTCGATGGTGGTTTCGGAGCTCGTTTTCTCTTTCTCACGGGCCAGTATTTCCGCCCGTTTTTTGAGGATGCGTCTTTTTTCTTCCGGGCTCGGTACGCTGCCGCTGTCGATAGCCGCGTTTACCGCGGCTATTCGGCGATGAATATTGTCCCAGTCGATGTGGTTGTTGCTCATGCCATTCGCCCTTTCATTTCGTGAATCAGTTCAAGCAATCTTTCGGCGCTCATGCCGCCCGCCTCAGTGGGGACCTCATCATGGCCGCAGGATTGCAGCAGAGTGCAGGCCTTCGCCAGGTGTTTTTCCGCCTCTTTGTATTTGCCTTTTCGCTGGAGTAAGTGGCCCAGGGCAAAATGGGCAATGGCACATTCCTGATCGATATAGATCGCCCGATTCAATGCCGCCATCGCATCGTCCGGGCGACTCATTTCCTGGAGAATTGTTGCCTGGAGATAGTGGAGAATGGGGTTGAGCTTGTCGGTCTCTAGTGCCTCGACACATACGATCAAGGCTTCAACCAAGTTGCCCTGATCGGCCAGGCGTCGCACCTCATCGGTCATCTGGTGCGAGTCTGTCGATTGGTTGGGAAGTAGTGGCGACACCCGGTCGTGGTGAGGCGAGCGGTATCTCTCCGATATATGCTTGACTTTCATTCGTCCCGCTGTTCTCTGTACTTCCTGAAGGAGGGGAGTCGGAACGGTCTGCGGCCGAACGTCGTTTGTCGGTTTTTCACCTTTTTTATAGAGCATCGCCCCCGGAAAGACGACCGGTTGCAGGAGCGGTGACACTTTCTGGCCGAGGGCCTCAATGGGGCCGATAACCAACCAACCATTATCGACCAGGCAGCGAGCAAGCTTGTCGATGACCATCATTGCCCGCTCCCGGGTGAAATACATCAGCACATTGCGGCAAAAGATGACATCCACCGCATTGGTTTTGTTGACGATGGCCGGATAGACATCGGTCACCAAATTAAGCGGGGAGAAAGAAACCATCCTCCGAATGCTGGGAACAAGAGCATAATTACGTCCTCTTTTTACAAACCACCTTTCCCTGACCCAGTCAGGAGTATCACGAAGAGACCAATCCCCATAAAGCCCTTCGCCGGCCTTCTCCAGAGAGTGCTCGGTAATATCCGTTGCCAGAATGGTAATGTTCCAGTCCGCAAGATCGGGGAGAATTCGGGCCAGTAAAATAGCGAGCGAGTAGGGTTCTTCCCCGGTTGAGCAGCCGGCGCTCCAGATTCTCAACTGCTGCTCCTTGCCTCGGCGTGCCGCGATTATTTCCGGAAGAATCGTCTTTTCGAGAATTTCGAAAACTTTTCTGTCCCTGAAAAAATATGTTTCGCCAACTGTAAAATGGCCGGCAAAGGTGGCAATCTGAGCAGGGGAGAAAGTCGAAGAGAACAGCCATTCAATGCAGTGTTCGATATCGGAAAAACCGAATTGGTCGGCGGCGGAGCCTATGCCCCTTTGTAGATCATCCCATCGATTTGCAGGGAAATGCAGGCCGGTAGAGGCTTCGACAAACCGACTGAGTTTGGTAAGCAGCAAGGGCGTGATGGAGATACTCTCTGAATTTTGTGACACGACGGCACCCACTTTGCTCCCCCACTGCATCATCCGCTAGGCTGAATATCGGATGCGGCAAACGATGCAATCTCAGTCGCATGCTCCACCGAAAAGAGACTGTCGAGATGGTAGATATAAATAATGCCGTCTTTCAGCTTAGCGACGCCTTCCAGCGACTCGATCCCAGGGAAAAGCTCGTCCCCGCCAATAATCTCCTGCTCGCTGTATTCTCTGACACCGATAACGTTATCCACAAGCAATGCCGCCGAACCATTGGTTGACCGAGCGATAATCAACTGATCGTTCAAGGTTACCTCGCTTGCCGGCAGGCGGAACTGCCTGCGAAGATTCAGCACGGGAATGATCCTCCCCTGCACGTTTATCAGGCCAATGAGTATCTCCGGCGCCTTTGGGATCGGATTGATTTCGACGACACGCAGAATACGTTCGATCTCGGCAAGCGGCAGTGCACAATGCATATCGGATAAGGTGAAGAGCAGAAGGTGACCTATGCTATTCATTTTGCTGTTTTTCCTGTGGTTTTTAGAGACGGCTCGTGTCGTTTGGGAAGACTCGATGGTATCAAAATGTCTCTTGTGTAAAAAGTATCTCACAAGGGATACCCTTTTGCAAATATAGTTTTAACCAACCAAGAGAGAACTGTGGATAACGAATAATATATTAACTGAAGTTTCCTGTGAATTTATATATCATAAATCCTGCTGCCTCTAAGCAACCATGCGCAGCAGCGTTTTAACGAAAGAATTTTGTGGTCTTTGCTTTGGTAATGGGCAAATCGATTGAAAATTCTGATCCAATGCAGC
>JAZDOW010000245.1:0-3135 GCA_043798185.1 Pseudomonadota bacterium | reverse complement strand
AGCGATTTGTTAGGTGAAGCTGATGTTGCCGTTTTTGTCACCAGTAAATTTTTGGTTCAGTATTACCGCATCGCCGGCTTTTTCGAACCAATCCTTTTCAATTTTTATTTTTTGCTTGGATTCCCCGTAAGCTTCCCCATTAGGTAGACAGTTGTAAAATAGAGTTCCCAGCATTTTGCTCCATGTATTCAGCCGGTGTCAAGTCCCCTAATGCATCATGGGGACGGTGCTCGTTGTAGTCGGTCATCCACCAGTATGTTGTTTCACGAACTTCTGCTAAATCCCTGAACAGATACAGATCAAGGACTTCCTCCCGATAGGTACGGTTAAACCGTTCGATATAAGCGTTCTGATTCGGTTTCCCAGGCTGTATGTACTGAATCAACATGCCAATTGATTCAGCCCAGGTCACTATCTCACCACTGAGAAACTCAGGACCGTTATCAACTCGCAGAACATCCGGCAGTCCACGGGTAAACTGCAGCCGTTCAAATACTCTGATAAGCCTCTTTGCCGTAAGAGAAGTGTCAATCTCAATAGCCACTGCCTCCCTGTTGAAGTCATCGATCACCGTGAATGCCCTGAAGCGGCTACCTGCATACAAAGCATCACTCACGAAATCAGCAGACCAGACATGATTGGGCCTCTGGGGCACCATCAAGGGTTGCCGTATACGCTTCGGCAACCGTCTCTTGGCCCGGCGTTTCTGGTTCAGTTTTAATTGACAATACACTCTATAGACCCTTTTATGGTTCCATGGATATTTTTTTCGCCTCAGGGCCTTGTAACATTTCCAAAAACCCCATCTGGCATGTTTCTCTAACACTGCATTAATAGCCGTAATAACTTCGACATCATGATCCATGTTCGTCTGAGTTCCACTATAATAGGCCGCACGGGATAAGCCGATGCACCTGCAGCTTCTTTGCACCGACAGGCTGTGTTCACTAATCAGATATCCCACAGCCTCGCGCTTCTCAAGCGGCCTTACAATTTTTTTTCAATGAGATCCTTTAAAGCGCGGTTTTCAAGCGCAAGATCCGCATACATGCGCTTCATCTGGCTCAACTCCCGCTCAAGCTCTTTCATCCGTTTCAGATCCGATGCTTCCATCCCACCATATTTCGACTTCCAGTTGTAGTAGGTCTGATCGCTGATCCCATGTTTTCGGCATAACTCCTTTACCTGCATACCGCTGTCTGCTTCTTTTAAGATTGCTACGATCTGTGTTTCCGTGAATCTCGTCTTCTTCATTTAAAACCTCCTGACGGTTATTTTGCCAGAAAGCTCTACTTACAGGGTGTCTGCTTTTAGGGGAAGCTTACGGAGCCTCTTGTTAACCATGTCTTTCATATACTTGTCTTGTATCTACAAGATGTTCCAGGAAGTCTGTTCCGTATTGAGTAATATCAATTTTTTCATTTGTTATCGTAATCAGTGGATGGGCAAGCAAATAATTAAGCCAATCGTTCAGTGTCCGATTTTCATATGTGGCCGGGTATTTGTCTTTTGCTTGATTAAATATAATTTCGGCTTGTGTAACAGGTATACCCTGTGTAGTACCAGATAATTTATTGAGGAGGCTGATTTGACTACCAAAAATAGAAGAAGCAATATTGTTAAATTCCAGTTCGAGACGAGAAATAGCGAAAGAACGCACGAGGACTTCAATCTTTTCAGTATCGTCTTTAAGTTTAAACGTCTGCAAATTTGTCTTGATATATTTTTCTCTATCAAGAACAGAGGCAGTAACAGGCAATTTCATGAGGTCATCGAAAGACGGCAAGGGAGTTTGTGGATTCACCCCTTCTTGCGGTCTATCGAAGGTAATGCCATTTTTACTTGCTTTGGAGGTGCGGTCAATGAGACGAATAAAGGCAGGTCTTAAAATAAGGATTGCAGCAAGGCCAATGATTACAACAACTGAAGGCCAAATAAGGGAATCCATTTTGTTATTCTCCTTTATGCCGTTAATTTATTTTCTGGTTAACAATTAATATCCGAATATTCGCCTTTTCCGATAATTTAGAAAAATATAGCACAAAACGAAATATTAATGAAGCTAAAAAAAGCAATAAAATCAATAGAGCAAGTTTTGTGGCATTTCGCCTTTTGTGGTAATATGGACTAAAGACGAAGTTCGTATACTATAGGGATATTGTCCAATACTGCCAAAGATACCCTGCCTGAACTTCAGAAGTTCCTTCAGGAGCAAATGCTGGTGCCCTAATCCTCCATGAATTCTTCTGAAGTCAGTTTTGCCTGTTTTAAAATACCGCGCAGAGTGCCAACTGCTAATTCCTTGTGTAAAGGGACAACACACCCGATTTCTTCATCAGTAGTCTGTTTTTTCAGGATAACATGACTACCACGCTGACGAACCCGTTTAAATCCGAGTTTTTCTAATCTTCTGATTGCTTTTTCGCCAGAAATTCTTTTTAATTTAGGCATTAACTGTAGCCTCGAAGGTGGTCATTATCGGTCTTGAGACTTTCTCTAATGGAAACTCTTCAAGATATAACTCGGTAGCTTCCTTTAGATTTGCAATCGCTTCTTCAATTGTATATCCCTGACTTACTGTGCCAACCTCCGGACATTCTATCACATATAAATCGTCTTCCTTATGAAGAACAGCTGTAAAGGTTCGTATGGACATTTTTACACCTCCTAACTATTATTTACTATTTTAAATAATTTCGCCGTTAAATCAAGTAATTTCTAATCGTCTTAATTATGCCTCCTTCATCCCTACTCTTAATCCTGCGGCATATAGTATCATACTAAGTGGACTTTTTGAAGGATATTGAATGAAATGGAAAAATCTAAAAGGATAAAACGAATAGCATATCTTTCCACAGGCGTACTGCTCATAGGGATAATTATCTTTGTTTCCCGCGGCCCGTACATATCAAATGCATTAAAGAAAATAATACTGCCTGAACTTGAAAACATGACAGGCCGCAAGGTAGTAGCCCAGTCAATATATCTTAATTTATTTCCGTTATTCATTGAGGCAAAGGGTGTGAAGTTGTTTGATGATGAGGGCAACAGGGTTTTGACTGTTGACAGGATAAAGGGCTATCCGAAACTGTCCGCAATACGGAGAAAAAAAATAGCGCTGAAAAGAATAGTGCT
>JAZDOW010000204.1:0-10425 GCA_043798185.1 Pseudomonadota bacterium | reverse complement strand
GCTGACTTCCTGCCGCGGAGGGTGCCCTAAGCACCGGTTTGCCGACTCTTGTTCCGGGGAGCCAGGCCTTCACTATCTCTGCGAAGGATACCGAAATTTTTTTCTGCATATTCGTAAATATCAGCGAGTAATGGCGACACTTCTGGAAAACAAACTCCCCCTCTCTCTCGTGATGGAAGCTGTTAAGGGACCTCTGGTGATAAAGAGACAGGCGCCGCCCAGGAAAACGATTTTAAACGATATCTCATAGGCAACTTTCTACCTGGTACTCTTTGGATAGCGAGGTTGGAAGCAAGGTGTCCGACCCGAAGCTGCGACATCGGCGATATACAGTAGTAGTGTTTCGTTTAGGCGGGTCAATAATTGGTGGAAGTTCGACCTGGCAACCTTAAGATTTTGATGATCGGGAAACATTTTTGTGTGTGCTCAGGAAATACCTCAATAGAACTGACCCGGTCTCGGTAAATAGTCCATCCGCGACCAGAGCATGGACATGCGGATGCCATTTGGCATACCCCCTCTTTATTTCAACCGAGAAGACGATAATAATCACCCAGCAGGTACTTCATCTCCTAGGCGGTAATCGTTTTGCAGTCTGACAGTTCTTCCTTCTGCTGCAGTCCTTCGCAGATAGGCGCTGAAATGAAGATGTGATCATTAGTTCTTGGGAAATTGCTCCATCATAACGGGATTATCTGGTTTTATTTAAAGATATTAAAAAACTCCTTGACTCTCAGATTGTTCAAGACATACACTCGAAATCAGATGCGAATCACATGAAAAATCAATTAAAGCCAAGCGAACGGATGAGGCGGAAACAACCTGTCTCTTGTGAGTTGGCAAAATAATGAAGGGCTCGAAAGATACGGTTCGATTACATCAATTTGAACTGATTACATCGCATGGTCTGCACGTCCTGACCAAGATCCCTCCAAACAAACCGGTAGCAAAAAACTGATGTTCTTAATAGAAATGAAAATGCGAAGATTTTTTTCTAAAAAGGCTTTTTGCTTATGCCGATTTATGTTTGCCTGCTCATTTTTTGTTGTCGTCACCTATTCGTTTTTTTCATCTTGTTACGCACAAGAGCCTGTTTCTGATGCGGTCGTCGAGAAACGCGTTCTTGCACTCTCGCCAGAAGAACTGCAATGGCTGAGTGCGCATCCGATTGTCCATTTAGGAGTTGATTCCAATTTCGCCCCGTTCGAATTTATTGATGAAAACGGCGTCTACCGTGGCATGGCTGCAGATTATCTCGCTTTGCTGGGACCAGCTCTTGGGGTGGAGTTTGAAATTGCTAAAGGCCTGGGTTGGCAAGAAACGATCGAAAAAGCAAAGCGACACGAACTGGATGGTTTACCATGTGTAGGCAGTACCGAAGAGCGTAAACGCTATTTCACCTATTCAGATCCTTATCTCTCGTTTCCCCGAGTTGTGTATTACCGACAGCAAGGTCAGCGGCCTTCCTCCCTGGAAGATCTGGCAGGTCAAACCATTGCCGTGCAAGCCAACAGCTCACATCATGGCTGGCTAACGGATTATACTGATTATCATCCCATACTTTATCCTACTGCCGGGGAAGCAATGCTGGCACTGTCTGCGGGTGATGTGGATTCGTTCATGGGCAATCTGGCAGCATCAAGTTATCTGATAGATGAACTCAAAATCAACAACTTGAAGGTAGCTTTTCAACTGCCCGATGGTATCCAGAAACTCTCCTTTGCTATTCGCAATGACTGGCCTGAATTGGTCTCGGTACTTAACAAAGCACTCGCAGTCATACCACAGTCTCAGATTCTGGCGATTCGCCAAAAATGGGTTGCCAACCGTCAGGAGAAATCAGAGAAATCAACCGGGAATTTTTCCAGGCTAACCGACAAAGAAAAGGAATGGCTTGCTGCCCACCAGGAAATAACTGTGCGCGTCATGTCTTCCTGGCCTCCACTTAATTTTTTAAACTCTGAAGGGAAACCAGCCGGGATAGGAGTAGATTTCCTGAATCTGCTCAAGGATCGGGTTGGGTTGAAAATGCATATCGAGACCGGCGACTTAACAGCGAACCTGGAGGCTGTCAAAAACCGGGAAGTCGACGCCCTCATGGACGTCACCCCAAAACCCGATCGACTGGAATATCTTCATTTTACCCAGCCCTACCTCTCCGTGCCGCACGTCATTATCGCCAAAAATACTGGCTCTTACTACCTCAACGAAGCGGCTTTGCGAGGCAAAGCTCTCGCCCTGGAATCCGGATTTGGCAATGTCGGATATTTCAAATCGAATTACCCGGAAGTACAAGTCGTGGAGTATCCCGATACGGAATCCTGTTTAAATGCTGTTTCCAAAGGAGATGTGGATGCATATGCGGGAAACAGGGCCGTTGCGAGCTACGTTATTGCCCAGCAGGTTTTAATAAATCTGCAAATACAGGGGACCCTTAGCAAACCTGGATCGATTGTGACGATGGGTGTGCGAAAAGATTGGCCAGAACTTGCATCAATTATAGACAAGGCCCTGGCTGATCTGACCGAAGCTGATCGGCAAAACATATTGAGACGCTGGGTTGGACTCGAAGAAAAGGAGAAGCCAAAGAAATCTGACTTGCAATTAACTGCCCAGGAGAAAAAATTTATCAATGAACATCATCCGCTGCTATTCAGCGAAGTTGACTGGCAACCTATGTCTATAGTCAACGATTCCCCTGATTACAGTGGGATGATAGCCGATTATATCAATATTATTTCTGAGCGAAGCGGTCTAAAATTCAAATTTGAAAAGAGCGAGACATGGTCGAAGGTGCTGAAGAAATATGAGGAAGGCAAAATAGATATCGTACCCGCCTTGGGAAAAGATGACCCCATCGGCAGAAAAATCCTCTATTCCAATCCCTTCGTCTCTTTTCCTTTGGTAATTGTTACTCGGAACAATGCCAGCCATATTGATCAAACTTCAGAATTGAAAGGCAAAAAAGTCGCAGTCGGCAGGGGGTTTACGAGTTATCACTTCCTGAAAAAACATCATCCTGAAGTTGAACTCTTAGAGGTGAACAACGTCGAACAGGCCCTTATTCTGGTGGCCAATTCCGAAGTATATGCTTTTGTTGACCACTTGGCAGTCGCCATTGACACGATGCAACGACTCGGATTTAAAAATCTTAAAATCGCAGGGCAAACCGAATACGTATTCGACCATAGGTTCGGGGTAGACCCCAAGTACCCCGAGGCTGTGTCCATTATCGACAAAGCTCTGGCATCTTTAACCGAAGACGAACATAGAACCATATATCAGAAATGGCTGAAGGTAACATACGAGAAGGGGGTCGACTACTCGTTGATAGTTAAGGTGGTCCTCGGCGCCATAGCTTTTCTCGCGGTTGTTTTGTACTGGAATCGGCGGATGGCCGGAGAAATTGCCGAACGTAAGAAGGCACAATCCCTTCTTGAAGAAAGTGAAAACCAAATTCGGGCCATGAGTCTGGCAATTCACGACGCCTTGATCATGATAGATTCCAAGGGATTGATCAGGTATTGGAATCATGCGGCGGAAACGCTCTTCGAAATCTCTACCGAAGAAGCCATGGGAAGGGAAATGCATAGCCTTTTCGTTCCCGAGGCTAACCGTCTCCAGGCAATGGCCGGGTTGGAGGCTTTTGCCAAAAACGGCCAGGGGCCGATAGTCGGTAAAGTGAGGGAGCTGCAGGCCCTGCATCCCGATGGATCGGAATTTCCGGTTGAAGTTGGCGTGTCTGCTTTTCAGGTCAGAAACGAATGGTATGCCGTAGGCACCGTGCGTGATATCAGCGAACGTAAAAAAACAGAGGCAGAACTTAGGAAACTTTCCAAGGCGGTAGAACAAAGTCCGGCAATTGTGGTCATTACTGACAAGGCAGGAGTGATAGAATACGTCAACCCTGCTTTCACTAAAACCACAGGCTATTCACCCGAGGAAGCGGTTGGCCAATCAACCAGTATTCTCAAATCAGGTGTCCACTCAAATGAGTTTTATGCTGAAATGTGGTTGACCATTTCAAGTGGCAAAACCTGGACTGGCGAGCTGATAAATAAGAAAAAAAATGGTGACCTCTTCTGTGAAAGTGCAACGTTCTCTCCTATTTTCAATGGTGGAGGTGAAATTGTACGCTACCTGGCAGTCAAGCAGGACATAACAGAACGTAAAAAGACTGAAGATGCTTTGGCTGAGAGTATGAATCAACTTCGCACTATTTTTGAGAAATCGCCCATCGGCATAATCCATCTTGATAAACAAGGCACGATTATTAACTGTAACCAGCAGATGGCAGATATTCTTGGAACGACTATTGACAAGTTACAATATTTTCAAGCAGCCAAAATGGTGGTTGACAGGGAAATAGCTGACGCTCTGCTCAGCGCTATCGACGGTCATACAACTTCATATGAGGGAAAATATACCTCTAGAACCGGCGACAGAACCGCCTATCTCCGAATCGTCTTCAATCCTGTGAATCCAGGACAATCTCCGACCGAGGTCATCAGTACTGCTGAAGATATAACTGACCGCAAGGAAGCTGAACGGGCAGTTATTGAGGCTAAGGAACAGGCTGAAGAGGCCACCCAGGCGAAATCAGACTTCCTTGCCAACATGTCGCATGAGATACGCACGCCGATGAACGCCATCATCGGTATGTCAAATCTGGCGTTGCAGACAGAGCTTGATCGCAAACAGCGCAACTATATTGAGAAGGTCAACCGCTCGGCCGAATCACTGCTTGGTATCATAAACGATATCCTCGATTTTTCCAAAATAGAGGCAGGCAAACTTGATATTGAGAAAATCGAATTCCGACTGGAAGACGTCTTCGACAACCTGGCGAACTTGGTCGGCCTTAAGGCAGAGGAAAAGGAACTCGAACTGATGTTCGATCTCCCTGCCGACATTCCCACCGCACTCATCGGCGATCCACTCCGGCTGGGACAAATCCTCGTTAATCTTGGCAACAATGCAGTGAAATTCACGGAAAAAGGGGAAATCATAGTTTCTGTTGAGATGATAGAGCAGAATAACAACCAGGCGAATTTACATTTCTCGGTCCGTGACAGTGGTATCGGCATGACACAGGATCAACAACAGAAATTGTTTCAATCCTTCAGCCAGGCAGACACCTCCACAACACGCAAATTTGGTGGCACTGGTCTGGGGTTGGCCATCTCTAAGAAATTGTGCGAGCTTATGGGGGGAAAAATTTGGGTCGAAAGTGAGGTCGGCGTCGGCAGTACTTTCCATTTTACCGTAGACCTTGCCGTACAGCAGGGGATCCTTTCTAAACGCCGTTCGGCGGGAACCGAACTGGGGATTCTGCGAGTAATGGTGGTGGATGACAACAGCTCGGCCCGTGAAATCCTGAGCAACATGCTATCCAGTATGGGATTGCAAGTCGATCAAGCAACATCCGGGCTGCAAGCTATTGCCAAACTGGAGCAAGCAAATAACTTCAATCCCTTCCAGCTTGTCCTGATGGATTGGAAAATGCCAAAAATGGATGGGGTGGAGACGACAAGGAACATTCAAACAAATGAAATATTAACGACCATGCCAGCGGTGATCATGGTGACTGCCTATGATCAGGACGCAGCGAGTCAAATAGCAGAAGGTGTCGATATTAAAGCTTTTCTCACTAAACCTGTGACCACGTCAAACCTGTTTGATGCCATAATGGTGGCAATGGGACGGGAAATGGTCAGCGAGGCTCGAAGCAACAGCCGACAGCAGGAGGCAGGGATTGCCATTGCCAAGCTGCTCGGCGCCAAAGTGCTTTTGGTTGAAGATAACGAAATCAATCAAGAGCTTGCTGTTGATCTCTTGAGTTCCAATGGCCTCATCGTGGAAGTGGCTAATAACGGCCAGGAGGCAATTAACAAACTGTCTCAAACCAGTTTTGACGGGGTTCTGATGGACTGCCAGATGCCAGTATTAGACGGTTATGAAGCAACACGTCAGCTGCGCAAAATGGCACAGTTTAAAAATCTGCCTATCCTGGCTATGACGGCTAACGCTATGGCTGGAGACCGTGATAAGGTACTTGAAGCGGGAATGAACGACCATATTGCCAAACCCATTAACATAGAAGAAATGTTTGGCAAGATGGCCAAATGGATCACTCCTTCCAATCCAACTTCGTCTATTGATGAAAAAAAAACAGAGGATGTCGACATTCCAGAGCTTGAGGGAATTAATACTGTTGACGGTTTAGCGAGAACCCAGGGTAATGGAAAACTCTACCTCAAACTTCTGAAAAAGGTGCATATATCGCAGATGAATTTTATCGAGGAATTCAAGGCGGCACAGGAAAATTCGGACTGGCAGCTTGCCGAGCGGCTGGCGCATACCCTGAAAGGCATCGCCGGAAATATTGGTGCCGACAGTTTAAGCGCATGCTGCGCAACCCTTGAGGCACAAGCGAAAAACAAGCAAATTCATCCGACAGATATCGATAATGCGGAAACTGCGTTATCGACAGTTCTTCGTTCTCTTTCCACTCTTTCACAGTCCGAGACAAATACCGTTGGCAAAACAAATACTGCACTCGACCGAGATAAATTCGATTCTGTACTCAACCGTCTTATGGAACAGATTGAAGGCTTTGACACTGGAGCCATGGAAACTCTCGAAGCAAACAAAGGCCTCTTTTATGCCAATCCTACTCTGGTAGAGCAAAGCAAATTGCTTGAAACAGCGTTAGCAAACTATGATTTTGAAACAGCTTTAGCTCAATGTCGAGAACTTCGGGATTTGACTCAAGGTGATCAAGGTGGAGTGTCACCGGTAATCGATTTTAAGATAATAACGGAGGTGCTCAAGCATCTTCTCACTCTCCTTTCTGATTATAACACAGACGCCGCAGATTATCTTAATAGCAAAGAGACTCTCTTTGCAAGGTCAGGACTGACGCCCGAATTCAAAAGAATACTGCGAGCGATTGATCGGTACGATTTCACTGAAGCAGTGACAACTGTTGAGGAAATAACCGATAAACTGCGAAGCGAAACACGTTAGTGCATGAAAATTATTGGGGGAGTACTTAGAAGCCATGAAAAAAACCATACTTGTAGTAGATGATGCACCTGAAAATCTTGATCTTCTGGTAGAGCTACTGAAAGAAAAATATGTGGTAAAGGCAGCTATCAACGGTGAGATTGCATTAAAAATAGCTCAATCCCCACAGCAGCCGGATTTAATCTTGCTTGATATTGTAATGCCAGGGAAAAACGGCATTGAGGTCTGTGAGATATTAAAGAATAACGTAGCTACCGCCCACATTCCCATCGTTTTTCTCAGTGGTAAGGCCAGTGGTGAAGACTGTGAACGCGGCATAACAATTGGCGGTGCGGCGTACTTAAAAAAACCTGTTAATCCAGAGAGCCTATTCTCTATCCTTGAAATAGTTCTTCCCGAATAAAAAAAAAGAGGGGGGGTCGCTGTGAATTCAGAAAAACAAACGGTTCTTGTTGTTGACGATGCACCTGAAAATATTGATATATTGGTGAGTACTCTCAAGGGGCAATATAATGTGAAAGCTGCCACTAATGGAGAGATGGCTATCAAGATAGCAAAAGCTAAACCGCCGGATATTATCTTACTGGATATTGTGATGCCTGAAATGGACGGGTACGAAGTGTGTCGTCAATTAAAAGCCGATTATACAACAAAAAATATCCCCATAGTTTTTGTCACCGCAAAAATTGAGGTAGAAGATGAGCTCAAAGGTCTTGAGCTTGGCGCAGTAGACTATATCACAAAGCCTATTAGCCCTCCTATTGTCATGGCGCGAGTCAAAACACATCTTGCCCTGCACGACCAAAACCTTGAACTTGACCGCAAGGTCCGTCTTCAGACAAAACAAATTCACGAAACACGTCTACAGATTATTCAGAAACTGGGCAAAGCTGCAGAATTTAAAGACAATGAAACAGGTCTGCATGTAATTCGCATGAGCAAATATTCTCATTTGCTGGCCATTGCAGCGGGATTAAGTGAAAGCGATGCCGATTTGTTGATCAATGCTGCTCCTATGCATGACATCGGCAAAATAGGTATCCCAGACGATATCCTGAAAAAACCGGGAAAACTTACTTTTGATGAATTCGAGATAATGAAAACCCATTGCCAAATTGGAGCGGAGGTTATTGGTGATGACAGTTCTGAACTCTTACAACTTGCAAAGCAAATTGCCCTGACACATCACGAAAAATGGAACGGCTCTGGGTATCCCAACAAACTTGCCGGGGAGGAGATTCCCTTGCCCGGCCGCATTGTTGCGGTTGCTGATGTGTTTGATGCTCTTACTTCTGTAAGACCGTACAAAAAGGCATGGACAACAGAGGAGGCCGTTGCACTGCTTGAAAAAGAAGCAGGCGAGCATTTTGATCCCGTCCTTGTTCAATTATTTGTACAATCCCTGGCTAAGGTCATTTCAATAAAAGAGCAATATTTTGAAACGATGAAAGACACATCGATATAGGGGCGATAATTAGTCGCTTTCTTCGGGCTTCCTCAAAAATGCCCTTTCCAACGAAGAGCCTTCTGATCCGAAAATTTGTATAGTTTCAATCTATGACCGCAAATGACGGTTGGCATTCATCTTGAATATAAGGAAAACAACGAGGATATTTTCATTATCAAGCCAGAATCATTTATCAGCTTTCTGAGCGCAGGCAAAATCCTTTCGTTGTCGTTTTTCGTATTTTCCATCTCTTTTTGTACCAGATACGTATCAATTTGCGCAAACCTTCCCGCCAGGTTTGCGCATCCATTAAGAATGATATCCATGTACTCACAGTTTTTCAGGTTTTGAACCAGTGGAGTATCAGCGAGCGCCGTTTTTAATGCCTTGCTCAAAGACGCCATTCCGCTTTTTTTGCGGCCACGTCGTTTTTCTCCCCGAAAAAATCGCTCCAGGATGTTGTTCGTTCTTTGCGGCTGGATATACAGGACTCCTTCGGGGGTAACAACAGGCAACGGGTCTGCGAATAACTTTCCCCAGTATTTATCGAGTTGCTTAAGCATCTTGGCATACGTCGACGTTCTCCGCTCATCACTGACCAGCCATCTCCTGAATGCCGTCACTTTCTCTTCGATGCTTTTCATGTCTGCGTCATCGCCATTATCGTTGATGCCATTTGTGCTTTCAGGGAGGGCGATCTGCAAGGCCGTGCGCAATGTATCAAATACTTCCGCCTTCCGTTCCAGGCTTGCAGCCAAGTCGTTGAGTTGCTTATCTTCTACAGTCTTTTTGAATGTCCTGTAGATCAGGGAAAAAGGTTTATTGTCTATTATTGGCCCACGGAGATGAACATCGATGATTTCTTCCAGTAGTTGATGGACCTTTTGCAGCCGCCGGTAAAAATCGAGATGTGGCCTGTCAAAGGGGAATCCATAACCGTTGGATTGGCGAGGATAATCAAACACCCAGTGGATTAACGCATATGTCGTGATCAGGGGAATATGCTCAAGAGAGTTGGCCTGCCATGTCCCGGATTCAAGGCTTGTCTTGATCTCGTCAAGTGTCTGGGAGGTCGGGTTGATTTTCTGCTCAAGGTATTTTGCTTTCTGTCTCAATAATGACCGGACGTTGAACTTCCGCAAGCGTTTTTGCAGAGCGGTGTACTCATCCAACAACAAATCCTTGCCTAAATCGCGGAGAAAATGAAAGTGGCAAATGAAATCGGCCACCCCTGGAAACACTTCTTCAACCGCTGTGACAATCCCCCGACCCATATCATGGACAAGTGCCCGTGGTTCACCGTACTGCTCTTTAATGCGCTGAAAAAATGGGATAAGTAGTTCCTTTTTCTCTGAAGGAATCTTGATAGTATCAAGCACCAGCTCGGAAATTCCATCAAGGCCACAAAACAAATTGGGACTGTCGCCTTCACAGGTCCCATCCACATGGAGGATGTAGCCACCTCTTCGTGCCATGAGGTTCCGGAGGTGCGGCTGGCTCTGTCGGTGTGCAAGGGCAAGATAAACGATAAACTTTCGACCCAGATAACTTATTTCCCGTTCGGACACAAATACATTCTTTGCCGCCAACCCCTGCATGGTTTCCTGATTATTACGACAACGAACAAAAAGCGCCAAACCTACCTCCACGATGACATCAAAACCAAAGGTGCACCGTTCAGGTACGAGGCTGCGCAACTGTTCCGAAGCAAAAACCGTTTGATCATGTGGGCAGAACAGCACCGTTTCCTTGGCACAAAAGGCGCCGATATCCATGGTGACCACAGTCTTCGTGCGGGTTTTCTGAACATGTGGCATGGAACCGCACATCGGGCACTCCTGGGTTTCCGGATAAAAATGTACGGTCGGAGTTTTCGGGAATAAAGCACCGGAACCGGTACCGGCAATCAACCTGTCCACGAACTCCTTGAGCAGCTTCAGAGCCGTGAA
>JAZDOW010000192.1:0-31683 GCA_043798185.1 Pseudomonadota bacterium | reverse complement strand
AAGGTTGCGCCAACCGGTTCGGCAATAACAATGATGGAGACGGAGGCGGCAGGAAGAAAGCCAAGCGCCCAATTGTAGGAAGAGTGGCCAATGAGCTGGGGGAAAAGAGCCATCAGGACCATAACGAGATAGGCGGTTCCCGAATATCCCAGCAGATCATAGCCACTCGCCAGGGCCATGATGACGAGAAAAAAAGCGGCGGTCGAGTAGACAACGGCGGTATAACTGAGAAGAGACATGCCGAAGCGAAGGCGGCGGCCAATGAGCAGATAGGCAGAGGCAGCCACCGCACCGGCCAGGGCCAGTCCATTGCCGAGCAAGGGGTTGGATTGATTGGTGAACTGCGTGAGGCTGAATTGCAGGCGGCCATCGATGACAGCCACGACATCGGCAACGCCGATCAACATGCTGCCAAGCATCGCCAGGGGGATGCCCACTTTCAGGGCCTTGGACAAGGGTTCTTTCAAGAGAAAAGGAGCGGTCAAACCCACCCAGAGTGGTGAAGTGGTAACCAAAACCGTCGAGGCTGCCACCGACGTATAGGCAAGCGAACTGATCCAGCTGGCAAAATGGAGGGCAAGCATGGCACCGGACACAAGGGCCAGACTCCAGGCGGAAGGTGACATACTGCGAAGTTCTGAACGTCGATACCTAAGCGCGAGCGGCAGCAAAACCGCCGAGGCAATGGTCAGCCGCCAGGCGGCAATTACCAGCGAAGGCATGTTCTGGCCCTGCGCCAGGCGAACCAGAATCGACCCTGAAGAAATGGCCAGGACGCCAAAAGACAACACCAGGATCGGAGAAAAACGGGGCAATTCGTCTTTTTTCATTACTTTTACAGTCCGGAAGTTTATAACCTTATAATTCGTCGCAACCCAGTACCAAAGACCACTATATTAACCATGATATCCAATATGAAAACAGTTATTTATTATTATACCGGCACCGGCAACTCCCTGTGGACGGCGCGCCTTCTCGCCGCAGGACTCGGCAATACCGAGGTACTCCCCATGTTTCCCATAAATGACCATGTCCTTGCCGTTGCCGACGCCGTAGGCCTTGTTTTCCCGGTGCATATGTGGGGCGTCCCCAGTCCTGTCTTGAATTTCCTTAAAGAGATCAAAAAAGATCCCAGTCGTTATTATTTTGCCTGTGCGGTCAATGCCGGTCAGGTGTCGCGCACCCTGATCCAACTGCAAAATCATATGGCATCCTTTGATTTGAAACTTTCGCAAGGTTTCGATATCGTCCTACCGAGCAATTACATCCCTTGGGGTGGCCCGGGCCCCGTCGACAAATTGGAAGAACTCTATCGGAAGGCCAGGGAAAAAATCAAAAAAGCCGCACCGGCAATCGCCGAAAGACAGACCGCCCCCATGGAAAGAGGCCCCCTCTGGCAACGGCTGGTCTTTACCCTTATCTACAAATTGACCTTCAAGATGATCCCGAAGATGGACGGGGATTTCTGGGTCGATGATAAATGCAACAGGTGCCGCATTTGTGAAAAGGTTTGCCCGGTGGGCAATATCGTCATGGCAGACGACAAACCGACATGGCAGCACCGCTGCGAACAATGCCTGGCCTGCATTCAATGGTGCCCGAAAGAGGCTATTCAATATGGCAAAAAGACTCCGAAATATCAACGTTACCACCACCCGGAGGTAACCTTAAAAGACATCATCGGCGATTCCACGAGAGAACGGAATTGACGAGGTTTTTCGAACGATTTAAAGTAATGCGAAATCGAGCACTCAAAAAATTTAAGCCAAGGCAACATTTTTTTACCGCACCGTTAACCTTCTTTTTCAGTCTTTCACTGGGATTTTCATATTCAACAACGAGGAGAACAGCCCCATGTCCAGCAGCTTCGGCACCCTATTTCGTGTCACCACCTTTGGCGAATCGCACTGCAAGGCGGTTGGCGTAGTCATCGACGGCTGTCCTCCCGGTCTTGCGCTTTCTGAAACAGATATCCAGGCTCAGCTCGACCGCCGGCGTCCCGGACAAAGTGCTCTTTCGACGGACCGCCAGGAGGCCGACCAGGTAATCATCCTCTCCGGCACCGAGAACGGCCGAACACTTGGCACCCCCATTGCCCTGCAGGTTGCCAACAAGGACCAGCGACCAAAGGATTACGGCAATATGCGGGATATACCCCGGCCCTCACACGCCGATTACACCTACCAGATGAAATACGGCATCCGCGCCTCCTCCGGCGGCGGCAGGTCGAGCGCCCGGGAAACCATCGGCACGGTGGCCTCAGGGGCGATAGCCGCCAAGATCCTCAAGGAAAAACATAATATCGACATCGTTGCCTGGGTGGCAAGTGTAGGAGAAATCGATGCGAAAGCGGTTGACAGCGACACCGTCACCCGGCAAGAAGTCGATGCCACCCTTATCCGCTGCCCGGACAAACAGGCTGCAACCCAGATGGAGGAACTGGTCGGCGAACTGAAAAAAATCGGTGACTCGGTGGGCGGCGTTGTCGCCTGTG
This sequence comes from Pseudomonadota bacterium, assembly GCA_043798185.1. Taxonomy (GTDB): domain Bacteria; phylum Desulfobacterota; class Desulfobulbia; order Desulfobulbales; family Desulfocapsaceae; genus Desulforhopalus_A. Next base: position 29,189 of record JAZDOW010000192.1, on the reverse strand, counting down.
TTATCCGAAATGTCCCGGTGGGCCTTGGCGAACCGACCTTCGAGAAACTTGAGGCAAAGCTTGCCCAGGCGATGCTGGCCATCCCGGCCACCAAGGGCTTTGAGATCGGCTCAGGCTTTGCCGGTGCCAAACAGCGCGGCTCGCAGCACAATGATGCCTTTACCCAAAAGGACGGACGGCTTGGCACCCTCACCAACCGCTCGGGAGGCATCCAGGGTGGCATCAGCAACGGTGAACCGATAACCCTGCGCATCGCCTTCAAGCCTCCGGCGACCATCTCCCTGCCCCAGCCAACCGTCGACTTTTCCGGGGAGGCCGCCATCCTTGAAGCTAAAGGCCGCCATGACCCGTGCGTTGTACCACGGGCTGTGCCGATAGTGGAGGGCATGGCCGCCCTGGTCATCATGGACATGTTGCTTTGCCAGGAATCAAGAAAAGCTTTACAATTTTAGTGGGTTGATTCCGCATCCTTGAAGTTGCGGATTTATTCTCGAAGAAACAGGCATATATCCCTCAAAACACCTTGAATATGCTCTCCGAAAGGGGTAAAATTGCTCGTTTTGCGATAGAAAATAGCTGTGTTTGTTTTCACTTTGTCGGGCCGTTTTGTTTTTTGCCTGATTTTCCGTTATGTCTTTACGTCGTTCGGGGGTAATCATCCCTCCCCTGCGGCGTATTGTTGTTAATTATTTAATTACTGCATCGAGATGAGGGGCACTTTCTCAAACCCAAACCTTCACTGTATGCACAACACTTGTTCCCCTACTAGACAGCCATGTCCCCTAAACGACCACCCCTCAGCTGGTTCCTTGACCGCCTCTCCCCCCCCGAGGGGCTTTTACTTATAATTCTGTCCATTATTGTCGGAGCGGTAACCGGTCTGGCATCGGTGTTTTTCGTTAAACTGATCTTTGCCATCCAGGATCTCTTCTACGGCTCCGGATCGGCGATGTTCCCTTTCCTCGGCAAATGGATTTACTTAATCGTTCCGGCTCTTGGCGGTCTGATAGTCGGACCGTTGATACTTCTCGCCCATGAGGCCAAAGGACATGGTGTCCCCGAAGTCATGCAGGCCCTGATCCTGCGCGGCGGTCGAATCCGGGCAAGGGTTGCCATCGCCAAGATTGCCGCCTCTTCGATGTGCATCGGTACCGGCGGCTCGGCTGGACGGGAAGGTCCGATCATTCAGATCGGCGCGGCCTTCGGCTCGACTATGGGACAGATCCTCCATCTCTCCGATGAACGGATCCGTAACCTCGTGGCCTGTGGAGCCGCGGCGGGCATAGCCGCAACCTTCAACGCCCCTATAGCTGGAGTAGCCTTTGCCATCGAAGTGCTGATGTGCGGCCTGCAGATGCGGGCCTTCGGCAATGTTGTCATTGCCGCCGTTGCCGCCTCGGTCGTCAGCCGCAACCTCATCGGCTTCAAGTTTGCTTTCCAGGTGCCTGCATACAACATCCACAGTTCTTTGGAAATTATCCTTTACTTGATCCTCGGACTTACTGCGGCCCTAGTCGGCATCATGTTCATCAGGATGCTGAACTTTGCCGAGAATGTCTTCGATGAGTGGAAATTCCCCCAGTTGTTCAAACCGGCGGTCGGTGGTCTGCTGCTAGGGGTGGTCGGCCTCGCCTATATGTATTTGCCCAACCTGACCTTCCCACCTGGATCGGCCGCCCACGGTGGAGGCTTTGATATTCCTATGCCGCTTATGTACGGCTCCGGCTTTCCTTCAATACAGGCAGCAATACAAGGCCAAACTCCGCTGTGGATACTGGTTGCGCTCATTTTTCTCAAACCTCTCGCCACTTCTCTTACCCTCGGTTCCGGTAACTCCGGCGGCGTGTTCGCCCCATCTCTCTTTACCGGAGCTGTTTTAGGCGGGGCGCTCGGCCACCTCTTCGCCTGGATGTTTCCATCCATCGGGCTCAACACCGGAGCCTTTGCCCTGGTCGGCATGGCCGCTCTTTTCTCAGCCACCGCCCGGGCGCCATTGACCGCCATGCTCATCGTTTTTGAGATGAGCAACGACTATTTCATGATTCTGCCACTCATGGTAGCCGGAGTTTCGGCCAGTTATTTCTCCCAGTGGCTGCACCCCGAATCGATTTACACCATGAAGCTCGCCAAGCGAGGGATACGCTTCTCGGAAGGCCGGGACATGGATATCATGCAGGGGGTGAAAGTCAGCGAGGTTATGCGCAGCAAACCGGTTACCATTCACAAGAGCGCATCTTTTTCCGAACTCATGGCCCTCTTGCAGGAAACCAATCTAGCCGGTTTTCCGGTACTCGCCGATAACGATAAATTGTGGGGCATCGTCACCCTCCAGGACGTCCACCGCGCCCAATCCGAAGAAAATTTCAGTTCCAAAGGACTCACGGTGGCAGATCTGGCTACTGAAACCCCGATCACCATTTTCCCCGATGAACCGATCTGGCTCGCCATTCAAAAGATGTCACCCCGGGATTTGGCGAGGCTGCCGGTAGTCACCCGGGATGGTTCAAACATCCTGTGCGGCATCATCTGCCGGAGCGATATTCTCCGCGCTTACGATCTTGGAGTAGTCCGCAAACAGCGAGGCCAGATCGTTGAACACCAGGTCGAACTGCGCAAACAGAAGGAGAACGGCTTTGTCGAATTCGTTCTAAAAGAGGAAAATTCCTGCAATAACGCACTGATCAAGGACCTTCAGCTGCCGGAAACCGTCAATATGGTGTCAATCAGGAGAAGTGGCCTGGTCATTATTCCGCGCGGCAATACCGAATTGCAAACGGGTGATGTTATAACCGTTTATGGGCGACTCAATGATATTGAAGGCATTAAAGATCTCCTCAATACCTGTAAACTGCCGGACAGACCCGCGGCCTAAGCTCTTTTACGATTCCCTTCTCAGTCAGCGCAGGGTTCAACCCGACTGAGAAGGATGGCACCGATAACAAAAAGCACAAGAATACTCAACACCCCCCAACGGGTCTCTCCCGTTAACCGCCCGACCACCGCCATCAAGAAGGGCCCAGTTATCGCCGCAAATTTTCCAAACACATTGTAAAATCCAAAAAATTCCGCGCTTTTTTCAACAGGGATAAGGCGGCAGAAATAGCTTCTGCTGAGAGCCTGGATACCGCCCATTGACGAGGCAACCAGGATGGCGATGGCCCAGAAAGCGAGGGTCTTTAGGAATTTATCATCGATTACCGGCAGAAAAAATGCGGCAAGCGTGGCAACGCAGTACACGCCAATGCCGACAAAGATCATCCTTCGGGCCGAAGAAAGTCCGGCCAGCCTGCCGAACAGCAATGAAAAGGGGAAAGCAACGATCTGAATAACCAGCAAGACAACAATGAGCAGGGGCACACCAAAGCCAAGATCTCGACCATAGGCGGTGGACATGGAGATAATTGTATCGACCCCGTCGATATAGAAAAAATAGGCAACGAGAAAAAGAAAGGCCTGCTTATAGCGACGTATCTCCTTAAATGTCAGCCAGAGCCTGAGAAAACTCCGGCGGATCGGAGCCGGGTCGCTTGGCAGATAATAGATCTGGCGCAGATTTTTAATCGCCGGCAGGGAAAGGAGCAGCCACCACAAAGCAACAATAAGAAAGCCGATCTTGGTTGGTCCGACCGGCAGTCCATCTCCCATGCCACTGCCGAGAAGAAGCCCGATAATAACGAGAAAGGGAATAACGCTGCCGATATAGCCGTAGCCATAACCCCTGGCCGAGATGAGATCCATGCGCTGGCGGCTGGCAACATCCGGAAGAAAAGCATCGTAAAAAATATTAGCCCCGGCCCAACCCACCCGGGCCATAACAAAAAGAAGCAGGCAGAGCAACCACTGGCCTTTGCCGACAAACACCAGGGCCACGGTAAAGGCGATACCGAGATAAAGAAAAAAGAGGAAAAACCGTTTCTTGCAATCTTTATAGTCAGCCATGGCTCCAAGTACCGGCGACAGGAAAGCAAGAATAAGCGATGCAGTGGAATTGGCGAACCCCCAGTTGGCAGTCGACTCCACCCCGCTCATGGTCGCAGCTGCAAAATCCTTGAAAAATATCGGCATGATGGCCGTCACCATAACCAGTACAAAGGCGGAATTGCCAACATCATAGAGCACCCAGCTACGCTCCTCTCTGGTCATTTTCAGTATTTTACCCACCCCCTCTTCTCTCCATTTGTTGACAGCAAGGATTCCCATACCTATAAACTTGCATGCGGATTCAATCAATCATTTTTTCATTAAAAAAGGAACGATGGCCCATGCCCCTGCTCACCTACTTATCGCTGATCATTACCATGTTTCTCTGGGGCGGCACCTTCATCGCCGGCAGGCTCCTGGCTGGTGCGGTCGAACCGGCCAGCGCCGCCTTTCTCCGTTTTCTTATCGCTTCGGTAGCGATGGTGGCGGTGACGAGGCGCCTTGAGGGCAAACTTCGCGTACCACGGGTAAAGCTCTGGCTCCCTCTTCTCTCTCTCGGCATGACCGGGGTTTTTGCCTACAATGTCCTTTTCTTTTATGGCCTGCGCCACATCAGCGCCGGGCGCGCCTCGCTTATCGTCGCCGGCACGCCACTGGTCATTACTCTCCTGGCGGCCCTCTTTCTCCGCGAACGCCTCACCTTCCTGAAAATTACCGGCGTATTGGTGTCTCTGGCCGGTGCGGCCATGGTCATCAGTAACGGCCATCCCGGTTCCCTGTTGACCGGCGGCTTCGGACGTGGGGAACAGGCCCTGGTCGGCTGCGTCCTCAGTTGGTCGGCATATTCCCTGATCGGCAGATCGGTTCTCCGCTCCCTGCCGCCATTAACCGCCGTATGTTATTCGTCGATTATCGGCACCGTGCTTCTGGCCTTTCCTGCGGCCAGGGAAGGCCTCTTCTTCAGCCACCTGTCGGCCATTACCCTGCACGCCTGGGCCAGCCTCTCCTATCTTGGATTGTGCGGCACTGCCCTTGGTTTTTCGTTATACTACATGGGCATTAAAAAAATCGGGGCCAGCCGTGCCGGGATTTTCATCAATCTTGTTCCGGTCTTTGCTCTCCTGCTCTCGTGGTACATCCTCGGCGAGACCATCAGACCCGCCGTCCTGGCAGGCGGTTTAATGGTCCTGGCCGGGGTAACTCTAAGCAACTACAGCTGATTTTTATCGCATTGCCAAAAAGCTGGAAGTGCTGGGCTTCCATTCCAGCACACATCATCCGACATTGCTATCCTTATCATTGCAGCTTTTGCCGATCTCATTCTCAGAACAATATTCGGGAAAATGCTTTTTCATGCATTTCGGACAAATGGAATGGCTGAAGCGAGCGTCGGTATACTTTGCAACATACGCTTCGACCTGATTCCAATACCCTTTGTCATCTCGAATTTCCTTGCAGTACGAGCAGATGGGAATAATACCGCGAAGAGTTTCTATCCTTTTTTGATAGGCGGCCATTGAAATTTTGACCAGCAAAACGACAATACCGGATACCACGATGCAAAGAATGAGGTTGAAAATCAACGCAGAAAAAATCCGGCGAACCGTCTCCTGCTCGGATTGTTCAACGATCAGATACCAGTCAAATTCCTTGATATAGCGAATATTGGTATGGACAACCTTACCATCTCTTGTTGAAGTGAAGGAGGTCTCCGACTGCGGCAGAAGACCTCCTTTCAGACCTCTTGCAGCTTTCATCAAGGCTGTATCCTGAACCAGATTTTCCCCTTCTACACCCGCCACCTTGACACCGCCGGTTTGATCGAGGAAATAGATCGTTCTGTGGTATTTCTTTTGGTAGACTTCAATGATTTTCTTTACCGCATTCACCGCCAGCCCAACACCGGTGACGCCGATAAATTTTCCATCATAATCAAGTACACGGTAATTGATGAAAATCGTCATCGCATCTTTATTGGCGAGATCTGGATCGACATTGATCTCATATTGATCCTTTATTTTCCTGACCCGAAAGTACCATCGATCTCGTTCTTCCTCCGGGGATATTTTTTTAAGAATCCCGTCACCGTGATAATAGATATTGCTTTTTTCCGACACCAGGAAAGTTGTGAAGGTTGAATACTTTGTCTGGATCTCCTTCAGATATTGGGCTATCAGTCGTTCATCATGCTCACCCTCAAGTATCCAGTTGCGAAGGAAGGTGTCGTTTGCCATGAAAGAAGAGATAAAAATAGGCCGCATTAAATCACGTTGGATTTCCGAATAGATATTGTCGCTGGTCAGCGGCAGTTCATTCTCGGCAATTTCAAAGCGCAGCGATGCCCGGGAAACAAAATAACTGACAAGACTGGTAAGGAGAAATCCCAGGATAAGCAGGACGGTTATAGTCGGCAGGAGTTTTATACGAGCAGTGTTCAACGGAATAATTCCTCCGTTTCCGAGTCATTGTTTATTGCGGCCATTTTGAAAATAGTCAAGAATCACATCCTGCTCACCATCGCTCTGTCCAATTATAATCTCTCCAAGCCTTGACCCAATGCACCTGCGAGAGCCGCACAGCAAGGCAAAAACCAACCAATGGCCGATCTCTTATCTTTGGGACAACGATAGCAGGTGTTGAAGGGAAGGTCCGGGGATAAGGGGCGCATCAGGTAAGATAAAAAATTAACCAATACAATTAATCCAGTGGAACTGGACAACGTACTGCTGGAAAAAACATGTACCTAAGAAAAGAGCTCAACCAAGTGGCCCGCAACAAAATACCAGCGATATCAAACCATTTTGTTGCTGTGTCCCAAAGCATCATGCATTTGAATCCTGAACCAGAAAGACTGATTGAGCATTTCAGAGATTCGTTCCTTGGTTATTTAGATACGAATCTCCTCAAAGTACTACACTCCTCAAAGGGGTACTGAAAAGAGTCCCGTTTATCGGGACTAGCTATTCAATGAGAAATGTATCGAGTGATTCGCCGGAATCAATGCGTGCCTTGAAAACGTTAGGCATGCGTCCCTGACCCGTCCAGGTAATACGCTCACCGACTTCATTCCACACCTCATATTTCGGCTGACGGGGATTTTTCTTTCCCGGCTTCTCCATGGAACTATCGGTTAATTCATCGGGATTAATTCCATCGGCTGCCAGCAATTCCCGATATTTTTTGATCTTTTCGAGTCTTTCCTGGTTTTCTTGTTTCTCTGCCTCTTCTTCAGAAATGCGCTCTTCAATAATAGTCTGCAGTTTATCCTTAATGTCCTCAAGCTGATCAACACTTAATTCTTTAACGGCACTTTTCAGACGACGTGAATGGGACATAATTCTTAAAAGTTCGCTCATATTTTATTCCTTTGAAGATAAATTATTCTTTAATGAATACAACCTCTGTTTTGCACCTCAAATATTATATCATTCCTGCTTCATGTCCAGGTCTTTTTTTGAAATCTGCAAAATCATTAAAATTGTCCCACTCTATTTTTGGCTCATTAATATAATTTGTTTTCTGCTATATCTAGCTAATTTTTAATGGTTTTTACTGCACTTATTTTAGCTGATATCAGTTATTAAAATAAATAATTTTCTGCAGTAATATTTTGGGTTTTAAGTATTTTCTTTTCAGCCATCATTCTTAGAGAATGCCCTTTTTCTTCACATCTCAGTGTTGAACAATAGGGTTTGAATATAATTTTCCCCCAAATAGTATCGATTAAAACCCCATCTCTCAATATCCTTCATTGACATTTTTTTTGATTCGCTGAGCTATCGTCAGGAGACAATAATCTCGGCAAATATTATTCTAAAATATTTGCAATTTTTCCGATATTTTTTTTATTTATTAGTTGCTATCACAGTACAATTATAAGGTTTTCCCCTATCGACAGAAGGCCCTCAAACACAACAGATTGAACCATTTTGATGGTCAGGTTTCTTCGTTTTATTGCAGGGAGCAAGAAATTCTTTAAGACAACCAAATATGGCGATCATTCTTCAAATACAACAAAAGGTGTTTGAAAAATTGATAGGAGGCCTCTAAGAGATTAGGTTATCAGCTGCGGACATGCTTCAGGGTGACTTTTTAATGTTCATATCGCTCCTCGACGATGAGGGCCGCTCGGATCAACCAGGTCACCACAGTAATCCCCAAGGCCAGGATGCCAAGTGTCACCGAAAGCTCCACCCAAGTGGGCAGATAGTCAACGACCTCGCCAAGTGGCGAGGGAATGAGGCCCGGCACAATCAAGCCGATGCCCTTCTCCATCCAGATTGCCACAAAGAGAAAAACACAGGCAGGCAGCAGCACCTTGGGATTGTTCTTGCCGGGGTTGAAAGCCAGTACCAAGGTTGCCGCCAGATTGACGCACACCGACGTCCAGATCCACGGAACCAAGGAATTGTGCCCGTCCATGCCGAAAAAGAGATATACGGCAGCACTTGAATGGTGAGTCGGAAAGTAAAATTCTTTGAAGATTTCAGAAAAGAGCATAAGCAGATTAATGATCGCCGAAATCACGATGATCAGTCGCAGTTTATTGAAAACGGAGCGATCGATTTTGTAACTGGTGAAATTGTGGATAACCGCCAGGATAAGGGCGATAAGTGCCGGTCCAGCAGCAAAGGCTGAGGCAAGAAAACGCGGACCGAGCAGCGGATTATTCCAAAACGGCCTGGCGGGCAACCCCTGATAGAGAAATGCCGTCACCATATGGATGGAAAAAGCCCAGAAAATTGAGAGAAAGACAAATGGCCGATACAGTTTTTCATTGGCCTTGCGCCCCATATAGTGACTGTAGAGAATATAGGCCGGCACCAACCCGTTGAGGAGCAGATAGCCATTCAACACCAGGACATCCCAGGCAAGAATTGAGGATGGAAAGTTGAAGATGCCGAGGCCGGGAATCAGATGCCAGGCCTGCAAAGGCCCACCGAGATCGACAATGATAAAGGAAAGGCACATCACCAGGGCCCCCACCGCCACCCCTTCTCCGATAATGACCACCCGGTGAAAATTGGGATCATGGAAGACATAGGCAGGAAGAATGAGCATGACCGCCGCTGCGGCAACGCCGACCAGAAAGGTGAAATTGGAGATATAAAAACCCCAGCTGACGATATCGTTCATGCCGGTAACCGACAAACCAAATCTTGCCTGAAAGGAATAGGCATAGACACCAAACCCCATACAGCCGAGGAGGAACAGGCGGAAAAGTTGAAAACCGACCCCGCCTCGAAGGTTCCAGCGAAAGACGTCAACAACGAAGGTTCTCAGGTTTCTGTTCGATTGTGCGCTCATGATAATCCTTTATTCAATCAATCAATGAAATACCAGAACTTGGGTTCGGTGCCCAGTTCTTCCTTCATCCGAAAAACCTTCTTATGTTTGAGGACATAGCGAATTTCGCTGTCCGGATCCAGGAGATTGCCAAAAACCCGCGACCCCGTCGGACAGGCCTCGACACAGGCCGGCAATCGACCTTTCCGTGTCCGTTGGATGCAGAAGGTACATTTCTCCATCTTTCCCATCGGTCGCAAACGATTGCCGAGATAGTGCTGCTTGGTGGTAACCTCTTCCTTCGGTATCTCCGCCTTCCCCCAGTTGAATCTTCGCCCAAAGTAGGGGCAAGCTGCCTGACAGTAGCGACAGCCGATGCACCAGTCATAGTCGACAACTACTATACCGTCCGGTTCTCGCCAGGTGGCTTTCGTTGGACAGGCCTTGGTGCAAGGGGCATTTTCACAATGAAAACACTGGGTCCCCATATAGAACTTATTGTCGACCGGCACCTCGTGGAAATACTTGCCGTCGCCGGTGCTTGGATCAAGCTGACCGGGCTCCATTTCAAAGATCCTAATGTATTGGGTATTAGTCTTGCGATCGAGGTTGTTTTCCTTGATGCAGGCATTGACGCACTCCATAAAACCTTCACAGCGGGTAATGTTAAAGGCATAACCATACAGCACCTTCGGCAGCGGCGGTTCCGTGCCGATCTGCATTTCCATGCCATCGCGCAAGGCGGCCAGACGTTCCAGCCGTTCAACAGTCTGCTCCTTTTCTTCCTGGGTCATAAGACGATAATTTTTCTTAAAGAATTCCTCCCATCTAAGACGCAGTTCTCCACTGGCCGCCGCATCAGCGCCGGGCACACAACCGGTGACCAGAGCGGCACTGGCCGCCGCCGCACCAATGGAGAGTCCCTTGAGAAATGTCCGGCGGCTGCTCATTGCCATGTGGGAACCGGTTTCAACCCTTTGTTCCTTTTCTTTTTCTTGGTCGTTGTCTTGTAAACTCATGGGATGCCCTCGTCAATTCAACGGTACGGAATAGGTGGCGGGAAAGCGCTTGGCAAATTTTGGAGAATGCGGATCATGGCAGGTCGTGCAGTTGTAGATGGTTCGCTCCCCTGCCCAATTGGACACCCGCTTGCCATGCGCCCCACCCAGCCAATCACGCTTCTGGCGGAAATGGCATTGGCCGCAGAGTTGGTACACGTGATCAAAATCGATTTTCGTCCCCTTTTTATCCTCGAGATAGTCACGCTCCTGCTGGTTATGACAATCTATACAGCTAAGGGTACTGCCCTCCTGGCCATGCTTGATCACTACATTGCCGTGGGTGAGGGTATAGGCGTTTTTCGCCTTTACCTCTTTTTCCCCATGGCAACTGCTGCAACGATATCTCTCGATCTGCTCTTTCCGCGCCAGGACCCTGAAGGGTCCTCCCTGATATTCTTCTTTGGCCAACACCGTTGGTTGGGTAACAGGCTGAACCTGTCGAACCGAACGGTTGTTAAACGGTTCATTGACTTCCTTTATTGTATCAATAAAGGCTTTTTGTTCACTCGCTGCCCCGGTGCTGCCACCCACCAGAAAAAGTGCGACAATCAGCAGAACACTGCCCCGCAACCACCCAGTAAAATTTATATCCAACGTTTTCATCGTAGCCCGCCTGTTGCCTCGAGGTTATTTTCTCCGGAATACACTGAATGCTTCCTGCTGCACAGCCGGCACATGACACTGCCGACAATTGCCCCGCGCGACATGGGTAATACGAATTTCAGCCACCGCGCCGGGACCGGTATGGCAGGCAATACAGTTCTCCCGCATTTGCAGGCTATGCGGAATAGATGGTGGTGAACTTGCCAGAAATGACAGACCCAGTCTCGGCGGTTTAATCGATTGCCAGGTGCTCGGAACAAACAAGGCCTCAGTCACTTTTCGGGCGTGACATTGGAAACAGAGGCTGTTTTCCGGATGCGGGGTCACCGGCGCAAACTTGCCAAACTCGGCGCTGTAGCCGCCCTTGGCGTGGCATGCCAGACAATCAGTGGCATTGCCGCTGCTAAAGGCGGGATCCACATGATGGGGATTGCGAGGCGGCGAACCGGGATATTGCCGCAGATCATAAAAATCGGCCAGGTTACGATCCCCGGAATCAGCAGTCATGTAGGGTTCCGGCACCGCGTCGTAGGCGACAAAGAGCTTGCGGCCCTGATGATCAAAATCATCGAGTGCAACTCCGGCTGCCAAAGCTTTGTCTCCAGCCAAACATGAGATTATCAGGCAACAGAGCGCGGCGGCGGTCACCACCCACCTGTTCCTCTGTTCTTGTCGTTTCATCATGCTTTCTCCAGCCTTACGGCACATTTTTTGTAATCCGGCTGCTTGGAAATCGGGCAGAAGGCATCCAAGGTGACCTCGTTGATAAGATAGCTCTCATCAAAAAACGGCACGAAGACCATGCCCCGCGGTGGCACGCCTCGACCGTTGATCTGCGCCGGCATGGTGATTTCACCACGACGGGAGATGATTTTCACTTTCTCGCCATTGACTAGACCAAGTTCGGCGGCATCTTCCGGGTTAAGTTCGACATAGGATGCGGGCATTGCATTGTGGAGCACCGGGACACGCCGAGTCATCGATCCGGTATGCCAGTGCTCGATAACCCTGCCGGTATTCAGCCAGAAGGGATAGTCGCTGTCAGGGGATTCAGCCGCCGGTTCATAGGGTCGAGCCCAGATCCAGGCCCGGTTATCCTTACTCCCGTAGAAGTCAAAATCCTTGCCGTTGGTACAGGCCGGATCATACTTCGGGTTGAAGCGCCAGCGGGTCTCCTTGCCACCCACGAAGGGCCATTGCACCCCGGATCGTTCGCGAAGGATCTTGTAGGAAGCCATCTCGTGTTTCGGTCCGGCATGAAAGCGCCGGTACTCTTCCCAGATTTTTTCGATATAGTTATCCGCGCTCCAGGGAAATTGCTTTTCAAAACCGAGCCGTCTGGCAACCTCAATGATCTGCCAGGTGTCGGACATCGCCTCGCCCGGAGGGGTGACGATCTGGCCAAAATGCTGGGTCCGCCGCTCGGAGTTACCATACATCCCCTCTTTTTCAATCCACATCGCCGCCGGCAGAATAACATCGGCAACATCGGTCGTCGGTGTCGGATAGACATCGGAGACTACAACGAAACGGTCCTCCTTCAAGGCGCCATTACGATAGCGCTTGAGGTTGGGCATGGTAACCATTGGATTGGTCACCTGAATCCATATGAATTTGATGTCGCCGCGATCAAGAGCGCGAAACATCTCGACGGTATGGTAGGTCGGTTTGGGGTCGATGTTTTCGACCGGCACATCCCATATCTCAGCGGCATGTTTCCGATCATTCTCGTTCATGACCACGCCGTGCGGCAGAGCGTGGGTGAGCGTTCCGACCTCGCGCACCGTGCCGCAGGCACTCGGTTGACCGGTCAACGAAAATGGGCCGCTGCCGGGGGTCGAAATCTTACCGACCAGCAGGTGAATATTATAAACGAGATTGTTGATCCAAGTGCCCCGGGTGTGCTGGTTCATGCCCATACACCAGAACGAGGTTACCTTCACCGACGGATCCCCGTACAGGGCTGCCATATATTTGATATCCTTGACTGAGACCCCGGAAATCTTCTCCACTTTTTCCGGAGTATAGTCAGCCAAAAATAATTTATAATCCTCGAAATTGATCGCCTCTTCCTTATCGGTAAAGGCAAAATTATCTTCGGTGCCATACCCGATGTTGGTCTTGCCCTTGTGAAACGACACATGTTCGCCAACAAAGCTTTTGTTCACCCAATTATTGGCGATGATTTCATGGCAGATGGCGTTGGCTACCGCCAAATCGGTCTGGGGCCTAAAGAGAATTGATTTATCGGCCGCCTGACTGGTACGGGTCATGCGGGTGGCGAAGTCAATAATCTTGACACCGGCGCGTCGTTTGCGGTTGGCCAGCATCCTGGAGAAGAGCACCGGATGCATCTCCGCCATATTGTTGCCCCAGGTGATAAAAACATCGGCGTTATCAATGTCCTCGTAGCAACCCATCGGCTCGTCGATGCCAAAAGAGGTCATGAATCCGGTAACGGCGCTGGACATGCACAGCCGGGCGTTGGCCTCGACATTATTGGTACCGAGGCATCCCTTGAAAAGCTTCGAGGCGACATATCCGTCAGGGATAGTCCATTGCCCGGAACCGTAGATGGCCACCGAATCCTTACCATGCTTATCGCGAGTTTCTTTGAGTTTGGAGGCCACCAGATCAAGGGCCTCGGCAATGGGCACCTCGACCATCTCCCCGTTTTTTCGGACCTTCGCCTTGGTCAGTCGATCTTCTCCATACAGCGCCTGAACTGAGTGATACCCCTTCATACAACACAAGCCCTTATTGACACTGCAGTTCGGATCACCCTTCACCGCCACCGCCCGGCCTTCGACGACTCCGACCAAGACACCGCAACCGGTGCCGCAAAAGCGACAGGGTGCTTTTTGCCAGGAAACCACCCCTGAATTGGTGGTGATTTTCGGCCAGTCAGCGAAACTGATTCCCGGAAAAAGTGCCCCTGCAGTTGCAACTGCGCTCCCGGCCGCTGCACTAAGAATAAATCGTCGTCTGTCGAGTTTCATGGTCACCTCACTTTCTCCCTTATTTTTCATCATAGCCAAAGGCCAGGCTGAGAGACTGCAATGACTGCAGGTTCTTCAGAGTGTCCTGGAGTGCTTCTTCGGTGGTTTCGTCCGGTGTATCGGTAACAAGAACGACTACGTCCTCATTTGCTGCTGGAATAATCTGGCAATACTGAAGAGCAGAGAGCTCGGCACAAAGGTTTTCCTTGGCGCCGCTTCTGGGAATGGCGAGATAGCTGAAAATCGGCATAACATCTCCGGGCTGTGGTTGACTGTTGCGAGAAGAGCCTGTCTGCTATTACAACATCGTCGCACACTTCCAAGGCGAATCCCTTGACCTAAGTCAAGGGGCTTTCCTTTTATTATGTCCCTATATCTGCGAGCAGCTTAATTCTATGTCATTTTTTTTCAACACTACAATCAATTATTTTTATGATATGTGCATGGAATCGGTGTAGGGATGCAATAAGAAACGGGAGAGGGAGTCGCATAAAGAATGCCTTTGAAATTCGTTTGTTGTTTGTTAAAGAATTTCGTGGAGGTACTTACACTCCCTTGTGGGGAGAAATGGCTCAGCATATCTGACCGACTTTCAAATCGGAACGGTTCTCCCTTCCCGCCGCAGTGAGAACACGAGAAACCGCCAGGGAACCGAACTGTATAGAGACAGGCCGCGCACGTCTCTTCGGTGGGGAAATTCACTGAAATTCAGGTAAAGATCTCGGATTATTGCAAACCCTTTGAGGTTATGCCTATACCCTGATCTTAGCGATCTTAGCAATCAATCCAATTTTGCACGGTTTAAATATACAGAGCCGTAGAGTTTTGTAAAAAAATCGGTAGTTTCTTCAGATGGCACAAGAAATTTCACGCTAATCATTTTGTTATTAACCGATTTCACAACAGCCTTCTCCTGCATTTTAAAAGTTCGGCCAATACTACAACTGATAATCAACAAATCATCTATCTCATGACCTTTGGTAGAACTCAGCTTCAGTCCACCCGGACTCATGTCAACAATTTTTGCCTTACCACTGATCAGCTGGGAAGCATTATAAAAATTAATATGAAGATCGCCGTCGACTACTTGATCCGGAGAGAGCCGTTTATAACGCCGTCTTGACTCTACGTCCTGCTGAAGTTCGCCTATCTCACCAGGCTCAAAATCATCAATTTCTAAAGGTTCGTCGATAATCCAGCCATTTGCCTTTTCCTGAGAAAAATATGGCTTATCATAGTTCTCAATATGTTCCAGCAACCAATCTTCCAAAAATGCCGAAGGTGTTTTATTGCCACTCACCCGGTTATTTCTAAAGTCGATGATGAAATCGTTTAATCTCTTCAATAAGGTATAGTGTTCAAGGCAATGTTTGGTATAACCAGAATGATTTTCAAAATAGTCTTCTTCCGTTTGAAAATGCTTAAAGGCATAATCCCTTAAAACACCCAACAGAACATCGAGCCCCCTGATACTTGCCCCAACTCGGATTGAATTACTGAGATCTTTAATTAAATCAAACAACACCTTGTGTTGATTATCTATGACATCCGACCCAACTTTGAGTTGAGAATGCCAGCGAGAATTATTTTCCATTTCTTTCCTCCACGAAGAATAATTATTGGCTAAGCATATCATGCTTTATCAAAAAAAGAGAACTGCTCAAATAATTTTCTCAACCCGTTGCGTGCCTATATGGAACCAATCCGATGCAATCTCGCATAAGAGGGGACTATTTTAGCATTATGATGGTGACGCGGATAAGGACCAAGCTTGTGCATGATTATCCTGCGGTTCAGGTGCGCGCGATGATGGATTTGTGACTGAGGATGTGAAATTCAACCAGACTGTGGCGCCTTCCCGGTCTTTTTCCTCAAGAAAATATGATTTTTTTCAAAAATTCTTCCTGCCTTCTCCCCAAGTTATTGCTATTTGGGGCAAGATTTCTCGGGTGAAAAAGAGGCCCGATTCAATTTCCACTTAAAGGATTCACATGGCATTTTGGCTGCAATAGCAATATAATGCCGCTGGTTAAACCGATGATCATTACGCTGGGGAGGAACAAAATTATAGCAAAAGAAAAAGGGGCCATCCATAATAAGTACCGCCAAACAATTACATTAAAGATCATAAAATCTTGTTATTTCCTTTTCTTCTGCTCCACTTTTTGCTATATTTTACCTATTACATACAATCTATTTATTCTCAGATCACACCTAAGATACTGTTATTACGCCCTACCAAGGAGCATAAAAGGATTTCGCAGATTACTTTTTCGTTTAAAAAAAACAATCTGCATGGCACTAAACACTACATTTATCCGCAACCCTTTAGAATCCTCAAGCGCACCATATTTCTACATATTCCCTAATGTTATTGATCACTGCATGGTTATAGCTCTTGCGAAAAGTAATTTTTCTTCTATCGCAAAAGATCATTTTAATTTTTTTAAGGAGTTTTCATGTCTACCCCTATTCGTTTTACCTGTGTTTTTGTCCTATTCCTTAGCATCATCTTCTCTGAAAAATATTCCTATGCTGACCAAACAACTTTCACCTTAGCCACTGCCAGCAAAGGAGGAACATACTATCCAGTCGGAGAGGCATTAGCCACACTCACAAAAGTTATGCTACAGCCTAAAGAGAATATCAGCATAACCGCCATCGTTACCGCCGGTTCGGAAGAAAACATTCAATTGTTGCGTGAAAACAAAGCACAATTTGCAATTCTTCAAGGCCTGTATGGCTATTATGCATTGAACGGTATTGGCCCCATAGCAAATGATGGTCCGCAGAAAGAGCTTCGATCTATTTCCATGTTATGGCAGCAAGTCGAACAGTTTATCGTTGCAAGCGAAAAGATTAAGACAACTACCATCTCAGACATAGTAGAACTGAAGGGGGCAAAAGTGTCCTTCGGCAAAATGAATTCCGGTACCCTCGGTGAAAATATTTTTCTTCTTAAAAACCTGAATATAGATGCAAGCAATACATTTGACTTTGTCTATGCTGGTTACGGAGAGAGTATCGATTTGATCAGAAACGGGAAAATTCAAGCAATATCGTTGCCCGCAGGAGTCCCCACAACGGCTGTCTCATATGCTTTCCGATTGATGGGCGACAAACTGGCCATGCTCAATTTCACACCAGAGCAGGCCAAGCAGGCTGATGGTGGATTAGGCTTATGGACTCCATACCGAATTCCCGCTGGAACTTACCCCGGTTTGGAAAAAGATGTTATGACAATAGCTCAAACTAACTTTCTCGTCGTGCGTGCGGATGTTGATGATAAAGCAGTATACAATATAACGAAATTGATATTTGAAAATCTTCGTTTTCTCCAGAATATCCATAAAGCTACCCTGGAAATGAGTACGGAAAAGGCTCTAGAGGGTTTGCTGATACCCTTACACCCCGGAGCAGCGAAATATTTCAAGGAGATTGGCGTTAAAATACCAGCGAATCTCATTGTTAAATAGGTAGTCCCGGGTCGGGATACCCTTGTAAACACCATCCAGATGCCGGGGAGATAAATATAGCTAACCCAAAAGAAAAAGGGGACAGCAAGAAAAAAGCAGAAAAAGAGAAAAAGGGGACAGAACTATTTTAGTATTGATATTTTAAGACCAATCGTCTAAATATATTGTATGCCAAGATCAGCCAGAACAATTCTTCCTTTTACCCCGCATCATATAATGCAGCGGGGGCATAACCGACAGATAGTTTTCGTCTCCGATGACGACTACAATTATTACCTGGAAAATCTCCTGGAGTTCAAACGTGAATTTGATTGCAGGATTTACGCTTACTGCCTGATGACAAATCATGTTCACCTGATAGTTGATCCGAGGGATAAGCCGGAGTCATTATCTCTGTTAATGAAGCGTGTTGCCGGCCGCCAGACACGATATGTCAATAAACTTGAGAAACGCACCGGAAGTTTATGGGAGGGGCGTTTTAAATCAAGCATTATCTCTTCCAAAGAATACTTGCCTGCCTGCTGTCGCTATATTGAACTCAATCCATTGCGTGCCGATTTGGTAACTGATCCAGTTCAGTATCAGTGGTCAAGCTATGCCGCCAAGGTAAGCGGTAAAAAAGATCCGGTTATTGATGATCATCCGTTCTATTTGTCTCTGGGTGAAAGCAAACAACATAGACAAAAAGCTTATGCAGAATATGTACTGGGTACTGTGCCGGAGTACGAAATCAAACTTATACGGGACGCTTTACAGCGAGGACAACTGACTGGAAGTGAACGATTTCGCGCCCAGACAGAAAAAAAACTCGGTATCCGCTTCTCAAACAAGAAGCCGGGACGGCCAAAGAAGAAACAATAAAAAATATCTACCCCCTTAACTTGATAATCTCTTGTCTTGACTCTTACTTCAATAATGAAACCAATCTATTGTGTCTTGTTTTTAGCCCTGACTGCATTAAGTTGCGCTGTTTTAAAGGATCCATCTTATCAGAATTTCAACCAGGAGAAGGCTGATTACAGGTTTGTTATAATATCGAAGAGGGATGGTGGCATCCGAGACACTGGATATTACAACAAATCCGGCAGCGGTTTTTACCCTAGTTACAACAATTTGATTGATCCAAACACAGTGATAAGAGGACTACTTCTAAAAAAGGGTTACTCCGAAGTTTCCGAAGCCACCGATGATATTATTGCCCAAACATTATTGGTGAGGCATTGGCCAAGCGGGGAACGCATAGTTTTTGGAGGAAACACTCTTGAGGTAACTATTGAGATTATTGCAGCAAAGACTTCTCATCCAGTATTTAAATGTACCGCGGAAGGTATTGGGCAGAATGAAGCCGATGACATTCGAGAAGCCACTACGCGCTGTCTAGATGGTTTTCCTGTAGCCTCCATAAGCACTTCTGTTAAAGGAGATGGCATTCAACGCCTAGATCAAAAAGAGCCCACTACTAACCTGAAAGCAGCCATCGTCAGCCCTTTCAGTCGTATCGAAGTAGGCATGTCCATAAATCATGTTCAAGATCTTATCGGCAAGCCCAGCGATGCAATTCAATATAGTACCGGAAAGAGCAATATTCCTTTTTATTATGGTTCTGATAGAACGCGCTTAGAAGTGGCATATATAGGACAAGGCAGGATTACTTATACAGGAAATCCGTGGACGGTTTATCGGATAATACATAATCCGCATGAGCCGGGATATTATGATAAACATTAGTTAACGGCAATCGTTCACAGAAGAAAAGATTGTCATAAATGACTATAAGCTACAATGCGCTGACCAACATTTTCGTCGCCACAACCAGGAGCAATAGGGAGAAAACCCGCTTGAGCTTGTCAACGGGCAGACTATGGGCAAGCTTGACACCGAGGGGCGCTGTCAGAACACTTGCCGCGGCAATGCCAACAAGACCGGGCAGATAAACATAGCCAACCGAATAAGGCGGCAACGCGGCGACATTCCAGCCTCCATAGATATAGCCTACAGTCCCGGCCACCGCAATTGGCAGGCCAATCGCCGCCGAGGTACCGATGGCGTTATGGACTTTGATATTACACCAGAGCATGAAAGGCACCGAGAGCGTCCCGCCGCCAATGCCGACAAAACTCGATACCGCGCCGATGATATTACCAACGGCGAACATCCCCGCCATCCCCGGCAGCTCTCGCCCACCCTTCGGCTTTTTATTGATCAGCAACTGGGTCGCCACAAAATAGAGAAAGATCACAAAAAATATTTTCAGAAAATTGGTGGAAAGCGACGAGGCAAAGCAGGAACCGAGGAAGGTGCCGGTGAGAATGCCGACGACTATCTTTTTAACCACATCCCAGTGGACCGCACCCCGCCGGTGATGGGCCATAAAGCTTGAGATCGAGGTAAACATAATACTGGCCATGGAGGTTGCTAAGGCCAGATGCATGATCAACTCATGGGGGATGTTACTAATTTCAAAGACATAGACCAGCATCGGGACAATCACCAGCCCCCCCCCTATTCCCAACAGGCCTGCAAGAATTCCTGCTACCCCGCCTACTGCACAATAAATACCGAATGTCATCAGCATCTCTTTCTCGCCCTTTATTTTTTATGAAGCCACCGAGACGGTGGAAAGGGGGATACTGTAATCCTGGCCTGGGTAATTTGCAAGATCGGCAATGCCTCGATTACGACTGAACCGAAGACCTGCCGATTTTCAAGTGACTTTCAGACAAACGGTCATTATTATCTTCGAGGGCTGATGGTGCAGGTACCGAGCAGAATTTTCTGCCATTTCTTTCCGAACAATTACTGAGCCGAGCGTTTGAATACTACTACTTCCAGGCAGGATTCCCAGGGTGGGGCCGGGCGAATTCCATTTTCACAAGTGCGCCTCCTCCTGCTCCCTTCCTTTCGCCGCCACCGACTGCGGATTTTTGCAGGGCTTGCAGCCTTGATCATTGTCGACTTTCTCCAACTCACCATCCCAAGGTTCATCAAACGGGGTGTCGATGCACTGGACACCCAAACAGTCTCTCCCTCAGGTCTTCTCCACCTGGCCGGTATAATAATATTTATCGCCTTAGTGGTTGTCATTCTCCGTTTCGCCTGGCGCTATCTGATCATCGGTTTTTCGCGACTCCTCGAACGATCGGTGCGAAACCAGATTTTTGCCCACATCCTCAAAATGGATGCGCCTTTCTTTGAAAAACGGACCGCCGGCGACCTCATGGCCCACTCCAGCAACGATCTGGCCGCCGTACAGATGGCCTGCGGCATGGGGCTGGTGGCAGCGGTTGACTCTCTGGGGATGTCGCTTGCGGCCATCGGTTTCATGATCGCCATTCACCCCTTGCTGACCCTTCTCGCCCTTCTGCCAATGCCCTTTCTGGCGGTTGCCACCCGTGTTCTCTCGGCAAAACTGCACCGCAAGTTTGCCACAGTGCAGGAAGAATTTTCCGAACTGACCGAATTTTCCCGTTCCAACCTTATTTCCATTGGCCTCATCAAGGCCTATACCATGGAAGACTTTCAGACCAGCCGCTTTGACCGGATCGGCAAAAGATATCTGAAAGGCAACCTGCAGGTTGCCGTGATCCAGGGCCTGATAACCCCTCTTGCCACCCTAGTCGGCAGCGTCGGCATGCTCATGGTCCTCTATTTCGGTGGCAGCCTGGTAATCAAATCAACCATCACCCTCGGTGATTTCGTTGCTTTTATCTCCTATCTGTATATGCTGATCTGGCCGATGATGGCCATTGGCTGGGTGGCCAACCTTGTGCAGCGTGGGCTTACTTCGCTTGACCGCATTTACGGCCTGGTCACCAGCAAACCCATACTACCGGACCCTGTTGCCGAACAGGATCTCGCAAGGCTGACGCAACCAGGCTTCCTTTTGACCAACTTGACTTTTACCTACCCTTCCGGTAGTGGTCCTGTCCTCCGCGACCTCAGTATCAGCCTGGGTCCCGGCATACATGGGGTCACCGGCCGAACCGGAGCCGGAAAATCGACCCTTTGTCGACTGCTCACGCGTCTCTATCCTCTAGAAGACGGCATGCTGCTCTTCGGCGGCCATGAGGTGAACCAGTTGCCACTCGCCTTTATCCGTTCCCACATCGGCTATGTCAGTCAGGAACCGGTACTCTTCTCCGATACCATTGCCGCCAACATCGCCCTTGGCCGACCCGATGCCGGGCAAGAGGAAATTGTCCAGGCAGCCATCAATGCCGCGATCCATGATGACATCCTGATCCTCAAGAACGGCTATAACACCCTTATCGGGGAACGAGGAGTAAAACTCTCCGGCGGCCAACGTCAACGACTGGCCCTGGCCCGCGCCCTGCTCTGCGACCGACCGGTGCTTATCATCGACGATGGTCTTTCGGCAGTCGACGTAGCCACCGAGCATGAGGTGTTTGCCGGACTGAAGCGTCATTTCCAGGGAAAAACGGTGGTCATAGTCTCCAATCGCATCAAACTCCTGTCGATGACCGACCATATTATAGTCCTCGCCGACGGCGGGGTACAGAGCCAAGGCAATCATGACCACCTGCTGACCACAAATTCGCTGTATCAAAGCATGTTCGCCAAACAAATGCAGCAAGATACCCAAGGAGAGGTGGCCCTGCCATGATGGACTACGGCTACAGTGAAGAGGGTCGACAGGCATCTCTTGGTGATATCCAGTTATGGCGCAGGATACTGCGATTTTCTGCACCCTATAAACTTGGTCTTCTCGGAGCGGTAGTCATTTCCCTCTTTATTACCTGGGCTACCCTTACCCTGCCCTATCTTGTGCAGACCGCCATCGACCATTCCATTACCGCAACCCAGCTGGCGTCCTCGGAAAGGCTGACTGTGCTGGCCAGGAATGCCTGGCTCTACGGTGCCATTATTATCGGCGTGTTTTTTGCGACCTTCGGCCAGATCTTTGCCCTTGAGTGGGTCGGACAGTGGGTCATGCACGGAGTGCGACAAAAGCTCTTCAACCATCTTCTCCACCTTGATCTGCTTTTTTTCAATACCCGTCGCACCGGCCAGCTGGTAACCCGACTGACCAATGATATCCAAAACATGAACGAAATGTTCACCTCGGTAATCGTCACCCTTTTTAATGATCTTCTGCGACTCGTCGGCATCCTCGTCCTGCTGTTCTGGATGAACCCGCGTCTGGCGGCGGTCATGTCGATTTTCGTCCCCACCGCCTTCATCATCACCATATTGTTTGCCAAACTGGCACGGGAAAACTTTCGCGCCATACGCAGCCAGCTGGCAAAACTTAACAGCTTCCTCTCGGAAACCCTGTCCGGAATCACCATTCTGCAACTCTTCGGCCGCCAGGAAAAATCGCGCCGTATCTTTGAGGACCTCAGCGCAGGCTACCTCGAGCGAACCCTCGGACAGATCCGCCTCTTCGGCACTTTCATGCCTCTCACCGAATTTCTCAGTTCCGCGGCGGTGGCCCTGATTCTCTGGTACGGCGGGGGTGAGGTGCTGCAGAAAAGGTTGACCCTCGGCGAACTTGTTGCTTTTATTTCCTACATGCGTCTTTTCTTTCAACCCCTCCGCGAACTTTCTCAAAAGTATTCGGTCGTTCAATCGGCCATGGCCTCCGCCGAGCGAATTTTTCAGTTGCTTGACACCGAGAGCACCATTCCGCAGACCCTAAGCCCCGCTCCCTTGACCGATCTTAAAGGGAAGCTCGAGTTTCGTCGGCTTCTTTTTGGTTATGAGCCGAACAACCCCGTCCTGCACAACATCTCTTTCACCCTGCGTCCAGGGCAGACAGTAGCCCTGGTCGGCACGACGGGTTCCGGCAAGACCACCCTTGTCAACCTCCTCCTCAGGTTCTACGATCCGCTGGAAGGGCAAATACTTATCGACGACCGGGATATCGCTACCCTTGATGTCAAGGAACTGCGAACCTTGGTGGGAGTTATCCTGCAGGATGTCTTCATCCTCCAAGACACCCTACTCGCCAACATCATCATGGACACTGGTTGCGGCAGACCCCAAGTGGAAGAAATCCTTGGTCGTACCGGCATGAACCGATTCGTGCGAAAACTGCCGCAGGGCCTCGATACCCCCATCGGCGAGGGTGGTGCCGAACTCTCGACCGGTGAGAAACAGCTCCTTTCATTTGCCCGGGTTCTCTGCCGAAATCCGGCCATCCTTGTTCTTGACGAAGCAACAGCGGCAATCGATACCGAGTCTGAAAACATCCTCGAAGAAGCGATTGCCGACAGCTTTAAGGGACGTACTTCCCTAGTCATCGCCCACCGCCTTTCAACCATACGACGAGCCGATCATATTATCGTTATGGCCCATGGCAAAATTGTCGAACAGGGGAGCCATGAAGAACTCCTCAGCCATAACGGCCACTATGCCATGCTCGTTGCCATGGATTTGCAAAACGGTAGTTGAATTTCGTCGTTCATCGTGCAAAAACGATGTATTTCTCAGTTGCATTCCGGCCTGATTTTTCGATAGGATGAGCCTTAAGAGAAATTCTTCCGTTGTTCTTTTCGCCCTGCATGATTCGGGCCTTGCTCGGTTGAACAGCCGTTACCAAACAACCTGTGTCTTTTATGTCCTGCCGGGAGGTTGGCTATGTATGGATTATCCTTTGAACAGCTGACAAGGCTCCACCCCTTGCACTTTGCCCTTAATGCCCACATGGTAGTAACCCAGGGAGGCGAAGGCTTGAAAGCGATGATAAAGGACGTCACAGGGTCGCCCTTCACAAAGGTCTTTGATATCCTCAGCCCGAAGATATCCCCACAATGGGACTCGATCAAAGCCCACCTGAACGACACTTTCCATCTCCACGCCATCGGGAGTCCCAGCGAATTGCGCGGCATATTTTTCCCCGACGACACCCACAATCTCCTTTTTTTCTTTGGCGAAGCCATCCCCATCATTCCTCTGTCGAATGAGCAGGTAAAACAACACACCGCCCAGCTGCAAACAGCTGTCGAATCGGTTGAGAAGGTCAACCGCGAACTGCAGCAGGTCCAGGAAAGGCTTTCCATCGCCCTCGATTCAGCGCAAATCGGCATATGGGAATTCAACGCCAGAACGAAAGAGGAAACCTGGGATGATCGGATGTATGAACTTTTCGGCATTGAAAAAGAGACTGCCTCGGACCCGCACACCGAATTTGCCAGAGGCGTTCTTCCGGACGATCTCCTGAAACTCCGCGAAGAAATCCGTCTGACCATGAACGGGGTAATGGATTATGACACGACATACCGTGTTCGCTGGCCCGATGGATCCCTTCACTATATTAAAGGTTCGGGCTTGGTGATCCGGGACAGCGACGGTACTCCCCTCAAAGTTATCGGTGCTAACTACGATATCTCCGAGCTTAAAAACTATGAAGCCAACCTGAGCATCGCCAAAGAGGCTGCGGAAGCAGCAAACATTGCCAAAAGTGATTTCCTTGCCCGGATGAGCCATGAGATCCGTACGCCGATGAATGCCGTAATCGGCATGACCCATCTGGCGCTGCAAACCGAACTCACCGCAAAACAACGGGATTACATGCAAAAAGCTCATGGCTCAGCCATTTCCCTCCTTGGTATCATTAATGATATCCTTGATTTTTCCAAAATCGAAGCCGGAAAAATGGAGCTTGAGAACACCGAGTTTTCCATTAATGAAGTGCTGGAGCAACTTTCGAACCTCTTGGCCATGAAGGCTGCGGAAAAAAATCTCGAGCTTCTTTTTCATGTTCACCCGAAAGTCCCCCCTTTTCTCTGCGGGGACCCCTTACGGCTCCGGCAGATCCTCGTCAACCTCGCTGTCAATGCGGTAAAATTCACTGATGCTGGAGAGATTGTCGTCAGCATAAAGGTAGTAGATGCAAGCGACGAGACCATCCGCCTGCAGTTTTCGGTAACTGATTCAGGCATCGGCATGACTGAACAGCAACTGGCCAAACTGTTCACTTCCTTTTCCCAGGCCGATGGGTCAACCACGAGGAAATATGGCGGCACCGGCTTGGGCCTGGTTATCTGCAAACGACTCGTTAATTTAATGCAAGGCGATATTCAGGTTGAATCAACCCACGGCAAGGGCAGCACTTTCAGCTTTTCCGCTCTCTTTTCGACTTCTCCCAAATCATTTCAGCAAGAATTCTCCATCCCTGCCTGGTTTAAAGGTCTGCGTGCTCTCATTGTTGATGACAGCGCCGTATCCCGGGGCATCCTCAGCAGTGCCCTTGCCTCCTTTGCCATGGATATTACCACGGTCAATTCCGGCGAGGCGGCAATTGCAGCAATCGGCGATTCGATTAAGGATCCTTACCGGCTGGTTTTAATGGATATGGAAATGCCCGGAATAAACGGCATTGAAACCTCAAAGAGGATCTTCGCAAGAGCCGGAGTAGATACATCGCCGAAAATCATCATGGTCACTGCCTACGGCAAGGAAAGCGTGGCCAAAGATGCGGTCGACGCGGGAATTCATAGTTTTCTTGTTAAACCGGTCTCCAAAGCGGCACTCTATGATACCATCATGGAGTGCTTCGGCTTTGCACCTGAGCGTAAGGTCTGCCTCCCCGGTGCGGATTCGGCTCTCCAGCAAACCAGTGTCATCCGCGGCAGCAGGATCCTTTTAGTTGAAGACAACCCTATTAATCAACAAATTGCCACTGAACTCCTTGAACAGGCCAATCTCCGAGTAACAGTGGCAGCAAATGGCACCGAAGGGGTCACCGCTGCATTATCCGGTCAGTATGAACTTATCTTCATGGACATTCAGATGCCGGAAATGGACGGTTTTACAGCCGCCCAAGAGATCAGGGCTAGCGGCAACAACCTTACGCCGATTATCGCCATGACTGCTAACGCCATGGCCGGTGACCGAGAAAAAAGCCTCGCTGCCGGAATGAACGATCACCTTACTAAACCAATCGATCCGGAGGAGCTCTACACAATCCTTACTACGTGGATCCCCCCGAACAACCGGGCAGGAGTGGCAAATGAGCAGAACACGGTCACATCCGATAGCTGCACCCCAGACACTCGCTTAATGACGATTCCCGGAATTGATATCCCTGTCGGCCTGAAAAGGGTCAACAACAATTCACAGCTCTACCTGCAACTGCTGAGTAAATTTATAGAAGACCACAGTGCCGACGGGGTGAGAACTGCAACCTGCCTGCAAGAAGGAGATACAGCAACAGCCCAGAGACTTGTACACACAATCAAGGGCATTGCCGGCAGTCTTGGCGCCCATGCCCTTGAGCGTCACTCCGCCTCTCTGGAACATGCATTGCGACAACAAATGACAGAACAGTATCCGCAATTGCTCACAACTTTCACCGAGCTTTTATTTGAAATAAGCGGCAATATAGCTGCAACTCTTGCGGCTGCCGAGGTTATACCACCTCCGCCGGATGACCTGCCGGAGCGGTATGCAGCAGATCTTCTTACGATTCTCAAAAATCTTGTCCCTCACATAAAAAAACGAAAACCGAAGCCGTCTGCAGAAATTCTCGAACAGGTGAAGACCTTTACATGGCCGGAAAAATACCGCCAAGACCTTGCCGATCTCGAGCGAGCGACAAAAAAGTATCAGTTCAAGGAAGCCGGTCTGTTTCTTGAAAGACTCATTGCAACATTGCAGGAAGAAACCGGAGGATGATATGTCCGATTTATCTCAGTGTACCATACTCATAGTCGAAGACACCGCCGAAAATGTCGACATCCTCATTGAAACCCTCGGTGATTTGTATGATATCAGCGTTGCCGGGGATGGTGAGACCTCGCTGGAAATGCTCGAAGAATTTACTCCTGATCTCATCCTCCTCGACATCATGATGCCCGGCATAGACGGGTATGAGGTATGTGAACGGTTAAAAAAGGAGCCACGCACCCTGAAAATTCCGATTATCTTCCTTACCGCCTTGAGCGAAGCGCAAAGTGAGGAGAAAGGGTTGCAACTCGGCGCCGTCGATTACATCACCAAGCCTTTCAATCCCTTTCTTGTCAAGGCTAGGGTAAAAAATCATCTCGAGCTGAAAATGTACCGCGACGACCTCGAAGTCCTTGTGCAAAAGCGCACAGCCGAACTTGAACTGACCCAGGAAATAACCATAGAGTGCATGGGAACCCTCGCCGAATATCGCGATCCGGAAACCGGGGGCCATATTCAGAGAACTAAGGATTATATGATGGCCTTGGCCAGGCACCTTAAAAACCATCCGAAATTCTCTTCATTTCTCAGCAATGAAACTATTACATCCCTGTATAAATCAGCGCCTCTCCATGACATCGGCAAAATAGGCATTCCCGACCATATCCTCCTTAAGCCGGGGAAATTAACCGATGAGCAATTCGAACAGATGAAAAAGCATACGATCTATGGACGAGACGCCATTTCTAAAGCCGAACAAAAAC
The DNA here is from genome assembly GCA_043798185.1 of Pseudomonadota bacterium. Classification (GTDB taxonomy): domain Bacteria; phylum Desulfobacterota; class Desulfobulbia; order Desulfobulbales; family Desulfocapsaceae; genus Desulforhopalus_A. The sequence goes on along the minus strand of JAZDOW010000192.1, from coordinate 1,449 downwards.
TCGGCAAAGGATCCTTTCTCCATTTTGCTCTGGAAATCGCCGGAAGCCACCAGGAGAAATGGGACGGCAGCGGTTACCCGAACGGCTGGGCTGGCGAGGAAATTCCCATCTCTGGGAGAATGATGGCTATTGCCGATGTTTACGATGCCTTGATCAGCAAGAGGGTATACAAGGAGCCTTTCACCCATTCACAAGCGGTTGAAATCATCCATGAAGGCCGTGGACGACACTTCGACCCGGATATAGTTGATGCATTTTTGGTAATATCGGAGGAATTCAGGCAAATCGCCTTGAAACATGTCGATTTCCCGGAGGAACGTCGGGCACTGCAAAAATGATGGAGACGCAAGAGCCGACAGCACGTATTATATGCCAAGATCCAATGAGTGTTCGCGTAACCCGTCAATCCCTCATGCAAGGGACTGACGATACACTGAAGACACCTCTGTGCCTTTCGAAATAAAGCGAAAAGCAGGGCAAGTTCCGCTACGATTTCTTTCTTTAAGAGATGCCGAGATAAGCTTTCTGCACCGCCTTGTTGCTCCTGAGACTCGCGGCCGAATCGGTGACGGTGATCTCTCCGGTCTGCAGAACATACCCGCGATGGGCGATGGACAGGGCCATGAGGGCGTTTTGTTCGACCAGGAGAATGGTTGTGCCCTGATCGTTTAGTTTCTTGATAATATCAAAGATTAACTCAACGAGGATCGGTGCCAGGCCCATCGACGGCTCATCAAGCATTAAGAGATGCGGATCGAGCATCAAGCCTCGGGCAATGGCCAGCATCTGTTGCTCGCCGCCGGAGAGCGTCCCGCCTAATTTATCGATACGCTCCTTGAGCCTGGGAAAGTGGGCAAAGCCGTTTTCCATCCGCTCTTCCACCAGCCTCGAATCCTTGACGGTGAAGGCGCCCATCTCCAGGTTTTCCTTGACCGTCAGGGTCGGAAATATACCCCGCCCCTCGGGCACATGGACCATGCCCTGGTAGACAATCTCGTGGGGTTCCATCTTCGAGATATCCTTGCCGTTGAAAACAATTCGCCCCTGCTTCGGATGGATCATGCCGGAGATAGTACGCAGTGCCGTGCTTTTCCCGGCACCGTTCGAACCGATAAGGGTGACGATCTCCCCCTCATTGACCTCGACGGATATCCCCTTGAGGGCATGAATATGTCCGTAATAACTGTGGATATTCTCAATTGTCAAGAGACTCATTGCATTTTCTCCTCATGCTGTCCGGCAACGGCCCCACGCCCCAGGTAGGCCTCAATGACACGGGTATTGTTGCGTATTTCCGCGGGGCTGCCCTGGGCAATTTTCACTCCGTAATCCATAACGCAGATATCCTCCGATATATTCATTACCACCCGCATATCGTGTTCGATGAGGAGGATGGTAATACCCATTTTGTCCCGAATATTGCGAAACAACTGGATTATATCCTCGGTC
>JAZDOW010000154.1:0-4085 GCA_043798185.1 Pseudomonadota bacterium | reverse complement strand
TCAAAAGCAAGGGCGTACGGAGTGTAGCCCAAAAAATGCGGCAGCTCAGTTTTTCTCCACGCATGGTTTTCGATTATCTGAAAATATCTGCAAACACTCATCGTTCTCAAGTGGGTTGAGGGTTAGCATAAATTCACCGTGATTCTCCGAATGCTAGCGGCCAGTTCTTTTTTTGAGAATGGCTTTTGGATAAAATGCATTCCTTCGACCAACAAACCCTGGTTATCTATTATGTCCGAGGTGTAACCGGACATGAACAGGCATTTCAATCCGTTGGTCGCGGTGATAAGCCGTTCCGCTAAGCTTCGACCATTCATCTCGGGCATGATTACATCTGTTATCAACAGATGGATGGCAGAACCCGGCATTTCCGCCAAGCGAATAGCTTCACCCGGCGTGCTTGCGGTAAGTACCGTGTAACCGAGACTCTCGAGCATTTGAGCGGTCATTTGCAGGATTGACGGTTCGTCCTCTACCAGAAGAATGGTTTCTCGGCCCCCCTCGGCAGGTGTATCAACCCCTTTTCCTGTTTTCTGTCCCGTTCTTCCAGTCTCCATATACCGTGGCAGGTAGATCGTAAAGACGGTACCTTGTTCCGGTTCACTCGCGACATCTACGAATCCTTTGTTCTGTTTAACCGCCCCATACACCATTGCCAAGCCCAGACCAGTTCCCTGGCCGACATTTTTTGTGGTAAAAAAGGGTTCAAAAATGTGATTCAAAGTCTGCTCGTCAATTCCGCAGCCAGTATCACTCACAGAGATCATTACATATTCTCCAGAAACACTTCCGGCATGTGCTTCACAGTAATTGTCATCCAGGAAGCAGTTTCCTGCCCTAACAGTTATCCTGCCGATGCCGGTGATTGCGTCTCGAGCATTGACGCAGAGGTTTGTGAGAATCTGGTCGACTTGGGAAGGGTCGGCTTTGATCGTCCACAAATCGGTTACGGGCTTCCATAAAAGATCTATGTTCTCACCGATGAGTCGCCTCAGCATCTTGAGTTGTTTCCCTATAGTTTCATTGAGATCAAGCACTCTAGGCGCGATATTCTGTTTTCGAGCAAAAGCCAACAGTTGCCTGGTAATGTCTGCGGAACGCCCAGCTGCCCTGCGGATTTGCTCCAGGTCACTATAGAGTGGATCGGCTGGGTCTATTTGGTCCATTGCCATCTCAGCATGTCCAAGAATAACCCCGAGCATGTTATTGAATTCATGCGCAACCCCGCCTGCTAGATGGCCTACCGACTCCATTTTCTGGGCCTGAATCAATTGTTCCTGGAGCCTTTCCCTCTCTGCTTCAGCCTGTTTATGTTCGGTGATATCTTGAGCAATACCTGCTGTGCCGATTATCAGACCGTTTTCATCATAGATAGGGGTTTTGTAGGTGCGGTGCCATTTAACCCCGTCGGGTGAAGCTATTTTTTCTTCCATGTGTTTTTTCTGGCCTGACTCACACACTTTACGGTCATCAGCTATGAAACCTTTAGCCATGTCCTCGGGAAACAAATCGAGATCGGTCTTGCCGATGCATTCATCGATTGTATGCCCACAGGCTTTTGCGTAGGGCTCATTTATCATCTCCAGGCGACTTTCTGTATCCTTGAGCCAGGCCATCATTGGCAAATTATCCAAAATTGCACGCTGGCGTAACAGGAGTCTCGTCTTGTCCGCTTCAACCTTCTTGTGTTCTGTGATGTCCTCATACATGCCAAGAACGCCGATAATTTCATTAGATTCGTTACGGAGGGGAACTTTTGAGGTGCGAAGCCATATTTGTTTTCCTTGCGGCGTGGTTTGCGGTTCATCGTAGGAAAGCTTAGGGATGCCGGATTCAATAACACGAAGGTCGTCGACTCGATACAACTCAGCTTGTTCTTTCCAAGCCAACTGAAAATCATCTTTGCCGATGAGATCCTCTGGACATCCTGCTCCTGCGTCCCCGGCAAAGGCGTTATTGCAACCTATGAAGCGTAATTCTCTATCTTTAAAGAATATTCTCACAGGAGCTGTATTTATTATAGTCTGGAGGAGCTTGTTCGAGTTGAGAGTGGCCTCCTCTGCATGTTTGCGCTCGGTGATGTTCTCATGCATTAAAACAAATCTTTCCGGTTTTTCATCGCTGTCATTGAGCGGGAAGCCAATAGTCCGTATCCAAGCGGGAACATCCGGAAATTCGGGGATGGAATCATGAGCGTTAAAGTAGGTATCCGGAAAACGAACAATCGAACCTTGCCTCAGCTGGTCGAAGAACTCCCCCATTCCTCTTTGTAGTAATTGAAGATCCCTGAATATCGAATACCCCGAAGGTGGGATAGATCCAAAAAGCAATTCGTATGCAGGGTTTACTTCCACCGTACACCCATCTTTATCCAAAATTTGCATAGACATCGGATTCTTGGTGATGATGTCCTGCAAAAATCTTTCAACCCGTTTACGTTCGGTGACATCTTCTCCTGAGCTTAACAGTCCGATAATATTGCCGTTGTTATCCTTCAGCAAAACATTATTCCAGGCAACAAGACGCTCTTTACCGTTTTTTGCTAGAACTTTATTTTCAAAGTATTTAAAAGTATCAAGTTCATCATTTATCAACCCCTTATAGACCTTCAACACCTTCTCATATTCTGCCGTCGGCAGGCAGACTTTAAACCAGTCTTTGCCAATGAGCTCTTTCTCCTGGTAACCGAGAACCTCTTGTCCCTTACGGTTAATGAGGGTAATCCTGGCTTGATCATCCAAAGCCACTAGGATAACCCCGGCTATATCAAGATAGAGCTCGGCCAGACGTTTCTGATTTACGAGCGCACGCTCAACCTTTTTACGATGCAGGATGTTCCAGACAAGAAATGCTATAATGACAACAAGTAAGGAAAAGGCCGTAACCGCAAGAAAGGTTTCAGTTCTATAACGTTCATAGAAAGGAATAGGTCGGTTCAGGATTGTTGCACCGGGAGGAAGACGCTGCTTGTCGATAGCGAAACGACTGAGTTGCATGTAGTCGAACATGTAGCGGTTCTGACTTGCTGTTTCGATAGGTAGATCTTTGGTTGTAACTTCACCGGAGAGGATACGCAAGGCCTGATTTGCTGAATATTCACCTTGGATTGTTCCACTGTTCAGTTTTCCGCCGATAATACCCAGACCAAGATTAGCACTTGATGTACCAAAAACCGGAACTGTCGATGCCTTGGATATAAGAGGGTAGATCGCTTTGTTGTCAAAGGTGTTGCCATCTTTGTCAAGATACCAGGCTGGGACCAGTACTGCGCTGGTTATCCTGAGCCGGCGGAGCCTGGCAAGCATCTCATCTGTGTTGAATTCCTCACCATTCAAATATGTGAAGTGCAGAGCTGGATATTTCGTCTCAGCATCCATCGCCATTTGTCTGGTTCCGATTCCAGTGGAAGAACCGTCACTGACGATGACGATCTCGTTAATATTTGGCAGAAGATGCCGGGCCAGATCAATATTAGCGGACATGTCCAAGGTTTCGACGAGACCGGCAAAGTAATTCCGGTCGACTGAAAGGGCATCTTTGACATTGTTTACCCCGCAAAAAACAACAGGCACAACAGGAAAAAGCTGTTGATGCTGCCGTTTCATGAAGTCGAGAGCATCATCGTCGGACGTGATGACGATATCCGGCTGCAGGTTCCGGTATTTTAACTCAAGACTCCTGAAGAGCACTTCGTCAAGATTCCTTTCGGGATAACGCTTACGGTCCATGTACTCAATATTAAACTCAATCCTGCTGTATTTGGCCGACATGGTAGTTATGATCGCAGCAACAATATCATCGGTCCATTTGAATCCCTGATGGTAAGAGTTGAGGATTAAAATATGGGAGATGTGTTCTGGTTTATCAGTACCACCCTCACCGGCTACACCGGGGTGCGCAGATACGATAATGACAAGGGGCAAAAGGACTAGAAAGAGGATCTGCCTGGAGCTTTCAGCAAGGCGCCTGTGACTGAACAGTGCTGATACATTGGTTATCAAAGCCTGAGAAAAGTCGACAGGATAATAGGCAGGGCTTTTATGGGTGGGGGACATGAGCGATGTGACCTCCTTATGGTCCTGCGG
>JAZDOW010000117.1:0-18756 GCA_043798185.1 Pseudomonadota bacterium | reverse complement strand
TCTCCCCTTGCCAAACCGCTTTATCGGCGGTCATAGCGAAGAGGATCCACCCGTTCCCATTCCGAACACGGAAGTTAAGCTCTTCAGCGCCGATGGTACTGCATGGGTAACTGTGTGGGAGAGTAGGTCACCGCCGATTTTCTTTCGCTGCCCCCTATTGAGCTTCGCTCGATAGGGGGTTTTTGCGTTTCTTGCATCCCCCTATTTCTTCTGGGGTAATTGTTTAAATCTGATCTGCCTGCTTACTTGACAAGAAGGGGAAGTGACATGCCACAAGATGCCCGGTTGCAATTTCCGACATCTGTGGTGGTTGCTCGGTGCAAAGTGGTTTCATCAGCGGACAGCGGGGATGAAAACAGCATCCGCAAAATGGACTGATGAATGAAGAAAAACGATAGGGCACGGTGGTATCTATCATCCTTCGGTTTCTGGGGATCGGTTGAGGGATGGCGTTGAGCAGTGCCGCCGTATAGGGATGGGCCGGATGGGAATAAAGTTTATCGACCGGGGCCAACTCGCAGACAGTTCCTTGATACATAACTGCCACCCGGTCGGAGATTCTTTTAACTACCGCCAGATCATGGGAGATAAACAGCATCGAGAGACCGAAATCAGCTTTGAGCGTATTGAGTAAGTTGAGGATCTGGGCCTGGACGGATACATCCAGGGCTGAAACCGGTTCATCGCAGATCAGTACATCGGGGCGGGTCATCAGAGCTCGGGCAATGCTCACCCGCTGACATTGACCGCCGGAGAGTTGATGCGGCAATTGATTCGCATACTGTTCTGGGTCGAGACCAACAGCTGCCATCATCTTCCGAACCCGAGAGGTGATGGTAGTTTTGTCCTTTTCACTCATGACACGGAGGGGCTCGGCAATAGCTCGTCCTATCCGGCGAACCGGATTCAAGGAGGAGATTGGATCTTGGAAGACCATCTGGATATTGGCACGGATGGACCTGAGCGATTTGCCTTTCATCGTGGTCAGATCGTGGCCGGACAAGAGCACATGACCGGATGTAGGCGGTGGAAGCTGGACGATGGCGCGGGCAAGGCTGGATTTGCCGCACCCCGATTCGCCAACCAGTCCGAGGGTTTCCCGGCGATCTATCGAGAAACTCACGTCGGATACTGCATGAACGATCTGTTTACGCCCCCTATTGAAGAAGACATGCAGATCCCTGACTTCGAGTACCGGTCTGCCAGCAGTTTGATGAATCGCTGTCATCTTCAGTCTTGTCCCATGCCAAGAGGAAAGAAGCAGGCAAACCGATGATGGTTGCTGTCACGGCTTACCGGTGGGGCGGTGTGATGACAAAGGGGACGGACGTATCGGCATCGATCGGCAAAACCGCAGCCCGGTTGAGGTTTTGACAAGTCCGGCGGCTGTCCCTCAATTGTCGAAAAGGGTTCACCCGCAGTTGCGTCCAAACGGGGGATGGCGCTCATGAGGCTCAGGGTATAGGGGTGGCGCATCTGGCGGAATAATACGTCGGTTGGTGCCTGCTCTACGATTTTTCCTCCGTACATGACGGCGATTTCGTCAGTGTGGGTGGCGGCAATGGCTAGATTATGGGTGACCAGAATGATGGCCATGCCGGATTTGCTTTGCAATCGATCAAAAACTCTTAGAATTTCCGCTTGAACAGTTACATCCAGGGCCGTTGTCGGTTCGTCGGCAAGGAGCAGCTTTGGCCGACAGCACAGAGCCACGGCGATCGCCGCCCGCTGGCGCATACCGCCCGAGAGCTGATAGGGGTATGTGTCGACATACCGATCCGGTTGCGACATTCCCGCCTGCCGGAGGAAGTACACTGTGGCCGCTGGAAGATCTTTTCGTGCTGTAGTGGTATGCAGGAGCAGGTTCTCAGCTATCTGTTTTCCCACCCGCATGACAGGATTCAGGGCGGTCATCGGATTCTGGAAAACCATTGCTATCTCCCGACCCCTGATGCGGTTCATGGACTTTTCAGAAAGTGTTGCCATATCGACACCGTTGAAACGAATCTCGGCGTCCCGGGCAATAGACCCTCCCGGCGGCAGGAGGCGGATCAGGGCGCGACAGAGCATGGATTTGCCGCATCCGGACTCGCCAACGATCCCGAGGGTCCGACCGGACCTGAGTGAAAACGTTACACGGTCAACAGGGCGTACCAGCGCTTTTCCGGTATTGATCTGGACGCTCAGGTCTGTAACCGAAAGAAGAGCTGAGGACAAATCTGTTTTGCTTGTGCTCATCTTGTTCTTCACGGTGACCTGGCCCATCCCCGCAGGGTATCGCCCAGTATATTGAGCGATAGTACGGTAAGGAAAAGGATGGTCGCCGGAATCAGACACACATGGGGGGCTTCGCTGAGCACCTCCCGTCCCTCGGCAATCATTCCGCCCCAACTTGGCGTCGGCGCCGGCACACTCAGGCCGAGAAAGCTCAGCACACCTTCCAACACGATCATCAAGGCCATGATGATAAGCCCATAAACACCAAGAGGAATAGCTACATTAGGAAGGATTTCCCTGGTCAGGATGGAGAAGTTGTCGCTGCCGATCATTTTTGCGACGAGTATGAACTCCCGGTTGGTCAATTGTAAGGTAGCCGACCGGGAAACCCGGCAGAAAGCCGGAACCGAGAGAAACCCGAGAGTTGCGATCAAAGTCCACAGGTTGGTGCCGAAATAAAAGCCCACGGCCAGCAACAGCACGAGTCCTGGAAAGGCCAGGATGATATCCATGCTTGCAACGATGATGGATTCGGTGCAGCCGCGAAAGTATCCAGCCACCATGCCGAATAAGCCACCGATGACCAGGCCGATGAGGGGGGCGGTGAACCCCACCGTCAGCGATACCCTGGCACCATGGATGATTCGGGAAAGTATGTCCCGGCCCATGGAATCAGTGCCAAGCCAGGAGATCCGGCTTTTGGCTACGGGCAGCTCTCCGGTCGTGGTCCTTGGTGGGATGATTACGGTCCTAGGCGAGGCATTCTGGTGCTCGTAGTTCATAATGTCCGGCGAAGCGAGGGGCATCCAGCCGGCCGTTGCGGCACAGAGGATCACGAAAAGGAGCCATATCAGCGGCAGCCAGAAGGTCAGGAAACGGGCGATCATGGGGCCGACTCCAGGCGAATGCGCGGGTCCAGAACACCATACAAGACATCGACAAGCAGGTTGATGCCCACATAGCCGAGGGTGATCCACAATGCACAGCCCTGTATCATGAAAATATCGCGCGAGTAGATGGCCGTCACAAGCAGCCGACCGATACCCGGCAGGGCGAAAATCGTTTCCACCACAAGGGCCCCGCCGATGAGGTGGCCCATCTGCAGGCCGATAACAGTAAGCAGATTGAGCGAGGAGGGCCGGAGGGCATGTCGAAAAAGGACTTGGGCCTTGCTCAGTCCTTTCGAGCGCGCCATGAGGATGAAGTCTTCGGCCAGAGTGGTAATGAGATCACCGCGAAGGACGCGAAAAAGGATGACCCACTCCACCAGCGCAATGCTCAGACTGGGAAGAAGCAGGCTGCGAACATTCGCTGCCAACCCATTGAAAAGGGGAGAAAAACTGGTTGCCGGCAGCCAGCCGAGGTGCATAACGAAAAAGAAGACGAGAAGGATGGCCATAACGAAATTGGGAATGGAAATGGATGCCATGCCGATTGTGGTGAAAATCCTGTCGATTGTACCACCTGGTTTTTTAGCGCAGACCAAGGCCGCTGGGATTGCCAGTGACAACGCTATCAATTGGGCAAACAGCAGTAGCTCGAGGGTGACGGGCAATCGCATCTCCAGGGCATCCCATACCGGTTCCTGGGTGATCATAGACAAACCAAGATTGCCGCTTGCAGCACGACCGATCCAGCGACAATATCGGACAATAACTGGGGCATCCAAACCCATTTGTTGCCGGATTGCCGTAAGGGTTTCGGCCGACGCCTCAGGACCGGTAAACACGTCGGCCGCGTTACCGGGCAGAAGATCGATCATGGCAAAGGTGATTGCCGAGACAATCAGAATGGTCAGGAAAAAACGCAGCAGTTTTCGCCAAAAGTAGGTCATGAAATATTGCCTTTATTCATGGTCCAGAAGGTTAAGGTGGCGTAAATTAGGCAGAATAGAAATATCTCCCACCCGATTTTTCCAGGCTATGTATCCGGCGCGGCTCAGTGCATCGACAGCTCCATCGGTAAAACCTTCTTCCTCGACCTGCCTCCATAATCGCGCTACTCTTGGTGCAAACTCTGTTGCCGGCATTTCCTCTTCCGAGGCATAAAGGAAACCATTACTATAACGCTTAAACAGGCCATAGTGTGCCATCAATTCGTCTAAGCGTTTTGAGAATAGCCGCCAAAAGGACCGGTCGGCGCGAACCTGTCGCAGGACGCCGGCAAGCAGTGACGCCTCGGGATCATTGTCATGCAGGGTGTACCACGGCATGACGCCGGTGGGCCGGAGATTGTCGAGACTCAGGGCAAATTCCACAGGCTCAAGGGAGAGGCCGTCTCTTTTATAAACTGTATATCGGCCACAGGCGCCACTCATAAGATTGGTTCCCACAATGAGGATGCCGTTCTCAGTGAGCAGAGCTCCGGCCTGTGCCAGCACGCGTTGCCGTGTCTCAGGTGCAAAATACATCAGGGTGTTCATGCAGCGGATGACGTGTACCGGAGGAACCTGAACGTCTGCCATTTCCGATTCGATAAAGGTGAGGTTCGATGCAGCATAATTTCGGAGGGGATGGTGGACGAGTGTGTTACCATCCTTTTCCACGGTTTCATCTGCCTGATCCGTTGCTTGGCTCAAAAGAGGACGCAGCTCGGCAAAGATTCCCTCAATTCGCATACGGACTTCCTCTGGATTCCGGTACATCCGCATTCCAGCCCGGTCCATCCTTGGTTGAAAATACTGAAACTCACCCTGGCCGTTGAAACAGGCATAATTACCGCTGCTTTCATGGACCACATAGTCGGCAAAGCATCGGTCAACCCCGAAAACGCGCCAACCGGGAAGTGCCGTTGCTGTATCCACGGTAGTGGTCGGAGGAAAACCGCAACCCATATCGACAAACACCGGATTGGTCGGCCCGTCGGACCAGGTATGGTTGACTACATAGGCGTCGATTTTTGCATTGCGCTGAGGGAGCGTAAGCGGCGGCACCATACCGCGCCATGCACAGGGCAAAAATCCGGGAATGACGTGGGCAAGCTGCCAGAGGAGCGTGGGGGTGAAGTCCTTTGCCGGAAATTCGGCCTGCTGCATGAGGATAAACATGCGCGAGATGAAGCCTTGCACTTCAGAGGGCAATGCCGGAAAAGAGATGGCCTCGGCCATCTCATCCGGCAGGCGTTCGCCCAGGAAGTGGGCGACAAGTGCATTGAACGAAGGTGCGCAAGGTTGAATCATTCTGGCCTCACATGGCGTTTATTGCAAATCATTTCAACGTGCTTCAAGGACGCGTCTTTTCCGTCACCATAGATATATTAACCCTGCGCCCTTTCCTCGGCTAGACGATTTATGCCAATCCCGGAAACCACCGCCATCGCACGCGGCCAAGGTAATCGGCATAATCCGGGACTTCCCGAAGAAAGCCCTCCTCAATGAAACTCTTTAAGACGATTAAACCAATAACAATAAGCGACATCGTCACATTACGCAGCGAGAACATGTGCAGTGAGAACCCAACGTAGGAGAGGATCAGCCCTGTATAGATCGGATGACGGACGAACCGGTACGCGCCGCGTGTGATGATATCCCTTTCCGCCGGAACTAAACCGATGCTTCGTCCCAAACTGAGCCGCGCATACACAGCGACAACCAGGGCAAGTATTGATAGGGAATTCGAGGCCACATCGGGGAGAAGGGCAGTTCCTTTCTCGGCAAAGACAGCGACAAAAAGTCCGAAATAGGTAACTCCGAATGCCAGCAACCAATACCACGGATTGGGGGTAACGCGAACCGGGGTGGTGCGCATAACCATCGTTATAATGATGATAAAAAACTGAATTACTATTGAGGCGCGGCTGAGATTCATCTGGCCGCTCTTGACGATGCGAAAAATATTATAAGCAAACGGCAGCACCGCCAGAACGGCAATGGTTTTGTCCACCCACGGGAGAGTTAGTGCTTCGAAAAAACGCCGGTAAAAAACTTTTTTCTGAACTGAAGACATACGTTTGCGCCTCCATGTTGTCTAATGTGGCTAGTACCGCTTGTTCCCTATCAATTCCCTCCCCACCAATGCCGAGCATTCCGGTATGTGCAATTTCTTACTATTTCTTGTTTAACCAGTCAATTACTGGTCCGAACCAAACTTCTGTGGGTTTAAAAAACAGCTGGTGGCCTGCTTCATTTTCCAAGGCAATTTCCTTCATTGAAAAACCTTGCTTGGCTTCTGAAAAGGCTGTGCTGCAACTGCCTGCCACCTTGTCTGAGGTTGCATATACGGACAACATATTGCCTTTCAGTTTGCTGAAGTCGGGATATGCTTTTTCGAGACCTTTAATTCCACATCCGGCCATGATTACATAGTTGACTTGAGGCTTTTCCAAGAGCGATGCAACCTGAACGGCTATTACAGCTCCCTTGGAATGGCCGGCAACCGTTATGTTTTCAGGAGGGACGCCGGCATCCAGCAATTTTTGGATATTTTCCATATTTTTATTTGCATATTCGACAACAGGGGCATCTTTAGGCCTTATTTCGCTTATGACAATGAAACCTTTGTCTGCGAAAGCCTTGAGGATGTCGTAGTATTTACAGTCCCCATCGGCGCCTTTTGTTTCAACGTAATAATTGTGTAAAAAGAACAGATAGTTCGCAGATGGATCGATGACTGAAGGCATTTCGTATGACTGAGCGTCGGCATGTGGGGGGGAGAACACAAAGAGCGTGCAAGAGACAAACAAGGTGAAACTGAATAATGCTGTGTTCATGGTGCAGTTCATAATTTTCTCCTTCTGTTTGGTTGCAGGTCAACTTTATAGCTTGATGATGAGTTATATTTATAGATTTTATCGGTCTAGCCAGACATCCGTGAGTGGCAGGAAGCCGTGCCGCCATGTTGGCAGGTTTTTGATACCCGCGCTTGCCAGTGCGTAGTGAATCGGCGCGCACAGGTAAAGAAACGGTGCGTCATGATTGACTTGCCTGGCAATTCTGCAAAACGTAGCCTTGCGTTCCACCGGGTCCATACTGGTGCGCAGGGTGACCAGCAGATTGTCCACTTCTTTATTGGTATAGCGAGTGATATTCCACGGGCTCTCAGAATGAAACGCCGCCATGGTGTACGGTTCAATATCATCCGATCCGAGAATCCCCCACGTGGCGATATTATACTCCTTGCTGAATATTTGCTTGGTAATCGCGGCCCAGTCTGCGGGGACCAGGCTTACGTTGACACCGATGGGTTTAAGCATCTGCTGCAAAATTTCGCCGGTTTCGCGTCCCCGAACCGTCGGTGAATGGTGGTAGGTCAGTTCCACGGGTTTGCCATATTCGGCGATCAAGGCTTTGGCTTTTTCCAGATCGGGATGCAGATATCCGTTGTCATCGCAGTTGAGAACCTCACCAAACCAGTTCTCAGTATATTTCATGACATTCTTGTAGGAAGCTTTCAGGTATTTTTCCTGATCCCAGGCAAAAGCCAGGGCGCGGCGTACCCGAACGTCATCCAGGGGGGGCTTGGAGGTATTCAAAGCAAGGATATAGGCACCGGCGGGCTCACGGAGAACGGCAGTGAATTTTGGGTTTTCGGAGAGACTCTTGATATGATTAGGCCGGTCGGTAATCACCAGATCCACCTGGCCGGAGACGGCTGCTGCATACCTGGTCTCGTGGTCCAATATGGTTCGCAGGACGATCTCGTCCAGATAGGGTTTGTCTTTCTGCCAGTAGTGGGGATTCCGAGTCAAAATGATGCGATCACCGCTCTTCCATTCCTTGAAAACAAAAGGACCGGTGCCCACCGGAGCTCGATTCTGGACGTCGTCCGCCACAGCCTTGGCGGCGGGAATGAGGGCTGCGAAGCCGTGGGGTGAGGCAAGCGCGGCAGTAAAGGATAGCCAAGGGTGAGCCAGGTTGAAGCGCACTTCATAATCACCCGCTTTTTCAACCGACGCGATGGGGCGCAGGAGGATCTGGGCGCTGTAGTGGTTCTCCGGATTCAAAATTCGTTGCCAGTGCTGGACTACCGCATCGGCATTGAAGGGTGTACCGTCATGAAAGGATACGCCTTCGCGGAGTCGAATGGTCCAGGTCTTGCCGTCAGTTGATGGGGTGGCCGATACTCCCAGGATCGGAATCAACCGACCGTCTTTGTCCATTTCAAACAATCGCTCCATCACCAGGTTTGCCGCCATTCCGCCGTTACCGGCCAAGGTTCGTGTCTTAATGGCATCAAAGCCCGTGGCATCGCTCTCATCCGCAACCTGCAGGATGCCTCCGTATTTTGGTGTCGCCCAGGCGGTTTGCGTGATTGCGTGAAAGATGAGAACAAGAGCGCTGCAAAGCATAATGCATCCCCTGATCAACGACTGTGAGTACATCCGTAGCAAGAAGCTTGTTTTCATCTTTTCTCCTTTTTGAATAGTAGCCTGTTGGTATTTTCGATCAGTGAGCGCTACTCCTTGAAACCTTCCACGAACATCCGCTTGGCATCGGATATCAGCGCGCTGATCTCTTCATCGGTAAATTCGTCGTAGAATGAAATGTTGATTAAAATGGCCAGTCCGTAAGCGAAGATCACGCTGTTAAGATCTAGTCCGGCTTTTTGGCGATCGGACAATTTTGAATAAAAGGGATCATCTTTCATGGCATCGCGAAGAGTTTGCCACAGGTGTTGACAGTTTTTCTTGTGGATTTCCGTATGCTTTTCATTAAAGAAGCACTTAAATAGTTTTTTTTCAGTTTTTGCGAAAAGAACGTATCCGAAGCTCGGAGAGGCAAGACCATCATTGCTCCGGGAATTGATCATATAGTGGAGCAGCAGGGCATATGCTTTCTCGATCACCGCCTCTTCAAGATTGTTCATGGATTTGAGATAAGAATAAATCGGCCCGATGGAGGCGTTAAGCTTTTGGGCGATCGACCGTTGGGAGAGCGCCTCCCATCCCTGCTCGCGAACAATGTTGAAGGCAGCTTCGACAATATCTTCTTTGTTAAATTTTTGTTTTGGTGGCATGTAGTGTGGAGTTCTCTGATTGAAATTGTTGGATATCGATTGATATATATCGTATGATATTATAGTTTGTCAACCCGGAAGTGAATCGGCAACTCATGAATTGCTGCAGGAACGTTCCGGCATTGGTGAGTAGATTCAACACCATTGGCAGGAAAATCAATTTTTGATCATTTTTTATGCCGAACCGAGAGCGACTGGAGCAAGATGTAGACAGGTTTACTCGAGCAAGATATCTATGCGTATTTATTCAATACCTAGGTTGGCGTATCTGTTTTTTATGGGGAAGGTATACATCTAATAAATCGTTTTTGCTTCAGGCACTAAGAAAAAATACAAAAAACAAATGGTATAAGTATGCAGAAGAATATCCTTTTAAAAAGTATTTTCGCAAAAGATATGCAGCAAAGTATAACATATTTTGAAAAATGGGCTTCATCTGTTGATTTTGATGCCATAAAATGGAGAGAGCTTTGTCTATTGCCTCAGATTAATAAGAAACTGGGTAAAAATATTTTAGATCAAAATATACTAGGACGAATCAAGGATTTTCAAGAATATATATGGTGTAGAAATAACTTGTTAATTAAACGCCTTAAAGAAGTTACTGAAGAATTAGCAAAACATCGAATTGATATTATTGTTCTCAAAGGAGCAGCATTGCAGCTTAGTGTTTATAAGGACTTAAGTCTTAGGCCAATGGCCGATAATGATGTTATTGTTAAAATTCAAGATTTAGAAAGAACCTGTGAATTACTCAGCAAGCTTGATTTTGTTCCGGAAACAAAGGTTGTTTCCAATAGTTTTGAGAATGACTATTTTACAACAAGCCATGCATATGCTTTTAAAGACATAAAATATAATAAAGCATTGGAATTAGAACTTGATGTTCATGTTCATTTATTAACAAGACGATATAGTTCAAAATATTATTTAGATTTGTGGGAAAGAACCGAGGTTGTTCCTTTAGGCTCGTATGGAATAAAAATTCTAAGACCTACTGAACAATTTTTCCATATCCTTGTCCATTCTTTTGAGTGGGAGTTTGATCCTAATTTAATTTGGGCTGTTGATTTATATGAAATGCTGGAACTCTATCAAATAGACTGGAATGAATTAATTGCTCTGGCCAGGTTTTATGATGTTGTTTTGGAAGTTAAAGCAGGCCTTTTTATGTTAAAAAAGGAGTATGGATTTGATATTCCTGACAGTATATTTAATCAGTTATCTGAAATTAATGTTTCTTTTGTTTCCAAGATGGAGTTTTTTTTAAAGCAAAAGAGGTTTGGTTTTTTCAGAAACTTTGTCCTTGCATATATTGCATATTTAAGAAGTCAAGATGGCAAAGGTAGTTTCATAACATTTATTAAAAAACGCTGGGGTGTTAAGCGAACATACGAGTTACCGTATTATACGTTCAAGGAATATATTAAAAGGTTTAAGCATTAAAAAATACATGAATTTTGTCAATTTCTTGAGGTGCTGATCATATACTAGCAGCATGTCGGCTTTCCCCCTATCCATGCGCACATCAATAAACCTCTCCTTATCCGTTACTCGAAGCAAGCTTGATACCAAAGCCGATGAGAGCAATGCCGGCAAGACGAGTTGCAATTCTCCGCGCCGATGGTATGCCCTTCAAGCGTCCGGCGACAGCATTACCGATGAAGACAAGGCATGTTTGGTAAAAGAAGCTTATGGCGGTGACATGTATCAGCATCGCGATGAGCGTGCTCGTTGCAGCTCCGGGACGAAGAAAAAGAGGGAAAAAGGCGACAAAGAACAGAATTACCTTTGGATTGGTAAGGCTGATCACACAGGCTTGGCGGAAATAGACGATGGCGGTTTTTCGAGGTTCCCGAGGTGTCGGACTTTGTCCTATCGGTGCGCGCAAGAGCTGTATCCCCATCCAGCAGAGATAGGCTGCTCCAAACCACTGCAGCCCATGAAAAAAAATCGGATGGGTATTCAGTACGGCGGCAAGACCCACGACGGCTGCAAGCATGAACAGAAAATCGCCCAAAAGAGTTCCACCGACTGCACCGAGTCCTGCTTTGACGCCGTTTCTCGCGGTGGCATTAAGAATAGCGAGGGTGCCCGCACCGGGAATTAACTGGAAGATGAGGATGGCGGCAATGAAGCTTGTGTAGTTCTGAATATTAAACACCGGTGAATCTCCTGGAGTTTGGGAAAGGAAAAGCTCATTTTGAGGAATTATTCTAGAGCACAATCGGCCAGTTGACAAGTTGAAAGAATAAGAAAAGAAAAGCGGTTTACCACTTTTTCTTGGTTCTCAAGGCCATCTGTAACTTCAAGGATTATTGCTTTTGGTGTACATTGCCTGAAGTTCAACAAAGTTGTTGATCAATGAGCAAAGGCTGTTGTCGCAAGCGCTCCTCCTTACTTGAGATAATCATGACCATTAAAACATTTTTCCTGCATCGCCGGATAAAAATCATCGGAGCAATTCTTTTGGCTGCCGCCCTTCTTCTAATTTTTCTGCCGATTGGGGCAAATTTTTTCCTGACACATTGGCTGGAAAAAAACGGGGCTGACAGTGCCACCATCCAAAGACTCCGCTTCAATCCCTTCCTCGGCCGTCTTGTTATGGAGGGGGTGGATGTTGTATCCGGCGGGAAACAGCTACTTCATAATTCCACCATGGTTGTTGAATTTGGCCTTGCCTCCCTTCGACACCACGATATTCACCTCGAAATCGCTGAATACCGCGAACTGTCAATTGATATTGAACAGTATCCCGACGGCAGGTGGCGTTTTGGTACATACACCACGGCGCCGACAACCGGTGCTCCGGAAAAGGAACCTGAGAAACCTCAAGAGGATGCCGTCGCCTGGGGGTTTCTAGCCGACCGGGTAGTCCTTACTGCTTGTCAACTTCACCTGAAAACTCCGGTATTGGACAGCCAAATTGTCATTGAACAGGCCGAGCTGGTGCGATTCACCACCCGCGAAGGGCAACCGGCGGCAAGCTTGACTTTGCATGGCCTGTTTAACGACAGTCGGGTAGATATTCAGTTGGAGAATCTGCAGCTTTTTCCAGATCTGAAAATTAACGGAACCGTTAAGCTTTCGGGAGGTAATTTAGCGGTGGCGGCAGGGTTTGTAAAAGATGTCCTGCCATCTTTTGCCGGGGGCGTAGGTGTTTCGGGCAAGATCGTTTTGACTGAGAATCCCGGCAAGGGGATAGCGGTTGAGTATGATGGAACCATTGATGTGGGCGGGGTGGAGATAGGCAATGAGACTTTTACTACCAAGGCAAAAAGCTTAAAATGGCAGGGCCGGGCCCAGTATACGGCAGAGCCGAAAAAAGCGTTGACCATCGAAATCGATGGAGCCTTGTCTGCCGGAAATTTTTTACTGCAGTTGCCGGGACAGGCCTTTGTCACCGAAGAGTCCCTCATCGATCTGAGCGGCAGGACCACGGTCACAGTTGGGAAAAATGTGACTGTCGAAAACATTGGCAAGCTCCTCATCGAGGGTGTCGGTGTGCAGTTGCCGCAGCTAGGGCTCAGTGAGGAAAGGGTGGCCTGGCAGGGCAAGGTTCACTACAACTCGGCGGACGAGGCGAAGGGTCTTGGCGTTCACACAGCAGGATCGCTTGATCTTGGCACATTTCAGGTAGACGGCAGGGAGCCGGCAGCAATTTTTGCAATCACCGGTACAACTCTTTTCTGGCAGGGGGACGCCTCGTATTGGCAGGGCAATGGCGTACCCTTCCTAAACCTCGATGGCACTCTCCTCGGCACCGAACTACAGGAAGATCTTGCCGAGTCGAAACAACGGTTCGGTCAGGGCAGGGTGGAGTTACGCGCTACGTCAACCATCAGCCTTGGCGATAAGCCGGTTACCACCGGTCTGGGTGCCCTCACCGGTGAGAAGCTTGTTTTTACGAGAAACGAGAATCCGCTTTTAGACTTGGAGAGTTTAACTCTGACCGGTCTGGAAGGGAGGCAGGATGGGGCGATTGCTGTGCAAAACCTTGTCGCTACCGGACTTAAAGCCAATATCGGCGGTTCGCTGCCATTGGCTGTTCAACTCCAGGAAATCCTCCTGACCGAGGCAACTCTTCAAGATTTTGTCGGGTTTTCCGCTGCTGGGTTGCGGGTGAAGGGTATGGTCGCAAAAGCGATTCGTACTCATCGGGAGCTCGTCCGCTGGAGGCAACTTTCTATTCAAGATCTGCGAGGCGAGAGTGGGAAGCAGGTCAATGCCAATACTCTCCTCCTTGAGGGGTTGACGGCTTTAAATACACCGACCAATGACCAGGGCAAAGAAAACCCGACCCTTTCGCTCCGCCGGGCGACGCTTTCTGATATCGGCTGGAGCGCGACCTCGGGGATGAAAGCCGGCACTCTGCATTGTGATGACCTGATGGCAACAATCATTCGCGATAAAGACGGTGGCCTCACCTTCATTTCAGAGCTGGCGGCAATGCAGGAACCGAATATCGGCACGGCTACTGTTTCGTCGAACAGTGTCGCTAAGGCTGATCAGTCTGCAAGGGTGCCTTTTCGCCTAGACAATATAGTGGTCGGCGGCAAGAGCAGCATCCTCTTTACCGACCATACCCTGGCTGTGCCTCTTGCCACCGACCTGGCAATTTCCAAACTTGAGTTGGGGAAACTCGATTCGCTTAAGCCAAAGGAAAAAACTCCGGTGCAACTTGCCGGCACCTTTCTCAATCGGGCACCGATTGAAGTGAATGGAGAGGTGTCACCGTTTCTTCTACAACCGGCCCTTGATCTTACCCTGAGCCTGAAAAATTATCCCCTTGCCGGCCTGTCACCCTATACCGTGCAGTCGGTGGGCACGGCCCTGGCAAGTGGCCAGCTGCGCCTGAAAAGCCAGGTCAAACTTACCGGCAGTGTCTTGGGTATGGACAATAATGTTCAGCTGCAGAAAGTAACCACCGAGACCATCACCCCAGAGCTTGCCGCCCAGTTGAACAACCAACTTCCCATACCCCTTGATGCCGCACTTTCCCTGCTTCGTGACAGCGAAGACAATATTACCCTCGACATCCCCCTGCAGGGGCCGGTCAGCGACCTGAGCGTGGGAATATCCGACATTCTCATTACCGCACTCGGCAAGGCGATTATCCCCGCTGCATCAGGGTATCTGATGTATGCCCTCGGTCCTTACGGCGCTTTGGCGTATGTCGGTATGAAAGTCGGCGAGAAACTGCTGCAGGTGCAATTGCCTCCGATCCTCTTTCCAGCCGGAGGAGTCGCCCTGACAACAGAACACACCAAGTATTTGGAGAGAATTGCCATGATCCTCAAGGATCGTCCGGAAACCGATATGCAATTTTGTCCGGTGGTCGCCTCCTGGGAGCTGATGTCGGAAAAGGAGCGGGCGGCAGTGGCCGGTGACGAGGTTGAGATTCGTGACGAGAGCCGGGAAATGTTGCTGGAGTTAGGGCAACAACGGGCCAAAATGGTCCGGAGCCATTTAGTTGAAAAGTATACCATCAGGCAAGACCGCCTGCTTATCTGCGATACACGGATCGTCAAAGAAAAGCAGGCAGAACCGGCAGTTATTCCGCAGATTTAAGTCGTGATTTATAAATCAATAATCTATTCTCAAAAGAGTCCACAGAACCAGTGGTGATTCATAGCAAATATCAGTTGAAATGTATTGAACCTTTAGAGGGTGAAAAAAACACTACAGGCAAGTAGCTTTTGGCAACACTTGTCAAACCCGCCTGTCCATCACACTTTTACCCTTTTATCCTTCAAAGACGGAGTCTCCAGTGTAGCAAAAAGCTACGCCCTGCCCAGTGGTCTTGCATGGCCTGTTTTCACATTTTTACCAAAAAGCGATATAATATCCTGATATTAATGAATAATTAATTAATTTTCCATTTTTTTCTCCTGTGGCACCGTGATTGCAACACTATGGGTAACTACCAATCAGGTAGAACTACCCAACGGGTAAAAGGAGGACAAAATGCTATTCATAAATCAGAACAACATCGCCAAAGCCAAAACACAGAGCAACATAGTCAAAGGGTTCCAGGTAATTGAAAACGAATGCATCTGGTCGAAGTCGGGAATCGTTCAGTCCGGGCTGTGCGACAATGTGTACGACTGCCGGACCTGCCCGTTTGACAGGGCCATGCAGAAGACCGCCAATGCAGACTCTAAAAAAAGGGGATCCGGTTGGGCAAATAATGTGAAAGACATCTATGAATGGACAAACATTCCCTGCCGCCATGTGTTGACCGGGCGGGTCAGTGCACACAAGGTCTGTGTCAATAATTATGAATGTAATCATTGCGCCTATGACCAGATGCTTGATGATGAGGACATGGATTTCCGGGACGAAAAAACGGCCTGCTTGAAATCATACGGCCACCTTCTGGCCGAAGAGTACTACTATCACAAGGGGCATACTTGGGCCCGGTTCGAACACGGCGGTCGGGTAAAGATCGGCTTTGACGACTTCATGGTCAAGCTCTTCGGCTCTCCATCAAATATTTCCCTCCCCCACCTGGGCGAAAAACTGAAAAAAGACCAAGTCGGATTTACCTTTTGCCGCGCAGATAAAGAAGCCGCAGTACAGTCTCCCGTTACAGGGACTGTGCTGGCAATCAACAACAGAGTCCAGGAGCACCCGGATATCGTTCATGAGGATCCTTACAATAAGGGATGGCTCTGTATCGTTGAGCCCAATATGCCGAAATGGAACATCAATAAGCTTTTTTACGGAAAAAACAGCCTTGAATGGACAGATCGGGAGAGCCAGAGACTCCTGCGCCTGATCGGGCCTGAATACCAGAACCTGGCTGCCGCTGGAGGCGAGCCGGTGGACGATATATACGGAAGTTTTCCCGAGATCGGATGGGACCGCCTGGCAGAAACATTTCTAGGAAATGAAAAGAGATAGGTAAAAAGGAGGGCAAAATGTCATCGAAAGAACAGGAAAATAGCATCAAAGCTAAAAAACAGGATAACATCATCAATGGATTCCAGGTCATTGAAAACGAATGCATCTGGTCGAAGACAGGCATGTTTCAGACCAGGCTGTGCGACAATGTGTACGACTGCCGGACCTGCCCGTTTGACAAAGCCATGCAGAAGGCCTTCAAGGCTGACCCCCAAAGAAAGAGATCTGGATGGGCACAGAATGTTAAAGGCGTCTATGATTGGAACAATATGCCCTGTCGTCATGCGCTGACCGGGCGGGTTACTGCAGCCAAGGTCTGTGTCAATAATTATGAATGTAATCATTGCGCCTATGACCAGATGCTCGATGAGGAGGACATGGATTTCCGGGACGAAAAACAGGCCTTTTTCAAAGCATCCGGCTACCTTCTGGCAGACGAGTATTACTATCATCAGGGGCATACCTGGGCCCGGTTCGAACACGGCGGTCGGGTAAGGATCGGTTTTGACGACTTTATGGTCAAGCTCTTCGGCTCTCCCTCAGATATTTCCCTCCCCCACCTGGGCGCAAAGTTGAAAAAAGACCAAGCCGGACTTGCTTTTTCCCGCTCAGATAAGGAAGCCGAAGTACGCTCTCCCGTTACCGGGACTGTGCTGGCAATCAACAACAGAGTCCAGGAGCATCCGGAAATCGTTCACGAGGATCCTTACAATGAGGGCTGGCTCTGTATCGTCGAACCCAGAATGCCCAAACTGAACCGCAGGGGGCTTTTTTACGGAAAAGACAGCCTTGAATGGACAGATCGGGAGAGCCAGAAACTCCTGCGTCTGATCGGGCCTGAATACCAGAACCTGGCTGCCGCCGGAGGCGACCCGGTGGATGATATATATGCAAGCTTTCCCGAGATTGGCTGGGACCGTCTTGCAGAAACATTTTTAGGAAGTAAAAAGAAATAAGAGAACCTTACCGCGGCAGCCGTCTTGCACAGTCCCGGCACAGGTAAAATGGAATCTTGTTCAGATCCTCAATAACACCTGAAAAGTGCATGATACACCTGGTTTCGTTGCAATGGAACAGGTTGAACAGGTGGCCCAGTTCGTGAAGTGCGAGCTTGGCGGCCCTCTCGAAAACCAGGGAAGCCGATGGTGTTGAGCCGTCGGCGTTCCTGTTCAACCTGAAGAGCGATATCAAAGCCAGGCTGCCGCCTTGGACTGCCTGGCCGTACACATAGTTGAAAATCGGAATAAACATATCCCGGGATATGACGCCGACAATTTTAGAATATCCGTCGAAATCCAACGCATCAAGCTCATTGATAAGGAGGCCGGCATTATACTTCAACCGGGCCTTATCAAAGGCAGACTCGGGAATAGGCCGCATGGGCAGGATATCAGCCGGCAACTTGTAATACGCCGTGATATTAGCTGCGATCACCTCGACGGCAAGTGTCGGCACCTCCCCCAACGGAACCACTCCGATCTGTTCTTTCATGCCGGTTTTTTCAAGTTGCTCCGTTTAATAAACTTATGGAGGCTCACGCGGTTGATGCCAAGAATTTCTGCCGACCGGGTAATCTGCCAGTCTTGTTCCTCAAGTACCTTCTGAATATGCGATTCCTGTACCGCTTTTAATGTCCGGGGCGCGGATAGGACTGCATGCGCCGGTCTAAGAAATGAAAAATCCTCGACACCAAGTGTCCGGGATTTGCTCAGAACAACGGCCCGTTCTACGACATTTTTCAGTTCCCTGACGTTTCCCGGCCAATCATAGGAGGTTAACAGAGAAATGGCATCCGATTTTATCCTGTCCACATGCTTCGTGGTTTCATGGCTGTACTTTTCCATGAAATGATCGACAAGAAGGGGAATATCACCCTTTCGTTCCCGCAGGGAAGGCAGTTGAACCCTGATTACATTGATACGATAAAAGAAGTCTTCCCTGAATTCTCCCTCCTGAATACATTTTTCAAGGTCTTTCCGAGTAGCCGAAATCAGACGGAAATCTACATCAACAGGGGTTTTGCTGCCGACGCTGAACATGGTCTTATCATCCAGGACCCGAAGCAGGTCCACCTGCATTTTTGCACTGATATCTCCGATTTCATCCAGAAAGAGGGTGCCGCCGGAAACCACTTCCAGAAAGCCCTTTCTGGATTGTTCTGCCCCGGTGAAGGCCCCTTTTCTATGCCCGAACAATTCACTTTCCATGAGCGCATCCGGCAGAGCACCGCAGTTGATGGCAACAAAGGGGAGCTGTGCCCTAAGGCTTTTGGCATGGATGGCCTTTGCCACCAATTCCTTGCCGGTGCCGGTTTCCCCGGTGATCAGCACGGAGGCATCGCTCTTGGCCACCTCCAGGATTAAGGTGTATAATTTTTCCATGGGGGGGGACTGGCCGATGATATTTTCAAACCGGGTGATCTGATCCAGGCACCCCTTGACATAATGATAGTCCGAGGTGATTTTCTGCTGGCTTAAAATTTTCTCCATCACCAGGGAGAGCTGTTCCGGCTTAAACGGTTTCAGCAGGTAGTCGCTGGCACCGGCACGCATGGCTCTGGCCGCGCTTTCAATGGAACCGTGAGCGGTAATAATGACCACCAGAGTGTCCGGGTATTCTTTCTTTACCCTTTCAAGCAGTTCAAGGCCGTCCATCCCCGGCATTTTAATATCCACAAACA
>JAZDOW010000113.1:0-30180 GCA_043798185.1 Pseudomonadota bacterium | reverse complement strand
ATCTGTACAATTCTTCGACCTCGATAAGGTGGTGGAATACGCCCTTCTCCTCGGCAACAAGACAACTACCGCAAAGGTTGGTTTCTTTCTAGAACAACATAGTGAATCGCTGATGGTAGCGGAAGACCATCTCAAATCACTTGCAAGCAATCTTCCTCGACAGCCACATTATTTGGAAAATACCATGCGCAAGTCCGGTAAGCTCATAAAGAAATGGAACCTTGTGGTGCCAGTTGAAGTACTCGAACGAACATGGGGGGAAGTGGTATGAAGGTCTCTCTTGAAAAACTGACGGCCCAAGCGACATTAACCGGCTTCAGGCCCGATATTCTGGAAAAGGTGGCTCACCTGCTGGGACTTCTCGAGGCCCTCCGCAGCCATCCATTCTTGAAAGGAAAACTGGCTCTGAAGGGAGGGACCGCTCTCAACCTCTTTGTCTTTAATGTTCCCCGGCTTTCTGTAGATATTGACTTGAACTATGTCGGGGCGGCGAACCGGGAGGCAATGCTTGCCGAACGGCCTCAGGTTGAGCAGGCAATCCAGACGGTCTTTGCCCGGGAAGGATTTACTGTCAGGCGTGTTCCGGATGAGCATGCAGGCGGCAAGTGGTCTTTGCGTTATCAAAGCGCTGCAGGCCGGTCCGGTAATCTTGAGGTCGACCTCAACTTCATGTACCGGCTTCCGCTTTGGCCAATAACGATAGCGAACTCTTTTCCAGTAGGCGATTGGCAGGCAACAGAAATCCCGGTTCTGGACATCCACGAATTGGCGGCAGGCAAGCTGGCGGCATTACTGGCACGTAGACAGGCCAGAGATCTGTTTGACAGCCATGCAATTCTGCAGATGAAGAATCTCGACAAAGGTCGATTACGAACTGCTTTCGTAGTTTATGGGGCGATGAACAGAAAGGACTGGCGATCGGTTTCAATTGAGGATGTGAGTTTTGATGAGACGGACCTGACCCGCCAGTTGTTGCCGACACTACGGATTTCTCCCTCAATGAAACAAAGCACAGTCGCAGATTATGGAACTCGTCTTGCCGCCGAATGCCGACAGGCCTTATCTGTTGTTCTGCCCTTCAACGAGGCGGAAAGGGCCTTCTTTGATCTCCTTCTTGACCAGGGAGAAATCGATCCGACGATGTTGACAACCGATCCGATTCTTCAGAAGCGAATCCTAGAACAACCGCTGCTCGAATGGAAAGCTCTCAATGTGCGCCAACACAAGGGGTTAAGTTGATGGATTTTGACATGCACCGTCGCCAAGGTTTTGAGAAAGCAAAGATCGTCTGCGGCAGGGCTCACTTTAAAGCAAACGAGAGCGGAGAAAATCCGGCAAGATATGTGTGGCACGTCCGTTGGATGACGTGCTGACACATACTTAAGACGGACATTTTTGCTGAATATCGATTTTTATTGCTTAACAACAGGCAGTTATGCCCTGATAAAGCATAGTTGAGGAACTAAGAAATGGCTCGCCGATCACAGAGTACAATTGAAGATGTCATGGATCTAACGGCAAAGCTGCCTTGGTGGGTTGGAGTGACATTAGCTCTCATTTCATATATCGCTCTCCACTTATATGCGATACGAGAATTGCCAAATCCAGGTGGAGCAAATGACTTAGGTAAGTATGCGGCTGCTGGTTTGTTCCATACTCTCGCTCTTTTTGGGCAATATATCTTGCCATTTGCCTTTCTGGTCGGGGCGCTTATCTCGGCCTTCAACACCTTTAAAAGAAAAAAGCTTTATGATGGTGCACTTTCCAGCAAGAGGGACAATCCATTGAATAATTATTCATGGCAGGAGTTTGAGCTCTTGATTGGTGAGCATTTCCGCCGGCAAGGCTATAGCGTTGAAGAGACCAAAGGCGGTGCCGATGGAGGCGCTGATCTTATCCTCAGGCGGAGCGGGGAAAAACATCTGGTCCAATGTAAACAGTGGAAAGCCTATAAAGTCGGGGTGAAAATTGTCAGAGAATTACTTGGGGTCATGGTCGGAGTTGGTGCGACCGGTGGTTTTGTCATAACCTCGGGGGAATTCACGAAGGATGCTTTAGCATTTGCCAATGCTAACAATATCGTCTTGCTGGATGGCAAGGCCCTGCACAGGATTATGCAAGCACAATCGAAGCATTCGGTTATTCCCGCAAAGGCAACGGTTACCCCGTTTTCTCAACCTGATAATTTATCAATCCCTATCCATGAGCAACACCCAACTTGTCCAAAATGCGACAATGCCATGGTATTACGAGTAGCGAAACAGGGGAGTAAGGCTGGCGAGAAATTCTGGGGGTGTTCAAAATTTCCGGCATGTCGGGCAGTCATTCCCTTTAAATAATAGGATAAATCTGTTTTTTTGGTCTGTGGACCATTCCATGGGGTGGTGCTTTTATTGTCACCATACTTGAAGGTATGATAATTTCGATGTTGACCATGATGACAATGGCCAAAAAGCTGGGGTTGAATATTTTCGATTTCATCCATTAAGACATACAGGCGCAAGTTTGAATAAGCTGCAGAGAATCTTTCTAAATAGTTTAAAAATGCATTACTATGCTACCTAGAAAAAGTAGTACTTTTTTCTAGGTAACCAATGAGAATAAATATGGCTCAATCCATTGTAAATAAAGTTATTTCTAGAGTATACGGAAGAGGGAGGGGTTGGGCTTATAAGGGTTGTGGATCGCAACAACATTCAGATTGAGATTTGGGAACGTGGCGCTGGATATACTCTCGCATCAGGCAGCAGCACAGCAGCCGCTGCCGTTGCTCACAAACTGGGGCTTTGCGATGCGGACATTGCTGTTCATATGCTAGAGGCAGAGATATCCACATTCAGTTCAGCAACGGCTTCTTTGCCAACATGACTAGCCCCGTGACGAAGATATGTGATGGCACAATGGCAGACGAGATGTTCGAGGAGAGATTCTAGCACGCCAGATGTGGGTAACGGCCTACAAGTGTGCCTGATCAACAGCGCTACTAAAGTTCATATATCAATTGATCAGTCAAGAACGTTTTGGAAGATATGTTGATCATAGCACCTCGACGCCGAGGGATATTCTACAGACGCGATAAGTCAAACAAGAACTCGCCGCCTTCTTCCTTGAAGGAAAAAGTTGCCTAATCTTTTACCAAGTAGGGCCTAGATGAAGTACGCATATGAAGATCTAAGTGACTCTCAGTTCGAAAATCTTATTGTATTGCTATGTCAACAATTACTTGGCATTTCTGTTCAGGGTTTTGCCAAAGGTCCAGACGGTGGCCGTGACGCCAAATTTGTAGGCACAGCAGAACTCCATCCAAGCCGTTCTAATCCTTGGAAAGGAACAACTATTATTCAGGCAAAACACACTAGTGGCATTAATCGCAGTTTCTCGGAGATTGATTTTCATAGTAATAAAAATGAAAAATCAATACTTGGTAAAGAAATTCCTCGTATCAAGAATCTGAAAGCTAAAAAGCAGTTAGATAATTATATGCTGTTTGCTAATAGGCGTCTCACTGGTAACTCAGAGACTGATATTCGAACTTATATATCAAAAGAGTGCAATATTTCAGAAGAGTTCATCTACTTATGTGGACTTGAGCAACTAGAATTGTTTTTAAAAAAATTCCCTGAAATACCAAGGTTTGCTGATCTTGACCCACTCGACGCACCTCTAATTGTAAGTCCGGATGATCTGGCTGAGGTCGTTCAAGCCCTTGCTCGTCAGAAAAATAGAATGGTGTTGAATTCGGAGCACCCACCGGAACCACGTATGCCATATGAAAAAAAGAATTCGCTTAATAATATGAGTGTTGATTACGCTAGAGAACAGCGTAGTAGATACCTAAAGGAAACTGGTCTGGTTCGTTCTTTTTTAGCTGATCCGCAAAATACTGAACTAATGAGAATGTATGAATCAGTGACGGAAGAATTTCAGCTCAAAATTATAGCCAAACGGAAGGATTATCAGGCTTTCGATGACGTCATGGAATATCTCGTGGATTTATTATTCAACAGAGATCCCGTGTTGCGACAACGAGAACACAAACGCCTCACTCGGATAGTTCTCTTTTATATGTATTGGAATTGTGATATTGGGACAGAATATGATTCTGAGACCAACAAAGCACTCGCATCCTGATCGGACGGTCATAAACGTGTCACTCCTGTTGTTGATACGTATTAGGACCCTTCGACTTGCTGAATATGACAGTTTACTGAAGTTTGTGAAGAAAACTGTGCAAGGTGGTGATGTGCTCTTTTTACCGGCGATGAATTTGCTCTATCTTTGGGGGCTGATTGAGTACCACCCAAAGACCGATTCTATTGAATATGTGGGTGCATGTGAAACTATCTAAACTCTATTCTAACCAATCGGAACTTTTCCAATCCATTGAATTCGTTCCTGGCTTGAACGTTATCATGGCTGAAATTCGTCTACCCGAGAACCGCAAAAAAGACACGCATAACCTAGGTAAGAGCACTCTTGGGCGTCTACTTGATTTTTGCTTCCTAGCTGATCGTGACAAAAATTTCTTTCTCTTCAAACATCAAGACCTCTTTAATGACTTTGTTTTTTTCTTAGAGATTCTTTTATCCGATAAATCATACGTGACAGTTCGCCGTAGCGTTGAGTCAGCCACCAAGATTAGTTTTAAGAAGCATACAGAGCGACATCAAGATTTCAGTTCATTGTTGGATTCAGATTGGGATCATCTAGACATGCCTTTTGAGCGCGCACGTGAAATGCTCGACAGTATTCTGGATTGGCGGGAGCTCAAACCATGGCCATATCGGAAAGGTTTAGGATACCAGCTACGTTCACAGGATGATTTCCGCGACGTTTTTCATCTGAGTAAATTCAAGGGAAAACATTTGGATTGGAAACCTTTTCTTGCGCACTTGCTTGGTTTTAAACATGGTCTGATTTCATCTCATTATGAAAAGGAGGAACAGCTCAGAAATAAAGAATTAATTGCACAAACTATAAGAAATGAATTGGGAGGATCTATCGAAGACATCAGCAAGGTTGAGGGGATATTACTGCTCAAACAAACTGACGCTGAAAAAAAGCAAAAACAGCTAGATGCCTTTGATTTCAGAAAACAAGATAAAGAGCGCACTAAGCACCTCGTAAATGAAATTGACGTCCAAATTGCCGCGCTTAATACTGAGCGCTATTCCTTAAATTTAAATAAAAAGAAAATTGAAGCTTCACTGTCAGAAGATCAGATACTGTTTAATCCAGACGAGGCCGAAATGCTTTTCAAAGAAGCCGGGGTGCTTTTTCAGGGGCAGATAAAAAAAGATTTTCAACAGTTGATCGAATTTAACCGAGCTATAACCGAAGAACGTGGACAATATCTACGGGAAGAACTTGATGAAATTGACTCTGTAATCAGGAAAATCAGTACCGACTTGAACTCGTTGGGCAAAGAACGTTCGAAATCTTTGGCATTTTTGAGTGGTACTGATGTTTTCAACAAATATAAACAAGTTTCCAGTGATCTCGTCACCTTGCGAGCAGACATAACTTCGTTAGAGCGGCAACGTGGTCATCTACATCGTCTGCAAGAACTACGTTCAGAAATTAGATTGTTAAAAGAAGAATGCGGACGTTTGCAGGAAGAAATTGAAACCGATAACGATCAACAAAATGCAACTAAGACCAGCCGCTTCTCATCTATCCGCTTATATTTCAGCGAGATCGTTGAAGACGTTCTTTCTCGTAAGGCCTTGCTGAGTGTTCCACCGAATCAGGAAGGACACCTGGAGTTTAAAGCCGAAATTCTCGATGAATCTGGTAACGCAACCAGTGCAGACGGTGGTCATACCTATCGTAAACTGCTATGTATTGCTTTGGATTTGGCTGTACTCCGTGTGTACCTTGATAAGAAATTCCCGCGTTTTGTTTATCATGATGGTGTGTTTGAATCATTAGATGATCGTAAAAAGGAAAATTTACTAACGGTCATTCACCAATACGCCGACCTTGGTCTTCAGCCAATTATCACCTTGATTGATTCGGACTTACCTACTCGTAGTGACAAGAGTCCTCCCGTATTTGATAAAGATGAAATAGTGCTGACGCTACACGATGAGAATGAGAAGGGGCGGCTTTTTAAGATGAAATCGTGGTAAATATCAAAATATGACGCCAGGCTTAAATACAGGGACCACAGTGCCGAATAACAAAAAAAATATGCTGGATAAACCAGTGTTTTTCACATTCTCGAAATGAGAATACCATCTCCTCTAGATCAGTCAAGAACGTTTGGAAATATGTGGACTCCAGCTTTTAGTTTCAATTCGAAAAGGAATTTAATATGACTGAATTAATTCGAAAAAAAGGAATATTGCTGCTTGAAATATTTGTACCTAAATCTGATAGTGAAAAGAAAATAAAAGATTGGCTGCTAGATTATCAATTTAAGCATAATTTTATTGATGACAGCTATGCTTGGCTGTCTTGTGTGTTGGCTTTAAAAGCTGCAGGTGAAGGAAATTTTGGAATAGGTTGTGTCCTCGTTGATCATAATGGACAAGTAGTAGTTGAAGGACATAATAAAGTTTTTTCCCCTACTTTCGCAGTGATCGACACGGTGAAATGGTCGTAATAAATTCTTTTGAAGATAAACATAAAGGGAAACAAAGCCTTAAGGAATATGCACTTTATAGTTCTCTTGAATCATGCCCGATGTGCTTAACACGGTTAATTACATCGGGTATTGGTAAAGTTTCATATTTAGCCCCTGATATGACTGGAGGCATGGTGAATAAGATTAGAGATTTACCAGATATTTGGCATCAGTTATCAGAAAATCAAATATTTGACCAAGCAAAATGCTCCAACGATTTAATCGATGTTGCATTCAAAATTTTTCTTCTTAACGCTGATGAACTCAATAGGAAGATTATTAATAAAAAAGGTGCCTCTTAATGGACTGGAAAACATTGCTTAATTCTGAAAGACCTAGACCGTCATCTGAGATTGTATCAGAACATCGCATTCAGTTTGAACGTGACTATGACCGTACAATTTTTTCCACCCCTGTCAGGAGACTACAAGATAAAGCTCAAGTATTTCCGCTCGAGCCAAATGATGCAGTGCGAACACGGTTAACTCACTCCTTGGAAGTATCGACAGTTTCACGCGGCATTTCAAGAGCTGTATCAATATGGTTGTTGAATGAAAAGCATATTGAACCTGACATGGATCGACAAATTGAGGCGATTGCAGCAACTTGTGGATTGATTCATGATTTAGGTAATCCACCATTTGGACATTCGGGAGAAGATGCAATCCGAGAATGGTTTAAAGAACAATCAAAAGGAGAGTTAAAAGATTTTTTTGAAAATAACATCGGACTAGGAAATGATTTCCTGAATTTTGATGGAAATGCGCAAACTCTTCGATTGCTAACAAAACTTCAAGTTCTTGCTGATTTTAATGGACTAAACCTAACATTTGGAACACTTTCTGCTGCCTGTAAATATATAGCTTCTTCTGAAATGTTGAATCACAATGATTATCATGAGTATTCAAAATTGGGCTATTTTTCTTCAGAAAGAGCGATAATTAAAAGAATAATTGATAATACTGGAATAATTAATTGCCGAAATCCAATTTCGTTTTTGGTCGAAGCTAGCGATGACATTGTATATTCCATTGTAGATATAGAAGATGGGATAAAAAAAGGGATACTTAATTGGGAACAATTTGAAAGTGAATTAAAAAAAAGAATACCAAATGAGGATCAATCAGCCTTAAATAAAGCACTTGAGACAGCTCAAAAAATCATTAACTCAGGAAATCATGTTGTTGAAAATGTTACTAGTGAGATACATGCTAGCTCTTTTCGAACAGCGTACATATCTGTATTAGTTAGATCAGTAGTTGAAGAATTTAAGCAGCAATATTGCTCAATAATGGCAGGAGAATATCATAGAGAGTTGGTTAAAGAATGTTCTGCCAGAAACCTTCTTAAAGCCTGCAAGGATATTGGACGAGAGATTATTTACTGTAGTTCTGAGACATTAGAATTGGAATTAATGGGCCGGCGTATAATAAAAGATCTATTAAATTTGTTCTGGGAAGGTGCGAAACATTACGAGGGTAGTTTCTTAAGAACAAATACTTTTGAAGGAAAAACCATTGCGTTAATGTCGGATAACTACAAAATGGTGTTTCGTAATAATTCAGATATGAATATTAAATATAGACAATTGCAGTTGGTCACAGATCATGTTTGTGGCATGACAGATACGTTTAGTTGTGATTTGCATAGGAAATTGTTTAATGGCTGATTCAACAACTGAAAAAATCAATCAGTTAAAAAAACATTTAAGAATTCAAGTATCTAGATTTTGCTCTGAAAATAAGGCTAGCTGGAAATATCCCATCTTGCAAACCCTTTATGAGATTAGAAGCAAGAATTGGCCAGCCGTCATATTCGGTGGAACTGTGAGATCTCTTATGCTAGGTACTGGAACACATCGTCGTCCTCGTGATATTGATATAGTCTTAAGCTCGGTAAGTGTAGACAATATTAAAGAATTATTTTCTGATTCCTTTGTTAGAAAGACACGATTTGGAGGAGTTAAGCTTCAAAGAAATGATATGGACTTTGATATTTGGCCAATTGACAAGACTTGGGCATATGTTAATGATGATTCGAAAGCAAGGACATATGGAAACCTTCCTAAGACAACATTTTTAAATATCGAAGCAATTGCTATTGATATTTGGCCCAAAGCCGAAGGTCAAAAAAGAACTATTTACTCGGATGATGATAGCTTTTTTAAAGCCATCATTAGTGAAACGTTAGAAATAAATAGAGAAGAAAATCCGTTTCCAAACCTTTGTGTTGTTCGGTCACTTATAATGGCTGCAAAGACTAGGTTTAAACTTGGGCCAAGGCTATCAGAATATATTGAAAAGTACGGATTTGCTATCTCCCCCCAGGAACTGGAAGAAGTTCAAATAAAGCATTACGGCAAGGTTAAAGTGCAAGGTAATACTCTTCTTGAGTGGATTGACTATATTAAAAACGAAAGAAAAATCAATCAGCCAATATCTCTCCCAATTTCATATAAACAATTAAAGTTGTGGCGAGATATCGACCAACAGTTGAATCCGAAAGTGCATCTTTATTACGATTAAATTTTTTGTTGGTTTTAATGAAACTTCATTAACCGGAAAACAATTGTCAAAAAGTGAAATGCAACACTTATTAATTCTTCATCCAGATAGTTATTAAGACGGTGACCACATTTCGAACAAAATCAACCGAAACTAAGTCCCAGTGGAGTCCAATTTGATTCACAATCAACCGACAACTCATTATTCCTGTCAATAAGCATTCGGTATGTAGCAATAGGAAGAGAGCATGCCCAGTACAGAAAGCATTTTTAACCAGACATATGAAAAATATCTTGCCCAATTACGGGAACTTTCCCTTGCCGCACTTGCCCCGAAGATCGGTGCGGATTATTCCGACAACCGATTGCGGATAGCCCTGTTTGACCGGGTCTTTGAGGTCTCTTCCACAGGCATTACTGGGCAGGACGGCAAACGGCCGAGCTATGATGTTTGTGTGATCCTCTGCAAATACCTGCTCCTTTTTACAGAGTCTCCAGAGCGTGATGAGAATTGGGTTTCTTTCCGAGACTTCAAGGATTCGAGACCATTGCACAACTACTTCGCCAACGAGGTGGAACGAGCCGTCGCCACCCATTTTTCCGGCAGGATCGATGCACTAAAAATGGCTTGCGAAAGCATCAACGGCTACCATCCGGATCTCCAAGTCTCCTATGATCTGGCGATGCAGTTTGATGCGCTACCTAAACACTCCGTCATTTTGCTGGTCAACGATGCGGATGCCGAGTTTCCAGCGCAATGTACCGTCCTCTTCCCCGCTCATTTTGATGCCTGTCTGGACGCAGAATGTATCGCAATGGTGGGATTTCAGCTGGTCGGCAGGTTGAAGCAATTCGCTGGCCGGTAGGCAGAGGACTCATATAAAAAGAGTGGTGATGAGCACTGGACCTACACGCCCGCTTTGGTCACATACTCGTTAAATGCCTCGTAAATATCTCGACGATGCCCGATAGCCCAAACAACAATGATTTTCTGTGGTACATCGACACTATAAATAATTCGGTACCGCAGGAATCTCAACGACCAAAATCCGCTTAATTCTGCTTGCAACTCCTTTCCTAAGTACGGATTCAAGGCAAGCTCTTTCAAAGCAGCTTTCGCGGCTTTTCTGATTTCCGGACTAAGTTTTTTTCCGGCCTCGTTTGCATGCGATGTAACCTTTACCCGAAAAGGCATTAAAACGCCTCATCGAGATCAATAAGGTTTCCCGCCTTCACATCTTGAGCAGACGCCTGGATCTGCTCCATCATGGCCGGGTCCGCAAGCACGTCTATGGTCTCCAGCAGACCATTAAACTTCTTCATCGAGAGGAGAACAGCTTCCGGGACACCGTTTTTTGTGATAGCTATTGTATCGTTCGTATCGTGCAACTGTCTTACCATATCCAAAAGCTTCGCTTTGGC
Organism: Pseudomonadota bacterium; assembly: GCA_043798185.1. Lineage (GTDB taxonomy): Bacteria > Desulfobacterota > Desulfobulbia > Desulfobulbales > Desulfocapsaceae > Desulforhopalus_A. The sequence goes on along the minus strand of JAZDOW010000113.1, from coordinate 19,627 downwards.
CTGAGTAATCGGGACATATGTCTCAATCGCCTGCATAAGGGCACCTCTCTTGTTGAATTATCTTTAATGGTTAGTATAATAACCATTATAGACTGTGTCAAACCTTATGGCGCATTCGTACAATTCATTGCGTTTCGTGAGGAGCCCCCTTTCCTTTCATTGAATTTCATTATGATTTTCATTGATCCAGAGAGGTTATTCCTAAGCTCGGATACTGCGCCTGCTCTTTGATTTGCGAGGTGTTTTTTGCTCCAATCTTTCTTTTGTTTTCCGGTTCTCCAGTTTCAACTCTCGTTTATATTCTATCCGTTGCTCTAATCCTTCCACTGCCTTATCGATAACCGGTAGAACCTGGCGTTTTACGCCATCCATCCCCAAAATCGAGGACTTGGCCAGGTCGTTGAAATCTGTAAATGCCTTAGATTCAGCCGACTGCTCACCAGGCGAAAAAACGGGAAAGATGGCCTTTCCTTCCACAGCACGGGCTGCTTCAGTGGCTTTGACACGACCGGGATTGATCCCAAGAGTGGCACCGACGTTTAAGTCATCGTCGCCTGCGATAATGATCGGTTTGTCGGGATATTTCTGATGAAGAGCTTGGGCCACTGGCAGCAAATTGCCAGAGTCGAACGCCGAAACCGTACCATACCCCAAAGCCTCTGAAAGAGTGGCGGCGGTGGCATAACCCTCTGCAATGACCAGTACCGGTGCTACAGCAAGAGCTTCCATGCCGCCGACCGGATGAAAACACCCTTCCTTTCGGCTGTTTTTCGCAAAACGTTTTATTCCATTTTCCTTGATATATTGCATGGTCCAGAGCTTGCCATCGGCGTCGAAGGCCGGGATATAGGTGGTTTTATAGTCGCCATCGGTCAAAGCCCCGACGTGAGGCTGGATCCCTTTATCTCTCAAATAGGCAGTCGCTTCGGCAACAGGAACCAGATCTTCCATCTGCCGAATGATACGTTGTGAGGTTGCCTCATGGGTTTCTTCCAGCCTTGCAGCACGTTCGGCCTGTTTGGCTGCAGCCACGGCCTGCAGCTTTGCCTTTTCTTCCGGATCAAGCGAATAGCCCTTGGCCTTCCATTTCATGTCGATGCCGGTACGGTTATTTTTGATGTAACCGGCAGGATGGCCGTCCAGATGACAGACATAGAAGCCTGCCTGATCACCTTTCCTGTCACCTTCAACTCCAATGCGGTGTTTCTGACCATCCATAATGGGATGGTCCCCTGCGACGATACATCCGAGGGTCTCCAAGGCTTCAGTAAACTCTTCCCTTGGCGTCATTGCCGGATCCTGCTGACTGGAGACTCTGTCCATGTTCCATCGTTTAAGCTTCACCAAATCTGCTTTGGGACCGACATACCAAGACTTGGCCGCTTTGTCCCATAACGCTCCCGCAGCTTTGGCCGCCGATCGCTCACCATAGGGTACGGCAAGATATTGACGATCCGGTTCAGAGCTTGATTGTATCTGTAGACCTTCGCCTACAATTGTAAATCCTTTCCCATCCCCATGTTTCCAAACCCCATCCACCTTGTTGATATGTTCAAATCGCCCTTCCGGAAAAAGCATCAGAAATCGATGACCACCGATCTCATCGGCCTTAGCAATCACATCAGCAGCAGCTGTAAATCGATAAGTCACATCAGAACGAGGATCATGGAGTTCAAAACGATGAGCCTGCTCATTACCCTTAGCCTGGCTAAGGTTTTGTTCCAATGGAGCTGCCTTATTCAACCATTTTCCAAAAGGAGAAGAATCAATATCTACCGAAATAAACCAGGACCGTTCCCTCCGGTCCCAGCGAGCGCCAAGAATCTTTGCCTCGTCTTTTTCCTTGAAGGGAACATCCAGATAAACCCGGTCCACAGCCTTCCCCGCAAGGGCTGTAAGGGTTCGCCCGTCGTCAAGCTCCGGAGCATTAGCATCGAAGATCCGAGCGGTTTCGGTGGTTACGCAAAGACTGGTGACCACGGCCTGCACCGGATCATTCAAGACGACGGCGACCACCGGTTCGTTATCGCCGCCCGGTTCAACCGCACCGGCAGTCTTCTTAACAATGGCCGATTCGGTTTGTCCCCATGGGATATTCCTACCAACGATAATTCCAGTCTTGATCGGTCCGGAAATGCCTGCAGCCTGGCAGGCGGCCTGGACATGATTGTTTGCCGCCAGGGCCTCCGCCATTGCAACAGAGCGGGGATCGTCAGTCGAACCACAGAGAATTATGGGGACATCGCCAACAAAGACGGCCGCATGGTTGGTATTCCTGAGTTCGTCAGTGGGTGTGTAGACGCTCGGTGTAAGGGTCGAGAGTCCCAGAAGTCGGGCAAGTTCTTTCTGGTAGGTATTCTCCGGTCGTAAGGGTTGTGACATGCTGACCTCATAAGGTTGAGCCTGATCTTCTGCTATTCGCTCTTCAACCTGGCTTCGAATGTGACTGAGGTCCAATGCCTGCTGCTGTTCGAAGGCCAGAACATAATCCTGGATCCTCTCGGCATCCGCTGCCGCCCGGAAGATTTCCAGAGGATTTTCCTCCAGGACCTTGATCCACGATTTGACATAGGCTGCATGCTGACCCGGATCGTGACCTACACCTAACTCATCGCCCAGGATCATACTGGCGATCTCAGCCCGCAACTCCTCTTTCGAATACTCGACGCTGCCGAACGGATTCAAAAGATCGCGGTTGAGACGCGACGAATGACCCGTCCAGTGACCGAGTTCATGCAGCGCGGTGGCATAATACTGATCGGCGGTCTTGAACTGATCCCTGCTGGGTAGATGAATGCGGTCGGTTGAGGCTCTGTAAAACGCCCGGTCTTGCTGGCCGTGGCTGATGACGGCCTGAGATGCCTGCAGGATATGTTCGGCCCGGTCGAGGACCTGCCATGAAGGCTCTTTGCGCTCAAGCGGAGGCAGGCCTTCTACCTGCTCGGCATTGAAGACGGTTGCAAAAAACACCCTTGGCCGTTCCAGCGGCAATTGCCCTTTCCTGGGCTGGCCCTGATCATCAAGGACAGGCTTTCCTGTCTCATCGGTGATAGTCTGTTCCTCGGCAAATTTCCAATACTGAATGGAGGTCCCTTTTTCACCTTTCAGCACCTGGGCGCCGGCGGCCTCGGCCTGCCTATAGGTCAACCAGCGCTGATCGGTCCGCTCCTGCATCATCAGCTGAATAATGTTAATCCCCCGATACCGTTTGCCGGTGACTGGATTAATCGGGATACCCGCACCGGGCTCTCCCGGTTGCCACGGTTTCTGCCATGGAGCTGTCCCTTGTTTCAGCTGTTCGATCAGTTTCTCGGCGACCTGTTCATGGAAAGCCTTCCTTTTATCCACCATGGCTCACCTCCCTTCCCTATCCGGATTCATAGGTTCAAGGAGATCGACATCACTTGCCATCGCATCCTCTTCGGACAAGGCATCTTCGATAAAGGCTCCAGCCTGATCCGCCTCCTCGGGATCGAATTCCGCCTGAAAGCCTGGAGTCATTGCGTCAATCAATTTTTCCCGGATAACAGCCTCGGGTGACACCTCGGTATTCACTGCTTCAGGTCTGTTTTCTTGTTCAGTGGTCATGTTGCTTTCCTCCTGTTGTTTTGTGATTGTCTTCGTCCATAATCCGGATGGCCCTTCAGGTCGGGATAGGTTTGTCTGCAGGTGGGGAAATTGCTGCAGCCCCACCAGAATTGTCCCTTTTTCTTTCCCGGTCTGCGGGTGAGACCGCTTCCGCAAGCCATGCATTTATGGAGCGTCGAATCCTGAGATCCTTCAAAGGAAATGGCCCTTAAACCAGCCTGTGCAACCTGTTCATGGATAAAGGATTCTTGTTTGGCAATAAATGAGCGAAGCTCAGCCTTCCCCTGCTCGATGCCTTTCAGTATGCGCTCATAGATTGCTGTCAGAACCGGATTGGTAACGACCTCGGGCAAAACATCTACAAGACTCCTGCCCAAGATCGAGCTGATGATCTTTTTGCCCTTCGTCTCCAGAAATCCACGGCGTTTCAGTTCGGAAATTACGCTTGCCCGGGTGGCGGATGTGCCGATCCCGTCACCCTCTCGCAGCATTTTTTTATGCGTTGGATCGACCACAGTGGCATGGATGTTCTCCATGACCCGGACCAAGGTGCCTTCCGTGAAATATGCCGGGGGCTTAGTTTGGGCGTCTTTTCTGATGGCTTTGAGGCAGTTGATGGCATCACCCAGTGCCATCGCCGGAAGTTGTTGTTTATCGGTCTCGTCTATCTCTCTATCCCCCTCTGCTTCTGCCGGATCAAAGACATCCCGCCATCCGTTTCTGGTGACAACCTTGCCGGTTGCTGTAAAGGAAATGCCTGTCACATTTACCTGGACAGTGGTGCTGAGATATTCGTGGAGCGGGTAAAATTGGGCGAGATAGACCCGTACGATCAGATCGTAGATATTGCGTTCCCGATCATTTAATGCCTCTTTATTGCCCTTATGCATGGTCGGGATGATGCCATGGTGGGCTGTGACCTTCGTATCATTCCAGGTTCGGGATTTGATTTCAGGATCAGTGTCATCGATTAGCCTCGTAAGTTCTGGTTTCATAACCCTTAGCACATCCAGTACCAGGGGGGCGTCGGCATGCTGCGATTCCGGCAGATAGGGACAATCGGTGCGAGGATAGGAGGTCAGTTTGTGGGTTTCATAAAGGGCCTGGCAGACATTCAACACCTCCTCTGCGCTGTAGCCGTATTTGTTGGACGCCAGAAGTGTTATATCTGAAAGCGTGAAGACCAGAGGTTGGATCTGCTTTTTCGCTTCCTGTCGGTACTGGCCGATGCTGCCCGACTTGCCCGTGACGGACCGGACAATATTATCGGCAATGGCCTGATCGATAAGCCGGCCTTCGGGATCGATGCCTGCCTGATCTTCTTTGGCCTTCCAGACGGCAGTAAAATTTCCAGCCGCATGCCCTATCTCAGCTCGGATGGTATGATATTGAGCGGGAGTAAACGACTCGATCTCCCTGTCCCGCATAACAACCAGGGCGAGGGTCGGGGTCTGAACCCGGCCGACAGTAAGCAAAACCCGGGAGCCGCCGCGCTGTGCCCGCAGGGTATAGGCCCGGCTCAGGTTCATGCCGATCAGCCAGTCGGCTTGTTGCCTGGCTCGCGCGGCATCAGCCCAGCCATGATAGGCGGTGTTCTCCTTTAAGGCAGCAAGCCCGCGATGAATACTGACAGCATCCTGGGCGGAAACCCAGAAGCGAACCACAGGTTTTGTGTTGCAAAAGTGCTCCAACACCTCATCGATAAGCAGCTGTCCTTCACGATCCGGATCCCCGGCGTTTACTATTTGACTCGCCTGTCTTATCAGCATGCCGATCACCGCCAGCTGCTTTTTCGCCTCTGGCTTAGTCCTCACAATCCACTCTTTTGGGATGATGGGCAGGTCATCGACCCGCCAGATCTTTTTGCCGTTGCCGGTACGCGGGACATCTTCGGGTGTGTAGTCATCAGGAACAGCTAGCTCCAACATATGTCCAAAACACCAGGTAACCGTATCTGTGCCGCATTGGATAAAACCCTCGCTTTCCCCGGTGACTCCTAGAACGCCTGCGATGGCCCGTGCAACAGAGGGTTTTTCAGCAATAAACAAACGCATACCTTCCTCACCAGGTGAAGACCGGGAGAATCACGGTCTTGATCTGTAATCGATCTATGGGACCAAAATATCGTCCATCAAAAGACAGGCCGCAGACATCCGACATGAGGAGAACCTCTGATCTGCCCAGCGTATAGGAATCGGCCTGGAAGTGCTGCGGCAACGGACGCCCGGCAGGGTCAGCCTTCAGCGGCCTACTTTTGGGTAAAAGGACCCCGTTTACATGCACACCGTCGTCGAGAAAGGCGATGATATCGCCTGAGGTTCCAACAACATCTTTCATCATATAACCGTAGCCACTGGGACATAAGCCGGCGGCGAGATAGCCCCGTTCCTTGGCCATATCAAACACCAAGCTTGGCGGCGGGCAGAAGAGGACAAAATCCCCCTTTTTGACAGGTCCCTCGGAGGATCTATAGATACCAAGTGGAATGCTTTCAGAGGTGTTGACCCTGATACCGGCGACAAGACAAATGCCGCCGCACGCGATGAAGCAAATGAGAACAAGGGAAAAATATCTGAGAAATTTCATAGCTTGATGACTCCGATATGGCTGCGATCAACGGTTTTATCACTCACATCAGGTGCCGGGATTGCCGCCCGGGCCGCAAAAACTGGATCCTTGAAATAGAGCGGCTGCCTGCCATATATCGCAGGAAAACCTGCAACCGAAATCACCATGTCTCCCGCCTCTTCGATCTCGCCTTTTGCATTCTTACGGGGTCCCGGCATACGCAAACACTCGTCGGGGGTTAGTAATGCCCGTTGCACCTCCTGAATAGTGCGGGAGACATGGCCCATCATTGCAGCTGTTCGATGGCCGCTGGTCGTGATCTGTTCTTTTATGACCGTGGTCTGACCGGTAAGCCGTGACAGATGCTCGGCCGTCTCGATGCGGTTCGGCGGAAAGGCGTTTTGCACATGACAATTCGAGGTGATGGATTCGTCATGCCCGTAGCCGGTTTCACGACTCTTAAGCTGATTGATGTCCTGGCAGATGAGGTAACACTTGATGCCGTAACCGGCGACAAAAGCTAGCGACTCCTGGAGGATTTCGAGTCTGCCAAGACTTGGAAACTCGTCCAGCATTACCAAGAGACGGTGCTTGTACTGGCCAACCGGCAGACCGTCCTTAAAAACCAGCTTGTCGGCAGATAAACGGACGATCATATTTACCAGGATCCGAACAAGAGGACGGAGCCGGGCCTTGTCGTTTGGCTGGGTGACAATGTACAAAGAGACGGGATCATCATGATGCATCAGGTCTTTAATCCGGAACTCGGACTTTGAGACATTTTCGGCAACAATGGGATCACGGTAGAGAACAAGGTAGGATTTGGCGGTAGACAAGACGGACCCCGCCTCTTCCTCCGGCCGGTCCATCATATCGCGAGCGGCCGAGCCTACTGCCGGATGATTCCTGCCACCCAAATGTTTATAGGTGATCATTTCCGTCCACAGATCTGCAATATCCCGGGTGGGATCTGCAAGCATGGCATCAATCGAGGACAAGGTTGCCATAGAGCCTGAATTCATGGCCTTGTAGAGGGCATGCAGGATAAGACCCACGAAGAGAGCAAAGGCCGTTTTCTGCCAATGGGATTCCAGGCCTTTGCCGTCAGGATCGACGACTAGGTTGGCAAGATTCTGAACATCACCAACCTCATGATCGGTATTTATCCTAATCTCATCCAAGGGGTTCCAGCAAAGTCCCCTCTCTGAGGCTGCCGGTTCGAAAAGGAGGACCTTGTTTTTTGCATGCTGCTTCCGCCAGCCGGCCGTCAAGGCCCACAGCTCGCCTTTGAGGTCGGTAATAACACAACTCGACGGCCATGAAAGCAGAGTAGGGATAACAAGGCCGACACCTTTTCCGGAGCGGGTCGGGGCATAAGTCAGGATGTGTTCCGGGCCGTCGTGCCGCAGATAATAAAACTTTCCACTTTTATCCATCCAACCGCCGACATAGACGCCGCCTTCAAGAAGGCCGGCGGCCTTGATCTCTTTAAAGCCCGCCCAGCGGGCAGAGCCGTGCAGATACTCGTGGGCTTTGGATGTATTGGCAGTCACTACTTTCACAAGGGCTACTGCGAGGAGACCTATGGTCGAACAAAACAGACCTAAACTGCCTGAGCGGATAAATTCATCGGGATAGCGGTCATACCACTTTGACGCCCAGTGCAAGATCCCCCAGGGTGGATAGACACGTCCGATATGGCTTCCTAAAAGAGGTTGATAGCCGAAGAAATAGGCAAAACACTGGGTGGCAACTTGCAGCCCTGCAATAAACGAGAGAATACCCATCACGGGGAGCAGACGACTGGGCTTTGTTTGGGATTGCACTTGAGGACCGGCCGCATTGTTGATTTTTATTTTCATCAGCTCGAAATCCTACATAAAGAAGAGGTAGCCAGCCTTGCGCATCGGGATGCGGATCAAGAGGAGTAGAGCCAGGTGCAGAGGATAATAGGCATAGAAGAGTAAACGTAGACGCGGCACCCGCAGATTAAAGCGCGTGGCCAGCAGTATGACTGGCAAGGCCGTCAACGCCCACATGTTGTGATTGATGAACCATAAGATTGCACAGGCAATGAGGGCGACAGCCGCAGTTGCTAAGCTTGGCTTTTTGCAGTACGAGCTCACAGCCAAACCGAAGGCTATTGCCGGCCACAAGAATTCACAAAGGCCACCACCAACCAGAAACACAATGCCTGCGGTAAAGACCCTGCCTTTTTCAATCAGGCAGGCCGTTGCTGCAAAGGCAAGAAGTGTAAACATGATATTTAAAGGCCAAACGCCCCCAAACCGGAGGCCGCCCAAGGCGATAAACGCTGGTGTTGCAAGTCCGCCAAATATCGCCAAACGAATCATGGTACGCCTGTAGACCCCGCGCTCCAGAGCGTGAGGCCTGGCTAGATTGTACGCCAGAACAAAAACAAAGAGCGGCAACGCCAGGCGGCCGGCCTCAAACAGCACAGGTAAAGTACCATTGAACAAATATTTGTTTACGTGATCGCCGGTCATCAGGATAAGACCGAGCCATTTCAATGTCTCCAAGGTTCCATTCGACAAAATCAGGTGTTGCAAAACCGACCCAGCATTTTTCTCGGTAAAATCTTGTAAGTGATTTTCCATGGCGAACACCAACGATTCATTCAGAACCATCACGAAAACCCGATATCTCGGAATCCATGTCGTTTCTCCGATTTTGCTCGTTGTCCGAGCCTGTCCTTCTGATGGCTGCTGCGATCTTGCCACCCGTATTTTCAGAAATTGCCTGCATTGCCGAGCCCTTCATGTCATCAAACTTGTTCTTCGTTACATCCTTGGTACCCCTGGCCAGATTGGCTACAGCATCCACTGCCACCCTGCCGGCTGTTCCCGCTGAACGACTGGGACTGCCGCCTTTGCTTTGGCCAGATTGGCTGGAGGTGGAAACCGAAGAACTCCCGGAAAAACCGGCCGCTTTTGCCAGAGGTGTCCCGCTATCGCTGTTGCTGCCGCTGCTACCAGTACTCCCACCGCTTGTCGAACTTTGCCCACCAAAGCCTGAGAGAATATCGGTACCTGCCGCCACATTCTGACTTCCCTTGGAAACAGCGGCCATGACCGCTGAGGCACCACCACCAATAGACGTAAGGCCAGCTTTCACCGCCGATCCACCCGTCATTGCCGCCGCTGCAGCTAACCCCATCATGCCGAGCCCCGCCGCTGCACCATGGCTGCCGACTCCAGGCCCGTGGAGACTCGAACCATTGGCGATACCTCCGATGAGATGCGGAACCTTATTAACCAGTTCGAGAAGAACCAGGGAGACGATGAGCATAACGGCCATATCTTTCAGTGTTATGCCGGCGTCCATACTGTTGTAGTAGTTGTCGATAATGGTCTTGCCGATCCCCACCAAGAGGATCACCGTCATTATTTGCCCAGCCAGTCCAAGAACGGTCTTGTAATAGTTGACGGCCATATCGGAAGTCCACCTGGACCCGCCAAAGCCCAGGAAGAAGATACCGGCATAGGCTAGTATCCAAGCTGCCACCATCAGGAGCAGCATGTTGATGCCAATCAGTGCCAGGATAAAGAGGATGATCAAGGCGATGATGATGCCGATCGCACTATCAATCGGTTCCAGGATCTTGGAGCCGTCGATGACCTTACCGAAGATGCCAAAACCAACATCGACGATACTTGACGGTAGGAAGGAATTGCCGAGACCTGAGGCTGTGCTGCCCAGCTGGGTTAGCGACTGTATAATGGAGTTGGCAAAGACTGGCCCATTTGTCAGAAGCCACCAGAAAAAGCCGGTGAAGATCGTAAACCTTACAAACTCGGCAAAGAACTCGCCGATATCTGCTTTTCGTAACAACATCATACCAAAGGTCCAAACCATCGAGATAACAACGAGGGACCAGAAGAGTCTCTTTGCCGCAGACGTTAGGATTGACGACCACTGACTTGCCGCCTGCCAGTATTTGCCCAGGACATTATCCAGAACACCGTTGCTGTCGATTGCGGCATGGGCACTCACAGCAAACAGCAAGCCGACAAGGAGGGCACCTATTATTAGCGCAGTCTTCCTTGTCATTTCGGGCCGTCAACTGTCCAAGATTTGGGTGTGCTGGGAGTGAGGTTGCCGGAACGGAACCGCTGACCGGCCGCAACCTCCTGCGCTTCTTTATCCATTACGGTCTGATTGCGTGCAGCAAGGGCATTCTGCTGGGCAAGTAAAATGCCACGGATCTGCAACAGCTGATTTGCCTCCTGGCTTGCGATCTGGTTGGCTGCCTGGATAGCCTCCATCCGGCCTTCGGCATTCTGGGCGCTCTGCTGCAGGCTTTCCAGCTTCTTCGCATCGGATTTCAGTGCTTTTTGCTGACTGTCTATCCCCTTCATCAATGCGTCATTGGCCTTCTTTTGCGATTCGGATCCCAGAGCCCGAACCTTGTTAAGAGCGTCCATCTCCAAAGCCGAACACCCCTGTGCGGTAAAGCACGGTGAGTTTCGGTAGTAATCTATGTCCTGGAATTTTTCGAGATAGGCGTCGATACTGCCCAACTGCGCCTTGAATTTGCTGAGGGTATCCACAGTATCGATCAGGCCGCTTATGGTCGACTGGGCCTCATCCCAGATATAGGTCTCTGGAGAAAGGGTGTTCTTGATCTGGTCTTCATATTGCTGCAACTGGGTCTCGTATTGCTCGATTTGTTTAGCCGTCTGAAAAATGGCCTCGATTGCGCTTATGATGTTTTCCAATAGGTTGCCGACATCAATAACCGGAATACCGGCTCGCACTGGGGTCGACAGGAAAAGTGCCAGAATGACAAACAGTAAAAAGATTTTTTTCATTGCTCTTCCTCCTTGGTTGAATAATCAAATGGCTGATAGGGTATTTCAAAGGTGAGATCCTTGGTAACTATGACGTTGAACCGGTACCCCGGCCGTATTTCGAGCGTCGGCGAGATATTCATGTTTTTTCTGATCATCTCTGCGGTTACCTGGCCGAGCTGTTGGCCAAGTGCCGCACTCATAACATCACCAGCCCTCTGCTGATTCATGGTTGTGCTGGTGCTATTACTGTCCTGGCTCAAGCTGATACCTGCCACGACTCCGGACATCATGACGGCCGAGCCGAAGATCCGCAGATAGTGGTTGTTCACCTGGTCATAGAATCCGGAATAGCCGGCACTGTCGGCACCCGGCATCGATCCGATATCAAGAGCCTTGCCGTCCGGGAAAACGATGCGCTGCCAGCCGATCAACACCCGCGATTGACCGTAGGCCACTTCGCTTGAATAACTACCGACCAGCCGTGAGCCTTGGGGAATCAAGAGATACTTTCCTGTGGGGGTGTCATAAACGGATTGGGAGACCTGGCCCATGATCTGGCCCGGCAGCTCCGAATTGATTCCTGAAATGAGTGTCGCCGGCAGGATGAATCCGGCCCGGAGCTCATAGGGCGAGCGTGGAGGCTCAACTCGTGAACCAAGTTTCCAGCGGTCGGAAGCGTTACCATTTGCAAACAGCGAATAGCTGTTGCTGATTTTTACGGACGAGGCTTCCCCCCCTTTTCCGGCATTACCCGTTAAGCTGGCTATCTCAGCCAATTTTTCTTTGTACGATGCCATGGGATCGATTTTCTTCTCAGCGTCAATTTTCCCCCGCAACTCGGCCAAGAGTTCTGATGATCCCTTGGCTGACCCCTGTCCACTGCCCCGAGTTGGAGTAATCTGGACTGTTGTTTTGGCCTGGGCTGCCTGTTCCAATCTCTGTAATTTACCAATGCGTATTTTCTCCGCTTCTTGATCTCTTCCCACCTGTTGCTGCAATTCTTGTTTTCTCAGTGGGTTCTGAGATTTTTGCAGGCTATCGTTTGCTGCTTGTTGCGTAGAGGTAGGCATATCGGCAAGTTCAGGAGGCTTTGAAGGTTTTATGATGCCGCCCGACTGATCGCCGACGATTGCTCTTGCGAACATGGACGAGCTCTTGGCATTCTTTTTATCGTCGACGACATTTTTTTGAGCACGTTTGACTGCCACAAACATCATGACCAGGAGAAACATACAGACGAGGACGGCGATGATGATCATCGGCAGGTTGTTCACCCGGCGAACTCGTTTCTTATCTCCTGCAGGAGATGCGTCGGGGGCCATATCATTCATGACTGTTTCCTTTATGAACCCAGCAACCGGCCACAGTGAGCACCCCGTTCTGCAGGGAGTACGGACGAGACAGGGAATCGTTTCCTATCATCACCGTCACACGATAGAGATCACCTGCCTGATCGAGGATATATCGTACTTGCAGTCCGGAAGGGTCTTTCTGCGTATCCTGCGTCTGTTCTTGTACTGCATAGCCTTCTTCCCTCAGGTCGTGGAGTAGTGAGATTCCGAAGGTGTCCTCGTTTGCCTGAAAGCTGAGCCGAGTTTTTGCCGGCAGATAGAGGTCAGCGAGTTTTTTCACAGCGTCACTGACTATCAGCTGTTGTTCTACTTGGGTGAGCTTTGGTGCGGAATTGAAGTTTTGCCCAGTTTTCACAGCACATCCGGCAATCAAAAGGACGATCACCATAAGAACAGAGCTCTTCATTGGTTCTTCCTCCAGGTTATGGTCATACGATCTTGATCTTTGCCAACGCCTGCGATCAAAATCGCCTTCTTAAAAACCGTATCTACGATGTAGCGATCCCCTTGTATTCGGTAGTTGACCATGACGGTTTCATCCTCGGAAAAAAGTCTCTCGTTTCTCAACACCAGGAGGGTTGGGGCTTCTGTCTGTTCCATCGTGGACGGCATTTGAATGATAGTCTTGTGGCCATCATTATAGACTCGCACCGGTTTCCAGGGTGCCTCACCGGTTATGTCATAATCAAAGGACAGGTCTCCCAAGTATTCACCTGTCTGAGGGATTGTTTTTTCACTTCGTTCCCGCAAATCCTTCGCTTTGATGGCATTCCATTTCTTCTCTGCCTCATCGGGATAGGTAAATGACACCTGCAGCATGTAAGCTTTCCTATGCGAGCGCAGCTTGAAGTGATAGGTCCGCCAGTTGGTGGTCACCACGAGACTTGTCGAAAGCCCGACATCCATAGGCTTGATGATAAGGTGCTGGATCTCTCCTGAACCTGTCCCGCTGACAGCTGGCTCGACCGTCCATCTCGCCGTGTCGCCAAGCTCCACGTTGTTGACCTTTTCTCCGACCTGTAGAGCCACATCGCAAACCTGCAGCACTGCGCAGAGGATGCTTGGTTGCTGAGTGCCGAAGAGATAGCTGATCGAGCCGTTTTTCCCCTCCACAGGTTTTATGGCTGCATCGTCCAACCTTTTGGTGATCGCAAGCGCCTCTTCTTCCTGATCCGTCAGCACCGGATTGTCCTTTGCAAAGTATTTGTCCTCCTGCTTCTCGGGTACAGTGGTAGCTTCAGCATGTTCAAAGGAGGTAATCGGCTGAGGTTCTTCTACCGGAGTGAATGGCGCAGCAGATGCAGGCGGCATTGCTGACATGGCTGAATTCACTAGCATCGCCATAATAAACAGAGTGAACACACATTTCATTTTCATACATCACCTCGATATTATTGAAATCCTGACCAGGAAAAATCACGGATATAAATACCCAGCGGGTTCAGTCGTATCTGTTCTTCCGTGGTCTGGGCGGTATTTCCTGTTGTGTAGACAGTGATCAGTGCACGCATATTTTTTGTTTCCTTTATGACCCCTTGCCTGTCACGGAAGGTATCCACCCAGTCGACCTGCCAGGTGTTCGCCGTCTGGTTCAAAACCGACTTGATCTCAATGCTGACCATCTCCTTTTCCGCCCGTTTGAAGGGGCTGTTGCCATTCAGCCATTCGTTCATCTTCTCCGTTGCCGGATCGCTTGCGGAGAGCATCGCGTAGAGTTTTAAAATCGCTTTACGCTGCAGGGCTACATCAGGTGTGACCACTCGGGCAGATGAGATGAATTCGGAGACGGTGGCGGAGAGTATCCGCGGATCTACTGTCGTGGTGGGTGAGACAGGGCCTGCAGCAACAACCTCACCCAATTTGTCGACCTGGACCACATAGGGGATGAACTTCGACCTACTGCCGATATGGATGATTCCGCCGATGCTGGCAAGGGTAATCAACATCGAAAGGAGACCAATAAATTGCCAGGACTGCCGGGATGAAATGACGCCTCGTACATGCTCATTCCAGGTACGCCGGGCGGACAAGTAAGGGTTGTCGCTTTCCCCTTTACGCCGGCCGTCGATGATTTCTGTATTTGCATGCCTGGGATCGGCATTCGTCTTCTTTTTAAAGATCATGCTGCCTCCACGTAGTTTCCGAGTTTCAAGCCCCTGGCATCCAGCCATTCATGCACCCATTGATTGCCATATTGAGCTTCAAGACCTTTGATGGCTGCGACCGAGTCCTTGTCGGAGGCACCGACAAAGGATAACGCGAGCGGACCCAGGGCTAGTTCATAGAGCCTCCGGCCATTTTCCGAGACGTAGTAGTATTGCTGTTTTGGTATGGCAGTGGCGATGATCTCGATCTGCCGAGCATTGAGACCCATGCGGGAATAGAGTGCCGCTGTGTCCTCGTCCCGGGCGTAGACGTTCGGCAGGAAGATCTTGGTGGCGGTGGATTCCACGATGACATCAAGGATCCCACTATTTGCGGCATCGGATAAACTCTGAGTTGCCATGAGCACCAGACAGTTGGCCTTTCGCATGACCTTCAGCCATTCCCTGATCTTGGCCCGGAAGGCTGGGTGCCCCAGCATCAACCATGCCTCATCCAGGATGAGCACCGATGGTTTTCCTTTCAGGCTGCGTTCTATGCGACGGAAGAGATACAAAAGGACCGGCAGGGCATACTTCTCACCCAGATTCATCAACTCTTCGATCTCAAAAGTAGTGAAGTCCGAAAGGGCCAGGCCATCATGTTCAGCGTCGAGTAGGTGGCCCATGGTGCCGTCCACCGTATATTGCCGGAGGGTCTCTCTGATCAATTCATCCTGGATGGTCACCGAGAATTCGGAGAGAGTTTGCGCACCGCTTGCCTGCATGCTCATAATGGCATTGCCGATCTCATTACGATGCGCAGGGGTCGTTTCCACCCCGTTCAAGGCAAGGATGGTGTTGACCCATTCCATTGCCCAGGCCTGGTCCCCTTTGGTTTCAAGAAACATCAGCGGACAGAAGGCGAGTTTGTCATCGTCAGCAGCCACGGAAAAATGCTGGCCTCCAAGGGCCTTGGTGAGCGGATACATGGACATGCCCTTGTCGAAGGTGAAGATGGACATGCCTTCATAACGCCTGAGTTGGGCTGCTATGATGCCGAGATGTACCGATTTGCCGGCACCTGTCGGGCCGAACATGAAGGTATGGCCAAGATCGCGGACATGAAGATTCAGGCGAAACGGGGTCGATCCATGAGTCACACAGTGCATCAAGGCGGGTGATTTGGGTGGATAGAGGGGGCATGGCGCTTTTCTGCTCCCAGTCCAGATGGTGCTCGTTGGCAGTAGGTCCGCCAGGTTCATCGTATTGATGAGCGGCCTTCTGACATTTTCAACACCATGCCCGGGCAGGCTGCCGAAGAAGGCATCCATCGTATTGATGGTTTCTATTCGTGCGGCAAAGCCAAGGCGGTTGATGGCTTTCTCAATCTGGCGTGAGGACTGTTCGAGCCTGGTCCGGGACTCATCCATAAGCACCACGACACTGGTGTAGTAGCCAACGGCAATCAGGCCGCTGTTCACTTCTGCAATGGCGGTTTCCGCATCGCTAACCATGGCCAATGCATCCTGATCGACCGGGCCGGAGTTGGTGTTGAAGACCTGATCGAAAAAGCCTCTCACCTTCTGCCGCCACTTTTTGCGGAACATGTCCAGTTGCTTTACGGATTCATGTTGATCGAGAAAGATGAACCGCGATGACCAGCGGTATTCACCCGGCAGTTCGGCAAGGACATTCAGGACCCCCGGTGTTGACTCCAAGGGAAAGCCCTCGATGGCCACAACCTGGAGAAAGTGCCGGCCGATCTTCGGCACGGTTCCTCCCCAAATCTCCTGTCCGCTGAGGTAGGCATCCAGGTACATTGGGTTGCTTGGCAGCAAGACTGGAGTATTCTTGCCTGTTATGCAGTATTGCAGCCAGCTTAAAAAATCATCGTGGGTGACGGTCGAGCCGTCCTCTTGGACGACTTTGTGGCCACGGAGACGGATCAGTTTTACGGCTGTTGAGAGTCTCGATTCGATGGTGGCAATCTCTCTTTTAAATTGCTCGATCAGGCCCTTGGTCCTAGCCCCCGAGCTTGGCATTTTCACATCGTCATCGAACATAAGTTCAACAAACTTTCTTTGGGCAAGGGCAGGCGGGAACCAGGTAATGGTCAGTACGAAGAATCCCTCATACATCGTTCCCAGGCCCTCGAAATACCGGCGGCGTTCCTCGTCGATAGCAGCCGATACAGGATCGGGGAAGGAACATCTGTCGGAATAGTTGGGCGCAGGTCTTCGAACGGCATCGACATGGATCATCCAGCCGTTTCCAAGACCTGCAAGGGCTTGGTTGATACGGAGCGACACCATTTCCCGTTGCTCTTCGGTGCTGCTGGAGTTGTCGTCCCCTTTGTACAGCCAGGCGGCGAGAAAGGAGCCATTCTTGCCGACAATTACGCCATCATCGACGACAGCTGCGTAATTGAGCAGGTCGCTTACGCCCGCATTCTTGGATCGATGCCTGTTTAATTTGATTTGGGTGTTAGCCAATCGAACCTCAAGAAAGAGGATGATGACAAGCACTGCCCCAAGGCCTGCGACAATAACTGTGATGGATTCGATCATCGGTATTGCCTCCCCTGGCCTGGCGTGTTTATGCGAAAGGGAGTGCTACGGGGAGGGTAATACTCCTTGTAGCGGCGATGTCGCATATAGACCGGCCGCATCTTCGGATCGGCCTTCGCCATAAGCCTGCAGACAAATAAGGCCCCGACCCATAAGAGGATGCCATAGACAGTTGCCATCAGGTCCTGGGCACTGAAGATAAGTGCACCGGCAAGAAGACCGGAAAACATGACCAGCTCACGGTCTCCGCCCATAAACAGATTTTCTCGATTTCCCGCCCGATGTATGGGCATTATCCGCAGGGCCATGCTGTTACACCAAGGTTGAAATTGAGTGGATGCAGGCTTTCGCATCGATGGCCGCAATGACTGCACCCTGGCCGAAGAAGGTGCTCATCATATTTTTAGCACCGATCAGAAGCGCCATAACCAGGACTATGAAGATCAGAGACCGGAAAAAGGCGTTCAGTTCACCGCCGAAGATCAGTACGCCGCCGGCCACGACAATGCCGATGATGGACAAGGCAAAAGCAACCGGACCGGTGACGGAGTCCTGCAGACTGGTCAGCCAGCTTTCATAAGGCAGGGATCCGCCTGTGCCGGTAGAGGCCATGGCCGGATGTGCGGCCATCAGGATGAAGGCTAGGAGAGCGAATGTACCCAGGTGAAAAACAGTTTTACGGTTGGTTTGAAAAGCGTTCTGCATGGTGTCTCCTTACAGGGTTTTGGTTATGTATTTTCCGTCTTTGAATCCTAAGACTTCGATTATTTCTTCTACGTGACGGCCGTTTTTCTTTCGGGCGATATGCACGACCCTATGAACCGCTTCGCCAATCAGCGGCTCGATCGGTTTGGGTGACTCTGGGTGCATGCTGATGAGCATCGCCAGCCGGTCAAGTCCTGCTTTTGCGTTATTGGCATGCAGAGTTGCAGCACCGCCCTCATGGCCGGTATTCCAGGCCATCAATAGATCAAGGGCCTCGGGACCGCGTACCTCGCCTACCAGGATCCGGTCTGGCCGCATCCGCAGGGTTGTCTTCAAAAGTGCCGTCATAGTGGTGTCGTGGCTGGTATGGTATTGAACGTAATTTGCAGCCGCACACTGGATTTCGCCGGTGTCCTCGATGATGAAGACCCGTTCGCTGGGGTCGTTCACGACCATCTGGTTTATGACGGCATTGACGAGCGTTGTCTTCCCGGATCCTGTGCCGCCAATCACCAGGATATTGCGATGCTCCCGCACGGCTTCGATCAAGACCTGTCGGTGGTGTTCGCTCATAATCCCGGACTCGACATAGTTATCGAGGGTGAAAATGGCGACAGCCCTCTTGCGAATGGCAAAGGTCGGTGAAGACACAACTGGCGGAAGCTGGCCGGCAAAGCGAGACCCGTCCAAAGGCAGTTCACCTTCCAGGATCGGTTTCTTCTTGGTGACCTCTTTGCCGTGGAAGCCGGCGATGGTCTCGATTATGGCCTGGGCTTGCGCCACCCGCATCGTGCCGATGCATTGCATTGTTTTCTCGCCCAACCGTTCCCGCCAGAGCTTGCCATCGGCGTTGAGCATGATCTCGATGGTCGTCGGATCATTCAGTGCAGCGAGAAAATCCGGCCCCATATCCCGCTCCAACTTGCGTTTTGCCCTTTCTTTGATGGTGTTCAGTGCTTCTTGGGTCATATTGAGTGTCATGGTTTTTGGTCGGTGAAAGCGGTTATTGCTTCGATATATCGAAAATATTCTTCTCAAAGAAAAACATCACGACCGCGAATTCCTGGATCGTGATGTTCGAAAAAGCTCTGTAAGTTGAATTTCCTCCCAGCGTTACAAGAAGGCCTGAATTTTCTTTTTCGCCTCTTCACTCCATTTTCTGACGACAAAGGCCTTCTGTTCGGGAAGGACTGCCGTCACCCATTCATAGCCCGTTGGCAGGACCTTATGCGCCCTGTTCTCTGCAAGAGTTGCCAGATCTTCCTTGCTGAGATCGGTCCTCTCCAGCATGACCGGCAGGGGCATTTCCAGGGCGGCGGCAATCGATTCCATGACCCTCAGTGACGGGTTGGCCTTCCCTGTCGTAAGATCCGACAGAAACGACACAGAGACTCCGGAAAGGTCCGCCAGTTCCGATTTGGTCATGTTGCGCTCACCCAGGAGTCGCAGGATATTTGTGAAAAAGATGTAGCTATGCATGGGTTTTCCCCTTTTGAAGGCTTTGAACATTAGCCGCTAAATTTTTTCCGTTCTGGGTTATGATGGCTTGGATTTTCATTCTCTGCATTCTTTTTCTGTTGGGGTGATCTGTGTTTTAATTTTCTCTGCGTACGTAGTCTTCCTGAGCCGGATTTTTTCCTTCCTGGCGTCCATCCTTTTCTTTTATGATTAAAGAAAGATTAAAAAAGATTAGCTGATTTTTACGATCGTTGGAGAGGCCTATGATTACTGGCGTTCCCGACGATTTTTTCTCGCTTGAGTGTGACTGTTATGCCCCCCTAGCGTGACAGCTATGCCCCCCTTAGTGTGACTGCTATGCCCCCGGGTGTGATAGCTATGCCCCCGCACTGTGACTGTTATGCCCCCCCAACGTGAGTGCTATGCCCCCCTTGCGTGAGTGCTATGCCCCCTCCCATGCCCAGCTTTTGGGCGATTTTTGCCCCGGGCTT
>JAZDOW010000106.1:0-11669 GCA_043798185.1 Pseudomonadota bacterium | reverse complement strand
GCCTTCCTGCACTATATCACCCACGGGCCGAAGACCCCGGAAGAGGAAACTACCTGTGAAGGAGGGAAAGAGTCATGAAAAAAGGAATGATTAAGGCCACCGGGCCTTTCGAACGAGTGGTGCACTGGTGCGTCGCCCTGTCTTGTCTATTTTTATGTGCTACCGGGATGACGATGATGTATCATTCCTTAAACGTCGTCGGCTCCTTGGTGGGCGGCATGGAAAATGTTAAAATTCTTCATAATTATGTAGGCATATTCTTTGGGATAAGCTTGCTCCTCACCATTCTTATGTGGTGGCGGGAGGCGGGGATTTTTTCCTTCCCCGAGGATCTGCAGTGGATCATGGCGGCGGGCGGCTATCTCTGGAAGGTAGAAAAGATGCCGGAGGTGGGTAAATACAATCCCGGTCAGAAGATGTTTTTTCTGGCGGTGGCCTTGTTTGGAGCGGTAATGGTGGCAAGCGGGCTTCTTATCTGGTTTCCGGACGGTTACACGGTTGGTACCCTGCGGTTGATGTACGTTCTCCATGCCCTCGGTTTTGTGGTGATCTTCGCTTTCTTCTTCGTCCATCTCTACCTGGTGACTATCGGCGCCCCAGGCTCCGCCCCCGCGATGTTCACTGGTTGGGTGACACGGGGATGGGTGAAGACACAGCACCCAAAATGGTTGAAAGAGATGGAAAAAGATGGAACCCTCGTTGTTTACGGCGAAAAAAAGTGCTCTGGGAAAAAGGTGTGATGGTCAGCAGCTGTTACAGTTAAACATATCTTGCTGATAAACTTGTAATCTTTAAAATTAAAGAAGCGGGATGCAACTACATCCCGCTTCGTCTTTTTGCCCACTCTCGCTTCGGCGAGAACGAACACATCCAGAACAAGGAAGAACAATCATGACAAATGATACAAATGAAAACGAGGACCTCGCAAAAGAAATCGAGCAAATAATCAGCGCGCACCCTCATCTTGAAAACCTGCTCAAGGCCTTTGCTCCCCTGCTTCTGGAAAAGAACCAATGGCTTTTGGATACTGCCGTTGATCCACGGGTTTTTCCAATTGATCCGCTTCGTTACGCTGATGGTGTTCCGCTTGATCAGCAACACCAGCTTTTTCTTGAGGATGATCCGTGGGGGAGTGCCGGTTGGTCTGCCGCCAAGTCCATTGCCCAGGGATTCCCACATTTCAGCAAAGACATGGAGGTGCTTTTAGGTCGTTTTACCGAAGGAAAATACGATGATATTTGCTTATTTTTCACTCATGGTCAAGAGGCGGACGAGCAACTCATTGATAAGGCAGCAGCGTTGGGGATTTCTCCGACGTCACTCCACCTTTTCCTGAGGGTGCTCAACCGCTTTATGCTGACAAAAAAGGCCAGAGACATGAAGATGGAACTCGCTGCCCATGCCTGGACGAAAGGCTACTGTCCTGTCTGCGGTGGTTTTCCCCACCTGGCTATCCTAGGAGATAAAGGACAACGCGAGCTGCAATGTGCGGATTGCGGTCACGCTTGGACGTTCTCCCGGCTCACATGTCCGTACTGTAATCACGAAGATCCACAAAATACCAATATTTTCTTTATCGAAGGGCAGCCGGAAGATACTGCTTTCACCTGTGACAAGTGTCGCAGATATCTGCTCACCGCCAACCGGTCTGCAAGCCTCAAACACCCCCCAGCCGATCTTATCGCCATGGGCCTCATTCACCTTGATGTTATCTTGCAGGAAAAGGATTTTAGGCCCATGGCCGAGTGCGAGTGGAATGGTTTTCCTTCTTCGAAAAAATGAAATAGAAAAAACGCTTTATTGCTGATAT
This sequence comes from Pseudomonadota bacterium, assembly GCA_043798185.1. Lineage (GTDB taxonomy): Bacteria > Desulfobacterota > Desulfobulbia > Desulfobulbales > Desulfocapsaceae > Desulforhopalus_A. Next base: position 9,859 of record JAZDOW010000106.1, on the reverse strand, counting down.
GCTTTGATGGAGGAAAACCAGTAGAGCTACGAGAGAACCATTGATAACTCAGTAAAATTTGGGTAGGTACTCTTCTAGAGGTATTATGGGCGAAAAGTAATTAATGGCAAGGTGTTAATTCTTGAGACAAGGAGAAGAGAATGAAGCTATATGTGGGGAATTTGTCGTATAACGTTACTGAAGAAGAGTTGCGGCAGGCTCTCGAAGCGTTCGGTCAGGTTAACTCCGCCTCCATTATTAAAGACAAAAATAGCGGGCAATCGAAGGGCTTTGGTTTCGTGGAAATGGAAAATGAAGCTGATGGTAAGGCGGCGATAGAAGGTCTTAACGGCAAAGATCTCAAAGGGAGAGCGGTTATTGTCAATGAAGCGCGTCCACGCCCCGAGGGAAGTGGCGGTGGAAACAGAGGTGGCAGAACCGGTGGCCGCGGTGGCCAAGGTGGTGGCCGCGGTGGTCAGGGGGGGGCAGGCTATCGGGGTGGTCAGGGTGGCGGCGGCGGACGATCTTAGAAGGAACAAGCAGTTCAGGTTCGCGGGGATGGGTGCCTTTGCAGATTACATTGCATCTGTCCGTTAGTTGTGCATTTCGATCGGCACCACTTTTTTCTTGCTCTGCTTCAACTCTGGCACCGGCTCCTTGGCAACCGGTGCCATCCTGGTGATTTCTTTGCGTTCATGTGAGGCGGGTTCTGCAGTTTCTTTCAGTATACTTTTCACCAGGTTGCCACAAAGAATGCCACCAGGCTCCTCAGTGATAATAACTCCTTCAGCAACATTTTTACTTACCCTGGTAATGCGCAGCCGACCGGTAGGAATCTGCTCGACATCAAGAACTTCACCGGTTTTTGGGTGTTTAATGACCTTTCCTTCCCGATAGGCGATAAATACTATGCCTGGAGAAAGTCCGGTGTCGAGACCGAGATCGATAGTTACCGAGGTCGAATTTTTCTTTACCACATACCCAGTGATTGGAAAATTGCGGATGATCTTGTCGGTCAATTGATCAACAAGGGACTGCAGATCGCTGTCTCCGTTGGTTCGGATGTTCTCCGCCGCTATAAGCGAACCGCTTTTAACACTGATCAGGCGGGTGTTCATTTCTATGGTCCCACGGCTTTTAAGCAGGGAACCGGTAATAATGGCCTTAACTCCGAGAATTTTTCCCAGGGCAGTTATGGTTCTTTCGTCGATAATTCCTGTGGATGAGAGTTTCTGCTCAGAGATAATTGTTTGCAGCATGCCCCTTTCGACAACATCGAATCTGCCGTTTTTCACCATGTTGTTGATAAGCCACTCCGAGAGGATGGTACCCATCCCGTTCGTTGCAAGTTTGTCGCCCATCAGTTCGAAATCAAGAACTGCAATCTTGGTTTTTTGGAAATCGGCGTGGGCCGAGCTCAAAATCCCGTTGAAGATGAGGGCGAAAATGAATGTCACAAGAAAGCCTGTTTGTGCAGTTTTAAAAATGCGCATTTTCATTCCAGATGATTGCAAAGGTGTTTATAGAGAGTAGTACCCCCTGAGATGAAGTACTTTCCACCTGTAAGAGGACGATGACTTATTGTTCAAGACACATCCTTTGCGAGAATAGCATAAGACCGCTAAAATGATAACGAATATTCACGGAGTGTTGATATTGCAATGGACAGCTTGATCTGCCCGCCTTTTTTCGGAGAAAAATGACATGAAGATTTTTGTTGTCGGGACACTGTGGATAGCTTGGTGTGCTATGCACAGCATCTTGATAAATGCCTTCGTCGTCGGTTTTGTCAAGGCACGGATTCCTGGCCTGGTTCGATATTATCGCCTACTCTATAATGGTCTGTCCCTTGCAACTTTTCTTCCCCTCGTAGATTTTACTCACAGGCAAAGTGGAGAGGCGATGTTCGTTTGGCAGGGCTGGGGAGTACCTGTGCGAATTCTTTTCCTGGCAGGGGCGATACTATTGTTTTGGTTGGGATCAAAAAGATATAACCTGAGAGCCTTCTTGGGCATAAAACAACTCCGGGATGGAAAGACTCATGTATTATTGGGTACTACCCAGGATTTCTCGCCAACCGGAGTTTTTAACCTGACTCGGCATCCCTGGTATCTCGGCTCGCTCTTGATGCTTTGGACAATATTGGGCGAATATCCTCGTCCAATCTTTGTGGCAGTGGCTATTCTAAGTCTTTATCTGGTGGTGGGAACCTTGTTGGAAGAGAGAAAAATCCTCTGGGAATACGGTGATACGTATCGCCGCTACCAGGAGCAGGTGTCCATGCTCTTTCCCTGGAAATGGCTAAAAGACCGGCTGAAGTTTTAAGGAGCTGTCAGTTCTTCGGACTGATGCCGATGAGCCCGCTTTAAATGTTTATTTTTCTCTTTTCGTCCGGAATGAGATTCCGGACGAAAAGAGAAAATCGTTGTTATTTGAATTTATAGGTAGATACCAGTTTATTCAATGACTTAGCGAGGAAATCGAGGGAGCCGGCGTTTTTTTGCACCTGGTGGGCACTTTCGTTCATTTTGCCGCTGGATTTGTTCATCTGGCTGATCTCTTTGGCGATCATATGGGAAACCTGGGAACTTTGTGAGATGTTGTTGTTGACCTCCTGGATGCTCATGGAGATTTGCGCAACGTTTTGCGATATCTCTCTGGCGGTTACCGATTGTTCTTCAACCGCAGTTGCGATGGTATTGACGATCTCGGAATTCTCACCCACAACCCTACTGATATTCTCGATGACTGTAACGGTGTTCTTGGTAGTATTCTGAATTGATTCGATGCGCTCTTTTATCTGATCGCTGGCATGAGAGGTCTGGTTGGCGAGATCCTTTATTTCATTGGCGACAACGGCAAAGCCTTTGCCTGCATCACCGGCCCGTGCTGCCTCGATGGTCGCATTCAGCGCAAGAAGGTTAACCTGTTTTGAAATGTCGGTTATCGTTTCCAGCACCTTGGTGATTTCTCTGGCAGCGGTGCCGAGCGCGTCAACGCTTATCGAGGCATCCGATGACTGTTTTACCGCATTATCGGTAATCTCCCGGGCTTTTTCCGAGGTTTCGGCGATCTCGTTAATGGTTGAGGTCATTTCCTCTATGGCGGTGGCCACTGCATTAACATTGGCCGCAGCCTCGTCCATGGAACCTGCGACTACAGTCATGTTGGCCGACATTTCTTCGACGGCGGCGGCGGCTGTATTGGACTTGCCCAAGGTATCCTCGGCGACGCCGGTAAGATCGGTGGAGATTTGTGTAAGGGATTCTGCGGAGGTGTTGATTTCCACAGCTTCCTCGGCAATGTACCCGACCATCCCCTGAAGCTTGTCGGCGAAGACGTTGAACGATTTGGCCATATCGCCGATTTCGTCGTTGCTGCTCACCTTGAGCCGGGCGGTCAGATCACCTTGTCCCTCAGAAATATCTTTGAAAAATGCATCGGTTGCCCGGATCGGTTTGGCGATGCGAGTGGCCATGAAGATAAGAAGTCCGCCAACTACCAGAATCATAGCCGAAACAATAGCGGTTATAAGCGTTTTTTGCTGAGCGAGAGTGGCAGCGACCCCTTGTCTTTGCTTGGCCATGGCTTTATCAATGTCGTCGACATAAATTCCGGTGCCGACTATCCACCCCCATTCCTTGAAAAGCTGGACATAGCTCAGCTTGCTGACAGGCTCAGTTTCCCCAGGTTTAGGCCAGAGATAATCAACAAAGCCCTGACCGTTTTCACGGCATACCCTGATCATTTCCTGGAACAAAGGTTTGCCTTTCGGATCGCGGGAATCAGTTTGGTCAGTGTCGTTCATCGACGGTTTGATCGGGTGCATGACCATTTTCCCGGAGGTGTCGAGGATAAAGAAGTAGTCCTTGCCATCGGGGCCAAAACGCAAATTGCCTATCTGTTGTTTGGCCTGGTCCATGAAATATTTTTCAGCTGTCTCCAGGTATACTCCGGTGCCGATTACCCAGTTCCATGGTTTGAAGAGTTTTACATAGGAAAGTTTGGCAACCGGTTTATCCTTTCCTGGCTTTGGCCACATATAGTCGACGAATCCCTGACCGTCCTTGGCACAAACCTTAACAAACTCATTAAAGAGAAATTTGCCGTTTGGGTCCTTGTAGGTAGAGAGGTCGGTACCATCCATGGCCGGTTTCATCGGATGCATAACCATGGTCGGCTTCATGTCGTTTATCCACAGGTAATTATCGCCGGCATAGCGCATGCTCTTGATAACCTTCATGGCCTGGTCTTTCTTCGACTGCTCGGACGGTCCCTCTTCATTATAAATTGCCTGAACGGAGGTGAAGGCGAGGTTGACTACCGACTGCAGTTCGCTTTCGTATGCCTTGGCAATTTTGGTGGTGTCGTGAGCGGTTTGGTATTGGGTGGAGAGGATCTCGAAGGTGTTGCGGACAAGGTCGGTGAGCTTTTCTTTTTTATCATTCTGCATCGTTGAGTTGATAAGTTCCAACCCCTGCCGGCCCTGATTTTCGATACTCGTGATGCTGAGAAAGAGGATACCAACGCCGAAAATAGCAAAAAAAGGCAATGTAACTCCAAGAATTTTTTTGGTAATTGTTAATTTCATTTCTTCTCTCCCGATATTGCGTTTGCCTTTGCCCAGAAGGGTGCACGGTGTGTCGATGCATATGGGCGCGCCACAACCAGCAGAAATAAAAAGGAGTTCTCCGAAAAAACTCCGCATGGGTATTTCTTATTCCAGCATAAAAAAAATGAAATATCAAGGCGCTGGGTAAAATAATCGAGATACAAAAGAAGCGAGAGCCACCTCGTTTTTTAAGCGAGCTGTGGGTGGGCAAAGATGGTGCTGTTCGGATGAGGAGAAAAAATCAGTTGATGTGACAGCCTTAGAGATGCCTGAGGATCAGTTGAAGATCTTCCGGACGATCGACGCCGAATCCCTGATAGTCGGTGAGCACGACATAGATGGCGATGCCGGCTTCAAGAAAGCGCAGCTGTTCAAGCTTTTCAATTTGTTCCAGGGGGCTGGGTGGAAGGCTGGTAAAGGTTCTGAGGGCGGATAGCCGGTAGGCATAGATACCGATATGCAGAAGATAGTCGGTATCGGTCTGGGCGTCGTCACGAATAAAGGGGATCTTCGACCTGGAAAAATAGAGGGCATAACCCGGTTGAGATCGTACAACTTTCACCCGATCGGTATTTTCGGCCTGCTTGGCATCGATTATCCTCGCCAAAGTGGTTACCTGGATCTTTGGGTCGGCAAAGGGTTCGACGAGTTTGCGCAGCATTTCCGGGTCAAGGGCCGGTTCATCACCCTGGATATTGACAACCACCGCGTTGTCTTCAAGACCAAGTATGTTGGCGGCCTCCATGATCCTGTCGGAGCCGCTGGGGTGGTCGGGATTGGTCATCACTACCGGAACGGCAAGGCTTTCGGCCGCATCGTAAATCCGTCGGTCATCGGTTGCCAGCCAGACCTTCTGCAGGAGGGGACAACTGACCGCCCTCTCATAGACGTGGTAGAACATTGGCTTGCCGAGGATATCGGCCAGGGGTTTACCGGGGAAACGGTGGGATTTGTATCTGGCGGGAATGATGCCGTAACAGTTGGGTAATATGGTCATATTGTGGAATTTTCCAGCTGATGAAGTTTGTTGGTAATCTGTCGGCTTATGTGCTCGGTACCTCCTTTGCGCGGAAGAAAGAACCGGCTGACCTCATTCATAACATCTGTTCTTTTGCCGCCACCATCGATTGCTGCAAAGAGAGCTGCCGTCAGTTCAGGACCATCGGCGACCTCTCGAACCAAGCCGGAGGTGACGATTTCACGTCCTACCCAGGCAAAGTTTCGCCAGTAGGGGCCGATGATCGGTTTCAGACCGAATACTAACGGTTCGAGGAAATTCTGGCCACCCAAATTTACCAGACTGCCGCCGACAAAGGTTGCCGCTGCCAGGGCGTAGGCGCCGGCAAGCTCGCCAAAGACATCCCAGACAATGACTGTGCCGGGATGTCTCCTTGCAACAATTTGCGAGCGCTTTACTGCAGCTATACCAACTGCGTGCAGCATATCCAGCCAGTGATTCGCCCTTTCGATATGTTTAGGGAAGAGGCCGATGGTTATATCGCTGCGGCGAGCCAGAACATCGCTTATAGTCTGCAGGATTATCTCTTCTTCCTCGCGTCGCACGGAACCGAGGAGGACAAAAGGACTAGCGATGGGAAGGAGCGCTGCGATGGGGGTATTGGTCGGAAAATCGTTTTTCGGTTCGATCCTGTCGAATTTGATATTATTCATCAGTTCCACCCGTTCCGGGCCGACGACCTGGGCAAAGCGGTCTCCGTCCAGCGGCGAAATCGCCCAGACCTTTTCCGGCCCGAATTTTCTGAAAAAACGGCGGAAATAGCCATAGGTCCGGTGACTTTTATCCGACATTCTGCCATTGATGAGGAATACCGGCACCTTATTTCGGTGGGCGAGGATGAGAAAGCCGGGCCAGAGCTCTGTCTCGACAATCACTGCTAGTTTCGGGGCAAAACGGGCAAAGGCCTTCTGCATCAGATGCGGTGCATCGAAGGGGAAATAGGCAATAGAGACCTCGAGAACGCCATCTGGCGGCAGTGCATTTCGACCTTTTTGCAGACTGTCAATACCCTGTTTGGTGCCTGAAGTGGCAAGTATTCGTAGCTTTTTTCCACGGGGGAGCGTTGTTGCCAGATTTTCAAGTACCATATTGGTCAGCATGGATTCCCCGCCCGATGCTGCCTGAATCCAGAGGTCGAAGGGACCGTCCGGGCTGTCCTCAAGGGTTCGCTGCGTCCAGCCCAGAGTAACCCTCGGAGAGCGGCGCAGGAACGGCAGGGCTGCTGACCAGGCAAGATTGTAGAGGGGGAGAATCAGGTTAATCAACGGACAATCCAGGGAAAAGCGGAAGGGTAGTGGAAAATTCAGCCAAGGCTACAGTTGCGGCGATCCTAGCGTGTTTGATTGTTATTTTCAATTATAATCTCCCTTGCCGCCAGAGGTTGGGTCTGCAAACCAGTCAGTCACGGATGTCGGGCTCGAAAAAACACCAGACGATTTGTGGAAAGGCGACTTTTATACGCTTTTCGCAGCTATTGATAGCCTCAATCATCTCTGTCTGATTGGAATATTGTCGCATTTCCACCTTGACGGCGAGCATCACGTCACGACCGAGCTGGAGGGTTATGAGGTTGAATATCTTGTTGATTTCTTCTTGTGCCAGGAGGAAGTCCATGATGGCTGAGTGGGTCTGTGGATCAACGCCTTGGCCGATCAGCAATTGTTTGACCTGGACGCCTATCAACACGGCAATAAGGATAAGCAATATACCGATAGCAATACTCCCAAGGGCGTCAAAGAGCGGATTGCCCGTCAATATAGCTAGGCCTATTCCTATCAGCGCCAGGGTAAGGCCCATGAGGGCGGCAACATCTTCTCCGAAAACCACCAGGAGTTCACTCTCCCGACTCTCCTTGAACCAGGTAGCCAGACTGCGATCACCCCGGGTCTTGTTGACCTCCCGCAGACAGCCCCACAGGGAAACCGATTCGGCGAGGATGGAGAATATCAGGACGGCGATAGCCAGCCAAGGCGCAGTCAATGCCTCCGGTTTCTGTATTTTATGAATGCCCTCATAGACCGAAAACATGCCACCCATGCTAAAGAGGATCAGGGCGACAATAAACGACCAGAAATAGATGGTCTTGCCGAAGCCGAGAGGGTGCTCATCATTCGGGGGACGTTTGGCGCCGTGTAATCCGACGATAAGCAGCAGTTGATTGCCGCTATCGGCCAGGGAGTGAATGGCCTCAGCCAGCATTGCCCCCGATCCGGTGTAGAGAGCGGCACCAAGTTTGGCCAAAAAAATGGCCATATTAGCACCGAGGGCAAAGAGGATGGAGGTGAGTGAGTTGGCGGGTCCGGCCATATAGACGATCCTCCTTTTGTAATCTTTTCGATGAAAATCAGCTTGCTGTCAGCTTCTTTTACGGGTTCTATGAGGGTTTCGCAACTCTCGATTGGACCACTGTGAAGAAAAAAGAACCAATCGAATCATCTTTAACCATTACCAACTCCGGAGAAAACTTGCCACTGCCGCAATTTCCCATTCACGCCATTCTCGGTGCTTTAAAGGACGCACTGACTAGAGGACCTGCGGTACTCTCCGCCCCACCCGGGTCCGGCAAGACCACCATTGTTCCTCTGGCAATCCTTGATGAACCGTGGCTTGTCGGCAAGAAGATTCTCATCCTCGAACCCAGACGCCTGGCGGCGAGAGCGGCGGCGGCGCGGATGGCGGCGCTCCTCGGTGAAAGAGTCGGGCAAACAGTCGGCTACCAGATTCGCTTCGACCGACAGATTTCGGAGGCAACTCGCATCGAGGTGCTCACCGAAGGGATTCTCACCCGGCGGCTGCAAAATGATGCCGAGTTGCAAGGCGTCGGTCTGGTTATCTTTGACGAGTTTCATGAGCGATCCATCCACGCCGATTTGGCGCTGGCCCTTTGCCTTGACCTCTGCCAGTTGAGAGAGGATTTGCGTTTGCTGGTCATGTCGGCAACCCTTGCGACGGAGGAGGTGGCAAAACTCCTTGGTGATGTGCCGATCATTACCGGGAAGGGACAGAGTTATGAGGTACAAGTCGAGTACCTTGCCAGACCGGCTCAGGGCAGAATAAGTGCAACAACCGTCGCCGGAGTACATCGGGTAATGGCGGAGCAGCAGGGCGACATCCTGGTTTTTCTGCCCGGCACCGGCGAAATTAAAGAGGTGCAGCGGCAGTTGAGAGGTACGCCTGCCCTCATCTCGCCACTTTTCGGCGACCTGTCGCAACAGGAGCAGGATCAAGCCATTCTGCCGGATCCCGGGGGCAGGCGGCGGGTGATTCTTGCCACCTCCATTGCTGAGACCAGTCTGACTATCGAAGGGATTTCCTGCGTTGTCGACAGCGGCTGGTCACGACGGCCGCAATTCGTGCCGAGCAACGGGCTCAGCAGATTGACCACCGTCCGGGTTTCGCGAGCCGCGGCCAGCCAGCGTGCCGGTCGGGCCGGACGCCTCGGCCCGGGCTATTGCCTCAGGCTGTGGACCAAGGAAGAGGATCACAGTCTCGTCGGGTTTCATCCTCCGGAAATTGTTGCCGTTGACCTGGCAGAGCTGGCGCTGGAACTGGCCCTGTGGGGAGTGAGCGACCCGCAGGAACTGCGCTGGCTTGACTCACCACCCCTTGGCGCCTATCAGCAAGCCCTGGAACTCCTCAGGTCTCTTGGGGCAATAGATACTGCCGGGCGAATTACCGAGACGGGTCGGCAACTCGCGGAGCTGCCAATGCACCCCCGTCTTGGCCATATGCTGCTTATGGCTAAAAAACTGGGTCATGGAGCCCTTGCCTGCGATCTCTCGGCCCTCTTGTCGGAGCGCGATGTTGCCCGAAGGGATGTTGCACTTCCTTCAGCCGAGTTGCGGATACGTTTGCAATTGCTCGAACTCTGGCGGAAAGAGGGTGACGATGCAGTACGACGGGAGGGAGGAGACCCTGACATCTGCCGCCGTATCGAACGGGAAAGTCGGCGCCGGCAAAAGCAGATTGGTTGTGCCAATGGGCAACGACATATGGAAGAAAGCGGCAATCTCCTCGTCTATGCCTATCCCGACCGCCTTGCTCGCCGCCGACCGGGGCAGCGCGAGCGATACCTCCTGGCAAGCGGTCGAGGGGCAATTTTGTCTCCAGCCGATCCGCTGGCGGCAAGTGAATATCTGGTATTGCCGCAGGTCGATGCGGGGCGGACGGAGGGGCGAATTTTTCTGGCGGAGTCCGTTCTGTTGGGAGATCTGCAACGCCATCACAGTCATTTGTTTTCAAGCGCTAGC
>JAZDOW010000101.1:0-2549 GCA_043798185.1 Pseudomonadota bacterium | reverse complement strand
GGTCTCGAAATATATCATTCTCTACGCAAGAATTTTTAGCGGTATTGTATAAACATTTAAATCTTTAATTGCTAATTAGATAAAAGAGTATCATGGATTTACTTGAGCCCAAAAAAGTTATTTTTACTGCTCAATCAAAAGCCTTTTTATTTCTGTAGAATGCTAATAACAAAATTTGTTTTTGAACAGAATGCTATCCCAATCAATCCTTTTAATATGTATGGATATTTTCTGTACGAGCTTGTTGAGCGGGATTCTGTGCGGAATGCCAACAACAATTTAATTCGAATCTGTGATGGTTTGTGGGTATTTGGTCCAATTTCAGACGGTGTGCTTTCAGAAATAAAGTATTCAATAAGGCTTAAAAAGGATATTAGATTCTTTTCGGTAGGCTCAAAATATCAAAATATTGGTCCAATTGATCTTTCAGATATACACCGATTTTCGCAACAAGTTTAACCGTCATTTGAATATAACATTTTTCGATCTTGTCATCTGAAATGAAAGCTAAAGGGTGCATCGTTGAGCCATGGTATATTTTGTGGCAACCGCTGCCATGGTACAGCGCGAAGAATGGGATTGTGTGCCCGTCGAGGGTACGTGACGACGATGCGACCATCCTTGGTTTCTATCTCTCCCTTGCCCTTGACAAAATCCCTATAGAGTTTCGGAGCGTCACATGCCTCAAAGCCTCGAAGGTTCTGAGCCAGTCGGCTGTAAAGCGTATCGGCGATCATTGTCATGGCCACATCGAAATGGACTTTGATTAAGATGGGAGAGGAAAGCGCATTGAGGTGGAAAAACTTCACCGCCTCTGCGATCCCGTTTTCGACCCTCCAGCGGCGGGCATAGTTTCCAACGATGAGTTCCTGTAGCATTTCGTGGTCGTTGGTGATGATGAACGCCGGTTTTTCATGTCCGTTCCCACGGACGATGATTTGACGGACTTCTCCTTCGTAGCCGCGCAAGGCAACATTGGATTCATGGACCTGAGGGTTTGGATATTTACGTTTGTCATGTGGGATGGTGATACGTTTCCACGGGCCAATTCCCTCAATATCTTGAATGAGTTTGTGTCCCCTTCGGCGAAGAGTGATGAACTTCAATCCTTGCTGATTGATCTTGGAGAGATTCTCGTAGGTGGTGAATTTTGAGTCGAAGATGAGAGTCGGTTTGACGCCACGTCGCACCCGCTTCCAGAACGAGAGGAACGCAAGAACCTGATCATCGGCTTCCTCCCGCTGGATATCTGCGGCAGTATAGAGTAAGAGTTTTGTCTGCGCATCTTGAGCAAAAAGGGTGAGGGCTCCCTTCATGACCCTTCCTCTGGCGCCTGCCCAGTGTTTTTCAAGCACCGACTGTTCGCCGTAGTGGGGAACGGTATGAAAGTCCAGGTTGATGGTTGTCCCGTCATAAAGACCCATCCGAGAGGCTCGCTGAACAAAGGCCTGCTGGAGTCGCATAATGTGAGCTTCGTCAAGAGAGTAGGAGTAGGTGGAAAGAGCTGTGCATTTGGGAAGTACATTGAGACCGGCAAAAAGGCCAAGGCCGGGATCGAAAGCATACTCACCTACATGCGCATAGCGCTCGTTGCCCAGAAGCTTCAACGCAAGAAAGGACAAAAAGTAGTTGAATGCTTCAATCGTCTTGGTCCCCGGAAGAGCTGCTTTTCGAACCACTTCCATAAGGTCAAGCTGTGCAATGAAGGGTGCAAACAGGAAGATGCCTGCACTGGTAGATTCAAATTTCTGCTCTTTGAGTAGAGCGGTAGAAACAATCGTCTCGGATCGATCCGGTACTTCTGCCCCATGTATGGTGAGACCTATCTTGAGACGGGTACGACGAGGCAGTTTTGGAATCCCTTCTTCCGCAAGCACTCGTTCCACAGTGCGAACAGAAAGTTCAACACCCTCTTCGCTGAGCAGTTCAACAATCTGCCCGGCTGAAAGCCTCTGCTGTCGCCAGGAAATGATTTTACTGCGTGTATCAGCAGTCACCTTGTGACGAGCTGATTTGCCTTCTTGTGGGATTTCCGACAAGTCGATCTTGCCGTGTCGGAACATATGGCAAAGCACACGGATGTAGCCAGACGTAAAGCCGAATCTTTCTGCCACGATCTGAGTGGGAAGGCGATCGACAAAGAAGGCACGCAGGGCTTCGTAGCGGCGCTGCCAGGTAAGAACCGGTTTAGTGAAAAAATTAGCATCTTGCATAGATGTTATTTTATATTGACGGTTATAAATGTCAATATAAAAACATAAAACAAGATTTTGAGAGTGATGACAAGGAAACATAAGAACACTGCCTTAATGCAATTTATTCATATAATATCAATTGGATATTGGCTTAAAGAGTGATTTTTACGCGATTACCAATAATGTTTTAACTGTGATTTGGGATAGTTTTAATCGTCATATTGGATAACACAACTGTAAAAATGTACGATGAACTTCAAGAATATGTTCCTTGCTGGATCACGATTTCTGAATTAATTTTTCTGATAACAGTCGTTGTTGTGTTATCGACATAAATAAGAGCGAAAATCGGTG
>JAZDOW010000093.1:0-2059 GCA_043798185.1 Pseudomonadota bacterium | reverse complement strand
CAAAGTTGGGCTAAAACAACAATAACTCGGGAAGAAGACAGGAAGAATTTTTGAAATTACATTTTTTTGAAGAAAAAAGACGGGAAGAAAATCATGCTATTTCATGCGGCCGTGCTTGGTGTGCTTTCAGAAGATCCCTGGTAGAGTTCTCAATTGCAAGCTTCGGCATCGTTTTTAACGCTATTTTGAAGGTCTCTTAAAAGGCGGTTGAAGGCTTTTGTATAATGTTCGTGAGTTTTCCATTTGGTGAAATCACCGATGTGACGTGTTCGACGGATAGACTCCGCCCATGCTTCTTCTGCTTCAACTCAGTAATGTCCGGTTAAGGACTTGCATATAGTTTTTTTGTTGAATTGTTGTCTTGGGGTTCTCTGTCAGACTCATTGAATTCAGCGACCCGAGATTCATTGAGGATATTGTTTCGCAGTTGCCGAACCCTTTCGATACTGACTGGCTCTCCATGTTGTTCATGACAATAGATAGCGAGCAGAAGATAGGTGATCAGGCCGGCAAGCATCTGGATCATCAATCCATGCCGGCTTCTTGAAATGAGATGGTACACTTTGAGATGTCGTTTCCACCAGGAAAAAAATGTCTCAATATCCCAACGGAGCTTGTAGATGAAGGCAATTTGTTCGGCGGTGAGATCGAAACGGTCTGAGGCAACCCAGTACTGTATGCCTTCAATCTCATACCCGATGAGACGTAATGGTTTTTCAGTTTGACTGATACCTTTCTGTCCAAGAAGAACCTTTGCATCATAGAAGACTATAGTATCTTCTAAGAGAGGTATCCTTTCCAAGCATTCTTTTGTGGTATTTGCTTTGATGCGACAAACGAAGTGTTTTCCTTCTGATTGCAGAAGGTCAAAATTTTTGTGGTGTTGATAGCCTCGATCAAGGACTCCGGTTTCACCCGGCTCCAAGATTTTGCTGACAAACGGTCGCTCGCCGTCGTTTCCGGCGGTAAGGAATATTCTCCGCGGAATGCCACGATTGATGTCAAACCCGATGTGGGTTTTTGCCTTTTTTGCACCACCTCGATAATCGGCCCAGGTCATAGAAAGGACGGAGTCAATCAAGGAGCCATCGATTGCCACCAATTTTCCAAGTTCGGGGAATTTTTGCGGTAAGACTGAACACGCCTGTTCTTGCAGGGCATTGAAGACATAAAGAAATTGATCAAGACCTCTGTCGTGCATGGCCTCAAAGAACGAGGTCTTGGAAATACCTTTTTCCGGGGCGATATGTTCTCTTGCAAAGTCATCCTCCTTTAGATTCTGAAGGAGATGCCTACCGGAGGTATGCTCTTCCAGATGGAAGAAGATAAGTGCGTTGAGTTGGTCATTAAAATCCATCTGCAGAGGCCTGTTGCACCTAGATTCAAGCGGTGGGGCTTTTTCCAGGATCTTTTTTAAAGGATGCTTTAATTTTTTGAAAGAGACGGTCGAATATTTTGCTTTCGTTGACAGTGATCGTGGCATTTTCATAACTCCTTGAAATTAAAAGGATACTTATGAAAATAACTGCGACCGATTTTTTATAGGTTTGTCAAGCTAAATATTCGTTTTATTTATAATTTTTGCATATTTTTTTAACTGCAATTTTCTAACCGGACATTACTGGCTTCAACTATTGTTTCATCAATTTTTATTGGAAAAAGGGCTGGGGTAGAATTGCCTTTCGCTTTCCTTTTCCTTTCTTTTTCAAAAGCAGATTCAACTTCATCTTCTACCCATGGACTGGAAATAGAGGTCTCTGAAAGTATTAGCAGAAGCTTGTCGTACATCTTTATGTCACCACCGATAAATAATTGACCCACCTACCACCGATAAACTGACCCACCTGATCGTTATTAATCCCCACCTCAAGAGTATCTGCTCAACCCCAGCTATAGATTTTCAAGTTGCCCTGTGAGGTCCTATCATGCCTTCCTGATATGTAACTATCAGGGGAGGAATGATGAGGCCAACGAACAGGAATCGAAAACGACCCTGCAGAATCTGCGGGAAATGGTATAGGCCGGACCCACGTCTTGGGGAAAGGCAACGGACCTGCGG
>JAZDOW010000072.1:0-5050 GCA_043798185.1 Pseudomonadota bacterium | reverse complement strand
CAACTCCTCGACAGGCTGCCCCTCAAATAGAGCATCAATGCCACCGTCCTGCAATTCGTAACACGCAATTGCAAGCGCTTCATTGCAATCGGGATCGAGGTCAATAACAAATTCGCTGAGTGGTCCAAGGTTAGGTTTAGTGGAATCGTAACGGAAAAAGATACGAAGCTCAATACTCGGTATCAGAGCCCGAACCACGTCATCATCTTTGTTAGCATTTTTGGCTTTAAGCGCATCACAGAACCGATCATAGGAAGTGATTGAAAAGTCCTCGATTTGAAATTTTGGGCTTTGTTCAAGCAAAAACCGACGGATTACTTCCGATAGTGAAGTCTTGCCACTGTTGTTCCGGCCGACAATAAGGGTTGTTCCATTTTCCAAGGCCAACTCTATGTCGGCTAGAAGTCGGAAATTGCAAACCTTGACTCTGCTGATATACATTTTAGGCTCCTCAGTCGCAGTCCTATTTAACCCTAAACACTTTCATCACTTCATCTCCAAGATGGTTAATAACCTTTACGGCAATCCGCCCAGTTGTGGGTTTGGTGAAGGGGCGAGATGTATCGCTATTAAGGGTTGCCCAGGCTTCTTCGTTGATCTCGGCCTTGAGGGTGGTTTTCAGGGCTTTATAGGGGTCGCTTGCGCCCAGGAAGTAGGCGTGGCGGACGAAGAAGCTTTCCATGTTATAATCGGTATCGATAAACCAGCAGGCGATGCCTTCTGGACCGTCGCTGCGGACCTCGCCGGTATTGGGGTGGAAGACATCGACGCCGTTGACCTTGACCTGGATTTGGTTGTCTTTGGCTTCGATGATATCGATATCCGGCTCACCGAAGATGACGAAGAGGTTGCCCTTGCCGGTGTTCTTGAGGTCATCGGCCATGTGCAGGTCGGCGTTCATCCGGGCCTTAAGCACCGGGATACGCCCGAGATGGTTGAATTCCGAGGAATGGGCGTCATAGTTGAAGGCGCAGGCGATCAGTACATCAAACCCGGCATCACCGGCCTCGCGGGCGGCGGCGACCAGATCGGGGCGGGAGACCGTGCCGAATTCGGGGCCGATAAAGACGGCGGCGCGCTTCTCGTTGCCGGAACCGTCTCCGCCTTCCTGGTACCGTCCTTCAGCACAGACCATATCACCCGGCCAGGGGACGAGGGCTGTGAAGATGATTTTATCCTCCTTATGGGCCTGCTGGACGCCTGCGGTCCTGAGGTTTTCCAGGATCATTGTGACAAAATCCCGTTCGCCGCCATAGGCGACCTTCGGTTCTGCCAGCGGATCGATCAGGTCATCATCTGCGCCCACGGTCAGAACCCGGTGGGGTGAAATGCTCTCGACGGTAAAGGGTCCGGCTACGCGAACCTTCTTTTTGTCATCATAGGGTTTGTCGTAGAGGTATTCGAATTCGGCCTTGGCAGCAATCGAGGCATCGATCTCCTTCTGCCGGGCGATACGAGCCTGCCACCACTGGGCGTGCAGATTCTTTGCCGTATCTGCCCACTTGGCATCGGCTTCGCGCGGGATCTCCCACTCCTGCCAGGTCTTTTTGATCACAGTGTTCAGCGATTCGCGCAAGGGCTCCAGTTTCACCTGCCACTTCTCCCAGATGACATCGATCTCGGCATTGTTGGCAATGGATTTCAGGGTGATATGCGGCACCCGCTCATAGACGAAACCATGGGCGATATTGCCGCAGGTGGGCTGGCTGGACGGAATGGTGCGAGTGAGTTCGGCCTCCTTTTGTTGGCCTTCCGGAGAGTCGGCCAGCAGATAGTAGGGATAGCGGGCTCCCATAATCCGGGCTCGGGCCAAGGCCAGAGCCACCCGTGATGTATCGATGGTGATCCAGCGACGGCCCCATTGCTCAGCGACATAGGCCGTGGTGCCGGAGCCGCAGGTTGGGTCGAGGATGAGGTCACCAGGATCTGTGGCCATGAGAAGGCAGCGCTCAACAACTCTACGTGCTGTTTGAACAACATATACCTTCCCCTCACTCCAGCCAGCAATAGCAGTGTCTTCCCACATATTACTTAACGGTAGGGCAGGAAAATCAGCCAAGCACCTTATATAATTCATTGATGTCGATCGGATATGAAGTCTGCCCCCTCTATCAAGGCGACCCATTCCCTGAAAGTTTGTTTTCCATCCACCTGATCCAGGGGAAAAAAGCCTCCCATAGTAACTGTATTGAAAACGTGTCGATTCTCCCCCTGACTGTGAAGTTAAATTGTCAATCCGTAGGGACTTTACAGCTTTATCGCGATCAAGGAGATCTGACTTGCTGAACCGGCGAATTTCGCTCTTTTCATCCGAAAAATACGCATATTCCCCAGCACCTTGAGTAGCATGGGACTTCTCTCGAAACAATTGTCTAAATTTTGTTGTCGATTTATTTTTGCCGAACCAAATCACAGAATCAAAGGTGCTAGAAATAAAGGAAGACGTCGCACTAGAAGTTTTTAGAAATCCGATAGTTATAACGTGGTTCCCTTCCCCAAACACCTCATCCATCACCGCCCGCACCCGATGCACATTTTCATCCCCAATCTGCACGAAGATTGAGCCGGAATCCGTCAACAGATCCCTCGCTACAGTTAACCGGTCCCGCAAATAGGTCAGATACGAATGAATTCCATCCCGCCAGGTGTCCCGAAACGCCTTGACCTGCTCCGGCTCTCGGGTGATATGGCCGACATTGCCATCCTTCACATCACGGCTGGTGGTGGACCACTGGAAATTGGAGTTGAACTTGATGCCATAGGGTGGATCGAGATAGATGCATTGGACCTTGCCTCGCAGACCTTCACGTTCGGCAAGTGAGGCCATGACCTGCAACGAGTCGCCCAGGATCATCCGGTTGGTCCAGTTCTGCTCGTGCCGGTAAAACTCGGTCCTGTCCACATCCGTGGAAATGCCGTTGAAGTCGGCAAAAAGATCCATTTGTCGGGGTTGTCCACTCCGGCTTTCTTTCAGTAGGTCATCGATCAGGACCTTCGGGTGGACCTTTTCCTGGATATAGAGGGGCGGGGCATAGACCACCAGGTCAGACCAGTCCTGCTCGTCCTTGCCGCGCCAGACCAATTGCGGGTCAAGATCGCGGTTGCGGCGCTCATAGGCCATGCGGATCGGGCTTTTCACCTCCTCCGCCAGTACCGACTGATGCTCGGCGGTGGGGATGTTGGTGCGGGTCGCCTCGTCATGCTTGAGGGTCTCGATAGTCAAAATCGTCTGTTTCTTGGCCATGCTGTATCCTTCCGGCTTTAATGTACAGAACCTGCAGTGATCCGAAGGTCCACGACAGGTTGATTGTATCGACATATTACCGAGACATGTCGATTATTTTGTATTTTATCGACACAATCCAGGGTGGTGTATTTCAAGGTTCTTCTCATACTTTGTGATCCGTTTGAGCCCTTTATGAGTCCAGGAGTTATGAGCCCTTTGAGCCCTTCGTGAGTCCTTTGCGGTTGAGGAGATAATGCGTCCCCTTACCGGTTACACCAATTTTCTCCAACAGACCTTTCTTCACAAGATCGTCCAAATCACGCGAAGCAGTTGGTTTGGAGACAGCAAAATTCTGTTGATAGAAAGTATTGGTCAATTGATCCCCGTTCTTTACCAGTAAAACTGCCTTCATCTGCCGTACATTCAGGTTGTAGCCGGCCAGCACCTCCGGTGTCAGCCAGTCACGCCATAGGGTTATCACGAAGGAACCGCCGCGTTGCTCGAATTGCGGCTCCGGCAGTCCTGCCTCCCGGCAGAGTTCAATCATGGTCTGGGTGCCGGAGCCGACCCGTTCGATATACCTGGCAAGGTAGAGAGATTCGGCCAGGAGCGGATTGTACGGCACAGAGGGATGATCATCACGCAGACTGGCCAGAGTCAGGATGCCGGGCAGCATCCCCGGATTCCAGATCTCCAGGCGGTCGGCAAAGAGCCGAACCTCAACGGAACCATTGCTGTGGTAATCCCTGTGGGCGATGGCGTTGACAATCGCCTCATTTACCGCCTCCGGAGGGAATTCGTAGGTGGCTGGGGCGATTATATCCGTAGCGCGGATACCGATGCTCCGGTTGATCTTGGCCAGGACAAAATCGGTCGCCTGGTCGACCTGGGAAAAAAGGTCACCGCCATAGACCTGCATGGAGGCGAAGGGGCGGCGATACCCGGTCCCGTGGCAGTGAATGCACTTGGTCTCTGCGGTTTGGTGGAATTTCTGCGGATTGCCGCCGAAAAGAAGCATTGCGGCATTTGTCGGTTTTCCGTCACTCAGCAGGTTGAGATGGGTGAGCAGCGTCTGCGTCCCGGTATTGGCCTTGAGGGGAAAACCACGTTCCCGGCGAGCGGTGTCGAGAAACCATTCCACCCGTTTGCGGGAGATATCCTTGACAGTTGCCTGCTCACAGACCGAGGTGTCAAAAGGCGGCACCCGTAGAGCGCCGGTGTTGTCGAGATAGTCGACCAGGCTGGCATAGACCTCGGCTGTCAGGGCGCTGCCGTCTTCGATACGGCGACGAACCAGTTCGTTGCTCGCCTTGGCGATCAGCTGCTGCATTTTCGGGTCGCGGCGTTTATCCTCGCTTCCCCAGACATAGATGAGGCGAATCTTTCCTTTGCTGCCGGCGTGATTGTACTCATGTTCGGTGGGTGAAACACCGTTTTCATCGATGAAACCGTATTGGTAGCCGAAGATACCAACATAGATGTCGCAGCGCTCCACTTCGTGCAGGTAAACCTCATCGGCCCGCTGGTCCCTGGCCGGAAGGTCCTCGAACAGGAACACCTCGGAGACAAAACGACGCAGCACCGCATCGCCCTGGAGAAAGGCCTTGAGATCGCGGCGTATTTGCGAAAACTCCTTCTGAACGCTGCTGATGAAGATCTTCAGGCGCGTGGCGGGCATGAAATATCCTCGATTATTTTGTGTATCTGTTTTTCAAGTGAGGCATTGAAGTCGGACTCCATCCGAAAGATCCCCGTCAATTCGGCAAAGGCCCAGCGACCATGCGAGCCGAGATTATTGACTCCCGGCACCCAGTAGGTATCCAT
>JAZDOW010000111.1:0-4073 GCA_043798185.1 Pseudomonadota bacterium | reverse complement strand
CTTAGAGAGTTCCAAGCGAACCACGGTGCCGCCGCCTTCAGGCGTGTTGAACGTAAGAGAAGCCCCGATCCAGCTTGCCCGGTACGACATGATGCGGATGCCCATGCCCTGGGACGAGACTGCTCCGTTGAGGCCGATGCCATTATCGGCCACCGTCAGGATGACCGTATCTTTTCGAGTCGTCAGGGTGATGCGGATTCTCTCCGCCCGTGCATGTTTAATGGCATTCTGCACCGCTTCCTGGACGATATAGTAGACATGAATGGCAACCGCGTTGTCGTCAAAGGGCTGGTTGATATCGCAGGTCAGGGTGCAATCGATGGCAAAAACCTCCCTGACATAGGCAGCCAGATCTTCCAGGGAGGCGTCGAAACCCCGGTCGGTGACGTTTACCGGCGACAACCCTTTGGAAAGCTGACGGGTTTTGGCAATGGAATCCTGAATCAGGGTGCGGATTTTCCCGGCCCGCTCCGCTTCTCCCATCAAGGTTTCGGCGGCACCAGTCGCCCTTTCCCGCAGTCGGTGCTGGAGCATTTTCGTCATTACTTCGATGCCGATCAGCTGTGGACAGAGGTCGTCATGGAGGTTCATGGCAATTTTCTGCCGTTCCCTTTCGCTGATCGTCAGAATTTCCCTTTCCAGACGCCTGGTTTCCGTGACATCCTCTATCGCCCCGAGCATGCACGCCTCACCCCATAGCGTCACCTGTTCGACGGAAATCATCCCCATCCGTTTTGCGCCTTTTGCCGTTAGAAAAATGATCTCCCGGTTTTTCACCTCGGTCTTTTCCGCCAGGGCGGCCATCATCTTATCGCCATCGACGCTGTGGTGGAAAAAGCCGATGGTCAACAGATCCTTGCCGATAAGATCAAAGAGGCTGAAGCCGGTAACCTGTAAAAAACTGTCGTTGACGTTGATAATCCGGCTATCTTTTAAGGCAGCGATAAACATGCCGGAAGGACTGCTTCTGAAGGCCTTGGAAAACATCTCCTCCGACATACGCAGTGCCTTTTCGCTCTTTTTCCGTTCGCTGACATCGCGCAGAACTCCGCTGAAGCCGACGGCTTGGTTGTCTGGGTCCCGGCGCAAGGAAACCGAGGTTTCAACGGCGCAGACAGTGCCGTCCGCCTTGACGATCTCCAACTCCGATGCCTGTTTTGCTCGACCGGACTGACGCACCAGGGCGACAACCGCGGCAATCCTTTCCACATGATTTTTGTCCATCCAGGTGCCGATATTGCTGCCCAGGAGCCGTTGTTCCTCCACCCCGAGAATCCTGGCCATGGCGCGATTGCAGAAGGTAAAGGTGCCGGTCAGATCGACCTCGAAATAGCCTTCCTCCATGCGCTCAAGGATGGTGCGGTATTTTTCCTCGCTGGCCTGCAGTGCCCGGGCAGTCATTTCGTGCCGACTTATTTCCGAGCAGAGATTTTTACCGTAGCGATCAAGGGTGTCCATAAAACGGTTGAAATACTCCGCCAACTGGCCGATCTCATCGGTCGACTCCACCGGCATGCGGATGTCGAAATCGCCGGAAGCACCGGCGGCAAAGCGCTGCATGAGTGATTGCAAAGGCCGGATAACCGAACCGTTAATCCATAGCGAAGTAGCAAAGACCAGGACGCAGATGAGCAATACCATGGTCACGATGGTATTGCGAACCGTCTTCAGCGGCTTGAAAATCTCATCGAGATAGGAGGTTGAAGCAACAATCCAGTCGTATTCGGGGATATAGTTGAAAATAACCATCTTCGCCCGAGGGTGGTCATCATCGGTATTTTTCCAGGTATAGACAGCCTTGCCGTTTTTCAGGCGGCAGATCTCCCGGACAAAATAACGGCCGTCGCTGTCCTTTTCATCATAGTAATTGCCGCTGTTGAAGGGATGGACGACAAGGTTGCCGAGGCTGTCGGTTATGTAGGCGTAGCCGGTCTTACCGAAGGTCAGGCCGAGAATGCTTTTGCGGAAGTCGGAAATATCGACGAGTTCCCGAAATTCTTCACGATAGGAAGAGGCGGCGATGATCCAATCCCAGGGTTCGAAGTAGGTGAAGTACAAGGCTTTTTGCTTCAAGCCGTCATCCTCAGGGTTTTTCCATTCGTACTCGAGGTAACCGGTCTTCATGCGGATCATCTCCCGGACAAAATCCCGGTCGACAAAATCTTTGCCGGCAACACCCGGATTGGGATGTTCGACGGCAATTCCCTTGGAATTGGCACAGAACAGATAGCCGGTTTTACCGATTGTCTGGCTGAACATGATCCTTCGGCAGAGCGCCTTGGCCTCGTCCTCGGTGAGCAAGCCCCGCAGGAAATCGCCATGAATGCCGAGGATAATCTCTCTGTTTTTCTCGGCAATGGCCCGCAAATGATTTTTAATCGAGGTGGCGGCGGCGGTACCGACCATACTCTTTATGGCGGCGGTGGCATTGGTCAACTCGCTTTCGATATTGCTCTCGATGGTTGTGCGCACCTGCCGATACACCGCCGCACCGCTGAGGAGGGTGGCGAGGATAAAAATCAGGGTATAGCCGCCGAGCAGCTTGGAGCGGATTTTTAGATTTCTCAAAAACCGTAGCAGTCGCCTGGGCATATGCAGCCTCTCCACCTCTGATGCTTGTTTATCAACCTCAATAGAGGTTTTAATCCGTTCTGATGGGCACTTTCGCCCCCTTCTCCATCTATCATTTTTTCGATTGAGGATGGGGAGGCGCAGAGTGCAGTTCCGGATACAAACGGGCCATGCACTCCGGGCAAAATCCGTGGCTCAGTTGGAGATCCAGACGTTCACAGAAATATTGCTCAACTTCGTTCCAATACCCATGGTCATCGCGGATCTTCTTACAGGAACAACATATGGGCAGAAGGCCGCTGAGCGTTTTCACTTCTTGAAGGGCTTGTTCAAGTGCCAGATTTCTGCTCCGCAAGGCATCTTCGGCCCTGTGCAATTTCAGAAAAGTTGTAAAGAACAAGCGGGCAGGAAGGGGAAAGATCAACAACGGCGCGGCAATGCAAATGACCACGCCAAGCAGGTCTATATAACCCTGAAAAATCAACAGGGCCAAACAAGTAATTACCAGCGACAGACCGACTATACCGACGGTTGACCAAAAGACCATGACATCGGCACCGTGCCGTGCCAGTTGGTTGGAAAGAAAATGTGAGTAAGGTTTATCGGTCATCTTGTATCGTTTTTACCAACCCCCAACAAGGGGAGATAAGTACCTCAGAAATTCATTTTTGAAAAACAAAAAAATGAATTTCTAATTTTTCTTTGGCGAGCATACCGCCAGAGGCAACAGCCCGTCTTTTTGTTGTTTTCAGTAGCCAGCATCAATTGAAGCCTGCCTTTTCCTGTGTCTGACTTCAAGCTGTCTCAACACCTCATCTTCAGTGATATCCTTTCTTGGAAGAACCGATTTAAGTAGAGTTGCAACATCGGGGCAACTCAGCAGTGGAATATCGGGCTGGTGTTGTAACCTCTGTTCCAGCATGAACAGCATAGCGAGCAATACCATTGACATATGATGATGCCACGCGAACCAGCCTCGCGCCTGATATTCTCCCATTCCACATTGATTTTTGGCATCCTGAAATGAACGTTCCACCCAGTATCTTTGCGCCTGCATGAATGCTAATCTCTCTGTCGGAGTATCAAGGGGGCATTGCTCAAACTGTATTTTATTTCCTCCGGAGAGTCTATTTCACGTCGTACCACTAGATGCCATCTTCTCGCTTCAGGTTCCTTGCCGTCCCAAAGCCAAATAATTCTGTGCAAAATATCGACAAAGATCTTTCCCTTTGAGCCGTCCCGAATTGCGATGCGCTTCCAGGCGCCAGGGGCCAGCTTTTTGACCCATCTATCAACCCGCATTGATCGTGCTTGAGCCTGAAGCTTGCTGGGTTGTTTCCCTTTTCCGGATGTTGGTGGAGGGTACTATCGGTTTGGGATCTTCGTAATAGATCAGTTGATCTTTATGGATATCGCCGATAAATTCTTCGCCATTATCGGCGAGTTGACGAAGAAAGGTGGGGTTATCGCCATAAAAACCGTCGAAACCTACCCATTTGAAC
>JAZDOW010000037.1:0-3485 GCA_043798185.1 Pseudomonadota bacterium | reverse complement strand
GAGGGGTAGAATGAAAACGGACAAAGACAAAAAAATACAGAAGCCCGGGAAAAAAGAGACATCCATTGTCCGGTCCTCGGCTGCTGAATATCTGACATTTGTCGCGGCAAGTGGTAAGGGAGGCGTTGAAGCGGTTTATGCGGATGAAAATATCTGGCTGACCCAAAAAATGATGGGCGTTCTCTATGATGTCGAGACACATACCATTAACTATCACCTGAAGAGAGTGTTTGCCGATAGTGAATTGGAAGAGAAGGCAGTTATTCGAAATTTTCGAATAACTGCCGCAGACGGTAAAAATTACAATACCAGACACAACAATCTTTCGGCCATTATCGCAGTAGGCTACAAGGTTAACTCAGAACGCGCCGTGCAATTCCGCAAATGGGCGACAACGATTATCCAGGAGTTCACCGTCAAAGGCTATACAATGGATGATGAGCGTCTAAAGAATGACGGTTCCGTCCTTGGTAAACAATATTTTGAAGAGCAATTGCAGCGTATCCGGGAGATTCGTCTGAGTGAGCGTAAGTTCTATCAGAAAATTACCGATATCTATGCTACGTCCATTGATTATGACTTAACGGCTCAAGCCACGAAGCGCTTTTTTGCGACAGTACAAAATAAGCTGCATTGGGCTATTCATGGCCGGACGGCTGCGGAAGTGATCGTAGATCGTGCGGACCACAAAAAAGATAATATGGGGCTGACAACCTGGAAAGACGCTCCAAAAGGTAAAATTCAAAAGTTCGATGTCAGCGTGGCCAAAAACTATCTGACCGAAAATGAAATGGCGCAATTGCAGCGATTGGTCTCTGCCTATCTGGACGTTGCGGAAGATATGGCACTGCGGCAGATCCCCATGACGATGCAGGACTGGGAGAAACGCCTCAACCGGTTCATCGAAGCTACAGACCGGGAAATCCTGCAGGACGCAGGAAAAGTTACAACAGAAATTGCCAAAGCCCATGCCGAAAGTGAATTTGAAAAATACCGCATCATCCAGGATCGACTCTTTGAAAGTGACTTCGACCGGATGATCAAGCAGTTGGAATAGAAAAATGAGGATAAAGAATAGAGATTTTCAGGCATGAAACCGGGGGACATCCATGCTGACTTCCAACCAGAAAATGCACCGGATAGACCGGTGATTTTCATGTTGAGCTGCCAGCTCGCAAAAGGAATAAGCCCATTATCGGAAGAGACTTTGGCTTCGGGTTGTGATAACGGGTACTCGGCTGTCCTGGCTTCGAAAGAAAGAATGTCGGCTTTTATTGCGATGACGGGACTGCGCGACTTTTGGGCTTCGATAAAGATAAAAGCATCGGCTTCGGGGCTGGATAACGCGAGCCCGGCGGATTTCGGCTTCATCAGAAAACCTTTGAGGTCTAAAGCAGATACCGCGAGCGCGGGGGGCCTGGGCCTCGACAATAACCTTGGTTTCGAGTTACGATAACGGGCGCGCGCTGCTTTTTGGCTTCGATGGTGGAAAAGACATCGGCTTCGGGAGATGACAACGCGAGCGCGGCTGACCCGGACTTCGAAGAAAACACGGTCTCGACCAATGACATGGCAAGCGCCCCAGATAGCGACTTCGAGCCGGTTTCAAAATATGACACCGCCAGCGCGGCAGATATCGGCTTCGATTATAACCCACCGGCCTGACGGGAGGTGCTGCGGCCAGCGCCGCAGATAACGACTTCGAGCCGTTCCAAGAGGTGAGATCGCGAGCGCGGGACGGCCCGGCTCAACTAAAAAATCAAGCAGATGAACTGCTCATTTCAGCGTTCTAACGCCGGGGAAGAATATCAAGTGAATTGAGGGAGGGGCTTCAAATGAAGTGGGCAGGCATTGCATTGACCGTGGTGTTTTACTCCCTCATCGTGTTTTTCGGGGTAGTGCTGCTTGCCGCAGTGCAGCTTCGTTCATCGACTGGCGCGACATTCGATACCTGGCGATTGAACTACGAAGCCAATCGCTCTCTCAACGCCAATCTAGTCGAGAATGTCAAGAAGGTCGGCGAAAAGGCCCGTATTGACGAAAACGCGCTAATCGGCAACGAAATCTGTCTCCGGTTTTTTAACAAGGGTGGTCTTCCGATGTTGAATTTGCTCGACAAGGAAACGGTGGAGCAGATCGCGGAAGCCAAACACAATCGCAAGCCGCTGGAGAATCTTATTGGGGACGTCAACTGCGTGGTTAAGGGTTACTCGCAAGTACAACACGACATTCAGTATTCTAAGCTTCGGGTGCAGGAGAATGTCGCCGAAATCGCTGATCTCAAGAAATCGTTGACCAGCAACGGCGAGCAGTACGCAGATTTGATCAAGGGGCACCAGGACTTCTTGGCGTTCATGGAGATGGAAAAATCTTGGTACCAGAGACCGTTCGTCGTCGCGCCCTATGACTTGCTGGTGCTGTTGCTGATCATGTTCATGGGCGCCCTCGGAGGCATGGTCCGGCTGCTACGTGACTATGGCGTGGCGGATCACCCGAACCCTACGACAGGGGAATATTTCTTCATCCCCTTGATCGGCGTGGTAGTCGCAATCGGTGGCTACGTACTTGCCAAGACCGGACTGCTTCTCCTGTCGTCGGCACACGGCGAAAGTTCGCTGAGTCCATTCATGATTAGTCTGGTCGGCATTGTGTCCGGGCTTCTCGCAAAAGAAGTGATCGAAACCATCGCCGCTCGCGGACGTAAGATGCTGTCGGGCCAAGATGGTGCGACAAAGCCGCAGGGGGGCGAGAGAAACGGTTAGCAAATTTCGGTTGAAACAGTGGTAGACAGGACCGGGCTAGACCCATTCACACGAGGAACTTCCATCGCGACACCCGTCAGAACCAGCCCATGGAGCCGACCGGCATTGCCGGCGGCTCCATGGGCTGGTTGACAAAAGGAGGATTAAGACACCCCATGACACTTTGTTATCACATCAAGTTTCTTGAGGTATCTGTACAGGCATACAAGTTTAAGAAACCACTCCCGCTGGACGCGCGACCTGCTTCTGCTGCGTCTGTTTGCGGGGCAGGTAACCCTTGGGGTGAACAATGGCTGACTACGACTTCACAACCTGCCTGTCTCCGTTAGACTTTGAGCTCCTGTCAAAGGACCTGCTTGAAACCGAACTCGGCATTCAATTGGAAAACTTCAGCGAGGGGCGCGACAAAGGAATCGACCTCCGCTATGCACCGGTTCGCCACTCTGGAAACGCCGTGTTTAACCTCGTGTCGTTGGGGACTTCGCAAAAGCCGCCCAAGTTGATCGTGCAATGCAAGCGATACTCAACGTTTGCCAGCCTGAAGTCAGAACTCAAAAACAAGGAGCTCGCCAAGATTACCAAGCTAAAGCCCGACCGATACATTCTCACAACTTCGGTCTCCCTCTCTCCGCAACAGGCGGATGAATTCAAGTTGATTCTGACACCGTTTGTGCAATCCACCGGGGACATTTACGGCAGGGAGCGCCTGAATAGCATCCTCAC
>JAZDOW010000032.1:0-62700 GCA_043798185.1 Pseudomonadota bacterium | reverse complement strand
CTCAAACGTAACATTCGTGATCACATATTTGTCTTAAAGCGCAAGTCCTCAAGCAACTTTCGGTTAGCCGCCAAAAGATCCGCGACAAAAGCAATAAGAATGGTCTGGAACCCCATCCCCAGCAACAGGGCAGCCAGAATTAGAGACTGAACATGGCCATTTCCTTTTCCAAGAAAATAGTAATAGAGAAAACGCAATCCGATAATGGTGCCTGCTGAGAAAAGCGTCAAACCTATGCTGCAGAAGAACCTGAAGGGTTTATAAATTATAAAAATGCGAACAATTGTGACAATGCTTTGTCGTATATAAGACGGAGTGCTTGTTAACAACCGTGAGGGACGAAGGTCATCATTCACACGAATCGGTACAGAAATGATAGCCATGTTTTTTTGTCCTGCCTGAATAATGGTTTCCAGCGTGTACGTGTAATTATTAAACACTTTCAATCTCTGAGCCGCGTTACGACTCATTGCGCGAAATCCACTTGGCGCATCAGGAATGTCGGTATTGCTAGCAATTCTCACGACCCAACTGCCCAGGAGTTGTAATAATTTTTTGGCAGGCGAGAAGTGCCTGATGGCAACAATCGGCCTTGCACCCACTACAACCTCGGCGCAGTGATCAAGGATAGGAGCCGTCAACACTGGAATATCCCTGGCATCATACTGATTGTCTGCATCTGTGTTTACGATAACGTCTGCCCCAAGTCGCAGACACGCTTCCAAGCCAGTCATAAATGCTTTTGCCAGGCCTTGGTTGTGAGAATGTCGAATTATATGGTCGACATTATTTGCTTGAGCAACAGCCACCGTGTCATCCTGACTGCCGTCATCAATTATCAGCCATTCAACCACATCAAATCCTGGTACTTGACGCGGCAATGCCGACAGGGCAATGGCCAGGGTGTTTTCCTCGTTGTAGCAGGGGATTTGTATGACAAGTTTCATAGGATTTGCGGAATCATTTTTTTAAGCTGAACATTTGATTCTTGCACATCAGACTGATATATAAAATATTTTTTCTCTTTGAGATTGTAAATATAGCGAAGCTTATAACTCATCTCATTACTTGCAACGATGAAAGATCTTTTGTTTATAATGCCACCGGATTTATCAATCTCTTCAACGATTAAATCATTACTGGCTACACCCCAAAATTCGAGGCCATATCTTACATCTTCAACTGTTTCAGTTAATCCAGAAACGTAAATATAGACTGGTTTTTCAAGACTAGACATTATCGGCATCAAAAACTTCGATATCTCATGAGCATGAACAGCCGGGATTGTAGATTTATTTCGTTCTGTTGCTAGAAATAAAATCAACCCAGAGACTACTATCCAGGGTAAAACGATGATAAGTATATGATTACGTAACACTATTAATATTGAAAGCATAGCGAAAATCGCTAAAACAAAAATCACAAATACTTTTGTTGTTCCAACTTGGTATGCATCTATTGAATTAAAAGGTATATCTGCAAACCAATGGGGTAATTTCCATATCCCACCGTCAAAGAGTACCCACCTCATTAAAAACGCAGTGGCTACAATAATCAATACAAAAAGAAACGTCCTTACAAGATTAAACTTTCTGACAGAGGCCTGAATATTTTCAATAATCAGTACGCCAAGAATAATTATTAGGGGAGATAAATGCATTAGATATCTTCCCAGAAGATAATGTGGGTTTGGGTAGTTATATGAAGCACCGAACGAATGCTGAACTGCCAATAGCCAGTAACCGACAAGCATTATGAAAAGTGTAACAATAAAAGCCAAACGCTCAAGATTATAACACTGCATCCGAAATTCAACTTTTTTGTTAGCACACCAAGTTGCCATGAGAACCCAACTTGGTAACCAAGCAATGACAATGTACGACAGATAGCATGTAGACCATAGAAAAAAACTATTATAGCTTATTGATTTTGAGAATCTTCCTCTGGTTATTGGTGTAATATAGAAACCAAACAATTCATTGATTGGGATTCCACTGCCTACTCCGTAGCATACCCAAAGGCCATATACGAAGATATATGCTGCAAGAACCATTAAGCTTGCGGTAATGGTTTTTCGAACTTTAAGAAGCCAGTCTATGTCTTCTCCTTTACCCATGTGAACTACAATCCAAACGACAAAAAGCAAAATAACAGCGGGCAAATATAAATATTTTGTAAGGTGCAAAAGGCCAAGCATGAAGCCAAAACCTATGGCCTCCCGCCTGCTGCCACGAAGTGCTAATGCTACGGTTAAGACAAATAGAGGCACGCCAATATTCTCGCTGAGCAACATCTGTGAATACACCGCCTGCATAGGCAGTAAGGCTGAAATCAAAGCAGGCAACAATGGGTTTTTCACTTTAACAGCTCTTGCCAAAAGCCATGTCGCAGGTACTACCATGCTTGAAAAGAGTGAACTAATAACGAGCATGCCCTGGTACCAATGTTGAAAAAACAGGGCTGGAGAAATAACTAAAGAATACAATGGCGGATAATGTGCGTTTCCATATTTGCTCAACTCGAATATTGCCGTCGCATTGAAACGATATAATATCTCATCAGGAAAACACGTGGGTCCACCGGCATTGAATGACAAGTAGGTCCTGAAGGAAATGAGTAAGCCAATAATGATCAATAAACCTTGTAATTCATAACGTCTGCTGTTCAACATAATGCCTTCCTTCCTCATGTTCATCCGCGTCTAATATAATATATTATAAGGATAGGCAAACCATGATGTTTCGGTTCCTTCTCGTGAAACATGGCTGCTTTCCTAGAAATATCTTCTTTGTTAACCATCTGAAAGTTTGTCCAAACCAAACGACGTCTTGTGCGGCGTCAGGCAGCCACGACATCCGACAGCCAGAGCAATAAAAGCAGCAAGGAGTGACAGCATTGGACTAAATACCTGAATGAGGAAATAAAAGCCAACTGCAGTCAACAACGCCTCTGGAATAGAGAGGGGTAAAAAGATCGGCCGACCAATGCGCAAAAAAATAATTGTCAATCGAGCTTCCTGGCCATCAAAACCCTTGCTAAGGCATGGCCCGTTGCCCATGGAATTATGAGTCAAAGTACAGGTCCAACCATGGTGCCAGCCTGAATATAATTCTCTCCGAAGATTTGATCCGTCACCCAAGGACCAAACACTGTTCCCAGAAGAGCCAAGACTATTCCGAAAAAAGTAAAAACCGTGTGGCCGTCTCTGCAAACAAGCAATCTTTCCCATCCTGCCCCAATGAATTGTCGTCAGATGTCAAGTAGCGGAAGAATATCAGCGGCCCCTGGTAGGGAAGAGCCAACAAAAGTAAGGCAGCACCCAAAGGAAGACCCTGGAGAAAAACACGGTATAACTGTGAAAGATTTCTGTCCAGACGCAGCGGCAATATTCGACGGTGAATAACAGTCAACCCATAGATAGCCTCCAGGCACCAGACAAGCCCATGAACCACAACCACCAGCAGGGCTGCCCGCCAGACAAAAACAACAAGAAGACCAAGCAGAGCTTCGAGTGGTCGAAAGATGGACTGTTGTCGCAAAGAATAGTGATTGGCCTCATAGGCTGTGTAAATGTTTTCAGTCCACATTGCCAATGAGCGTCCGATGAGCGTGAAAGAAAAAACGAAGACAATCAAACGGGCGTTCGGTTCTGCTTCGATAAACCAGGAAAGTATAACATAGGCAACAGTTGCCAAGGCTATGGACACTATTTGCAATGTGAAGGTGATCAGAGCCGTCCGTCCCCCCTAGTCGATCTTGTCCTACATCTCTGCTGATAACAATTTCTAGGCCCATCTTGGTCAAAGGGATCAAGAGCAAATACAATGCAATCCCGTAATTGATCATCCCATAAATATTGAAACTGACCAGAGGTGAATCTTTCCGTGTAGTCTCGTTTTTCTTGTCCGTCATTTCATCATATTGAAAATTTACCTTCGTTTAGTCACATACTTTTGCAGAAGGAATAAACAGAACTTATCTCGTCTCAAGAGCCTTGCTGGGCTTAAGCAGCATCTCCACATAGCTCTCCCATTTGAATACCTGACGATAGCGGTGAACCTGTTCGATTGTAATGGGCTTATCCAAAAAGAGCTCAAGCTTTTCTGTAAGATCCTGTGCGTTCCCGGTCGAAAACAGGTACCCACTTTCCCCATGGCTGACACATTGTCGAAAGGCCGGAAGGTCACTTGCGATCACGGGTTTATCAAAGGCATAGGCGATCTGGATCGGTCCAGATTGTGTCGTAGATAGATATGGTGCCACCAACACGTCGGCAATCGCAAAATAGCGGCCGACCTCCTCATTTGCCACGTAACGGTCAATCAAGATAATTTGGGATCGGATGGGATCATTTGCGGAAAGATGATCAAGAAGCGAGCCGTTATTATGGAGCCCTTCTGATGTTGGGTAAAAATGTTCACCAACGACGAGAAGAGAAACATCGGGATAGCGAGATGCCAGATTGTGAAATGCTTCCAGGAGGAGGCTCAATCCCTTATATGGTCTAATGAATCCAAAAAACAGCAGGACCTTTCCGCGCAGTCCGAGGCTGTGTCGTATGGATTCCCGAGGTTCGTCCGGCATTATAAATTGATTGAAGATCGGGTGAAAGGCAGTAACCATATCACTGGTGAAAAATCCGAGATTTTGGGCCTGCTGCGTTTCCGAAGTGCTGTGCAGAATGATTCGATGAGCCGTTTTGAATATGGAGAGGCTCATTGAGGCAGCTCCCAGCATTGGTTCATGGGGCAGACAGTTGTGTACTATCAGGTATATCTTTGTTTTCGTGAAAAGCCGGATGGAAGCAAACAGAGCTTTGAGGACCGGAAAATGAACTGGATGGACCCAATGAGTGATGAGAATATCATATCTACCCCTCCGCAATCGGTCAAAGAGTGATATCCAGGTCAGGGGATTAGAATAGTTTAAGATGTGTAGTCCGGGTTGATAAAAGGTCAAAGAGCTCTGTTGATCGAGAAAAGAGGCCGGCCCTTTCGGCAGCAGCAATGTAGGATAGGGCTTAGACCAGTAGTACAGGTCTACATCCAATCCTGGTCTTTCATGGAGCGCCATGGCTAGGTGACTGTTGAAATGAACAATGCCGCCACGAAAAGGATGGGACGCTCCCAGAAGGGCAATCTTCATGGGGTGATAAGGGATACGGAAACTACATATTTACCGTTTTAGGAAAGATTGAAAATATCCCTCCATGTAAGAACGGGTGACCGTTGCAGTCGTTTTTCAAGGTCTGTTTCTAATCTGCAAATTCTGTCAAACGCAACAGGAACTGGATGTGGCATCAGCTGCATTCCGGTTCATCATCCACATTAATGACAAGTTTTTTTCAGATCGCAAAGGTTCTGTTTTGTCATTTAATCATCCGCCGCCACTGTAAATAAAACCGCCTTCAAATTTATCTATTGTTACGATAAAATGTATCAGAGCTTATATTGCATTGTGATGGTAAGGCAAGTGTTTTATGTCGAAGGATTGACTGCAGAGAGAAAGGCCGGAAATAATATATTTTTCTTAAGAGACTCAAAACCCCCAATGAAGGAGACGATATTTTATGGATGGTCAATACCCCTACGAAAAACTCGGACTTCTCTATCTTGGTCGGGAGTTGGATCTTGTCGGCGGCCTGCCTGTACAAGCCCCTCTGCTCTATAAAAATAAAGATATGACCACCCATGCGGTGATCATCGGCATGACCGGTAGCGGCAAGACCGGCTTAGGGATAGGTCTTATCGAAGAGGCAATCATGGACAATGTCCCATCGATTGTCATCGATCCAAAAGGCGATATGGGGAATTTGCTTTTGACCTTTCCTCATTGTGCATCTGAGGATTTTGCCCCGTGGATCGATCTCGCCGAGGCGGCAAAAAAGGAAATGACTGTTGAGCAATACGCGACAGAAACCGCCAAAACCTGGAAAGACGGCCTCGCCGCCTGGGGGCAGGGACCGGAGCGCATCGCCGCTCTGCGCAGCAAGACTGAACTGACCATCTACACCCCCGGCAGCAGTGCCGGATTGCCGGTGTCGGTACTCGGCAATTTTACCGCCCCGGCACCAGAAGTGGTGGCCGATATCGACACCCTCAATAATCTGGTGAGTTCGACCGTTACCAGCCTGTTGACTCTGGTAGATATCTCCGGCGATCCGCTGCAGAGTCGCGAGCATATCCTCCTCAGTTCACTGTTTCTGCACTTCTGGCGATTGGGGCAGGAGCTCAGTATGGAGGCACTGATCGGATGTATCGTTGCCCCGCCTTTCGCCAAGGTCGGGGTTTTTCCCCTCGAGACCTTTTATCCCCAGCCCCAGCGAATGACTTTGGCTATGACTCTTAATAATATCCTGGCCAGTCCGACTTTTACCGCCTGGACCCAGGGTGAGCCTCTCGATATCCAACGTATCCTCTACGGTGAGAACGGATCGCCACGCACGGCGATCTTTTCCATTGCCCATCTGAGTGATACTGAACGGATGTTTTTCGTCACCATGCTCCTAAATCAGTTCATTGGCTGGATGCGGCGTCAGCAGGGTACCGCCTCGTTGAAAGCTCTTCTCTATATGGATGAGATCTTTGGTTATTTCCCACCCACAGCCAACCCGCCGTCGAAAAAACCGATGCTTCTTCTGCTTAAGCAGGCCCGGGCCTACGGTATAGGCGTGGTGCTGGCCACTCAGAATCCAGTCGACCTTGACTATAAAGGTTTGGCGAATATCGGCACGTGGTTTGTCGGGCGTTTGCAGACCAGTCAGGATCAGGATCGGGTGGTTGAGGGCATCGCCGGGGCAAGTGACGGTAAACTCAATGTCCAGAAGGTACGAAAACTGCTATCGGCTATGAAGGGCCGACAGTTTCTTTTGAATTCCGCTCATCTTGATGAGCCGTTACTCTTTGAAACCCGCTGGGCGATGTCGTACCTTAAGGGGCCGATCTCGCAAAGCGATATCAAAAAACTCATGGACGAGAAAAAAAAACAAGCGGTTGCCGGCCCGGTTGTGGCGGAAATGTCCACCGGTGGTCTGGCTTCCGGACGACTTTCGCCAAGCAGTCTGCCGCCGGTTGTGGCCAAGGGGATTGAACAACTTTATCGGCTGCAGAATGTGGTGAGTGAGCAAGTAAGCTTTGAGCCCTGGCTGGCTGCCTCGGCCTCGGTCAGGTTTTTCAATAGCAATCGCAATATTGATGTGGTTAGGGAGGTAAGGCTACGCCTCTATCTCGACGAGAGTTTCCAGCGAACCGACTGGGCGGCGGCGGAGACGATGCCTTTTGCCTTGGACGACTGCCGGATCGATCCACCCGGTGGCGGAAGCTACTATCCCTTGCCGTCAATTATTGCCCAACAGAAGGATTGCAAGGGTATTGCCAAATCCTTCGGCGATTATCTGTATCAAAACTCCCGGTTGCAACTCAGCCGGATAAAGGGTGTCGATTTCGAATCGAAACCGGAAGAGAAACCTGGGGATTTTAAGGTTCGTTTTAATGATTATCTGCGTGAGCAAAAGGATCAGGCCGTCGAAAAATTGCGGGAAAAATATCGGGTTCGGCAGACCGGTCTTGAACAGAGGTTGAATCGGGCTCTTGACCGCTTGGACAAGGAAAAGGTTGATGTCCAATCCAAAACTACCGATTCCTTGATTTCCTTCGGTGTCGCCGTGGTTGGTGCTTTTTTCGGAAAAAAAACGTTGTCGGCGGCCAATCTCGGCAGGGCAGCAACCGGTGTACGGAGTGTCGGTCGGGTGGTGAAGGAAAAGAGCGATGTCAGACGGGTGGAAGAGGAGATAGAAGAACTGCGTCAGGCCATGGAGGCCTTGTCAACCGAGATTGAACAAAAGGCAAGGGAGCTCGCCGATACCTTTGATGTCGACCGCTATGAGATGGAGACTTTCACCATCAACCCGCGTCGTAGCGATATCTTCGATGTCCGGGCAGCACTGCTTTGGGAGATGGTTGCCTAGATGAGAAAGGAACGGCCGGAAAGTGAAACACGAAAGGGTTTTTGGCTTTCCGCTTGGAAATGGTGTATTGTTGATTGCTAAGAATATTCGGCGATCAGTAATTTAAAGACCGGAGAGAAAAAAAGAGGTTCGGATGCCTTTATATAGAAGGAATCCGGAGAATAATAAATGGAAGAGTGAGGAATGGTATGGCCAAAAAAAAGCAGAAAACCGGAAAAAAAACCTATGAAATTATCGCTAAAGGATATCCGAAGGTTATAAAAGCAGTTGAATCTCTGGGTACTACGGTGCGAAGTGCAGGCCCCCTCGACGAGAAGACCAGCCATCTCATCCAGCTGGCTGCCGCTGCGGCAACCGGATCCGAGGGTGCGGTTCATTCCCACACCCGAAGGGCGAAAAAGGCCGGTGCAACCTCCGAAGAAATCTACCACGCTCTTCTCCTGCTCATCTCGACGATTGGATTTCCGCAGACGATGGCGGCTCTTTCCTGGTGCCGCGATATCCTGGACGATGACGACAAAGAGTAATTCGGCAAAAAACACCTAATCCCGATAAACGGGACTCTTTTTAGTGCCCCCTTGAGGGGTATAAATCACTTATTGAAAAATCTTCGCAGAAAACGTGCAAATATTCTTTTTAAGTGACTAATAATCGGGCGTCGACCGTCGCCCGATTTTCACATTTATTCTCTTGTCGCGGCCTTGCAGCCTGGAAAAGAACTCACCCCGATAAATGGGATAAGTACCTAGATGAGATTTTTTCATACAACAAGAAACGAATTTCTAAGGTACTAGAACTGGCTGCGGAGCATTATGGCAAACAAACGCAGGGCACAGGCTAAAAAGAAACGTTCACCAAAAAGCAGGAGACTTGTCGCTTTAGCGGCAATTTTCTGCCTTTGTTTGGCGATCCCTGCCGGCTACTTTGTCTCTCGGCTGAGCAGTGAAATCCGCCAAAAGTTTGACGGCAAGCGATGGTCTTTGCCGGCAATTGTTTATGCTCGACCGCTGGAGTTGTACCCAGGGTTGGAGTTGTCTCCGGAGATGCTGGAAGAGGAACTGCAGCTCTCCGGCTACAGGAGGGAAACAAAGGAAAAGGGCGCCGGCAGCTTTGCTCGTAATGGCTCGATGATCCGCTTAGTGACCCGTGATTTCCACTACCCCTCCGGCCC
Source organism: Pseudomonadota bacterium (assembly GCA_043798185.1). GTDB lineage: Bacteria > Desulfobacterota > Desulfobulbia > Desulfobulbales > Desulfocapsaceae > Desulforhopalus_A. Next base: position 53,563 of record JAZDOW010000032.1, on the reverse strand, counting down.
TGAACCCAGTCGACAACTTACAATAACCTTTGCGGCCGAGCATATTGCTACCCTGACAACTGGTGAAAATAACAAGCAGGTCACCCTTGCTCGCCTTGATCCGGTGCGCATCGGCAGCTTTCACCCCCTTGTCCATGAAGACCGGTTGATCCTTTCCCGAGAAGAGATCCCTCGTCTTCTTGTCGAGACCCTGCTGGCCGTAGAGGATCGGAACTTCTACTCGCACCACGGCATTGCACTCTTGGGGATGGCGAGGGCCCTGCTCGCCAATATTCGTGCCGGAAAAACCGTACAGGGCGGCAGCACTTTGACCCAGCAGCTGGTGAAAAATCTCTTCCTTAACCGGGAGCGGACCTTGTGGCGTAAAGCTCAGGAAGCTGTCATGGCACCGATTCTTGAATACTATTATAGCAAAGACGAGATTCTCACTACCTATGTTAACGAAGTGTTCCTTGGCCAGGATGATAACCGGGCGGTGCACGGCTTTGGCTTGGCAAGCCAGTTTTACTTTCGTCGCGATGTGCAGGATCTGCGTGTCGACCAGATTGCCGTCCTGGTTGGTATGGTCAAGGGGCCGACCTATTACGATCCGCGACGCAATCCCGAAAATTGTCTCGCTCGGCGAAACGTGGTTTTGGAAAGCATGACGACGCGTGGTCTTCTGAGTAAGGCTGCATACACCGAGGCTCTGGCCAGGCCGGTAACCGAGGTCGGCGTGCAAAAAAACGGTTTTAACCGCTTTCCCGCCTTTCTCGAGTTGGTAAAACAACAGCTGTCCGGAGAATATCGGGAAGAAGACTTGAAAACCAACGGTCTGCGGATACTCACGACTCTTGATCCGCAAGTTCAATATCAGGTTGAAAAAAACCTGCAAGAGACTGTTAGGGCGCTGGAAAGCAAACTAAAATATCAAAGGCTTGAAGGGGCGGTGATCATCACCGGCCGAGAAAACGGTGAAGTTCTCGCTCTGGCCGGCGGCAAAAACCCGTTATTGCCCGGATTCAACCGAGCGCTGCAGGCCAAAAGGCCCATCGGCTCACTCGTTAAACCGGCAGTGTACCTGGCGGCCTTAAAAAAAGGATATAATCTCGCCAGTCCCCTTGAGGACAACGCAGTTTCCCTGAATATTGAAGGTAGCGGCAAGTGGCATCCGGAAAACTACGACCATAAAGAACATGGTCGGGTGCCGCTTTTTGCAGCTCTCGCCAATTCCTATAACCTGGCCACCGTTCATCTCGGTATGGAGGTGGGTCTGGGTAATGTTCTTGCCGCCATTCACGACCTTGGTTACCGCGGGGATATTAAGTCGTATCCGTCTGTACTCCTTGGTGCAGTCGATATGTCCCCCTTTGAGGTTGCCCAGATGTATCAAACCATTGCCGCTGGCGGTTTCTATACGGCTTTGCGGGCGATAAGCAGTATCATTGCTGCGGACCACAGCCTGGTCAATCGCTATGGCTTGGCGGTGGAACAGCGGTTTGCCCCGGATATTGTTTTTCTCCTGACCCATGCCATGCAACGGGTGGTGAGTGAAGGTACCGCTACGGCGCTTTTATCTTCACCGCTCAGAGATTATGCGATAGCTGGGAAAACCGGCACCTCCGATAATCTCAAGGACAGCTGGTTTGCAGGCTTTACCGGCGATCACCTTACTGTGGTCTGGCTTGGTCGGGATGACAATACTTCCATCCGCCTTTCCGGCTCAGCCGGTGCCCTGCGAGTATGGGAAAAGATTATGCGAGGGGTAGTGTCTACTCCCCTGAGACCGGTTGTACCTGACGGGATCTCTTGGGCGACTTATGCCAGAGCGCAGTTGAGCGCCAGTGGTAATGGCAGCACTCAACTGCCATTTATGACCGGTAGCCAACCGGTAATCTCTGAATCGCCGGCCTCCCCCCCTGGAAGACAGAAAAAGGGAGAAACAGGTGTCTTTGAGACCATTAGTGGTTGGTTTAAATGATAATATAGAGGTTACCATACATCATGGATATTATTCACAACTCCACTTTTTTGGGTCGCTGCCGTCAATTGACGGTGCTTATCCTGGTTGTCATCGTATTAAACGGTTGTGCCGGCTCACGTAAAGTAGGTCCGCCATTGTCTCCAGGTCCCACTGTTCCCCCGCCGACGGAATATAAACCGGTGGTAGGACCGGCAGCGGCCCTCTATGCTGAAGCGGAAAAGTCACTACAGGCCGGGAGGCTGGCCGAGTCGGAAATGTTGCTTGAACGCGCACTGCGCATCGAACCCCGCAACCCTTATTACTGGCACACCATGGCCCAGGTCAAATACCGGCAGAGGCAATATCGTGAGGCAGTGCAATTCTGTCTGAAATCCGACAGTCTTGCCGGTAAGCAGACGCAACTGCTGGCCCGCAATAAAGAATTGCTGCGACTGGCGAAAAAGGCTATGCCGCAGAAATGAGATACCTGTGGGTTTCTCTTTTGAACCTGATACTTTTACCTATTCTTGACAGATGACGCATGGGGACGTAAATTGTTGACTCGTTAACTATTAAGGAGGCAATCAATGAGCTCTTGCGATGATTCTTTTTTTCGACTGATAGCCCACACCGGCCAGGCGATGCGCAATTATGCCGATCAGCGGTTGAAGAGTTTTGATCTGACAGTGGAACAACTGCAATTGCTGAAAGAACTGAATATTCATGCCGGTAGGCCGCAGAGTGTCCTGGGCGAGGTTTCAAGGAAGAGTCCGGCCAATATCACCCGAATTCTTGACCGACTGGAAAAGAAAAAACGGATTGTACGCCGCCAAAACCCAGAGGATCGCCGTTCGAGTCTTGTTTTTCTCACAGAGGGAGGAGAGAAGTTGCGCACCGAAGTCGTCAGCCTGTTTGAGGGACTGCGCTACGAGCTGGGCAAGGGAATCAGTGAGGAGAGTCAGCAGGTGGCGATGCTGGTGCTCAAAGCAATTACAACCAATATTGAAAGGAGTCAAGTAAATGAGACTGTGTAGTTTTACTATTGCATTATTGCTGATTGCTTCGATGAGCCAAGCCATGGATCTTGCTGGAATGCAGACTATGGCCCTGAATAATCGCGAGGTGATTCAGCAGCATATGACAACTCACGAGCAGAGCGAAAAGGAGATTGTCCGAGCCAAAGGTGCCTATCATCCATCGGTTGACGTGTCTTACACCGTCAATGCCTTAAATGAAGACACGCTCCTAGAGCAAAAGGAGAACGCGGTTGCCTTGGGGAAGGTGAGCGTCAATCTGTTTGCTGGGTTTCGCGACAAGTTTGGGATAAAGTCAGCGGAGATGCTGGAACAAATTGAACAGTACAAACTGCAGGGTATCCGTCAGGATCTGCAGTTGAATGTTGCCCTCGCCTATCTGGCAGTTTTTGAGAGAAGTGCCAATCTTGATGTAGCTAAATCGGCCTTTCAGACCTTGGGTAAGATTTACAAGGATGGAGAGAGCCGTTTTCAGGTCGGGCTTATCGGCAAAAACGAACTCCTGAAATTCCGTGTCGATTATGATAATGCCGATATCACCTTCAAAACCGCCGAGGCGGGCTTGAAAAAGAGTATCATTGACTTATCGCGTCAGGTTGGTAGCGAGGTCAAATTTCAAGACTTGGATTTTGCCGATTTTAATAACCTTCCTCCCTTGGTAGACCGGTCATCGTATGTCGAGAAAATGCTGGCGGAGAGAAACGAAATCAAGGCATTGGAGGCGGCCATTGTTTCAACTTCTGCTCAAACAGAGGTGGCAAGGAGCAGCTACTATCCCCGAGTAGATGCGGCGGGCAGCTACACGCGTTATGATGATAATTTTGTCACAGGTAATGGTTCGTATGACACCGAGCAATGGCGTGCACAGTTGGTGATGTCGATGAATCTTTATCAAGGAAAGACCACCGAGGCGACTGTGGCCAAGACCATGTTGCAAGCCCGTGCCCAGCAATATGAACTGCAAGAACTTAAACACAGTTTGGTAAACGATCTGGACAATCTCTGCGTTGATTTGCAGGTGAGCCTGGATAACATCCCGGTGGCTAAGCGTTCCATTGAACAGGCTGAAGAAAATCTTCGCATTACCGAGCTTAAATATGATGAGGGACTGCAGCGGGAATCGGACCTGTTGGATGCGATCACCAGTCTGTCACGAGCTCAATATAATCACGTGGCAGTCGTTCGAACTGTTTTTACCAATCACTTCCGTCTGATTCGAATGATCGGTGGGTTTTAGCAGAGGCCGAACTTAAGGAGTGATACCACCATCTGGTGTAATAATCTCAATTGTTCATGAAGATACCGAATATTCCCTTTTTGTAACAGATACTATGGAAAGATTACTGATAATTTGCGTTGCAGCGGCGATGGGAACCGGATTTTACCTATGGTTCTCCTGGATGGTAAAAAAGTCTGCTATGCGGGAATATATTGAGAGTCATCAGTGGCTTCTCCATCCCAATGCCATCTGCTATTGGCGGGCGGCGTTAGCGCTGATTGGTTTTGCGCTCTATTTTTATGCCGATTACCAGGCTATTGCTATTTTTATTTTTACTTTTGCCGCCATCCTTGACGGAGTTGATGGGATTGTTGCAAGAAGTTGCAATATGGCAACTACCTGGGGAGAATGGCTCGATCCACTCTGTGATAAGCTCACCTATCTTCCTCCCTTGATCGGATTTGCCTATTTGGGGATTATGTCCACCGATCTGGTGTGGATTTTAGTAGGTGTTGAGCTGGCAGGACAATTCTTAGCGAGACATGTTCTCAATCTGATTAAGCTATCCGGAGCAGCCAATAATTTTGGTAAAATCAAAGCAATTATTTGTTTTTCTCTGGTTATTTACTGTGCACTCCTCGATGGAAATTCCGGATTTATCGATATGGGAGATGAGGTTCTGGTCGCCTGTCTTATCCTTGCGACGGCATCGGTAATCTGTAAGTTCATTCCCAATCGACTGTATGCTGATATTCTTTCAACGCTGAATTTTTTTTGTGGCGTTGCAAGCCTTATTCTGACCCATAACCACCATTTCGCCTGGGCTATTTTGGCGATAATCGTCGGCCAGCTCTTTGATTTATTTGATGGAAGAATGGCTGAAAAACACGGTGGGACGAAATACGGGCCGTATCTGGATGACATCGCCGATTTTGTCAGTTTCGGTCTTTCCCCGGCTTATGTCATAGCTTTATCTGCCGGATCCTGGGCTTGGATTTTCGGCTTGATCTATGTTTCCGGCGTTGCCTATCGACTCATCAGGTTTGTTGCCGTCGATAAAAAGCGTACGGATCTGCCCTATGGCATTTTTAATGGCTTGCCAAGCCCTGCCGGAGCTCTTGTTGTGTTAGGTGCCGCCTTAGTCGTCCCTGCCGATTACCTGTGGATTGTTGCAATGTCGTCTGTCGCACTCATGATCAGCCATGTACGTTTTGCCCACTTTGGCCGGGTGATACTTAAGCAGATTCCCAGACCAATATTTTTTCTAACCTGTGCGGCACTCGTCCTGGTCATTGCCTTTATTATTAAAACGAAAAATGTCCAGATGTTTGGCTCCCTCATTCTCTTTACTGTAGTGTTGTATATGATTGTCGGCAGGAAATGTCTGAGGCCGCGGGGGTAAGTAATTGTTTGACCACGGGCTTTTCTCGGTCGGTTTTCTCAGAGGTACAGAATCTATGTGATTTAACCTGGATGTGGTGGGCTTAGTTTCGACTAAAGGACCAGAATTCGGGGCAAAGCATAGCCAAGAAGGGGATAAGCTCTAGGCGACCGACTATCATGTCGAGGATGAAGATAGTCTTGCTGGACCAGTGGAGGTTGCCGAAACTGGCCATCGGCCCGATTTCTCCGAAACCAGGGCCTATGTTGCCGAGTGTCGCCGCTGTGCCTACCAAACCGATGGTTGCGTTCTGCTCGATCATAGTGACGATAAATCCGGAAAATATCATCAACACCAGGTAGAATAAAAGAAAGCTGATCATTTGCCTCTGTACATCTTCCGGAATTGTCACCCGGTCTATTTTGATGGGCAGGACCGCTTTGGGATGAACTATCTGGTCGATCTCTCTTTTTAAAAACCTTCCGACAAAGAGCACCCGGACGACCTTGACGCCGCCCCCAGCCGAACCGGCACAGCCGCCGATAAGCATCATCGCAAATAAAACAGTCTGAGCTGGAATTGCCCAAAGTGCAAAGTCTGCCGAGGCAAAGCCAGTGGTAGTAAGAATGGAGGCTACTTGGAAGGTGCTGTCGCGAAGACTTGAGGATGCGGTATCGTTGGTGTTGGTGAAGAGAAAAGTTGCAAGGAGGAGGGAAGCGAATACTATGATCCCCAGATAGAGGAGGAACTCTTCATTGGTGAAGAGGCTACGAGCCTTACCTTTGATAACGCATTTATATTGCAGGGCGAAGTTTGCACCGGCCAGTACCATAAAGAGAGTGACAATCCAGGTAATGATGGGACTCTGGTAGCCCATGATCGATTGCGGGTGGGGTGAAAATCCGCCCGCTGCCATAGTCGAGAAGGAATTGCAGGTTGCATCGAAAAGCGGCATGCCGGCAATAACTAAGCAAATAATTTGCAGAAAAGTGAGCAAGAGGTAAATGAGCCAAAGTGCCTTAGCTGTGTGGGCAACGCGTGGGGTGAATTTGTCCTCGGTCGGGCCGGGGGCTTCGGCAAAGAAGATTCGGCGACCGGAAACACCGAGCTGTGGAAGAATGGCAACGAACAAAACAATGATTCCCATGCCGCCCAACCATTGGGTGAGGCTACGCCAAAAGAAGAAAGCCTTTGGGTAAAGGGCGAAATCCAGAAGAATCGTTGCTCCGGTAGTGGTAAACCCGGATACTGCTTCAAAGTAGGCATCAAGCGGAGAGAGACCGAAAAACACGTAGGGAATTGCCCCGATGGCGGCAGAGACAACCCAGGTTAAGGTGACGATGAGCAAACCTTCGGTGCGTTTCATTGCGTCAAAATTAAGGTTAAAACGACCATGCCAGCGGCAAAAAATGCCTAAGGCGAAGGAGGAAAGAGAAGCAATGAGAAACGGCAGGGCAGACCTGGAGTCCCCATCAATCGCGGCAATAATAATAGGCAGGAGAACGATGACTCCGAAGGCGATGAGTATTATTCCAAAGGCACTGGAGATAAAGCGTAGGTTCATGCGAAGAAGAATTCCTTAATCAACTCTGAATTTTCTTTCATGCTAAAGATTTTCAAGCGGTCTCCTGGGCAGAGTGAACTCTGGCCGTCTGGGATTATCACCTTATGTCCCCGGATGATGACGCCAATGATCGCATTGGTAGGAAATTTCACGTCTTTGATGTAAATTTCCTGGAAAGTATCGGGCAGGGTTAAACGGAGTACCTCGCCTCTACCACCTTCAATGAGCGCGATGACATCGACATTTTGCATCTGTACGCGGTTCAGCACCTCAGTCAGCGCCGAAGCTTTAGGGGATACCACAACATCAATGCCGACATGTTCGAAAAGTTCATAATTTTGGATATTACCAACCCGAGTAACGATTCGCTTAGCGCCAAGTTGCTTGATGAGCAGGGAACAAAGGAGATTTTTCTCGTCATTATCGGTGGTGCAGATACAAGCGTCGGCCCCGGCGATTGTTTCGCTTTCCAACAATTCCAGATCGGTTCCGTTGCCCTGTAAAACCAAGGTCCTTTTTAGTGAATCGGCCAGAAAGGCACAACGTTGGGGATTGTGCTCGATAATTTTGACTTTGATTCCCGTTTTCTCAAGTTTTTCCGCCAGCATGAAGCCGACGCTGCCGCCGCCAATGATCGAAACGGTTTTCACCTTCCGGTCATGGTTGAAGAAATCGGCAGCGAGAGTGTCAAGGGCAATTCCCGTGCCGATGAAAAAGACTTTATCGTGGAGATGGATGGTTGTTGCACCGTTGGGAATGAAAAGCTTGCCCTCGCGGGTGATGCCGGGAATCAGGACATTTTTTGGGAATTTGCAATTTTTAAGCGATTTACCGATAATCGTTGAGTCCTCTTTAATTCTATATTCAAAGAGTTTGGCTTTGCCGCCGGCAAGAAATTCCACATCAAGTGCCTCCGGTACTGAAATAATACGGAAAATATCTTGGGTGAGAAGTTGCTCCGGCCAGATGATGGAGTCAATGTCGTAACGGGTTTGGTAATGATTGTGGGTAAGGGAAGAAAAATTTTTATAAAGTGATGCTTTACCGATAAAACATATAGTCTCGGTATCGGCAATTTTTTTCATTGTCCAGCAGGCGACAATGTTGGCTTCATCTATTGCTGAGCAGGCAATGAATAGATCGGATTTCTTTGCCTCGATTTTTTCCAAAACAGCAATATCTCCACCACTCCCTTCAACAAGGCTGACATCAAGATTGCTGAATTTGTCTCTCAATTCTACGGTGTCGTGCAGAACTGTGATATTATGTTGTTGGTGTAGCCTTGAGGCAACTAAATAGCTGAATTCAGTGGTGCCGTAGATGAGGATATCCATAATAATAAAGGAAAAACATAAGATGGGCAGATAAAGAATGCAGTAGACCGTTGAACAATCTGAAGCGATATGCAATGGTGTGAAACCATACCATTGTTTATCGACAGACGCATCATACTTTTTGGTACTCTGATAAGGTGGTGTTTGCGGGAAAATTGCATAATATCGAGAGACTATAGTAAGACAACTGCTTGGTGTCTATTGCAGCGGAAAGGAGACGGTAAAATTTTCGGAACCCCCCGATTCTGGGATTATTTTTTGATGTGCAGACAGCTTGCAAAGAATTACCTTGTGTATTCTGGAAGTATCAAGTAAATTATGTGTGATAAAATATAAATAGCACATTCTTTTCTTGATATCTTACGTTGCAACCCCATAAGTTTCGATACCTTAAAAGTTTTTGCTGAAAATTTCAAAAGAAGGAAACCAGCATGAAACTTTTTATAGGTAGCCTGCCTTACAATATTACCGAATCTGAGCTATCCGAACTTTGTGGTCAATTTGGCAGTGTTGTCAGTGCCAAGCTGGTTATTGACCAATTTTCCGGTCAATCCAAGGGGTTTGGTTTTATCGAGATGTCTACTCGGTCGGAAGGTCACAAGGTGATGGAGGGTCTAAACGGAAAAGATTATAAGCATCGCACGCTGGTCTGTAACGAGGCAAAACCTCCAGTCAAAAAAGGTGCCCGACGCAGATAGACCAGTATCCTTTATTCAATATGACGATTCATTCCTTTGTAGCCATGAAAAACCCTGAGAACATCCTTAAAAATGCGTGGTTCTTAGGAGCACAAGTAAACACAATCGGCTTGCAAAGCATGCTGGAAAGAAATATCCCGGAAATACAATTACTGAGTGTGTCGATGCGATGCATTCAGTTTGTTCACAATGGTTTCTTAATGGAACCGACCACACAACTGTGCGATAGAATCGCATAATGCACAAGGAGTAGTTACAATGGCTGAAGGAACAGTAAAATGGTTTAACGATTCAAAAGGTTTTGGTTTTATCGAGCAAGATGGTGGCAAGGATGTGTTTGTACATCACACCGCTATCAAAGCCGAGGGCTTTAAGTCTCTCCAAGAGGGAGAGCGGGTAAGCTTCGACGTGGTCGAAGGTGCCAAAGGTCCTGCTGCGGCCAATGTCGTCAAGCGCTAAGATTTCATTGCGTTAAAATATTTTAACCTCTGTCCTGCGGCAGAGGTTATAAATAACGACAAGCCCAGCTAAACGGATTGTTGCTAAAAGCAGGTGGTTCGGGTCTCTGGAGATGAGATTCATGAGAAGCGGCTGCAGAAAAACGATCCGTTTTATTGATTTTTTAAGAAGTATTAGTTGTCCAGTGTCCATTCTCCGCCCCGTTTTTGATTCTCACAGAATCAGTCTCGCTCCCCACCAACACACACAAACGAGAATATGCACCTTTGCAAAATTCTTTCTTAAGAAGCAAGTGAAGAATTTATAAGGTACTCAGAAAGTTTTCCGGATTATTTGCCGGTTGCCTATCATGAGCAATCAGTGTATTTCTAAGGGTTCTGTCCTCTTTTGCTTGAGATTGAGAGAGCACTTTCTTTGCATCGACGGTTTGTGTTTCTGCCGACAACAGCTTTTAACCTAATCGATAATAAATGCATTTCGTCCAGATCGGGTCTGTGCCACTTTGCGTCTCCAACCAAAGTTCTGTGGCAATTGGCTATAAAAACAGAGAAAAATTATCCTTCAACGAAGTGCCGGGTTAAGGTTACATCCGTGCGCCGGCACTTGTGGCATGATTTCTTTGTTTTCACGCTGATGGTCAACTAAACTCGCGGCGTAATTGTTTCTTGTTTGTCTTGCCCACGCTTGTTTTTGCAATGTGTTCGACAATCAACACTTTTTCCGGCATCCCGTATTTTGGCAGTGTGCCGTTGTCGACATGTGTCTTTATAACAGCAAGGATATCCTCGGCACGCAAAGATTCATTGTAGCCAGGTTTGGGGACTACCAAAGCCATCGGTCTTTCACCCCATTTCGGGTCTTGAATGCCAATGACTGCTACTTCGCTGACTCCGGGATGCTGACTAATGATATCTTCAAGTTCAAGAGATGAGATCCATTCTCCCCCGGTTTTGATGACATCTTTTAAACGGTCGGTGATCTGAAGATATCCCTCGGTATCTATGTAGCCAATGTCACCGGTATGAAGCCAACCACCCGCCCAGAGTTCCACGCTCTTCTCCTCATCCTTTAAATATCCCTGGGTCAGCCATGGGGCCCTAACAACGACTTCGCCGGTAGATTTACCGTCGTGGGGTACCGGTTGACCGTCAGGGTCGAAGAGTGTTAGTTGCACGTTGCTGATCGGCAGTCCGGTCCGACAACGCATGGTAATTTGGAGATCTTCGCCCCATTCCCGCATATGTGGTTTGAGAATGGCTAGGGTCAGTATTGGGCAGGTTTCCGACATGCCATAGCCGGTGTAGAGATTAATGCCGTGAGCCATTGCTTGGGTGCACATGCCTTTGGAGAGAGCCGAGCCGCCGATGATCACCTTCCAGCGGGTGAGATCGCATCCTGCTACAGTAGGGCTGGACAGCAGCATATGGAGGATGGTCGGCACACAGTGGGAAAAAGTCACATCATGGGTTGTGATGAGTTTTAAAAGAGTCGTTGGCTCGTACCGTCCCGGATATACCTGTTTGCATCCGATCATGGTCATCAAGTACGGCATTCCCCAGGCATGAACGTGGAACATAGGAGTGATCGGCATATACACATCCGCTGAGCTTATTCTTGCTTGGCTATCATAGGCGCAAAGTGCAGAAAGAACACTATGAGTATGTAAAACGAGTTGGCGATGGGTGAAATATACTCCTTTTGGCAGTCCTGTTGTCCCCGTGGTGTAGAACGTTGTGGCAATGGTGTTTTCATCAAAATCGGGAAAGGAGTATTCTTCTGGCTGTTCTTGCAACATTTGTTCATAATAGCCGTCATAACCGGCGGGCAATTCGTCGCTATCACTTAAAATGATGATTTTTTTCAATGTTGTTAGGTTTTCTTTAATGGCCGACAGCATTGGCAGAAATTCGGTATTGATGAGCAGAACATCATCTTCTGCGTGATTGATGGTGTACAGTAATTGTTCGTGTGAAAGGCGGACATTGACCGTATGGAGAATTGCACCGATCATCGGCACGGCAAAATAACATTCAAGGTAGCGGTGGGAATCCCAATCCATGACAGCTACAGTGTCGCCTTCTTGGACCCCAAGTTTTTTGAGAGCATGGGCGAGTTGACAGATCCTTTTGCCGAATTGACTGTATGTCAATTCATGCAGATCTCGGTAAATAATTTTTTGCTGCGGTGCGTAAATAAGCGAAGTGCTGAGCAGGCTTTTAATGAGCAGAGGATAAAAATAGGCGGATGGCGTCGGCGCGAGAATTTTGGTTTTCATACTTGCTCCTTGAATTTGCGAATTGTCAACGGTGGACCGTCAGGGGGCTATTTTTCAGAGATTTCAAAAAGAAAAAGAGTGCCCGTTGGGCTAATCTGGGATCTTTTTGTTAATTGCAGGAACTATGCCAACGTGCGGTGATGCTGTGAAATGCAATGTGTCGGGAAGTTAGCGGTTAGGGCAAGGGGAGGAATATGGGGCTTTAAAAAGTGGTGGGAAAGAAGTGACTCGGTGTGGTAGGAAGATTGTTCTATAATTACTAGAAATAACAGCAGAAAATCAAATTGTCAGCGAAAAACTCGAAATGGGAAAATAATTACTCGGATTGCTTGTCCAGAAGGTTCAGCTGACGCATTTTAAGATAAAGGGTTTTTCTCTCTATGCCGAGAATTTTGGCGACGCGGGTACGATTCCAGCGGCAAGCCTGAAGGTGGTGGAGGATAAGGTCACGTTCAAAACGTTTACCTGCCTCACGAAGAGAGAGGGAGGCGTCAAACTCCAATTGTGACTGACGTGCAGATTGATTCGATGCGCCGCTGCCGTTTCTTCCCGGGAATTCAAGGATGTGCAGATTGACGTAGCGTTGGATGGTATTTTCCAGCTCCCTGACATTTCCAGGCCAGTGATGGTTGAGGAGCATTTCCATGGCCTGACTATGGAGGAGGGGTGGTTTGCCGTCCGGTGAGTATTTTTTCAGAAAATGTTCAATAAGGAGAGGGATATCCTCCAGGCGCTGTCGGAGTGGGGGAATAGTTATCGGGATAATATGGATGCGATAGAAAAAGTCTTCCCTCATTCGGCCGCTCTCTAATAAAGATCTCAGGTTTTGATGGGTTGCGGCTATAATCCTGACATTTGCTTGACGGGTATGCAGGCCGCCTAATGGAGTGTAGCCATTGCTTTCCAAAACTCGGAGAAGCTTTACTTGCATGGTCTCGTCTATATCGCCAAGCTCGTCGAGAAAGAGAGTGCCACGGTCGGCGCGATCAAAAAAACCAGGTTTATCTTTTTCCGCACCGGTGAAAGCGCCCTTCTGATATCCGAAAAATTCGCTTTCCATCAGACCTGAAGGAATTGCTGTGCAATTGATGGGCACGAAGGGTTTTCCTGCCCGGTCGCTCATCTCATGGATAGCCTTGGCGACCAGTTCTTTGCCCGTACCGGACTCACCATAAAGAATAACATTAGCCTGGGTGGCGGCGGCACGGAGGATGAGTTCGTAGACCTTCTGCATGGCCAAACTCTTACCGATAATCCCCCCAAATTTATAACGGTCGCGAATATTTTCCCGAAGGCGCAGATTCTCTTTTGTGAGATAGCTCTCGCGTTCTTTTAACGCCTCTTCTGCGGTCTTTCGTTCATGAATATCGATAATGACCGTTTGCTTCTGGGAAACATTGTGCTCATCCTGATAAACAGGGGAGCTGACCGCATAGTACCACCGGCCGTCCATAGGGTTGCGGAACTCGTATTTTACCGTTTGACCTTGAAACACCTTGGCGTTATCACACCAGGTACAGGGGGCGTCAAGACCGTAAAGGCGTTTATGACAGGGCATTTCCTCGAACTCAAATACCTGCGCATCCTTTTGTTTTCGGTTCATGAACAGCATCTTATGGTCAAGGGAAGAGATATAGAGAAATCCTTCGAAGACTTCTAGGATGCCGCTTAGACGAGATGTGCTTTCGACGAGATCGCGGCGCGTAGTTTTCAGGGAAGTGATATCGAGGAGAGAGGCGACGCTGGCTTCGGATCCTGCTATCATATCGACCCGTAAAAAAACATCCTTCACTGCCCCATGTTTGTCCTTGAGGGTAAATTCATATTCGATGGGAGTGTCGGTGGCAGAATTTCGCCGGGATTGATGGTAGCGCATCATTTTCTCAAGGTCTTCTTTTTTAGCAATGAAGATCGGCCACCGAATTTTTCCTTCGAGTTCTTCTTTGCTGTACCCGGTAAGGGTTGCAAAACGTTCATTGGCAAGGGAAACAGTAGTGTCGCTTTCAATGATGATAGTGGCAGTTCCAGTGTTTTCGAAGACGCTACGGTATTGATCGACACTTTCTTGGAGGGCTTTCTCAACATCTTTTTGTCGACTTATATCCTCGACAAAACCCTCAAGGTAGCAATTTCCAGTAGTCGAAGAAAGTGAGGTGCGAACATGCAGTCGGCAATCGAAAAATGAACCGTCCTTTTTTTTCCAGCGACTTTCTATGTGTAGAGGTCCACCACTGGTAATCATCTGATCGAGCAGGAGCTTGCGAGTCTCAGGTTCTTGATAAAGATTGATAATGTTATTGCCGGATTGAAGACAAAACTCTTCAAAGTCGGAGAAGCCGAGCATTTCAGCAAAAGCTTGGTTACCATCAAGGATTTGGCCGTCGACCGAGGTGCGGATGATGCCGATGGGGGCGAGCAGAAAAAGGTCACGATATTGTTCTAATTCTGCATCGCCTATGTGTTTTCGTGAAGAAGAGAGAGGCTCAGGCATATGGCGTTTCAATTGTCACTGGGTTTAGATGATTTGCAGCCATTTTCCCAAGGTTGTAAAGAGAGGTCATGTAGCTCTTCGCCTCTGGGCTGCCTTCGGGAGGTGCCCAAGGGGCAAAGTCCTTATCGGTCGCAGCTTCGTAGGGACCTGGTTTTACCTCGAAGAGCACGGTGTCGGTCAAAAGGGCAAGAAAGGTGTGATAAATACCTGGTTCGCAGTCAAAACCAAATGCGGAGTAACCGGCTTTTAAGGTATGGACCTCTTGAATTTCTCCAAGTGCCGTGAAAACAAAACACAGAATAGCTCCTTGTAAAACAATGATTGTTTCGGCCTTGGGTGGGTGGAGATGACGATGTGGCCGAATATAGCTGAGGGGTTGAATGGCATTGAGCATCCGGTGCAGAAGTGCTCCCGGATCTTTGTGCAGAGGAAGAATGATTCGTTTCCGAGGGCTTGATCTCGAAGCGCTGATTGCTTGTTGTACGAGCGTTGTGTTTAGGAGAGTGGTTGGGCTCAAGGGAGCCGGGAGAGCTTTTTGATTCATGGAAAGAGCCACCATCTAGCAAGGAATAAGCGTTAAGAAGAGCAACCGTTTGGTCGGCAAGCTATGAAGGATCACATGTTTTATTCGATTTAATTGACTGTTGTTCTAAAAAGTTTTCGATGAGCAGGCGAGAAATGGAGATAGTCGATGGTAGGATTGGCAGATCATCGGCTGAAAACCATCTGGCATCCTCAATCTCTTCTTGGTCGATACGAATCTCGCCATTTTTATAAGTGGAGGTAAAACCGATCATTAATGAGTGCGGGAAGGGCCAAGGTTGACTGGCGACGTATTGAATGTTGTCGACAATGAGGGCCACTTCTTCGAATACTTCACGGATGACGGCTTCTTCGAGGGTTTCTCCAGGTTCGACGAAACCTGCTAAAGTACTGTACATCCCCGCGGAAAAGCGCGGTGATCGGGCGAGAAGAATGTGGTCGTCTCGTACAACCGACATGATCACCGCCGGTGAAAGCCTCGGGTAACTGATAAAATCACAGTCGGGACATTTTACTGCGAGCTCAGTCCGGCGTTCGATCATGGTTGAACCGCATTTACCACAGAATCGATGTTCCCGGTGCCAGTGAATAATTTGGATAGCCCGGCCGGCAAGGCAGAAGATGTCGTCGTTAAAAACACCGAAGAGACTGCGTAAATCGCGAAACTCCATACCCGGGATGAGAGGGGGATCATCTCCCAGGACGGCGACAAAACAATTGACTGTTGCGTAACTGCCAAGATAACGGGTAAATACCGGGCATTGACCGAGTTGTTCAGGACTTTCTGTGCAAATAGTAACGGGGCCATGTTCCGGTGAATGGACCAGAAGCTTGGATTTTCTGAAAATGAACCACCAATTGCAAGTTGCCGAAGCATTTGGTTGGACGCCGGAAACAAAAGGGGTCTTGAGAGCAAAAGGGATGGGCATGGATTTTTCCCGGTGTTTATTTCAATGGCTGGTTGAGTAAGGCTATGGTGTTCAGGGAAGGTCATTTTTATGGCCAAGCCGATTACCTGTTGATGTATTGCCATTCCGATGGTAAAAAGTCAAGAAGGTGAAATGAAAATACTGTGATTTGCCGCAGTTAGTTCCTTGACTCTCTTTGGATGGCCTAACCTTTCCCAATTTTAATAATTTTGCGGAAAAGAGATGTCCCTGTGAACCCTGCCGAGAGCTTAATAATATGAGGGCAAGGAAGTGAAAATACTGATAGCAGAAGATGAGTTTACTACCCGGATGATGGTTCAAGTATGTCTTGAAAACTGGGGCTACCGTGTTGAAAGCGTGACCAATGGAAATGACGCCTGGGCTGCGTTGCAAAAGCCGGATGCACCCCATATTGCAATCCTCGACTGGGAAATGCCGGAGTTGGATGGAGTCGAAGTGTGTCGACGGGCAAAAGAATTGGAAAGCATTAACCCACCCTACATCCTGCTGTTAACAGGTCGAGACAGCAAAACAGACATCGTGAAGGGTTTTGATGCCGGTGCCGATGATTATATGACCAAACCCTTTAATGACAATGAGCTCCGGGCCAGAGTTCGGGTAGCCGAACGATTGGTGCGGACACAATCTTCTTTGTCGGAATCGGTTGCCGAGTTGGAGGAGGCGTTGAATCAGGTGCAGATGCTTGAGAATAGTATTGAGGTCTGCCATAAATGTGAGAAAATTTTCAGTCCTTATAATGGGGAATGGCATTTGATTCGCGAAATTTCGGAGAATGGTGCCGATCCCCGGTTTGTTGTCAACACCTGTCCTTTCTGCGAGAATAAATAGCAAGGTTGCCGCCGACTTTCCAGTCGAGGAGCAATTACAAAAGAATTCTAATATTGCACTTCTTACATTCCCACGGCAAACATCGCTTCCAGATCATGCCGGGAATAGGCTTTAAAGGCCAGCATGGTTTCTGTTTTAAGGATTGCCTGGATGCTGCGCATTCTCTTGGTGACGAGGTCGGCGAGTTCGTCGTTGCTTTTTACGCGTATAACAGCAATGAGATCGTAATTGCCGCTCACTGAATAGACCTCGGAGATTCCGGGGAGAGTCTTCAGTTGTTCCGCTACTTCATTGATTTTTGTCCGTTCAACATTCATAAGAATTATCGATGTAACCATGTGCTCACCTGTAAGAAGATAGATGCTATTTTGGATTTATTGGAAAAATAGATATACTCTTAAGAGAGAGTAGCGCCTTTGATGAGTTTTGACAACCAGGGGATGGATTTTTGCTGTCTAAACCTTATGTTGAGGTTGGGAGAAAAGAAGCAGGTGCCAGGCATGCACTTTGCGTGTGCAACTGATTCCATTTTAAAACTAGGGTGTTAGTATGATTCAATTTTTCAAGGACTTGTCGATCAGGACTAAAATTGCCGGTTTTGTAATACCTTCCACGATAGCTTTTGGCGTGACTATGACAATTTTAGCATTATATCTGCTCAATGATTATAAAAATGCATCGCAAAAAGATATTATTGTTGTAATTCACAGCATCCAGGAAATGGAGAAAACCAACCCGACCAGCAAAAATACCGATGAACTGCTAAAAAACATCGCCCTAAAAGCTGACGACAAAATCAATACCATCGGTATCCTCTTTATATCAATAGTTGCTGCGGTCATAGTCATGGCGACATTCGGTGCTCTCATAATTTCAAGCCTGATTGCCAAACCTGTTCAAAGAGTTGCTTTAGGACTTGAGAATATGAGTTTCGGGGATGCGGATCTCACCCAAAGACTTCCAGTGACGGCAAACGATGAGACCGGGAAAGTTTCGCGATTTTTCAACATCTTTTTAGACAATCTCCAGAAAATTATTAAAAAGCTACAAGGAGACGCGGATAAATTGAACAGCGCTGCGAAATCAATTCATACCACACTCAAAATAATAGAAGAAAAAGCCGCTTCGACTAAATCCGTTTCGCAGGCTGTTTTCCGGTCAGCCGGTTACATGAGCCGGGATATGCAGGAGATATCCACCACGATGGCAGAATCTGCCGGCAATATTAATGTCGTGTCCATTGCCGTTGATGAACTTACTTCAACCGTCAACGAGATTTCCACAACCTCGGCAAAAGCTCATGCAAACACCGAAAAAACAAAAGGAAAAATGGATGAGTTGGAAGCAGAGGTAAAGGTTCTCGGTCAAGCCGGTGAGGACATCAACAAGGTTACCGAGGCGATAACTGCAATTTCCGACCAGGTGAATCTCCTGGCGCTCAATGCGACGATAGAAGCTGCACGAGCAGGCGAGGCCGGCAAGGGATTTGCGGTTGTAGCCCATGAAATTAAGGAGTTGGCGAAGCAGACCGCAAGTGCTGCAACGGAAATACAAAGCCGCATTAACCATGTCCAACAGGTGACGAAAACTACAATCACTGGAATAAAAGAGGCTGCGGAAATTGTCGCGGAGAATAGGAGTATTGTAGCCACCATTGCCAGTGCTGTTGAAGAACAATCCGTTACTGTCAGTGAAATTTCCAAATCTCTGTCTACCGCGGCGGAAAGAATCGGCTATTCAAACGAAAAAGTATCAAAAGCAGCTGGTTACGCCGAGGAAATGGCAGAAATGGCAAATAGCGTCACCGATGCAGCCATTCAGGTTGAGGAGGCAGTAACTGCCATTTCCATGACATCGGAAATGGTAGAGAAATTAGCAGAGAGCTCGGCTAAAACCACAAAACAGTTCCGAACTTGATGGTGGTGTGCACCCGGTTCTGACCTTTGTAGCCTTGTTCGAATTTTCGAAGCAAAACTGCAGGAGAGGTGGTGATCCAATCGGCATAATGCAGGTCGGATACCTTGAGAAATTCTTCTCCGTCGGCGCACTGCACGGAGGGAGCAATCGTCAGCGAAAAGAAAAGTGTGAGTAGGTAAAGACGAACTTTAATGGTTTTTAATAGATTCCTTGGTGAGAGAGAAATAAGATTATTTAAAGTGTATAGAGTACGACGCTATGATCTTCTCCTTTCAGTTCCTCGTCAATGATTGCGGCAATAATCTGCCAATCGCCACCGCCGAGTCCGGCTCCGAGTTTCGGGTAGCCGATGCGCTTGCCCGAAAACTTACTCTTGATTTTGGCAAAGAGTCGGCGAACTGCATCGTAATCGACCAGGACGTCGGCCCCGTAAAAGTGAAACTGGGTGTAGCCGTTAACAATGGTTATTTCAAGCTCTCTGCGCTTGACCTTGGCAAAACTGTAACTGCCTAGCTTATTTCGGTCACCTTCTTGAGTGGCCAAGTCGGCTGCATAGGCCTCGGGAAATTTCTTCTGAATAGTTCGGGCTATTCCTCCTCCCATGGTGCAGAAACAATTGCAACCATGAATAATCACATCAAACCGCCCTTCCAGGGCGAGGGCGATGAGATCTCCCTTTTCTACACGCATGCCTTTTGTCTCCATTTATTGTGATCTGTTTCAGGGTACTTACACCCCTTAAGGGGTACTGAAAAGAGTCCCACTTGTCGAGGTTAACCTGATTGTTTTCCTTGGTCTTAGTCCCTTTTTACGGCGCCATTCAGGTGTATCTGTGTATTAAGAAGGATGTACTCCGCACCTTGCTGTGCCGCATGGTGCTCGTGGAACCGACTTAGCAGAGAATAAGAATACTTTGCAGTGGAATCAATGAAAATGCCAAGAGATGCGAAGTTGGATCTACGGTGACCCTTTCCCGCGGCCGAATAACAGCAAGACGCAATGATCTTTGCAGCAGGTTATTGGTTCGGGAATTCTTGGTGTTGCCGCGTGGGATGGTTAAGAATTTCGGCTAGCGGTGGTACCGCAAAATCCGACCGTTAAACGGCTCACGCAGGTACTCGGTATTCGCTGCCTTGCTCTGGCTATGAGAGTACCCCAACAACACCATCTTTTTGCTGAACTGTGCATGATGACCACGCCCTGGATCAACAAGAATGACATCGCAATGTGGTTTTGCGTGGCTGTTGATGAAACTGGAGAGAAGCTCGACATGACCTCTCTCGTACAGAAGGTCACTGCCGATAACGAGGTCGAACATCCCTAACGCGTTGGCTTTGTCGGCCCACCCTGTGCGGAAAAACGGTATCTTTTTGCCTTTATTGAGCTGTACGTTTTCCAAAAGAAAATATTCGGCCTCTGGATGATAGTCAGTGGCGGTAATATCTGCGAGGCGGTAATTCAGCACTAAACTGGCAAGTGCCATGCCGCAACCAACCTCAAGGATGCGAATTCCAGCGATTTGGTAATCGAACATGAGATGGGCAAGTACCTCGCCCGATCCCCAGACCACGCCAAAAATGGGCCATGCGGCAGAACATATCCCAAGTTTTTCAGCAATTCCATCACAGTCTAGAAATTCCTGGCGATCACGCAGTGTGCGCAAATGGATATCCACTTCGCCAAACTCGAGGGTTTGATAGCGGATGCGTAGGGGAGACATATGGCACCTCTGGTGTTGGGACTTTAACAACCAAGAATATAATTGTGTTTGTATCGCAGCCGATAGCGACGGGCTCTTTTAAGCATTTTTGGCATGTCGCGTTAAAAAGACATCGAGCTGGTTGGCAAAATTCTTGCGATCGCTCTGGCTCTGAGTCGACGGACCCCCGGTATCTATGCCGCTTGAGCGTAGGGTATCCATGAAATCTCGCATTTGCAGACGAGCTTTGATGGTATCTGGTGAATACAATTCGCCCCGGGGGTTCAGGGCATGTCCACCTTTTTCCAGGACCATCGCCGCCAGAGGAATATCACCGGTAATGACCAAATCACCAACATTGATCCTTTTTATGATCTCATTGTCGGCAACATCAAAACCGGATGCCACACGTAAAAATTTAATAGAGGGTGACGCTGGTACGCGCAAGGGTTGATTGGCGACCAGGGTCAGTAGCACGCCGGTACGTTCGGCAGCTCTGAATAGAATTTCTTTGATTGCAACCGGGCAGGCATCGGCGTCAACCCATATTTTCATTTCATGCCACATCTTTTGTCGAGCCTTGATACCAAAGAAACATTCAGACAACGCTGGGAAGAAAAAAAACAGTTAATCCCACACTTCGCTGGAAGTTGGTGAACGGACCAGCTTGTCTTCTCTTGAAGCTACCTTTGCTCCGGTTGCAGAGGAAAAGATACGCCGATGTTGAATCAGTCCTCAGTGCCGGAGCGAGATTTCTCTATTCTTCGTAGCCCTTGCCGTTACAGGTAGGACAGGTTTGATCGGGGGTGCATTGGGTGTCATCGGAAAGGTCGTCTTTACTGCCACGCCATTCGGAACTTACCTCGCAGACGCCATCAATGATTTTTTTGCCTTGGCAGGTTGGACAAGGGGTTTGGTTTTTATCGGTCATGTTTGCTCCTCATGTATAAGTGCGTGTTGGAAAAAATCTCGAACGCATTTTTAAGGTTTTTCGTCGGTGAGATACTCTTTCAGCTTTTCCAAGAGCGAATCGGGTAATTCGCGATTGTACATAAACGCCTCTGCCTCTTCTCCGGTTATCTGTTCTTTAACCTCAAGGGGCAGAGACCGTAAAACGGCCACCCTGCGGGGATCAGGTTTTTCGTTTGGTAATTTTGCCATAACTCTCACTCCAGCTCGGGTTTGGTAAGGTATTGCCGAAAAAACTATTAGTACAGTGTCTTGCGATTAAGCATAAGGTTGCTGTGATTGGTCTTTCTGTCAATGGTCCAGGATCACTTTGTCAGTTGGAAATTTTTTCTGTGGGTTCGAATAAATTTTCAACAAGTAGCTTTAACCGAACCGAAAGCCTCACCGCTTCCGGCTTTGCAGGAAAATGGCAACGGGAAGAACTGTTAACCTGTCACCAATAATAGATTGCCGATCCGCCAAGTTCCTGCTCGATTTCCAGCAATCGATTGTATTTGGCTATTCGCTCGCTCCGTGAAGCTGAGCCGGTTTTCAGTTGGCCGCCGTCCATGGCTACTGCAAAATCGGCAAGGAAGGTATCCTCGGTTTCACCGGAGCGATGGGAGATAAAATATCGCCAACCAGCATCACGGCACATTCGCACCGCATCAATACTTTCGGAAACCGTACCGATCTGGTTAAGTTTGATCAGTACGGAGTTGGCGGTCTTCTCCTCAATGCCCCGGGTAATATATTGAGTGTTGGTGACAAAAATGTCATCACCAACGATATCGATCTTGTCGCCGACACTCTCGGTTAATTTTTTGAAGCCCTCCCAGTCGTTTTCGGCGAGAGGGTCTTCCCAGGAGACAATGGGGTACTTTTCCACCCATTTTTCAGCCATGGCAATGAGATCTGCTGAGCTCATCTTGCCGCCACCCGACCATTTCAGATCGTACGTCGTGGTGAGATCTGTGGAAAAAGAGCTGGCAGCACTGTCCAGGGAAATGGCGATATCTTGGCCGGGTACATATCCGGCCTTATCAATTGCCGCCATAATGATTTCCATAACCGCTTCGTTACTGGCAAGGTTGGGAGCAAAACCACCCTCGTCGCCAACACTTGTGGCCATGCCTTGATCTTTTAATATTTTTTTCAGGATGTGGAAGGTTTCGGCGATGTACCTGAGACCTTCACTAAAGTTCGGGGCGCCTATCGGCACCGCCATGAACTCCTGGATGTCGACACTGTTGTCGGCGTGGGCGCCACCATTGATGATATTCATCGCCGGCACTGGAATTCTGCGGGCTCCGGAGCCGCCAAGATAGCGGTAGAGAGGAAGCCCGCATGAGGCTGCAGCGGCTCGAGCGACCGCCATCGAGACACCAAGGATGGCATTGGCACCGAGGTTCGATTTGTTGTCGGTGCCGTCGAGCTCCAGCATTCTGGTGTCGACAGCCACCTGCTTTGAGGCAGACATGCCTAAGAGTTCAGGTCCGATAATACGGTTGACGTTGTCCACCGCCTTGAGGACACCCTTGCCCAGGTAGCGGTCCTTGTCGCCGTCGCGCAGCTCGATGGCCTCGTTTTCACCGGTACTGGCACCGGAAGGGACGGATGCGGAGGATGTGGTGCTGTCTGTCAGTTCGACAAACACTCGAACTGTCGGGTTTCCACGGGAATCGAGTATTTCCATGCCTCGAACAGATGAAATTATATCTTTCATGTGGCTATCCTCAGTTTTGCAAGGTTAAATTCTGAGCCTGCATGTCAGGCAGTCGGTGAAACATCTGAGTGTAATATAAGGCGATACGGTGTGACTGCCAATTGTTTTTATAGGAAGAATAATGTCGATTTCTCTGGGTCTTGACAGGTTTAAAATAGTAGTTGCAATGACCCGAGGGGTGGTGTAGTAAACAAACTTTGTCCTCCGCTCCAGCAGTGAGCTTTTTTATTAAGAAATTTCCAGAGTGCACACAACACTTGGTATCTTTAGCCTTTGCAGATGGCAAAAATACGGAAAGAACAAGCTCCACGAACTCTTAAAAACGGGGGCAATAGGTGCTGCAAACTCAAAAAGGACTTCCCTGCCAATACAAGGCAGGAATTGAAGTGGGGGCCGCGGTGGTTTTGGGAATTGCTCTTTTGTTCTCCGGAGGGTGCAAAAGCCGCAACCTCAAACACCCGACTACCACAGAACTGATCGGCAAGTGGCAATCGGCAGGGACGAGTTATAAAGATATCCGAACTTATGCTGGGATATATGATTTTTACGCCGTCGGTAAACATACCTATGATATCATCCTCAGCAATGGTGTCCAGAAACAAGGACGCGGAGTCTGGCGCATAACCGAGGAGGCTGATGCCCTGCAGGTGGAAAACGATACCGGGTCCGTCTATGTTGGAACCTTTCGGGACGAAAACTTTACCACAATTACGATGACCACTACCAATAATGAATGGGGGCTTGTTTTGACAAAGGTAGAGGACGGAAGAGCAACATCTGCATCACGGTAGAGGCGTCGGCATATATGTACGAACGGAACAAACTAAGGGACTGTTTTTGTCCATTTTATTGTATGGCTTACCTCCCTTTGAAAAAGAGTACCGTTCGGGGAATTTCTCCGGCCACGCGTTCATTTGACAACGATTCGGTTGAAAGGCTAAGGTCGCTGCCTTCTCTTTGGAACGATTTTTCATCTCTTCTCTGCAAATAATCTCGGGAGGTTGACTGCTGAAGTCAGAACATCCCTTCATACATTTTTTCAATCCATCATCATCTGGAGCACTTCGTGAGTAACGAAAACCAACAAATACCGGAAACGGAAAACGTGAAAAACCGATTGTTGAAGACCCTGTTCACTCTTTTAGCCTGCCTTATGGCCAGTGCTCTCTATTACCATTTTTTTGTCGACACTGCCTCTGTCGAGGTTGAGCTGACGGTCGCCCAAAAAACTGATTTCAAGATCTATTGGGCCGGAACCGATCAGCTCTATTCTGAAAAGAATATGGCGGAAGTTATTGCTACACCGGAGCGTAAACATTACAGCTTTTATCTCATAGATATAGGTAAAGTTTCCCGGTTACGTATCGATACCCATAGCTATAACGGCGAAGCCACGTTGAAGAAATTCAATGTGCGGCAGGAGGGGTGGGCACCGATCACCGTCTCGACTGCTGAGCAATTCGGTAAGCTGGTGCCTTTGCAGCAGGTTGCGGAATCTCGGGTCGATAACGACGGACTTTGGATAAAGTCTTCAGGTGTAGATAGCAATTTCGAGTTGATGATAACCCCGGAGAGAAAGGGATTGGATTTTGGCTGGTTGCTATTTCGACTGGCGGCGATAGCAGTTATTGTCTTTGTCGTTCTCTACTGTGCCGCACCCCTGGCGATAAATCTGCGATTTGTACCAGTGTTGCTCTTTGGAGTCTGGGTGTTGATCATTACCATGGCTGCAATAAGCAAAGAAAACAGCCACCCTGATGAATATGTGCATATGTCGGCCATTGCCTTTTATCAGGATCATTGGGTACCTCCTTTAATCGACGACCCGGCGATTAGCCACACCTTCAGTGCCTATGGTGTGTCGCGATTGAATAATGGCGAGATTTATTATCTGATTGCCGGCAAGGTCTACAATTTTATTCAGATCTTCAACATCCCGGATTATCTTGGATTGAGGTTGTTTAATGTCTGTTTGTTTGGGCTTATTGTTTTATATACGATACGCAACCGATACGCCCGGATGGTGGCGTTGCCCTTTCTTGTCTCGTCACAGATCTGGTACACCTTTAGCTACTGCGGATCTGATGCCTTTTCTCTATTTGTTATTTTTCTCGCAGGCTGCGAAGTGATAAATCCCCGCAGCCTTCTTCATCGCTATCTCAAGGGTGACGGTTGGGTTGCCCGGATTCTCGGTTTCGTAGCGCTCAGTCTTCTGCTTGGCATTATTTTCTTATTGAAGAATAATTTTCTTCCATTTGCAGTCTTCTTTTACATCGTGCTCTTGGTGAAATTGTTTCTTACCGAGGAATTCTTCTGGGAAAAAAAAGCTGCCATCCTTCGCCTGGTATTGATTACTTGCGTCGGATTAAGTATCTGCGGTGTGCGAGTGAGTGGTGATTATCTGATAAACGGTTTTGACCGCCAAGATAAAATCGACCGAATGGCCGACAAGGTGGCGCTTCCCATGTACAAACCGAGTACAGAACTGCAGAAAAAAAATGTTACCCTGTTGCGCAAGGCGCGCGGTGCAACCATAAAGGAACTGGTCGTTATTGATCATTATTTTGAGCAGTCGTTCCGCAGCAGTTTTGGGGTATTCGGCTATTTCACGATTAAGGGGTCACAGATATACTATGATCTTGTGCGCTGGTTCGGTATTTTACTGCTAGCGGCTGTTTTAGCGGCCATCTTCCGAGGAGGGGGACTCCTCGGAAGCGGACTGGCGATTGCCGCCTTGGGCTTATCCGTGGGATTGCTCGGGGCGTCCCTCTACCACTCCTGGACGATAGATTTTCAGCCTCAGGGGCGCTACCTTCTCCCCATCTTACCGCTATTCGGCGTTCTTTATGGATGGAATTACGAAGTGATAAATCGGCGGTTGCTGATTTTTGCCGTTACCCCGATGTTTCTCCTGGCAATGTATAGTTTCATCTTCGAGGCCTTGATGCGAATTCCCCGAGTAATCTGATGTCAAATTACTCATAGCAATATAAAAAATCTACAGTGAAAAATGACAGATAACGCAATAAAAATTACAAAAGTTCCGCTTGCCGAGCAACTCTATAGCGGAGGTGACTCGGCTTTTGCCAAATATAAAAATAAGGCGACCGGCGATCTCACTTTCTTCCGTCTCTGTGTGTATGAATGTTTTACTCTGATATTCGCCAACCTCGGTGGGGCTCTTGGGTATGTGCTCCGTAAGACCGTGGCAAAATACCTTTTCCGGTCAGTCGGTCCTGGCCTTATTCTCGGACGCGGCCTGGTGATTCGGCATCCGGGGCGTATGAGCTTCGGTGCCAATGTGGCGATCGACGATTTCGCCTTTCTCGACGCCAGTGGCAGCGGTGCTGCCGGAGTGAAGCTTG
This sequence comes from Pseudomonadota bacterium, assembly GCA_043798185.1. GTDB lineage: Bacteria > Desulfobacterota > Desulfobulbia > Desulfobulbales > Desulfocapsaceae > Desulforhopalus_A. The sequence goes on along the minus strand of JAZDOW010000032.1, from coordinate 27,190 downwards.
GCGATGGAGTTGTTTTGTCACGGAATTGTATTGTCCTGGGGAAAAACGGCCCTATCGAATTAATGGAGCGTGTCGATGTCGGTTTTAATTGTGTCTTTGCCTCAGTTTCCGGCATAACCATCGGTGCTTCGACGATCATTGCCGGTAACTGCTACATTGGTGGTGGGCGTTATAATAACGATCAGCTTGAGGCGCCGATCATGGACCAGGGGGTCTATTCTCTAGGCGAGCTTGTTATTGGTGAAAACAGCTGGATCGGTGCCGGCGCGGTAATCCTCGATGGGGTGAAACTCGGCAAAGGAGTGATAGTCGGGGCAGGGTCGGTTGTCACAAAAGATGCCCCGGATTATGCGGTGTTGGCTGGTGTTCCAGCGCGGATTCTTCGCATTCGCGGGGAGCAAAACAACAGCAATGGGGTGATAGCTGATGCAGATTAAAGCTGAGTTGAGCAGCTGGTCTGCTCATACGAAACTTATGCCCTTGCGGTATAAAAAGGGAATGTGGGCGATTTTTTTGGTACTCGTCCTGTATATATCGAATCCGAGCGCAGGTCTTGGTGCCAATGGCGACCGGATTGGAGCATGGACCGGTAAGCATACTCGGTTGGTATGGTTGCAGGACCAAGGCGACGGCGCTGATACTTTAGCGCATGGGCAGAACCTCATGCTCTTTGGCTATGATTCAACGGATGGTCGAGGGGAGCGACCGTTGCTGCCGAAAACCAGCAATTATTTTCGGCCGATGATCACCCCCGATGGGCAGCAGGTGGTATTCAGCAATCGTTTGACCAGGCAGATGTATCTTCTTGATTGGGATTCCGGTGCAGTGCATGAACTTGGAGAGGGCGTTGCTGTTGCAGTTTGGGAGGATCCCAAACCCACTTTATTCCTGCGCCGAACAAAAACCTGGATCTATTGTTTTACCGGCCAGCAGCCTGAGAATGAGTACGGGACCTCCCAGCCACTTTATCGTTTTCAGCTTGAACAACCGAAGAAAAAGGAGCTGATCTGGGACAAGACCAATATGGCTTGGGATAATATCCAACTTTCCCGTGATGGTCGTGTGTTAAGCGGACTTTTCCCTTGGCCGGACGGAGGGGTATTGTTGACCAGAAAAAAGAGCTGGCATCGTTTAGGCAATGGATGCTGGACCAGTCTCAGTCCGGACAATTCCAAGCTGCTGTGGATCTTCGACGGTTTTCATCGCAATATCCAGGTCCATGACATCGTCAATGGAAAAGAATGGGCGGTTAACATTAACAGTGCACCGGGTATCGACGGCTTTGAGGTGTATCATCCGCGTTGGAGTAACCATCCCCGTTATTTCGTCATGACCGGCCCCTATGAGAAGGGTGAAGGTGGCAATAGAATTCGGGGTGGCGGTGAAAAGGTGGAGGTCTATATCGGTCGGTTTGATGAAAAAGCACAGAGTGTCGAGGACTGGCTCAAGGCTACGGAAAATGGCCGAGCCGACTTTTTTCCGGATCTGTGGATCGAGGATGGCGACAAGGCTGATCTCACTGTAAAGTCAGGAAAACCCACCGTTCGGGTGGAGAAGGAGAGCTGGCCCAGGGTAAGGGAAAATCTGGCCTTCGTCTGGGAAAATATGAAGGCTGCAAACCAGCTGGACGAAAAGAGTCCGGTGGGTTTTTCACAATGCAATTTAGTATTGCGCGGCCGTGCCTTATATACCCGGCAACTGCAGTTGGCAACCACCGGTGGTTTTGCTGAAACCGCCGAGGCAGGGAAAAATATTGGGGCGGCATTGGCCAGGAGTGGCCAGGGAAGTGTTGAGTTTATCCTTACCCTGGAGTCCGGCAGGCAAGGCACGATCCTCTCCTTCGCCGGTGGCGGAAAGGAACAGCTGCAGCTAGTTCTTGAAGGTGAAGACCTTGTGGTTCATTCGGCGGCCAGTACGTCAAAGGCCTTGTGGTCCGGGCTTTTTACGACTGGAAGAGCGCAGCATCTGGTGGCAAATTTTGATGGTAAATATTTGGAAATATTTATCGACGGCCTGAGTGCCGGGAAAAAAGAGATGAATATCAACCTTGCCGGAATGGCTTTAGATACATTCCGCTTGGGCGATAGGACCGGATCTCTCCAGGCGGTGCTATCCGGCGTTGCCGTATATAACAAAGAACTCAAGCAAGCGGAAATCACCGCCAACTCGCGTCTGGCTCATGCACGGGTAGACAAGACAAAACCAGCCGATATCCTCGTCATTGAAGGGGCAGTCCAAGAGACGTCGGAAATCCCCGCGCCTGATGCCATAGGCGCCTATCGCCGGGCTCTTGTTGTCAACACCTATTCGGTTAAAAAAGTGATTCAGGGAGAATACAGGCAAAAACGGATCCTGGTTGCCGAGTGGGCGATACTTGACAGGAATATCATTAAATCCTACCAGACGCCTGCCCAATTGGAGCAGCTTGTCCTGGAGAAAATGTCCGACAATCCGCAACTGGAAGGTGAACGGCAGATGATGGACGTTTTTGAACCTGAGTTAGAGATGTACTATAGATTGCCGCAGGTTGTGGCAAAATAAGAGCAGATACCTTCCCCAGCGATTCTCAATCAATAAGTTTTTCCCATTTTACGACGGATTTTATAGCCAAGCAAGTCCCAGAGATAGCGGAGAAAACCGATTTCCCCACTGCTCATTTTCAATCGAAAGATGTGGGTATAGCCCTTAAATATCCGATAAACACTATTAAAAACAAAGTTGTTCGGCCACCTGATCATCCGGCGAGAAAACCTGCGAACCATTGGAAACTCAATGGCAAGGGCGAAAAACTTGTGCAGATTTTCGAATTCTCGTTTGGTCATACCTTTATTGATGGGCGATTCTACCTGATACGAGGCGTGTTGCACGTGATTGGGATCGAGATAGCCCTTTTCAATGCAAAGGGCATGCATCTCAGTCCGTGGATATGGCTGGAAAATTGACACCCAGGCATAGGCAGGCTTTACTTCAGTGTTGACATCTATCGTCTCATAGGCATTGTCAATAGTTTCCTCAGGCAGACCCACCATATTCTGGGTCATTATCGAAATGCCGTATTTGTGGAACAACTTTGCGGCACCTATGATCTGTTCGTTGGACATATTGCGCTTCAACAGGGTGTTACGCAGGTGTTCATTGCCGCTTTCCACACCCATGGCGATGGTTATACAGTTTGCCTCTTTCAGGCATTGTACTATCTCCTCATCAATGAGATTGGCCCGGACAAAACAAATCAAGGGCAGACCAATGCGTTTTTTGTATTCTGCCGAGAATTCCTTCAGCCATGCCCTGTTCATGATGAAAAGATCGTCATGAAAATAGACAATATTGAGGGGAAAACTGGCGCGTACTTCTTCCAACTCGCGGACGACATTATCGACACTGCGGATGCGACAATACTGCTCTCCACCTGTTTCTTCACGATAGAGCTTTTTAAGCATATGATTGAAACAATAGGTGCAATCATAGGGGCAGCCCCTGCTTGCCAGGAAATGTTTGACGCTGCTGTATTTATAGGCGTAGTATTTGAGAAACGAGGCGCGATCGGGAAAAGGCAGGCTGTCGAGATCCTCAATTAACGGTCGCATGAGATTGCGGTGGATCCGGCCGTCTTTTTTCACCCAGAAGTTCTTTATGTCCGAATAGTCCCGGTCCTCCTGCAGCCGATCAAGAAATTCGACCAAGGCTTCGTCGCCTTCGCCGCGGCAGATGATGTCGACCCCTTCTTCTTCGACGATTTCTGGGAAAAAGGTGGGATGCGGTCCACCGAGAATGGCAATGAATTGAACATGTTGTCTAAGACGTTTAATCAACTCCAGATAGTAGGTTTCAGAACCGCTGGTAAGGGAAAAACCGATGACATCGGGCTGATATTCGCATACTGATCGGAAAAGATTCTTTTCCAGGTTGGTCAAGAAGAGATCGGCTTAGTGTCCGTGTTTTTTTTTAATTGGCAATCAGGCACATGATGCCCATTGGATCGGTGATGTCGAGGGAGGCTGTCTTGTAAACAAAGAGGCATTTCATAGTGGTAGATTTCATTGAAGGTTACATAAAAACAAAAATGACAAAGAACTTTTTATATTTCTACGCTTGGGGAAAAACATGATTGTCACCCTAGCAAAAAGTTTGCAGCAGCATCATTTCCTCGCAGCTATAATCGGAAATAAAGTTGAAACACTCAATTCCAATGTGCAGGGGAATGAGTAAAATCCAATTTCGGAGATTGTTTTTCAGATTCTCAATATCAATAAAAAGGATTTCTCGTTTGCTTACTATTTCCCGTCGTCGGTAGTGTGAAATGCATTGACGAAGTTCCTCAAGTAAACCTTGCTCGTAGTCATCTTCAGCGGCCTCATATTCAATCAGATCCAAGATGGCCACTTCCAGTGAAGTTATACTGGTGCCGGATGGAATTGATAACAAGAAACGCCCTGGAGCAATCTCAACCATGCGCAGCCAGGGGATACCTTCCAAGCATTGGCTACGACTAGTTACAATCATGCCGGCATTTTCAGAAACATGTATTATTTCGACTCTTTTATCTTTATCCAAGCAAGCAGCGGCAATACCTTCAACACACTTGACTATGGCCTTGCCTCGATCGCTGTCGATTTTTCCAAGATGGCCGAGGATACGAGTGGGAAGGGTTACAGTGACGGGGATACTCGGTTCATCAAATTTTGGTGGACGTCCTGCCGGCATAGTTTCAATCCTCCTGATTAAACAATATTCGCGTATAAAACATGTAATTGTAGCAAATATCCCGTAGAAATTCAAGAAAACAATTGGCAATATTCGGCTGTAACTTCGCGATAGCAGAAAGAAATAGCAAGGTCGGACAAAAGAAAAATGTATATTGGCAGTTTCGCTGTGGAGTCGGGAGAAATCGCTTATTCAATCTGTTCATATGGTGGGATTGGGTTGCCTGTAAAACAATTAAGCCGAAAAAATATCAGAGAGATGATGGCTATGATAATACGCTCTACCGGAAAGGGTGTAAAGCGACAGTCAAGGCATTAAAAGAAAGTAAGAAACACACCATGTTCGCGCAGGATATTTAGACCGATAAGCCAAAGCACAAGACCGCCGAGTATCTCCGCCCAGGTGCTCAGCCAGGTGAGGCGGGCAACCCGTTGTCCGAGATGAAGGCCGGCGATGGTGAATAGTCCGGCAACGATGCCGATAACAATTGCCGGAGTGACGATTGACACACGCAGCATGGACATTGACAGGCCGACTGCCAGGGCGTCAATGCTTGTCGCAACCGAAAGCATGACAAGGGTCATGCCTTTGGTGGAATCCTTCGTGGGTTTCGCCCCATTTTCGTCTTCATCGGTCAGTATGGCCTCCTTCAACATATTGCTTCCGACGAGAGCCAGGAGTGCAAAAGCAACCCAGTGAGCATATGCTTCCATGAAGCTTTGTACCGAGGTTCCTACCCTCCAGCCGACGATCGGCATGAGGGCCTGAAACAGTCCGAAATGCCAGGACAATCTAAAGGATTGCCGAAAACTGACCTGTTTGAGGCTGACTCCGGTGGCAATGGCCACAGCGAAGGCGTCCATGGCCAAGGCCACAGCGATTCCCAGGATGGTAAAAAGATGCATGGAGGTGTTCCGCAGAAGGAAATGTACAAATGCCCTTTTTTACCAACAACCGTATTCATAGACAAGGGGAAAATGGGATCGAAGGGGAGACGGAGAAAGTGGACGGCATCGAGGGGGCTGGGTTTACCAATTGCCTGCTCTTGATAAAACCCTTAGTATCCATAGGATGCTTTTAGAATTTGCTGTTCGACCGATGCCTCATTTTTTAATCCAACAGTTTATGCAAAGTGAGTGACAATTCTTTTTTTGAGAATGGCTTTAGGATGAATACTGCACCGTTTTTAAGAATACAGTAAGGGTGTGTTTGTCCATTCCGCTGCCATCATCGCTTATTGTCGCGTAAGGTCGGCGGAACGTTCAGCTGCCTTGCGAATTTCCAGGATGTCGGCAGAGTATGAAAGAGAAGGGTCTATCTTGTCGAGAGCTATTTCCGTATGCCCGAGGATTACTCCCAGCATGCAAATTCTGTGGGATGAAGAGGTCAGCCAGCTTTTTTTGTCCACTGTTGTTCAGCGATATTTTCCGAAAGTTGTATTGCCATGGTATCGAGGGCTTGGCCAACTCCCTCGAGTTTCCGGACGTTGACGCGACCAGAGGTTGCCCAACACTCTGAACTCAGAAGCAATACTGAATGCAAGCCTTGCAGAATCGAGCTTAGCGTGATTTATATCGTCGTCATACCAAATACGGTACTGTCGGGTATTGTGGGGTATTATGGCGTGTGCACGGCAAAACGATGAAAGAAAGTGAAATACCCGTTCAAGCAATTTGCAATGGCTCCTGTCTAGCCTCCTCCGTAAGCAACAATTTCTCAAGATGTATAGGAAATTGATCGGTTATGATGTCATTAATGGCCTACGTTGCCAAGAAGCTTATGGCTGTAAGAGGAACTTTTTAGACCACAATTCTAAATTTAAAGCAAATAATGAGAAAAGTGAAGCTCAAAGTGGATATATCATCGATGTCTGATTTCCTCCAAAGTGCCTTGTTTACCAGTACCATTTTGCTCTCGGCATTTTTGGTGTTTTGGGCACAACCTCTATTTGCAAAAATGATCTTGCCAATTCTCGGCGGTTCATCGGCGGTATGGACAACAAGCATGTTGTTTTTTCAGATAACCTTGCTTGCAGGATATATTTATGCGCACTTCAGCAGCAAAATTTTGAAAATTACCACACAGGTTTTGCTTCACTGTTTGCTCCTCGGCATTGCCGGCACCTCGCTACCTTTTTATGTTGATTACGCTCGTTCCGTGGTCCCGGAAGGATCTCCCACCTTTTGGGTGTTGTCCTTGGCGGTTTTTACCGTTGGGCCTTCCTTCTTCATGATTTCTTCTACGGCGCCGATGCTGCAGCGCTGGTTTTCCCGTACGCGACATACATATCGTGACAATCCGTATTTTCTGTTTGCCGCAAGTAACTTGGGCAGCATGTTGGCACTGCTTGGTTTTCCGACAATTATTGAACCTTCTCTGGGCGTGCAATTACAAACAAGCTGCTGGCAAACCGGATATTATCTATTGCAGGCATTGTTTCTTGCCACAGGCTTAGTCACGATGCAAAAAATGTTTACAGGCCAAGAGCTCTCACTCTTGCCCCATGATCCGCCACGAACACACAACGGAGAGATTTCGGCAAGCCGCCGCCTCTCTTGGGTTTTTTTGGCCTTTATTCCTTCCAGCATGATGCTGGGGATGACCAGCCATGTCACCACTGACATTACTCCTGTGGCGATGTTTTGGATTGTGCCTCTTGCCCTGTATTTGTTGTCATTCGTGATCGTATTCTCGCGTTATCAGCACATCCTTCCTCCTAGATGGCTCGCTGCCAGTATAATCATTAGCAGCTCAGCTCTGATTTTTATGAGGTTTGCGGGGTATGATAAAACCATTTCGACCGCCCTCGTTGTCGTGATTTTGAATCTCATCCTGTTTTTCCTGTCGGCCTGGTTGTTTCATGGGTACCTGAGCAGCAGCAAGCCTGCAACCCGGTACTTAACCGAATTTTATCTGTGGATGTCCATCGGCGGTATGCTGGGCGGTTTCTTCAATGCTTTGGTGGCTCCCATAATTTTCAACCAGGTATATGAATATTATGTCATAGTTGTTACGATAATTTTGATCTCCTTCCGGGTGTTGTTGGCAAAACCAGATCGAGATCGACAAGGAGCTCTCAATACGCCAGGTATTCTGGCGATGATGAGTGCTTTTGGTGTATTATTACTTATCTTCCTCCTGGTCGACATGATCATGGGCCGCCCGATCACAGTGCAGGTCCAGCAAACCTTTATTTGGTGTTCACTTGGAGTAATTATAACAACCTCTGTGTGCGCCTATTATAAGCCAGGGATAATGCCCCTTCACATGGCAATACTTGTTATTGTCCTCGGAGTGGTTGGCAATATCCTTCTTCTGACCCAGACACATTCGAATATATTGTTGGCCCGCTCCTTCTATGGGGCGCTTAAAGTAAAACTGAAACTGGATATCAATGATGTGCCCTATCATCTGTTTATCCACGGAAGCACCAGGCACAACTTGCAGAAATTCGGTCCAGATCTTGCTGAAAATCAAAAACCGCTCATGTATTTCCATCGCCAGGCCAATATCGGCCATGCCGTCACCTCCATGCAAGCCTACCTGAATCGCCCACTGCACCTGGGGTTTGTCGGTTTAGGAGCAGGAGCTATGAGCGCCTATGCGCAAGTCGGCGACACGGTCAGCTATTATGAAATTGACCCGGAGGTGGTGGCCATGGCGCAAAACAGGGCCTTATTTACCTATGTGAGTGAGGCCAAGGGGAATGTTGAAATAATCGTCGGCGATGCACGCCTGCAGCTGAAAAAAGCAAAGGACTCGTTCTTTGACATTCTTCTTATAGACGCATTTTCAAGCGACGCTATTCCCGTTCATCTCCTTACCACCGAAGCGGTAGCGCTCTATTTACGCAAAATCAAGGACGATGGCGTGCTGATCTTTCATCTCAGCAACAGGTATCTTGATCTATACAAGGTTCTGCAGGGTATTCACCTTCCGAAAGGGTATGCGGTGTACTATGCATCAAAAAATAACGTAGAACGGCCTGCCGAAGTAGCGAACGGCATTTCCGGTCTTTTCAGCCACAGTCAGGTTGTGCTTATTGCCAAAGAAACTGCCTTGCCGGAAACTATTACGGAACCGGGCAGATGGGGTAAACTTGAGTTTAATTCGGAATTTAAAACCTGGACTGACGACTTTTCTAATGTCTTCGGAGTACTGAGATTCTTTTAACACCAGAGCCTTAGCTTGTCTCTAATCAATACGATAGACGTTCATGAAGAATTGAATTCCATCGGCCACTGTTATGTTTGCGTTAGGGAGTCGAAACCTACCGATCCTGACCGATGGGCTAGCGTGATGTTTTCTGTTGTAGGGGAAAGTTACTATAGAGGTTCACACATATGTGTGTGATAGGAATCGGCACAAAAAAATTTGCTAAAACCGTTTTGAAGCGATAGCATAACACTGTAGAACCACAGCCCAGCCCCTGCCGGGAAGGATATCATTTACCCCAAGAGTGCTTTTTGCTGCAAAAATGCAGGATATCAATGGGAGAGAGAAAGGTGACGAAAGCAACTATTCTTATTGTTGACGACGAAACGGCGATACGAAAACTCCTGAATCGGTTTCTTATAGAGGCCGACTATGAATGCCATGGTGCAGACAGCGTTCAAGCGGCCAAGCAGGTACTGACTACCAACCATTTTGATCTTCTTCTGAGTGATCTCATGATGCCGGGAGAGTCCGGGTTGGAGCTTATTCGCTATGCCAAGGAATGGTATCCGGAAATGGGACGAATCATGATTTCCGGATATGGTTCTCCAGAGGTGTCCAATGAGATTATTCAAGTCGGGGTGTACGGCTATATCATAAAACCGGTAACCAAAAATGAGGTTTTGATAGCGGTTAATAATGCTTTGGAGCATTTGCGTTTGGATCGCCATATGCAAGCTCATAAAATAGAGCTGGAGAAAAAAATATCCGTCCAGATCGAGAAAACCAGCGCCATCATGAACAATCTCAGTGTCGGTGTGGTGATGTTTGATACGAACATGACGGTAATCGAGTTTAACCGGAAGATGCATCAATGGTTCCCGGAAATCCGCCCCGGAAAAGAAATTCCATGCAGCCTTGCCACCAAGTGTTCGGAAGACAATGACTATTGTCACGGGTGTCCGATCCTGGCCATTTTCCGAACAGGCAGTATCGGCGAAACCGAACGGAGTATTGCAACTGTGCAGGGTGAACGTGAATTTCGAATAGTAACCTCCCCGGTCTTGGATCAGCACGGGATTGTCTATGCCGGGGTTACCCTCTACGAAGACATCACGGAAAAAAAACTTCTCGAAAGGGACCTCCAGCGGGCACAGAAGCTTGAGGCGGTCGGTCAGCTGGCAGCGGGAGTCGCCCATGAGCTGAACAGTCCTATTCAGTACGTAGGTGATAATATACGTTTTCTTAAGGAATCCCTGGGTGGATACGATCGTCTTTTAGAAACCTATGAAGAGTGTTGGCGGAAGCTGGCCGAGGAAAGGTCCATCCCGGAAGAGATGATACGGCATTTGGCGGAAACCCGCGACAGCGCAGATATCGACTTTCTTGCCGAGGAACTTCCCCGTACAATAGAACAGAGCCTTGAAGGGGTGGGCCGAGTCGAAAAGATTATTCGTGCTATGAAAGATTTTTCCCATCCCGGGGATGAGGAAAAATCACCGGTGAACATCAATGCTATCCTTCAGACAACCACGACGATCTGTCGGAATGAATGGAAATATGTCGCAGAGTTGGAGAGCTATCTGGCGGCGGATTTGCCTCTTGTACCCTGTTATGCCTCAGAAATCAGTCAGGTCTTTCTCAACATCATTGTCAACGGGGCTCATGCCATTGAGGCTTCTGCACATGGCGGCAATGCTCAACTGGGAAAAATTACTTTACGATCCACCCGAGAAGGTAACGGTGTGGAAATTCGCATTCAGGACACCGGAGGAGGAATTCCCAGGGAAATTCAGGATCGCGTTTTCGAACCTTTTTTTACTACCAAGGAGAGGGGGAAGGGCACTGGGCAGGGATTGGCGATAGCCCGCCGGGTAGTGGTTGACAGACATCAGGGTTCACTGTCTTTTGAAAGTGAACAAGGCCGGGGAACGACCTTTATCATCAAGCTGCCCTTGGGAGAGTGAGCAAAATCTCTAGTCCGGAAACAGGAATAATCTGCCATTCTCAGGATGAAGCGTCATCGATTTCTCATGCAACAGGGCGATGTCTTGAGTGTGCAATGAATGTCGGAACCGGTGATAATGACGCCTTACTGACCTGGACGGCGCCGTTGCCGATCGACAAGGCACGTCGCGATCGGCATGAGAAGCGAGAGGTCGATCGGTGATGCTTGGTGCCTATTATTATCCGGGTTGGCACCATTGTCCGGTGCGTGACGCCGGCTTTCCGAAAGGATGGAGCGAGTGGCAACTGCTTGACACCATGCGGCCTCGTTTTCCCGGCCATCGTCAGCCACTTGTCCCGGTATGGGGCTGTGAGGATGAGTCTATGCCGGCGGTGTTTGCCAAAAAGATCGCCGCCGCCGAGGAACACGGCATCGATTTTTTCACCTTCGCCTTCTACTGGTCCCGTGGCAAGCAACTTCTGCATGCGGCATTGGATCGGGGCTTTTTGCCGGCGCTTCAGTCTTCGTCGTTTCGCTTCGCCCTGATGTGGGCCAACCGTATGCCGCGCCGGGTTATGCCGGTGAAGGATAAAGACGCGGCGGTGATCGATGCGCAGCGCTTGGTCTATACCGACCCAGAGGACTTTCTCGCTTTTATTCACCTGATTGGCGAACGTTATTTCTCCCACCCCAACTATCTCCGTGTTGACGACGCTGCCTATCTCAGCATCTTCGACACCACCTTCTTCCTACGTCAGCTCGGCCTGGAAACGGCCAGACAGGCTATCGCCCTGGCCCGCGACTGGCTGAGGGCAAACGGGCTGGGAACACTGCATCTCGCCGCCATCGACCCCATTGCCGAGCATCGGTCGATGCTCAGGCATCTCGGCTTTGACTCGGTCACTCATTATGTGCTCTTACCGGACTGGAAAGGGCCGTGGTTGCAGGATTATACCCTGGCGACGGCAAGCAAGGCCGAATGCTGGCCGGAGTATGCCAGACAGTGTGGTCTGCCCTATTGCCCGTCGGTGTCGCCGGGCTGGGATGCCACGCCCCGGGGAAGTCAGTTTGGCAGGGAGAAGCCGCGTCGTTACCCGTGGTGGCCGATAGTCACCGGCAGTAATCCTGCGGCATTTCACAAGGCGTTGCGAAGAGCCTTGCTGTGGGCGAAAGTGCACCAGGCACCCTGTTGCCATCTCGCTTCGTGGAACGAGTGGAGCGAGGGGCATTATCTCGAACCCGATGCGGATTTCGGGTATGGCTGGCTGGAGGCTGTCAAGGAGGCGCGCCGTGGACTGTGAGTGGACCTTCTTCAGTGTCGATGTTGAATTGACCAACCGTTGCACCGAGAACTGCGCCATGTGTCCGCGCCACCGCTTGACACGACCGCAGGGGATGATGTCCGAGGAGGTCTTTGCCCGAGTGTTGTCTCTGGCTGAGCGTTTCGCCAGTCGTGTCACCTTTTCCGGTTTCGGCAATCCGCTGTTTCACCCCAAGTGGCGGGACTGTGTTGACCGGGTGCGCGCAGTCGGTCTGCCGGCCGGCTTGGTGCTGCACCCGTCCGTACTCACCATGGAGACTCTGCAGATGTTGCAGGAGCACCCGCCCTCGCATCTGGAGGTGTCGTTTCCCTCTGTTGATCCCGGGTATTTCTCGGTCCTTTGTCCGAACATGGGTTTCCATCAGGCGCTTGATAGGGTGATGGAACTGCGGCGTCTTGACGTGGCGCCGCTGGTCTGTGTCGGACTGGAGACGCCAAATTCCCCGGAGTCACCGGCCACGTATCGCCGGTTTTGGAAGGGGCGCAGCGTTCGCAGTCGGGTTTTTCCCTGCCATTCCCGCGGAGGTTTTCTTACCGACCGGCAACTGCTCCTGGCTAGACAAGCAGCGTCCGTTTCCTGTGGTCTTCTCGCCATTCATGGCTTTATCACCTGGAATGGCGAGGTATTGGCCTGCTGCCACGACCTCTGCGGCGAAACCCGCATCGGCAACGTCATGCGAGACGAGCCTCTGGAAATTGCCCGATTGAAGTGGCGCTATGCCGCCGATCCACCTTGGCGGCTGTGCCGTAGCTGCGACGAGTTTCGCAAGGCCTGGCCTCTTCCGAGCGGCCCCTGTCCACGAGATTTATCCGAACGCGGTCGCTGCCTGGCACGCGTCACGCGCAAGCAATAACCTCACTTTAAAAATTTCTTGAAGGAGTTCTTGAAAAAGTTTAGGCTAGGGGCCGTTTGCGGCCTGACGTTGCAGACACAGTGATATTACTTTGGAATACTGCCACGCATGGTTTTTTCTTCCCATATATTTCTTTTTTATTTTCTGCCACTTAGCCTGATTGCATATTATTGCATGCCTAAGAGGGGGAAGAATGTCCTCATGACGGGCATCAGCTACATCTTTTATGGCTGGTCAAATCCGCTTTTCACTCTCCTGATGTTTCTCTCCACCCTGATCGATTTTTGCGGCGGTCTGGTTATCGGCCTTGCCCCGGTGGATAACCATAGGCGAAGGAAGGCAGGGTTGCTGTTATCTATTATCAGCAATTTATCCTTGCTCGGTTTCTTCAAGTATACCGGTTTTGCCATGGAGAGTTATAATCAGCTCTTTGCTTTTCTCGGCATAACCGGCTTTAACCCTGTTCCGGTACTGAACTTTCTCCTGCCGCTCGGTATCAGCTTTTATACATTCCAGTCGATGAGTTACGCCATTGATGTTTATCGTGGCGAGGCCGTATGTATTCGCAATTTCCTGGACTTTGCCTGCTTCGTGGCAATGTTCCCCCAGCTTGTCGCCGGACCGATCATTCGCTTTCAGGAAGTCGCCGACCAGTTGGCAAACCGTGTCCATTCCTTTGAAAAATTTGCCCGAGGGGTGGCCTTTTTCAGCCTTGGGATGGCCAAAAAGGTTTTGCTCGCCAATTCTTGCGGCAAGATCGCCGATACCGCCTTTGCTGCTGGTTCCCTGCACTGGCTAGACAGCTGGTTCGGCATTGGGGCCTATGGTTTTCAGATCTATTTTGATTTCAGCGGCTATTCAGATATGGCCATCGGTCTTGGCTTGATGTTCGGCTTCGTTTTTGCCAAAAACTTTGACGCTCCCTATCGTTCGGCCTCGATCACTGAATTCTGGCAGCGCTGGCATATCTCCCTTTCCACCTGGCTGCGTGAATATTTGTATATTCCCCTCGGCGGCAATCGTAAGGGGCCGACCCGTACGGCGGTGAACATGGCCATCGTCATGCTGCTTGGCGGATTGTGGCATGGGGCCTCGTGGAATTTCGTAATCTGGGGGGCGATGCATGGCATTTTATTGGGAAGTGAGAGATTGCTTGGTAAAAAACCGTTTTATGCCATATTGCCGCGTAGCTTGCGCATTGCCGTCACCTTTATCCTGGTCCTTATTGCCTGGGTGTTTTTTCGGGCCACGACCTTAGGTGGGGCTCTTGACTATCTTGGCTCGATGTTTGGTTTGGTGCCAGTTCCAGATACCTCATTGCTTCTTGACGGCCTTCTGTATACTCCTTATTCCCTCTTGGCCATGACCGTTGCTTCGGCAGTAGTTTGGCTGGCACCCCAGACCTGGGACTTCACAAGGCAGATGGGGCCGATCAAGGTTGTCGTGGTTATTGGAGTGTTTATATGTGGGGTGGCGGTTCTGAGTATGCAGTCCTACAACCCTTTTATCTATTTCAATTTTTAGATTTATGACCGGGAAGAAACCAAGTAGAGAGGCGATAGCCTGGGCGGAAATCGGCACAACGACAATCAGTCGGTTGCTGGCGGTGGTGCTCTCCATTTCTTTCCTGGCGGCCATCTATTTGGTGCCCATTGGTCAATTTATTTTTGATCGGTTGCATGGTTCAACCGTGTCTATCGCTTTGCAAAGCGGAGGATCGAGTCGACCGGGAGAATCGGTCTTTGCTCGCATTGACCGAAGAAACAACACCATTATGGAGAGTATCAATCGGCTGGAAAACACCCTTGAAGAGGGTAGTCTGTTGCGCAAAGTCTTCCTGCCACCTCTGCAATACGTTCTCCTGCGTTTTTTCGGCAAGGGCAATGAGAAGGCGATCCCTGGCCGTAACGACTGGTTGCACTTTGCCCAGGACCTGGACTACCTCACCGGCCCGCCGTTTCTGTATCCCGATCAGTTGCGGACACGGGGAAAAGCGCATAAACTCTGGGAAAAGCCCATCCAACCCGATCCACTGGCGGCGATTATAGAATTTAAAAATCAGTTGATGGCGCGGGGGATTACCCTCATTGTTGTACCGGTGCCGGTGAAGGCGGCCATCCAACCCAATAAGATTTCCGACCGGAGATTGTTTCCACCCCTAGCCAATCAATCATGGCAACCCTTTGTGCAGGCATTGCAGAAGAGCGGTGTGCAATTCTTTGATGTACGGCCGGTGCTGGCACGCTATGTCGATCAACATGGCGATGCCTATCTTACCACCGACACCCATTGGCTTCCCGGTGCGATGCAGGCGGTTGCCGGAGAGCTTGCCGGATTCATAGCCAAAGAGTTGCCGCAGTTGCCAGGTTCGGCAGATTTGCAGGTACAGGGGCAAACGGTAATTGGGCATGGTGATATCGCTAAGATGTTGACACTGCCGGATAAAGCGCAGTTTTTTGCCGGACAGGAGGTGAAAATTCGCCAGATACTCACCGACCGGCATGAGTTCTGGCAGCCGGACAGGAGCGCCGAGATACTGCTGCTCGGCGACTCCTTCACCAATATCTATTCGACCGAAGGACTTGGCTGGGGAGTGGGCGCAGGGTTTGCCGAGCAGCTCAGCTATTTGCTCCAGGCACCTCTTGACCTTCTTGCCAGAAACGATAGTGGTGCCTATGTTACCAGGGAAATGCTCGCCGGAGAACTGGCCCATGGTCGTGACCGGTTGGCCGGTAAAAAACTGGTGATCTGGCAGTTTGCCGAACGGGAATTGGCCTTTGGTGACTGGCGGTCGATTGCCTTGCAGCTAGGGGAACATAAAAACACAGGATTTTTTGTTTCGCCCCTCGGTGAAAAGATCAAGGTAAGCGGGGTGGTGGGGGCGATCTCTCGATCAGCAAGGCCTGGTTCAGTGCCCTACCGGGATAATATTCTCACTATGCATCTGGTTGATCTTCAGGGGCTTGACCAAAAACTGCAAGCAGAGCAGGCCCTGGTATATGGCTGGGGAATGCGCGATAATCAGCTCACAAGGATGGCGGCTCTTCGGCCTGGCGATACCGTTTCAATGACACTTTCTTCTTGGGAAGAGGTTGAGGGGGAATTCGGCAGCTATCGGCGAACTCCGCTTGACGATGAAATGGTGGAATTGGAATTACCTAATTGGGGAATACTTCATGATGAAAAAAAGCCTTAACCTCATAGTTTTTCTGGCGGTGTTTTTCGCGGCTTCTGCCTTTGCAGCAAGTCCCGGTTTCCGGGAAATCTGCCGTGATTATGTTGCAAAAATTGGCGCAGGCAGCGTTATCAACGGGGTTGACGGCTGGCTGTTTTTAAAAGATGATCTGCAACATCTCGCAGCAGGTAAGTTCTGGGGCGATGCCGCAGCTTCGGCATCCGAGGCGAAAGATAAAAGTGCCGCTGATCCACTCCCGGCTATAGAGGCATACAATAAACAGCTCTCCCTGCGAGGGATAACTTTGTATCTCATGCCGGTACCGCCCAAGGCCTTGATCTATCCCGATAAACTTGCGGCAAATATTGATGGCTCGGCTGCGACCGAGGAACTGGAGCTCTACCGGGAATTTTATGGGAAGTTGGCGGCCAGGGGAGTTAAGGTTATCGACTTATTACCGAAACTTCTTGAAAATCGTGATAAGGCAGTGCTTTATTGCCGTACCGATACCCATTACTCCGGTGTCGGCCTTGCTCTTTTCGCTCAAGCCGCAGCGGAGGCGATAAAGAAGGAGGCGTGGTACGCCACAGCCGAGAAAAAAAACTTCACCAAGTCGAAGCTGATGGTGACGATCCATGGCGATCTCAATCAGATGGCCGGAGCAACAGGGCCTGAGGAAGAGTTGCAACTCTCTGTGGTTACCGGCAAGGATGACGGCAAACAGGTTGAGAGTGATATGAAAAGCCCGGTGATTCTCCTCGGCGACAGCCACACCTTGGTCTTTCAGGCCGGTGAAGATCTGTACGCCAAGGGTGCCGGTCTCTTTGATCACCTCTCGGCCGAACTCGGGTTCGCCGTGGATCTTCTCGGGGTTCGTGGTTCCGGGGTAACTCCGGCTCGCATAAAACTTTTCCAACGCGCCAAGCAGGATGCCGGGTACTTGAATGGCAAAAAGGCCCTGATCTGGTGCTTTGCCGCAAGAGAGTTCACCGGCACCGGTGGCTGGAAAAAGATCCCGGTTGCACCTTAACCATTGAGTGACTGTCGCTCCAGGTCAAGGAGTTGCTTTTTGACAGTCAGACCTCCACCGAAGCCGGTAAGTGAACCGTCCTTGCCAATAATGCGGTGACAGGGGATGATGATTGGGATCGGATTCTTGTTGTTGGCCATGCCCACTGCCCGACAGGCCTTCGGGTTACCGATTTTTTTGGCGATCGCCCCGTAACTGGCAGTTTCACCGTAGGGGATTTTGCACAGTTCTTGCCACACTCGTTTTTGGAAAGGAGTACCATGCGGAGCGATCGGCAGCTGAAACTCGCGACGGCTACCGGCAAAATATTCCTTGAGCTGACGCAGAGCCTCTGCAAAACATGCCTCATTCTTCTGCCATGTGGTAGGAATTTGAAGCGTTTCCAGGCCCTTGGGGAAATGCAACTCCTCCATGATCCCATTCCCACCGACAAGTAACATTTTGCCGATGGGGCTATCACAATAACAATAGCGTTTCATCTTAGGTCCTGTTTGAATGCAGGCAATAGCTTTTCTTACATGCTGTCAAGGGCAGCCTGGTAATTTGGTTCTTGGCCTATTTCCGGAACCTGTTCGGTGTATTTCACTTTGCCGTCCGGGCCAATGACTACAACTGCTCGAGCCAGAAGACCGGCAAGAACGCCAGTAGTGATGGTTTGACCATAAGCTTTACCGAAATCGACAGATCTGAACACAGATACGGGCACGACATTTTCCAGACCTTCAGCCTCACAGAAACGTTTGTGAGCAAACGGCAGGTCGGCTGAAACGCACAGTACAACAGCTTCGGCACGGCTGCTGGCCTCGCTGTTGAACCGGCGAGCAGATGCTGCACAGACTCCGGTGTCGATGGAGGGAAAAATATTCAGAACCACGGTCTTACCCAGGTAATCCTTGAGACCGGCAGTGCCAAGATCGGTTTTTACCAAGCTAAAGTCCGGGGCTTGGGAACCGACTAAAGGAAGGTTGCCGATGGTTGCTATTTCATTGCCTTTGAGGGTGATCTTGGCCATATGTTTCTCCTTTTTGAATGGAAATCTGAGGATATCGCCTGTTGTTAGGGGTCACGTAAATAAAGTCCGATGGAGGATTTGTCCTTTAAGTGGGGGCTTTCAATCCGAAAGAGGCGGTGCCTGCTTTCATCTACATTGTCGAATTTCCTATTAGTAATTCTTACTCTTTGATCCTTTGTCAAGTTCTCCCGGGTATTTTATCGTTGGTTTCTTGGATGCTTAAGTGGTTTCTTAGTGGGAAGATTCTTTTCCACTATTGATTTTCGCAGAAGTTATAGCCTGCTAGGTCAAAAATATTCGGCAAGCTATTGAAATCAGGAGCAAGGCATGGTTTAAAGAGTGTTGACGTCTACTGACCCTTGCAATGGGGCGTCGGCCTCCTCTTGTTTATGGCGGCACCACGTCCTATGGAAGAAAATTCTGCATGTTTTTGCCTCCGCAATGGGGCACCGAAACAAGCCTCGTTTATCGGAGTGAGGCAAGAGAGCTCTATGTCTTTTCTACCGGTTGTTGGCAAATCGATCAAGAAGCAGCTTGAGGAACGGGAGGAAGAAATCCTCTCACCCTTCGCGGCACTCAATAAAAATTCATCAGGTCGCCATGTTGAAGAAGAGGAAGACCTGTCCGATATCCGTTTGCCATTTCAGCGGGATCGTGATCGGATAACCCATTCGAAAACCTTTCGCAGACTGAAACACAAGACCCAGGTGTTTCTTGCCCCTACAGGTGACCACTATCGCACCCGATTGACCCATGTCCTTGAGGTCTCTCAGATTGCCCGCACCATTGCCGCAGCCTTGTGCCTTAACGAGCCACTTACTGAAGCCATAGCCTTAGGTCATGATCTTGGCCATACCCCTTTTGGCCACGCCGGGGAAGCAACTCTCAATGAATTGCATCCAAGTGGCTTCAGGCACTACGTCCATAGTCTGCGGGTTGTCGATTTTCTTGAAAATGATGGGAAAGGCCTCAACCTCACTTTTGAGGTGCGCAATGGCATAGTTCGACATTCAAAGGGTCGGGCTGATGTTCTACCGAAAGATAAATCGGAACTGGCGGTGACCCTTGAGGGACAGGTGGTCAGGCTGGCCGATATTATCGCCTATGTCAACCATGACCTCGATGATGCTCTGCGGGCTGGGATCCTCAAAGAAGCGGATCTGCCGACGAAGATCAAACAGGTGGTTGGTGAACGGCATTCCAAGCGGATCGGGGCAATGGTCCGTGATCTTATAGTAGAAACGCTCACTGCGAGTGACGGTAATCTGCATATCAGCCCCGGTATGCTTGAGGCTATCACCAATCTCCGCAGTTTCCTCTATGACAATGTGTACACCTATTATAAAGTGCATAATGAGTTCATAAAGGCTCAGCGGATAATTGCCGATCTCTATAAGTATTTTCTGGAAAACGGTATAGTTCGTTTAAAGGAAAGGCGTTGGGAATATGGTGTCGACAAGGAAAACTGGCCGGACGAAAAAACCGCCCATCGCAAGGTCTGTGATTATGTTGCCGGCATGACCGATCGTTATGCACTCTCCATCTACCGGCACATTTTTCTGCCTGAGCCATGGAGCGCAGGCTAGTCAACTTAGCCGATTGTATAGCTTTTTAAAGCAATGAACTCTTGTATTGTGTCCGACAAGGGGGAGGATGGAAACACCTTGCTGGGTGAGGTGTTGTTATGAAGGTATAGCTACAAAAGAACGTTCTCCCAACAGAGCATTGTCATGTTGGGAGACGATATGATTGTGGAAGCGGAAATTATCTCTCTAAATGTGAGGAGATGACCACCTAACTTACGAGCTGATTTTTCTCGTGGCGGGGCCTCTACGCACTATGAAAAACGAACCGGCGAGGAGAAGCGTGATTATTCCGGCCAAAGCAAGTTGCAGGGGAATGGACAATTTCAGCATCAGATAACTCAGGCCGATGAGCGGATAGAGAGCAACCTGCACTCCCAGTTTCAGTAATTCGTGCTCTCGTATGAAGTCGGCTATAGGTGGTGAAAAACGATAGTAGTTTTTTACGAATTCCCGACCGAGCATATGGGTTTCAAGATATCTGTCCCGAAATTCCTTGAGCAGAACGACATGCGGTTCAATCGGCGAACCGAAGGCGGCTGTGGCGATAAAGCAAGATCCACCGCCGCCGCCACCACTGCTGCTCGATACGACTGCCCCGGAAGAGTTAATCCTCCCGGAAAGGGCGGCATACCAGGTGTTGGCCATGATCTGGTAGCCTGCATCGGTCGGGTGAATATTGTCGCCGGATATCGAGCCCCATGTGGGTGCAGTTGCAGCATAGTTGTCAACCAAAGTAATTGCATTGCTGCTGGCCAGGGCGGTAATCATCGGGTTCCAGGTGTCCGGGACGGAAGAAGTTTCGGGCGTCAGTGTCGAGAGCATTGGTGTCACACCCGCGGTCTTGGCTTTAGTGATCATCGATTGAAGATTGTATTGGGTAGTTTCCACCGAAAAGCCATCATGTATATCGTTGGTGCCTTCCTGGATGAGGATAAAATTGGCCGCAAAGCCGGCGAGGACCGAATCGATTCGACTTACACCTTCATAGGTTGATTCACTGTCTAAACCGGAGTTGGCGACTAAAGAAGGTTTACTGTTAGCATTCAGCAGGTCGGAGAGCTTTTGCGGATAGCCACCGGTATCACTGCCATAGCCTCTGGTAATGCTATCGCCGAAGCAGGTGATGTTAGCGGCGTTGGCGGCTGTAGCAAGGCAAAATAACACGGTGCAGGTCGTGGAAACAAATGTTTTCAAGAGTTTCATCTCATGGGCAATTGTGATAGTCATTTTTATGCTCATTTTCTAAGAAGGATTGAGGGATGCGTTATTTAACAGTGGACAAGCTGCGAACCGGCAGAGATTGGACAGCGTAGCCGGGTATATGGGTCGAAGCAGACTTAGGATTGGTGACGAATGATGGAATTTCAATCTCCATTTCCTTGGTTTCAGCATCAGTTGTTTCGCTCTGCGCAGTGATACCCTTCAGATTGCTTGCCGAAGTGGCGATTTTTTTCACAACAAGGGAAGATTTGTCGCTTGAAACCTTGCCTTGGGCGGTTACAGTCTCGGCTTTGACCAAAACAGGCTCAGTCCATTCGGAGCCGTTCCATATGGATTCGTACTGTTGGTAGCCTGTTGGCGAATACCGTTTCCACTGCACCCAGGGGTTTCCGGTTGCCGTATCAATACCGAGAACCGGCAGGATGTCGGGAACATCGTTTGAGGTGATGGTTTTGGCGGTTTCAAATGCGGAGCCGTTCCAGGTAGTGTAGTAGATCTCATCGCTGATACCACTGTAACCGGACCAAACCATCCATAGTTTGCCGGAGTTGTCATAGGCGGTGGATGCGGACATGTTGGCAGAGAGACCGGTGTAGTATTCGTTTTCTTCCGACCAGGACCCGTTTATTAATTGACGGTAGCGGAGCTGGGCCTGGGAACCGCTATAATTCGACCAGACGGCAAAAAGGTTTTCGCCATCTGTCGAGGTAACCGAAGGCACAACGTTAATGCCGCCCTTTGTAGATACCGTTTCCGGTGTAGTCCAGGTCCCGCCGATGTTCCGGCTGATATATATCATATTGTCGGTGCCGACTTTATTGGCCCAGGTCCATACCGCTCCGTCGGATCCAGAAGAGGAGCCTGTGGCGGTATTCTCAGCCATCGCGATACTAGCTAGGAAAGGAGAAAAACAAAGAAGGGCAATGGAAACGAGAAAGGGGCTACTGCGATGATATTTGGCCATATTAAACCTCAAAGAAAAAAGTTACTGTCCGTAAGAGTTGTTGGGAAAACCATTGATACAAAATATCCAATCATAACTCAAGCAATTCATTGATGCAAATGGAGAAAAAATATCAATAACTTTCTTGCCAAGGAAGTGTTTTTAAGGTCGGCGGTGAAAGGAAGGGCATAGGAAAAAAAAAGATGCTTAACGGTTTTCTGTTTTTTTAGTCTTTGTTATTGAAAATCGTTGAATTCTGAGGACCGCACAGTTACCATCAAAAATGGTGCGCCCTGACTAGGGGAAACGTAAATGCAAAGGAGCAGTAATTTCAAGCTATGAATATAAAAGAAGAAAAATTGTTGAGCAAAGGATATGAGTTTGCTGAAGTGGAAAAAAAATGGCTTGGTCGCTGGCAGGAAACCGGGTGCTTCTCTGCCGGTATGGAGACCGGAAAGTCCTCATTTTCAATAGTCATTCCGCCTCCTAACGTCACCGGCGTCCTGCATGTCGGCCATGCCCTGAATAATACTTTGCAAGATATTCTTACCCGTTATCACCGCATGTGCGGGCACAACACCCTGTGGGTTCCAGGAACCGACCATGCCGGTATTGCAACACAAAACGTTGTTGAGAGACAGCTTGCCAGTGAAGGTAAAACCCGTGACGACCTCGGGCGCGATGCCTTTATAGAAAGAGTTTGGGGCTGGCGTGAGGAGAAGGGCGGGACGATCATCAACCAGTTGAAAAAACTGGGCGCTTCCTGCGATTGGCAGCGCGAACGTTTCACTATGGACGAGGGATTGTCGAAAGCCGTCCGCGAGGTTTTTGTCCGGCTTTACCAGGAAGGGCTCATCTATAAGGGTGACTATATAGTTAATTGGTGCCCACGTTGCCAGACGGCACTGGCCGATGATGAGGTTGAGCATGAAGAAACCAAGGGCAAGCTTTATCATATACGCTATCCTTATGCCGACGGTTCGGGTTATGTGGTCGTTGCCACCACCAGGCCCGAGACGATGCTCGGAGATACCGGCGTAGCTGTGCATCCCGAGGACGGGCGCTATGCGCACCTGGCTAATGTGGGGATCAGATTGCCGCTTACCGACCGGGTTATTCCCGTCGTGCTTGACGGCCATGTGGACCGGGACTTTGGTACCGGTGCCCTGAAGGTGACGCCATCCCATGACCGCAACGATTATGAGATAGGCCAGCGCCATTCCCTGCCGCACCTGAAGGTCATGGATAGCAAGGGTGTCATGAATGCAGCAGCCGGTGAGTATTGCGGTCTTGACCGCTTCGCCTGTCGTAAAAAGATTGTCGACGATCTTGAACGTCTGGGTTTTCTTGAAAAAATCGAGGACTATGAGCACGCTGTAGGCCATTGCTATCGCTGCAAGACGGTGAGCGAGCCGACCACTTCCGTACAGTGGTTCGTGGCGGTCAGACCCCTGGCCGATAAGGCGGTAGCCGCCGTGCGCGATGGGCGTATTAATATCTATCCGAAATCCTGGTATAACACCTTCTACAGCTGGATGGATAATATCCGTGACTGGTGTATTTCAAGGCAAATCTGGTGGGGGCATCGCATCCCCGCCTGGACCTGTAGTGATTGCGACGAACTGATCGTCGCTTCGGAAGATCCGGCATCGTGTCCGAAATGCGGATCTCTTGCCATTGTCCGGGAGACGGATGTGCTCGACACCTGGTTTTCTTCCGCCCTGTGGCCCTTTTCGACCATGGGCTGGCCCGAGAAGACTCGGGAATTGGCAACTTTTTATCCAACTTCGGTATTGATTACCAGCTTTGATATTCTCTTCTTCTGGGTTGCCAGGATGATGATGATGGGGCTGCATTTTATGGACGAGGTGCCGTTCAAAGACGTTTATCTGCACGCTTTGGTCCGGGACAAATATGGCAAGAAAATGTCCAAGTCGACGGGCAATGTCATTGATCCTCTGGTGGTTATGAAAGAATACGGCACCGATGCGATGCGGTTTACGCTCACTGCTTTTGCCGCCCAGGGCCGGGAAATAAAACTTGACGAGGAGCGTATAGAAGGCTATCGCCATTTTATTAATAAAATCTGGAATGCCGCCCGTTTTTCCTTGATGCATGTAGCCGATTGCTCGGAATCAATAAAAAATGCAGTGGAGAGGCCTGCCGAGTTGCCCCTTGTTCATCAATGGATTCTCAGCCGAACCGCAGCAGTTATTGATGAGGTGAGGCTGGGGCTTGATGAATACCGCTTTAACGATGTTGCCTCGGCCATTTATCAGTTTATCTGGCGTGAGTTCTGTGATTGGTACCTGGAATGGATCAAGGCCGATTTGTTTAGTGACGATCTGCAGGCAAAGGAGCAGGCCAAAGGTGTCTTGCTTGTGGTTCTCGAAACGATCCTGAAACTGATTCATCCCATCACTCCTTTTGTCTCCGAGGAAATTTGGTCGGTTTTGCCGGGTGAGCGAGGGATGTTGGCGGTGGCGCCATTTCCGGAAAAGCAAGACGGTTGGAAAAATCAGGATGCGGTCGAGAAAATGGAGTTGCTGATGGGGGTTATTACCGGCATCCGTAATATTCGTTCCGAGGCTGAGGTCCATCCTTCGACAAAGATTGAGGCTTTTATTAATTGCGACGATCAGGAGAAGGCGGCTTTTCTTGTTTCATTTACCGCAGCTATCAGCGATATGACCAGGCTGAGTTCCCTGGCCGTTGGTCGGCAGATTGAAAAACCAGCAGATGCCGCCACCTATATCTGCAACGAACTGGAAATTTTTGTGCCGCTCAAGGGCCTGGTGGATGTTGCCGGGGAGCTTGGTAAATTAAGACGGGAGCGGGAAAAGATTGAGACCAAGCTTGCACAGGTGAATGGCAAGCTCAGTAATGAAAAATTCCTGGCTAATGCCAAGACAGAAGTTGTCGCCAAGGAACAGGAAAAAAAGATCCTTCTTGATGCGACGATTGCCAAAATAGTCGAGGCTGAAGAGCGGCTTAAACAGATGGTGTAGGGTACGGCGATGGATAAAAATATGTTGCGGTCAATGATCCGTGAATTTCTCCGAGAGGACATCGGTCGCGGCGATCTCACCAGTGAGTCGATTTTTCCCGACACCCAGATTGGCAGTGCCCGTCTGGTGGCCCGTGAAGCTTTTGTCGTCGCGGGGGCTGGGAGGGTTGCGGCGGAAGTGTTTAAGGTCCAGAACCCTGCTATCGATACGGTCGATCCGGTGGCGGACGGGACTCGCATCATGCCGAACTCCGTGCTTTTGACGGTCAGCGGCCCGGTTGTCGACCTTCTCAAAGCTGAAAGGGTAGCACTTAATTTGTTGCAACGGCTGTCGGGCATTGCTACTCTCACCGCATCCTTCGTCACTAAGGTTGCAGGATATCCAGTACGCATCACCGACACCAGAAAAACCACTCCCGGCCTTCGAGTCCTGGAAAAATATGCGGTTCGCGTTGGAGGCGGCACTAATCATCGCTTCAATCTGGCGGATGGCGTACTGATCAAAGATAACCACATTGCCGCCTGCGGTTCAATCAAGGCGGCGGTTGCCAGGGTGCGAGAGCAGACCCCGCACACTATTCGTATCGAAGTGGAGACCGATACTTTGCAGCAGGTACAGGAGTGTCTGGAGTGTGATGTGGATATTATTATGCTGGACAATATGAGCCCGGAAATGATGACCAGGGCAGTGCAAAACATTAACCGTCGTGCTTTGGTAGAGGCATCGGGTGGCGTGAGTCTTGAGGCGGTTGAGGCGATTGCCCGGAGTGGGGTGGATATCATTTCCATTGGTGCTCTTACTCATTCGGCTCCCTCCTGCGATATAGGAATGGATTGGTCATTTTAGAAACTTAATGTTGATACACGGGGTTAAGTCTCATTATTGGAGAATATCCCTTGATTTATTAGGTGGAAGTGTGAGATACTTGAAAACATATTGGGAAAACAGGTCACTTTGAGTGCAACTTAGCTTTTAAGAGGATTGAGGGTTCGGAATTGCCATGAGGCTTATAAGTCATTGCAATTTCTTGATTTGCGGCTTGATTCCTTGGGCCAATGTTGTTAATACAACATAGATTTGTCTTATCTCTTTTAAAGAAAACAACCTGTCTTAAGCAACTTAAACCCTTCAAGGGGTATTGAAAGAGTTACGGTTTTCTTCCCGTTTAGCGGGGTAGAATTTAATGCGCAGTTTATCTAAAGAGGTACCAGCTCATGCGTTGCCCAAAATGCGGATACATTTCCTTCGACCACCTGGAACAATGTCTGAAGTGCAAAAAAAATATTAAGGCCGTATCGGACACCTTGCACGGCACGGTATTTCATGTCGAGGTTCCGAACTTTTTGCATGTGAGCAAAAGGCGGGATGAAGAATCGGGTGTCGATGAAGCTTTCACCGACACTTTTGAATCGGACGAGGACTTCGTTGATGAGGACCTTGAAATTCTAGTAAAAGATGAAACGGTGGCCGAGACTGAAGTGGGGACTGCAGCAGATGATTTCGACGCTGAGGACCAGGGAAGAGAGGGGAAGACCCTGGCCGAAGAGAGTATAGATCTGGAGGACCGGGAAATTGAAATTGATCTGAGTCAGTTCGAAGATACAGAAGAACCGGAAGTAGTGGTTGTAGAACCCCGCAAAACTCAAAACGAGACAGAAACCTTGTCCCTGGATTTACCCGCGGAGCTCGCCGATCTATCCGATCTTGCCCCTCCATCAAAGCAGGAAATACAAACTGCAAAGCAAGAGCCGAAGAAGACTGCCCCCAAGGATGGAAAGAGCCTGGAAATGGGTGATGTGGATTTCGACCTCGGTCTGGGGGGCCTTGATGTCGACCTTGCTGACGGTTCAGATCCTACTCAAGAGACAGTCTTGGCGCTTGATGATATTGATTTTGCTGAGCCGGCTACCAAAAGCAGCGAAAAAATACCCGCAAAGCAGAGTGGACCCGGAATGGACGATGATTTGAATTTCGACCTTGACCTAGGAGGATTGTCAATTCACAAAGATCTTTAAAAGACTCTCCCGTGTTAACTGACTTGTCTTGTTTGTCGGGATTAGTGGGTTGGAAAAACAACGGTTAGAAACGAAAAGATCTCGGAGAAAAGGTGTTGACACTCAATTCGAAGTCGGGTAAATAAACTTCTCCAAAACAAATGCCGGGATAGCTCAGTCGGTAGAGCAACGGACTGAAAATCCGTGTGTCCCTGGTTCGATTCCTGGTCCCGGCACCA
>JAZDOW010000299.1:0-11699 GCA_043798185.1 Pseudomonadota bacterium | reverse complement strand
TCATCCAGGATCGGCTCTTTGAAAGTGACTTCGACCGGATGATCAAGCAGTTGGAACAGAAAAATGAGGATAAAGAATAGAGATTTTCAAACATGAAACCGGGGGACATCCATGCATACTTCCAACCAGAAAATGCACCGGATAAACCGGTGATTTTCACGTTATGCAGAGAAATTATTAATAAACTCCATGACAACACGCACTAAGATATCTGACATAGCTTCATGTGGAATGAACTGTCGGCTTTGTATTGGATATGTTCGCGACAAGAACAAATGTGACGGATGTCTGGCTCCCAACACCAAATGCAGCAAGAAATGCACTTTGCGATTCTGCAACGAACGAAAATCGAAATACTGTGATCACTCCTGCACGACCTTCCCTTGTATGCGATTGAAAAAACTTGATAAGAGATATCGAGCAAAATATGGCATGAGTATGATGGAAAATTTGACGCAAATAGAGAAACTTGGAATCAGACAATTCGTCAGAAATGAAAACGTCCGCTGGGAGTGTACAACTTGCGGATATCTGATTTGTGTGCATAGACTACAGTGCCTAAATTGTGGGAGAACAAGAACAAGAAATGGATAACAATTCACTTGTGCCGACTCAAAAAGCCGGGTGGCACAGTTCCGCGTTTATGGCGCTGACTTCGTCCAACGCCGCGGTTCAGCATGACAAAAACCGTTAGGAGTATAGCCTGAATATATGGAATTGAGAAATGTCAAAACATTCGCCTCAGTTGCTGGTCTTATGAGTTTTCGCAGGGCCGCAAAAGTGCTCAATTATGCTCCGTCTACAGTTTCCGCTCAAGTCCAGACGCTTGAGGAAGAAATGCAACTCAAGCTGTTTGATCGTCTGAAGAATGGGATACATCTTACCGAGGCAGGTAAGCGTTTCCTTCCATTTGCCATCAAGTTGCTGGAGTTGGCCCAGGAAAGCGTTTCGGCTGCGGCAGGTGAGTATAACCAAAAAGGAATTTTGACAATCCGAATGCCTGAAACTTTGGCAGCCTACCGTTTTCCGGCTCTGTTGCCCCTGTTTAGGAAGGACTACCCGACAGTGGGCATGCGGCTGAGAGGCAGTTCGACGCACGACGTACAAAGGCATTTAGAAGCAGGTCTCGACCTGGCCTTTTTGGTTGGGGAGACCAGACCGGCTGAGAATTGCTTCATTGAGAGAATCGGTAGCGAGGAACTTGCCCTTGCTGGGAATGTCGCCGATTGGGGGGTTGGTTCGGTGGAGATTGAGGCTTCAGACTTTAGTGGGCGTCTGATGCTCTGTGCTTCTTCTGATTCATCAAGTCGTACGGTTATGGAACGCTTCCTTAACCAGAGAGGCTTTCCAGGGAATGTCTGGATCGATTTCAGTAGCCTCACCGCGCTTAAAAAATCTCTTGAAACAACCCCCGGAGGTTGTGCGCTGTTGCCCCGAGTGGCGCTTAAGGAAGAACTTGAATCAGGGACCTTGAGCGAATTGGTACTCCAAGGGGTGCCCAGTGAATTACCGGTTAACATGCTGTGGCATCGCGAGAAGTGGATATCTCCGGCCCTGATGGTTTTCATGGATCTGTTCAGAAATTCTTGGAAGAAGGCCGCTTCAATTTAGAAACGGCCTTCTTCAATAGACTAACGGGACTCGGATATGTTTTCGGCAAGATAACGCGCGACAAAAACGCAGCAATCCTTGCAAGGCAGGTTGAGTAATCCCTGGTTCATCGAGTGGGTGCGTCCTTCTTCAGTGCGAATGTCAACCCCCAGGATGTCGATGCAATCAACGCTGCCAAAGCGCTCTTTGAAACCTTCCGCGAGTTTCTGGACAAGTGCTCCGCAGACGAAAGGATCTTGGTCAGGCTTGTTGCGTCCGTGGGATAGCCCCAGTGCCAGCACCGCACCTGTCAGGGCACCGCAGGTACTGCCCATACCTCCGAAGCCGCCGCCTAATCCAGTGGCGATTGCAGGCAGGTGATCCCAGTCTATATTCATGTGTTTTGCCGCGCTTATGATCACGCTTTCAGAACAGAGGTATCCGTATTCCAAGTTTTTGAGTACCGTTTTTTCAAGACTCAGTAGCATTGTTAACTCCTTTTGTCGATAATGGTTATAGTAAGTTGCATCCGGATTACGGGAAAATATATCCTTTAACGGCGATTGAGGTCAAACGAATAGAATTGAAGTGGTTGTTCGGATTTAACGATCACAAATACCTGTTCTATGGGTTGTAAGGGTACATGTTGTTATGGCAATGTATCGGACAAAAACATCGCCGAACCATGCAATCAACCGGACGCGCGGGGACACGCGTTGGCGTTTACCTGATGTCCCTGGCTGCGCGCCGGTTATCGCAACATTGTACAGAATATTTTTTTTATCATAGCCTAGAGAGGGAGGAGTGTTATGTCATTTTTTGGCTTATTTAGACCACCAAATGTTGAGGAATTAAAAAGGCAGAATAATGTAAAAGGCTTAATTAAGGCCCTTAGATATAAAACACATGGGCTGCGGCGGACGCGTTGGGGGTGCTGGGAGATACCAGGGCAGTAGCGCCATTGTATGAGGTAATGCTTAGAGCTAGGTACAGAGAAATCAAAAACGCAGCGGCAATGGCGTTAGAAAAGATCCCAAGGTAATAACGCCGGATAGCACCGCGTTCCAAACTGTCATCAGTTACCGGCGCGACTGATGCTAAACGTTGAGTAATCTATTATGACTCAAAAGGGAAGAATGCCTGACAACTGGAAGATCGGCAAACAATCCATCCTGTCTAAGGACGGGAAAATATTTTCGGCAAATTGATGAAGATATTGACAAGCGAAAAAAGGATTAAAATATGAAAACCAAGATATTCATGTATACCATAGCTGTTTCATTGATTTTATCTGTTTTTGGTTGTGACAATCCAAGCCAGAAATTGGAGCAAACAACCACTATAACAGATGACCCAAGCAAGAAATTGGAGCAAACAATTCCCATAACAGACGATTATAAGGTGAATGTGAAATCATTCGCGGAATCGCGTCTATATAAAGGCAAAACAGAAACGGAAGTATACGCGGATGTCACAAAAGCAGAAATGCACTACCTGTATGTTGCCTTTCTAGAAATGTATCCGAAGAGTCAGCACGAACAAAATGTAAAAAAGGCCCTTAAGAATTTTCGTCTGCTCGAAGTACCTCCGGACAAACCGATGGTTATTAATTTCGAAACGCTCAAAGGAAAATATGGATTTAACGGAAAGAAAGAAATCTATTACTGGGGCAATGGTGCAGGACTGATAGAAGTTGATAGCGCAGGCAAGCGGATCTGGAAGGGACCTATTTGTTTTGGGAATCTACAGCTCCTAGCAGGTAGTTTTACAGGCGTGGGTGAAGAACTTGAGTTTCTTCCAGGGACGAAACTTATTTATCCGATTTCTACCCAATCGAAGTAAAGACCACACCGGCTTGAATATGTTGCAGTTTCGTGAAGCCGAGGCTACCGGAAGGGAAGTGCAGAATGTTCCCCGCAGGGGCGATTGCAAGGCGGTTGTGGCTCCCGGCAAATATAAGCTTCGTGTTGTCGGTTCAATTTCATCAGCGACACGAAAAATCGCAACAGGGCTGCTCGTTGCTGGCTGCTGTCGTCAATCGGTTGTTCTTACATAAGAGTTCAAAGTGTTTGCGTAAAAACATGAGAGAAAAATCTCAGGCGATTGTGTGATATAAGCTGTACAACCGGAAACCTATTCCTGGGTGCTTCGCATGTAACTCAAGGTGTTGCAGGGCTTTTGTTTCAATTTGTGTGAAAAACAAGAAATTTAAGTAATATCCAACAAGCGCTTACAGCCGACGCCGGAAAGCACCGAGGTTTAGCTTGGTCATCTGTTACCGGCGCGGCTGACGCTAACGTTCTGCGGCAGGGCGACAGTCGCACCGCTGAAACTGACGAAAGGGGAAAACCATGATCAATGAAACCATTGAAAGACCTCCTGCGTACATTGTTGAGGGCTTCAAGAGCCTGCTCGTACATGACTCGATAACCTGCGCCATCTCGGATTGCATGGGTCGATTTAATGCGATGACGTCTGACATGAGACCGCTTTTCGATGGAATACGCTTCGTAGGCACAGCAGTCACCGTGAAGACTCTTGCCGCTGATCTCGCAGCCGCATTTAAAGCAATTGACGTCTGCCAGCCTGGCGACATTGTGGTTATCGACTCTCATGGGTCGGTGAACACTGCATTCTGGGGCGAAAACATGACGATGTCCGCGCTCAATCGTGGTGCAATCGCAGCAGTCATCGATGGTGCCTGCCGGGATGTGGAGGAAATCAGAAAGATCCGCTTTCCCGTGATCTGCAAGGGCATAGTTCCCAACGTGGGCGCAATTGCGGGCTACGGGGACGTCAACGTTTCGATCCAATGCGCCGGGGTGGCAGTTTCTCCAGGGGACATCGTCGTCGCGGATGGCAATAGCGTGGTTGTCGTGCCAAGGGTTGAGGCTGCTGAGATTCTGCAGAAGGCGCAGCGGCTTCTGCAGACGGAGCATCTCCTTCAGGAAAGGATCAAGGCGGGCGCGACCATTGGCGAGTTGGTTAACGTTGATGAAGTCTTTCGCACTGCGTTCTCGTACCAGAACAAAGCATCGGAACGCTGTTGAAATGTTGGACTATCACAATGAAACTGCTGCAGAACATCTCGCTTCAGGGACGAATTTCGGGTGGCGCTTCACACCTCCAGAAAGTCGTCCCTGAGCTTTGCATCAGCCCGCGGAACGCAGAACCCCGGTCGACGTGACCCCTCTGGGATGAGATCGTGGCTTAGTTTGGCGAAGAGCGGACTGCAATTTCTGGTCAAGTTGAAGGGTTGGTTAACCAGGAAGATACCAGAGAGTGAATAAAGCTTTTAAATAAAGGAGTATAAGTTAATTATGGTCAAATTCTTAATTATTGGTGACTTGCATGGACAGAAGCCAAATATCCACTTTAAAGACTACGATGCCATTATAGCACCTGGAGATTATTGCTCGGATGGATTTAAGAAGTATATCCTTCAGGTACTGAAAGAGAATATGGAAAATCCTGATCTGAAGAAGCAATGGTATGATGTTGTCGGAAAAGAAGAAGCCAAAAAAATGGTGGAGAAATCAATAAAGGATGGAAGAGAAATTCTGGAATATTTGAATTCTCTCGGCGTTCCTATTTTTGCTGTTCCCGGGAATTGGGATGCTCGTGAAATATCTATGCCTCCAAATGATATAGACACAGAAGTTTATAATAAAATGGTTTCAGGGTTAAAGAATGTTGAGGATGTTCATCATAAGATTGTTGATTTTAAGGATTTCCAAATTATAGGTCATGGAATAACAAGCGGCCCTGAATATCCTCAAAATGAAGAAGATTCAAACAGAGCAAAAAAGAATGGTAATCTTGAAGAGATAAAGAAAGATTATGAGGAAGGAAAGGGGAAAGTGTTTTCATTATTTGAAAGCGCAAACAAACCTGTTATTTTTTTGTCACACAATGTTCCATTTAATACAAGGTTGGATATGATAACATGGGAAGGTTCTCCAAGGAAAGGACAGCATTTTGGTTCTTTGATTGCAAGAGAAGCCTGTGATAAATATCAACCTGTGGTTTGTATAGGTGGACACATGCATGAACATTATGATAAGGATATTTTAGGTAAAACAGTTGTTATCAATGCTGGTTTTGGATCTAAAGTTAACACTTTATTAGAAATAGAAGATACTGATATCAAGGGAATAGAGTTTCATAGAAGTGCGTAACATTCTTTAAACATCTTGTAAACCTGGGGCTACCTTACGCATTTCCAACAATAAAATGCACCTTACAATCTGGTGATTTCACCGTTGGCCATTAATAAAATGATGAATATTTCAGAATTAATTTCATATATACATAATCACATTCCGTTAACTGTACATTTAGGTGCGGTAGTTCAGAACTATAATGGAAAAGAAATTGAAATTGGAGCACCATGAGAGCCAAATTTAAACCATAGAAATACAGCTTTTGGTGGTAGCATTTCTGCAAGACGAAAAAAAAGGGGTCGGATTTAGTTTTATAACAAAACAATTCGCTTAATAAAACCATGATGTTCGCGTCCCCGGCCGACCGCACTCCCGATAATCGCGGTGCTGACTTAGCCAAGCACCGCGATTATCGCAAATCAAAATTCAAGAAGCCCACCATGAAATGGATCTTTCTATTCATCATACTGACTTTTTACGTGTCGTTTCCGGTTTGGGCTCTCGCTATCGACCCTGGTACAGTTACCGGCACCCTGATCATAGATCAGGATGAAATCGTTCTCAAACATGCCTATGCTCATCTCCATGACAATGCGGAAGGGTGGCTGGATTGGTCGGAGGAGATGCGAATACTTCTTACCGACCGCGAGGTATCGCAGAAGGCCCTGGCTGGACTGAATCCGGTTTTCACCCTGTCGGAAATGCTGAAACAGGATAAACTCCGCGGTGTGCTGCTTCGCTTCAACCCGGCTGCTCCCAATACCGTCGTGATCACTGTCCTCTACCCACCCAAGGCCCCCTGTGAGTCATTGGCGAATAAGCTCCTCAGCGATAACGGCCGGAGCCCTATCGATCGACTCATGATCAACGATCTGAGGGTGTCCGGCGCGATCAAACAGCATGCGGACGGCAACAAGGAGTTGGGTGTGCCGGCAGAAGACTATTCCGCGCGTTTTAGCGCGCCGCTGTTCAAGGAACTGCCTGTCACGTCCGACCTGAGGGGTAAAAAGGTTCTTCAGTCCCCACAGGTTGTGGCGCTTCTTACAAAATATGCAGCCATGGCCAAGGGCGACCTGAAGAAGGTCCGACAGTATTCCACCGACCGTTCAAACCGCGAAATAGACACCAACCTTTCCCGGATGGACGAAGAGGCGATGCCGGTTATCGGGCAAATGGCCATCGAACAGGAACAGCGCATCAAGAGGGGGCCGTTGCGGCTGATAGTACGTGGAAACAAGGCAACCCTTATCGTCGGCCCGGCCAATGGCAAAAGTATGATGGGTTTCGTGAAAGAGGAGGACATCTGGAAGTCCGAATACGGTATGGCTTTTTAACCGGGTAATCTGAAGTTTAGTCGGGGGGCCAACCCTCGAAACGGCGAATAGAGCATGGGAAAGTGCAGAAAGGAGTGCAGGGTTTCGGACAAGAATTCATCCATCGTTTTTTGAAATTCTCGGCAAATTAACAGACAGATTGTTGTAACAACCTGGATTTGTACCGCTTCCATCCTGATACTGGATGATGATACAGATCAATTTGCTATCATTTTTGCACTGTATTTTATTTTGCAAAATTTTTTGTTTGAAAGCTCCTCGATAAGTGCTAATATTATTTGCAGGTTAATTAAATTTGCAAATATATTTGCATACATTGAAAATAAAAAGGAGCAGCATCATGGAGAAAACACTCAAGTTTATACAATTCGGCATTGGTCCTATTGGCGAAAAGATAGTTCGTTATCTTTTGGAACGCGAAAACGTGGCAATAGCTGGGGCAATTGATACCGACCCGAAAAAAATCGGCAAGGATGTAGGTGATTTTTTAAAACTCGGCAAATCATTGGGAATTACCATTTCTGGGAATGCCGAGCAAGTCTTGGCGAATAGCGATGCAGATGTAGTTGTTTTGTCCACGCTGTCTTCCTTTGCAAAACTGGAAGAACAAATCAACGTATGTATACGATACAAGAAAAACATCATTTCTTCCTGCGAGGAAATGGCGTTCCCCTGGGATAAGGATTATGACCGTGCAAAACGTATTGATGAAGCAGCAAAAGAAGCCGGTGTAACAGTACTGAGTAACGGAGTGAATCCCGGTTTTGCTATGGACGCTCTGCCGATTTTCCTGACCGGTGTCTGTCAACGTGTTGATTCGATACGTGTTGAGCGACATCAAGATGCGGCAATCCGTCGATTGCCTTTTCAGAAAAAAATAGGTGCCGGACTGTCACTGAAGGATTTTGAGAATAAGGTTGCCGAAAAAATCATTCGCCATGTTGGATTCACGGAATCCGTACAGATGATCGCCGGAGCCATGGGTTGGAAACTGGACCATGTTGAAGATGTAGTTAAACCGGCTATCGCTGAACGGGATCTGGAGAGTCAATTTTTGAAAGTTTCTCAGGGTGATGCGGCCGGTGTACTGCAAACCGCCACCGGCTACATGCAGGGCAAGCCGGTCATCACGTTGGAACTTCAGGCGTATCTTGGTCATCCTTCGCCAAAAGATTCAATTCAAATCGAGGGAGAACCCTCCATGTATTCAGAAGTTACAGGGGGCTTCAATGGGGATATTGCAACCTGTGCCATGGTAGCCAACAGCGTCCCAGTAGTTCGTCGGGCCAATCCCGGTTTGAAAACGATGCTTGATGTTGGGTTGGTTTCTTGGTTCAAAGGACACGTCTATGATTTTGAAGCTCTGAAAAATTAAGGCCGACCAGATTTGCGCAAGATTGTGAGAAGGCTCGTATGGTTACTGAAAAAGCCTCAACCCATTTTGACCGTCTCGGTCAGGTGGAGCGGGATATCAGCGAGGTGTCCGAGGTGATATCCGAAATCTTCAAACTGACCGACCTTCTCGCTTTAAACAGAACAGGAGATGCTACCAGAGCCAGATAAAAACCGGGGGTTTATCTTTTTTTATTAAAAGATTTTAGAAAATTTCCAGGTCCTTATACGTTTCTTCAATCCTCTCATAATTACTGGCAAGAGAAGAAGCATATTCTCTGCTCAGTTCCCCAAGCAAAGCGTTCAGAAGGGAAAATCCAGCAGTATAGGAATCAAAAGGTGAAACACTGTTTGTTTCAACCAGTAGCACCAGATCAGCAAGCTTGGCAATTGGTGAGATAGGAGAATCGGTCAACGTGACAATCTTACCGCTCCATTTTCGAAAGACCTTTGCTACAAGCTGATGAAGAATCGGGTATCGGCGGAAAGAGAAAATTATCAGAGTATCTTGTTTGCTGATTTTCGAGAGAGAATCAGCAATAATCATCTTATCCGCTCTAAGAAACTGAATTCCAGGCAATATAAATTTCAATTGTGCATAGAAATAATAGGCCAAAGCAAAGGTTTTACTCCGCTCGCTGAATATAAAAATCTGCCTTGACAACTTTAAAATATTCAAGAATTTTTCCAAATCTTGTCTGCTTATCCCGGCAAAGGTGTTCCTGATATTGATAGCATCCATATCCAGAACTTCTTGAAACAAACCTTCTCTTCCTAACGTACTTCTGGTCTGCTGAAACCGATCGAGAGGTGAACTTATAAGGAAATCATAGTCTTCCTTGAATTCATTTTGTGCCTCGCGAATGCTTTTATAACCAATTTTCTGAAAAAATCTGGTGACAGTTGAAACATTTACAGCAAGCTCAGATGCCATCTCGGAAGCATTTTTGAGCATACAACTGGGATAATTGCGCAACAGGTAGTCGGCAATCTTCTGGTTGGCTCGAGTGAGTTTCATTACGGGGTTGGTAAGTCTTTCATACAGCAAAGTCTTTTCCTGTTTCATCGCAAGACCCTTAAGTAAACCAAAATAAATACTGTACGATGCCCAGGCCAATTCGACCTGGCTCAAATCATGATTGTTATATTCTTGCCCTAACTCTCCAACAGCAATTGTCATCAAGACAGGGATTGCTGATGGCGGTTCGGTCATCTTAATGATTGAAGGCTGTAGATTGCAATCCCTTTCTCCACCGGGATGGCATTCAGATACTTATTCATTTTCCTTTTTCCTGATTTTTCGCAGCATCTTGGCATCGGCAATGTCAGGCTAGAGCTTGACGAACCAATCCGGACAGAGCCCATG
Organism: Pseudomonadota bacterium; assembly: GCA_043798185.1. Lineage (GTDB taxonomy): Bacteria > Desulfobacterota > Desulfobulbia > Desulfobulbales > Desulfocapsaceae > Desulforhopalus_A. Next base: position 1,854 of record JAZDOW010000299.1, on the reverse strand, counting down.
TACCAACCCTATCCGACTAAAAGCGTTGCATGAGATTGGTGAGACAATGAAAATGTGATGAAATGCTCAAATATTAGCTTATCATGTTGATATCAAATAGCATTCACCCTAGTGTGGCAGTGGGACAAAGAGATATTTTGATCATATGATCAATCTCCTGCAAATTCCGGTTGTCATATCCTGTCCCTCGAGAAACTCACTAACTTGCCGTTCCGACAATGAATTAATTTGTGAATTCGGCTTATCTCACACCTAAATTCTCCCTGGCATGCATGTTGCTGACTGTCTACTCGAAAAGCTTGAATACACAAACCCAAAAAAACAGCGAATCAAAGCTCGGGGATATCCCCTGTAAAATAAGTTACTCATGTACAAAGCTGAAAAAATGTCAAAATCGGGTTAACCCCTGACAAAGGCAGCGGCGTACAAGACTCATTCCTCATGCTGACCGTCCAGAGTGAGGAATACAACTCATCCATAGGAGAAAAAGCTATGAAAAGAACGACTTCGTTGTTAACTGCAATGGCCTTCGGATGTGCCATGTATTTTGGCGCAACCGCCGCTCCGGCCATGGCTGCCGACCAAAAATTCATCACCATCGGTACAGGTGGTGTAACCGGGGTCTACTACCCGGCCGGCGGCGCCATTGCCCGCCTCGTCAATAAAGGCAAAAAAGAGCATGGTCTGCGCGCCACCGTCGAAAGTACCGCCGCTTCCGTATATAACGTCAACGCCATCGCCAACGGTGAACTCGACTTCGGCGTCGCCCAGTCGGATGTCCAGTTTGATGCAGTCAAGGGCTTGAACAAATTTGTCGCCAGTGGGCCAAACGTCGACCTGCGCGCTGTATTTGCACTGCACGGGGAACCGTTCACCGTTGTCGCCAGAACCGATTCGGGCATTAAAAAATTCGAAGATCTGAAAGGAAAACGGGTCAACATCGGCGATCCCGGCTCCGGACAACATAGTACCATGGAAGTGGTTATGGCGAAAATGGGCTGGAAAAAAGAGGACTTTAAACTGGCCTCCGAGTTGAAAGCCGCCGAACAATCCGGCGCCCTCTGCGACAACAAGGTCGATGCCATTGTCTACACAGCAGGACACCCCAACGGAGCGATCCAGGAAGCCTGCACCGCCTGTGATTCCGTACTGATCAATGTCACCGGCCCGGCAATCGCCGAACTGGTTGCCGCCAATCCCTATTATGCCGACGCAACCATTCCCGGTGGCATGTATCGTGGAAATCCTGATACTACCAAGACCTTCGGTGTCACTGCCACCATCGTCACCTCGGCCAAAGTACCGGTCGACACGGTGTACTATCTTGTAAAGGCGGTATTTGAGAACTTCGACGAGTTTAAAAATCTCCATCCCGCCTTTGCCAATCTGGACAAGAAACAGATGATCAAAGCTGGTCTTTCCGCTCCTCTCCATGAGGGTGCAGTGAAATACTATAAGGAAGCAGGATTAATGTAATCCTTTGCATACGAGGGGCGGGGTAGGATCGGCATCAGTCTTTTCTCCCCGCCCGATTGTGCAAGTTTTTTTCGGTTAGGGGCGCGACACAGATAAAGAAAAGAGGAGTTGGATATGACGACGGAGAAAGAAAAATTCCCTGTTTCTGAACGCTTGGAAGAAATGGTCGCCGAAGCCGATACCGGGGCTCGCAAACCACACGGCAGCATTCCCAAAGCGGTTCTGTTTACTGTTCCTTTACTCTGGACCCTTTTTCAGTTGTGGTACTCATCTCCCCTGCCCTTTACCCTGAATTTTTTTGTTATCAACGATACCGAGGCCCGGTCCATCCACCTGGCCTTCGCCATGTTTCTGGCCTATGCGGCTTTTCCAACCTTC
>JAZDOW010000298.1:0-6032 GCA_043798185.1 Pseudomonadota bacterium | reverse complement strand
ACCGGAAGCAACGATTGTTCCCGCCGCCAGTGGCCTGCTATACCCGCGGGTAACCATGGGTCCCAGAGCAATGAGGGTGAGGATGGTGACGGATGCAGCGATGACACCCAGGCATGCTGCCAGGATCGTCCCGAATATCACTGTGACTATGGCAAGTCCCCCCTTCAAGCCGCCAAGGGAATCATAGAGGCTCTCGTAGAGTTCCTTGGTTATTCCTGAGTGCTGGAGCACCACCCCCATAAACGTGAAGAGCGGCACCGCCAGGTAAGGATAGTTCAGAGAAAGATCGTAAAACCTGCTGTAGAGAATATGATAGGTTGTAGTGGGACCAAAGACCAGAATTCCCACCAGAAACCCCACACTGCCGATAACAAAGGCAATGGGGAACCCGGTCATAACCAGGACAAATACCCCTCCCAACATGAGAAAGGCTATGATTTCAGGACTCAACTCAAGCAATTGACTCACCTTTTATGAGAAAATAAAAATCCCGTATGAATTTTGCCAAACCTTGTAGAATCAGGAGCAAAAGTCCGATGGCAAAGAGTGTTCGGTAGGGCGCGGCCGGTGGATACCAGAAACTGTTGAACATGACCTCATTAATTTTCCAGGCCTTAACCGCCCAGGTCACAGACAGTTTAAACATGATGATCATGAGCGGAAAAAACAGCACCAGGGCGCATATCACATCAATGAAAGCCTGCTTTCTCGGGGAAAGGTTGGTGTAGATGATATCTACCCGGGTGTGCGCATTGTGCAAATAGTTGTAAGATGCTCCCAACAAATAGACCACGCCGCCGGCCATACACAGGGTATCATAGGCCCAGATAGTGGGGGCATTAAAAAAATGCCGGGAAATGGCTTCATATGACCCGACGAGGACCAGGAGAAAAGCAAACCATTTGCCGATAGATCCTGATGTTTCACTCAGCCAGTCAATGAATTTCAGTAACTTTACTAGATTGGTCATGCTTTTCTCCTCTATGCTCCGCTACTTGGCAGCAGCGTAGGCCTCGCCGAATTTCTTCATCGAGTTATAGATTTCCGCAAAGATGGGTGACTCTTTTTTGGATTTTTCTTCATAGAATTTATCGGCTTCAGCGGTAAGGGCATCGTCAATATCCTTCGGTACTTTGAAGACCTGATTTCCGGCGGCCTTGAAGCTATCGATGGCTTTGATAGATTCAGCCACCAGATATTCGTGCTGGGCCTGGGTATATTTGTCGATGAGGGCCTGGACAATAACCTTGATATCGGCCGGCAGTGTTTCCCATGCCTTTTTATTTACAAAGAATACCTGCGGATCGCTTGGAGCGCGTGTCGGCGAGAGATACACATAGGGCGCGACCTCATTGAAATGCATATTCCAGTTCGAGGCCAGGGTTGAATATTCAAAGGCGTCGATGGTGCCTCTTTGCATGGCTTCATAGAGTTCCCCGCCGGGAATGATGACCGTTGCCGCGCCCATTCGTTTGAGGATCTCACCGCCGTCACCCATGCATCGCGCTTTCAATCCCTTGATATCTTTTAAAGATTCGAGTTTGACTTTAGAGTGGAAGAAAACTTCTTCAGGCAGTGGCGACAAAGCACCTGGGAAGGTCATGACGTTGTGCCCTTCCATCATTTTATTCAGCAGGTCGGCGCCACCGGCGAAATCGAACCAGGTGCGCAGGGCTTCACCGGGAAGACCGCCGGGTCTGGAGGAGATCAAACCGGCTGCCGGCCATTTATCCAAATTGTACATTGGGCAGGTATAGGCCATCTGCAGGACATTCTCATCAACGGCATCAAGTTCTTTATAGGCCGGAACGATGGAACCACCGACAAAGGGTTTTACCGTCAGGCGACCGCCGGTGGCCTCGGTGATAGCATTGCACAGCTTGTCGTGGTAGATCTGCGATGGATCGGAAGCCGGCCCATGTCCTGAGGATTTCCAGATGATTTTTTTCACAGTTTCCGCGGCCTGACTCATCACTGGTATCGCCAATATTCCTGCGGCCAGTATGAGGGCGATCGACATTACTCTCTGCCTTGTTCGGGTAGCCATTTCTCCTCCTCCATTATAATAGGGGTTGTGTGTCTGGTCATACGTTGCAGAAATTGACAATCCTGCCGATTCGACACGGTTTTTGCCGCTGTTGCACAAGCACAAAGTCCCTGGATCGTTAACCAATGAATACGGAACTGCCTGTGCCGATCTTGAAATATCTCCGATTACCTGCGGAGAGACGGTCCATAGCGGGCTGGCCCGTGCAGTGGCAAAGCCCGACAATTTTCAACGAATCCTTTTCAAGGTAATGCAGCGATTCTTCCATTCCTGTTCCTGATGCCTCAACCAGATGACTGCCTCCAAGCACTGCAAAGAGCGGCCTGCCGGTCCTTTGCACAACGGCATCTAAGATGTTTTTCATGCCGGGGTGGGAACACCCCAGAAAAACCACAAGACCTTGAGGCGAATCAACGGCGAGAACGATCTCGTCGTCAAAGGGATCCTGACACAGCTGTCCGGCCTCTAAAATCTGAAATCGTCGATTAATTATTTCATCGTCATGGATCCGTGGAAAACCGGAGAAGAGAAACACCCCCGAGGCGATTTCTAAGAGCGGTTCATCAACAAATTTGATTGAAATTTGTTGCTTTTGCACAAAGTTTTCATCAAAATTATTGCCGAGATAATCGCAGGCAGCTCCTCGTTGCCCATATTTTTCACGGAAAAATCCTTGCCCTAAGAACAGGTTAAACCGGGTTGTTCTTTCCGTCAGGGATCGGAATCCGCCGGAATGATCATAATGGCCGTGGCTGATGACCACAGAGTCAAGGCCTAATAGGTCAACGTTCAACAGCTCCGCATTCGCCAGAAAAGCCCCGGACTGCCCGGTATCAAAAAGGATTCGTAAGGCATCAGTCTCAATAAAAAAGGAGAGCCCGTGCTCATGAGTCAGGGCCTTATGTTCTCCTGGGCTATTTTCAATGAGCGTCGTAATCTTCATACGAGGGTCTCCTTGGATATAATAGTCGTTCCTTGCAATTGTCCCCGCATATGGGAGCGAATATCGGCAAGGGCATTCTCCAGGTGAGTGGTCATCGCCCGCTCCGCCCCTTCCGCATCTCTGTTTTTCACGGCATCGAGAATAGCTTTGTGTTCTTGGACCGTTTTTTCAATTCGCCCTGGCGTATGCAGGCTGGAAATCCAGCCGTTTGGAAGTGACGTAGTCATAGATTTCATCAAAATATGCAAGGTGGCGTTTTTGGTTGCAGCTGCTAAGAAGCGGTGAAAATCCCGATCCCGTTTTATGATTTCCGCGGTGTTTTTGTTTTCAGCATTAATCGCAAAGTGGGCCAGGGCCTCCTCCATTTTCTCGATATCATTGCCGTCAGCCTTCTCCGCGGCACAGGCAGCCGCCTTAGGTTCGATGATCAACCGCACTTCGAAGTTGTCCGTTATGGATTGCTCATTAGATTTCAGCCAGCTGACAAAGGGTTCGAATTTTTTCTCATTGGTATCGGCAACATAAATCCCCTTGCCCTGCTTTACCGTAACCACCCCGGTGACTTCAAGAATGCGTATCGCTTCCCGGATTGAGGCCCTGCTCACCTGCAGTTTTTGCGTCAACTCGTTTTCCGAATACAACTTATCGCCTGGGGCGAGGTTATTATCCGAAATCATTCCCTTGATCGCATCAATGACACTTTCAGAAAGTCTCACTCTTCGTATTGGCTGCATTCAGCAAACTCCATAATGTGATCGGGAAACAGCTTGTCAGTTGTCTACTTGTCAGACAAGCTAATGTTTAACATCAACCCGCATTTCATGTCAAGTCAATATTGCATTCATTTACAGTATCTCGGCAAAAACGAACGCCGCGCACCTGTACATCTTCCAAATTATTTCTAAAAATCTTGCAGAAAGCGCCCTTGCCCTTACCTGCCCCCCTCATGACAATTCGCCAAGGCCAGATAAAATGTACCAACGGTCAATTCGGCGCAGTGGTGATGGTCGGCAGGCAGAGTTTCGAGGAAGTCAATAATATCAGAGGGGCTTATCTCCCAAGCTTGCGATATCGCTTTGCCCTCAACGAGGACAGCCAGGGCGTTGCAGCAGGCATTGGTATGAATACAGCCTTCCAGTTCAAAGGTTATCTCGTGAATGTGGGCATCTTTTAGCGCAAGATACATTGTTATTGTATCGCCACAGTCGCCTCTTTTTGTCGCGCAGCCATCCGGTTGCGACATGACTTTTCTTCTGTCCCAGAGATAGGCCATGGTAAGAAAGGTGTCGGAATGGTCCTGCCAAAAATCAAATTGTCTGGTCATTTTCTATCTCTTTATCCGAAAAAAAATCATGTTCCGGCTGGAGAGGTTCGCCGGACCGGAACATGATTTTCATCGTTTAGCTTTCAATCAAAGGCCATGCTTGTCTTCCATTCCTGCCATACCTTGCCAACCAGATCGATACCCGGTTTCAATGTTTTCTTGCCGGGACGCCAGCCGGAAGGAGTAGCCTCGGCTCCCTTGGAGCTTCGAATCAGTTGAAATGCCTGCACTTGTCGAAATGTTTCGTTGACATTTCTCCCGACGGGAGGAGTAAGCACCTCAAAACCCTGAATCACTCCATCGGGGTCGATAATGAACCGGCCCCGCGCCTCAACACCGGCGGTTTCGTCAAAGACCCCATAAATTTTGCCGACTTTGCCGCCGGCATCGGAGAGCATGGGATAGGGCACACCCCCGGCGACCATCTTCGCCAACTCATCATCATTCCACATCTTATGCACAAACATGGAATCGATTGACATTGAAAGTACTTCCACACCCAGTTTCTGAAACTCCGGATATTTTTCAGCGACCGCTGAAATCTCAGTGGCTCAGACAAAGGTGAAATCACCTGGATAAAAACAGAGCAGCACCCATTTACCTAGATAATCCGACAACTTAATATTGACAAATTTTCCTTGCTGATATCCAGGTGCGATAAAATCCGGGGCTTTTTGACCGACCATCACCATGTTACGCTCCTCCTTCACTGTTTTAGGCGAATCTTGTGCTTCTGAAACATCCTTTCCTACCGGTCCCCCTGTTGGCCTGGCGCATCCAACAGCTGCTTCTTCCGCCATGGTTCCCTCCTTATTTCGATTATTACGACAAAGTAGGCATTATGAGTACCTCCCCATAATGCCCCGACCACAACAATTGGGAGACTCTAGGTCTATCAGAGACAGGCTCACAGCTACTCCCCCGCCCCAGTAATACTTGGAAAGGCCTGCAGATTGGTGTGGGGCAGAAACAAGGCCGAAGTAAATTCATCCATATATCTTGGATTATTGGAGAAATCTACGTATGTCAAAGTATTGCAGATATTCCTGGCCTCCTGACGATACTCAGCAGACAACAGCGCCATATATGCCCCGACAATGGAACTGTTACCCATATAGGCGAATTTGGCCCGGTCTATATCCGGCAGCAAACCAATGGTTATTGCTTTCTCGATGTTGAGATACTGGCCAAAACCGCCGGTGATGATCATTCGCTCCACCATTGAAAAATCCATGCCCGCTTCGGCAAGCAGGGTGGTAAAACCAGCATACACCGCCCCCTTGCTGTAGATGAGATTCTTCACGTCGGATTCTGTAAAAACAATATCTTCCTCCATCGGGGTCTGATCGGCAAAAACAAGGACATAAACCGGCTCATCGCCCCCATAGCGGACCCTGTTATTTGACAAGCCCGTGACAAAGCGACCACTGCGGTCGATAATGCCGCTCTTCTGCAATTCGGCGATCAAATCAATAATCCCCGAACCGCATATGCCCCGAGCCGGTGATGCACCAACCGTTGTTATTGCCGGAGTCAGTGTCTGCGGGTCAACGCTCACCTTTTCAATCGCCCCCTCCTCCGCCCGCATACCCCAGCGGATACCGCCGCCTTCAAAAGCCGGGCCGGCGCTGCAGGCGGCAGTCATCAACCATTCCTTGTTGCCGAGAACAATCTCACCATTGGTGCCGATATCGATAAAGAGGGTTACAGGATTTTCC
>JAZDOW010000292.1:0-27601 GCA_043798185.1 Pseudomonadota bacterium | reverse complement strand
ATGGCTGTAGCCATACAGTGCGATGGCGGCCTCGTTCACCTCGACATGGGTGAGGGTCTCCACATCAATAACGACTATGGCATCGGACTCGGCATTGAACAGGTGACGGTAGCGTTCTTCACTGGTTCGCAGGGCCTGGGTCCGGATGCCAACTGCCTTACGCAGTGAGCGGTTCCAAAAAAACAATATCAAAATCAACAGGACGATAAAGCCGGTAGCCAGGAAAAGATAGGGCAGAACCTTGGTTTGGAAGGACCTGGGTATGGCAGTGCCAAGCCATTTTTGGTCGATTTGCCGGAGTTCTGCTGGAGAAATTCGCTTAAAACCGTTGTTTATTGCCCGTAATGTTAGCGAGTCATCCTTTTTAACTGCTCGGTGAAACTCGCCGACATACAGAGGAGAAGACTCCTTGTAGTGTTTCCGTATACCGAATTTATAAAGAAAATACAGGGCAGGCGGTTCATCAATAACAAAAATGTTGACCTTGTGATCCTTTGCAGCCCGGATTATCTCTTCATAGCTGCTGTAAAGGAGGAGGTTCGTCACTCCATGACTATGGAGAATCTCTACGGCGGCATCCCCTTCTTTGGCGGCAACGGCAAAGCCCCGGAGGGAGTTTGCGTCCGAAATACCGCTGATCTGGGCATTGAAAAACACCGGAACCCTAAGGCTTACGTAAGGATCTGTGAAATCGAGCCAGCCTAGGCGCTCGGAGGTCTTGAAGATCGTATCTATAACATCAAACTGCCCGGCCTTCATACCTTTGACGGCACTGCCCCAATCCATGGGGGTCAGTTCAACCCGAATGCCGGTCTTTTTTTCAAAGAGGCGCCACTGATCTATAAGAATCCCCTGCATGGTTCCATCGCCGTTTTTAAAAACGTAGGGCGGGTAGTTGTTATCCAGCACCACTCGGACACTTTGAGGTGGAATTTCAACTTGGTTCGCGGTGTTGGCAATGACAATACTGCTGAAGAACACAGTGAAGAAGAATAGCGCTGGTATAAAAATAAGGAGATCCTGGCTGGGTTCTGACGGCTTTCTATTCAGGTAGTTTCTCCAAAAGATCTGGGCGGATAAAATCAGCCAAACAAACAAAAACAAGAGTGTTTGGCTTCAGGTTCAAGATGCGAAGTGGTACTTTCATTAAACGAGATTTTGACCCTGTTTGTCAAATCTGGGTCATTAAAAAACAATTCAGCTCCAAGCATTTCTTCGGTAGCACTCTTTATTTATCGCAGCCCTGTTCCGGCTGCTTGAGCATAGAAAAAATAACATCCTTCAAGGGGTATAAGTAGTGGATATCCGAATCTGATCAGACATCTTATCTTGCATCCAGTAAGAGAGGAAAACATAAATATATCAGTTTTTTTAATCTCATTCTTTTCTGCTAGGCACTTTTTTAGAGGAAGTAGTAGGTGGCAAGGAGACCGGTAAGGGACATAGTGATAGTGTAGGGTAGCGCCAGCATTACCATTCGGCCGTAACTCAGGCGAATGACCGGCGCCAGGGCCGAAGTCAGGAGAAAAAGAAATGCTGCCTGACCGTTTGGTGTTGCCACGCTGGGGATATTGGTGCCGGTATTGATTGCCACGGCCAGCTTGTCGAATTGATTCATGATGGTGCGAGCCTGATCGGCGGCGTTCTGCGGTAGGGTTGCCAAGATCTCAGGACGGGCGATAAGTGGATCGGTGAGCTTATCCATTAGTTCTTTGCCGGTCATGCCGATATCGGGGATAAGCCCAAGTGCGTTAGCAATACTTGTTTTCGTTTCCGTGATATAAACGGTGGCGACAAAGACGTTGTCGGAGATCATGGAAAGTGCGCCGTTGGCAATGTAGTAAGCGGCCAACTGGGTCTGGCCCTTAAGACCGAGAACATACGCGATGATCGGAGTGAAGAGGTGCTGATCATGGATTACCGCGACGACGGCAAAAAATACTACGAGCAGAGCAGTGAAGGGAAGGGCTTCTTCAAAGGCGTGTCCGAGCTGGTGTTCTTGAACGAAACCATTAAAGGCGGTGAGAAGGACAATAACCGACAGGCCGATAACGCCGACTGCGGCGAGGTGGAAGGCCAGTGCGCCTATCAGCCAGATGCCTGTCAGGGCCTGAATAATCAGCTTGGCTTTTCCCTGTTTTCCGCGCTTTGATTCCATCTGTATTTCTGTCTCGAGCAAATGCGATCGTACATTGCCAGGCATCAGGGCACCGTAAGTGAAAAGACGAAATCTTTCTACAAGAAAGCAGGTCAGGAGACCAACGAAGAGCACCGGCATGGACACCGGGGCAACCTTGATGAAAAAGGTTGAGAAATGCCAACCCATCTCACTGGCGATTAATAAGTTTTGTGGTTCTCCCACCAGGGTACAAACCCCACCCAGGGCGGTTCCGACGGCACCATGCATCATCAGGTTGCGTAGAAAGGCGCGAAATTGCTGCAGCTCAATTTTCTGCACCTCTTTAACTTTGCTGTCGCTTACCAGATCGTGTGAACTGGCCATATCCATTCCCGAAGCATAACGGTGGTAGACATTGTAGAAGGCAAAGGCAACGGCAATAATAACGGCGGTCACTGTCAGGGCGTCGAGGAAAGCTGAGAGAAACGCCCCAAGAAAACAAAACAGCAAGGAGATGATATACTTGGATTGGATCCGCACCAGGATGCGAGTGAAGGTGAACTGCAGGAAGTCTTTCATGAAATAGATCCCGGCCACCATGAAGATCAGCAGCAGGATGACTTCGAAATTATTCCAGGCTTCATGATAGACTGACTGCGGGCTGGTCATGCCAATAGCTATTGCTTGAAAGGCCAGTAATCCGCCCGCCGGCAGGGGATAACACTTCAAGGCCATGGCCAGAGTGAAAATGAACTCAGCTATCAGGAGCCAGCCGGCGACAAAAGAGCCGGCAGTAAACATGAGAATTGGGTTAATGATCAGGAAAGAGATTATGGCAAATTTATACCAGTTTGGAGCGTTTCCAAGAAAATTTTTGGCAAATGCGCCGCTTAGTGTTTTTGTCATCGTTGTTCCTTTTTTGTTGAAATTGTCGTTATTCAGTACGGAAAATAGCCAAATTTGAAGGTTTCTGGTGACAAAATATTCTCCCTAATCGAAGAAAACAGGCCAACATCTGCGAAAGTCATATCATTAGACCAGTTATCTCCTCTTTTTTGCAAGAAAGAAAGGTCCGACGGGAGTGTTTTTATGATACATTGCAGATCGTGGAGAAATATTCTGTGATTAAGGGGAACTAATAAAAGAACAACAAGGGGAGATTGTTACATGAAGGTAATGATTTGCGGCAAGGGTGGCAGCGGCAAGAGTACAATTACAGCATTGCTCGCCAAGGCTTTGAAAAACAACGGAAAAACTGTTTTGGTGGTTGATACCGACGAATCCAACCTCTGTCTCCATCGCTTGCTTGGCGCCCGTATGCCGGAGGTGCTGATGGAGGCCATGGGCGGGCGTAAAGAAGTTAAGGAAAAACTCCATCCTTCTTTTCCCCATCGCCCGGAAGATGCCTTCCTCAAAGATCCCTTATCTTTCGCCGAGTTGCCTACGGCCTGCCTGGCCGATGCGGATGGTATAAAACTGCTGGTAGTTGGCAAGATCAAGGAGTATGGCGAAGGCTGTGCCTGCATGATCGGCAGCATTTCCAAAGCGGTGTTGTCACGGTTACGGGAGGCAGTTGATGAGGTGGTTTTGATCGATGCCGAGGCGGGCCTTGAGCACTTCGGGCGGCGAGTTGATGCCGGTTGTGATCTGGTTTTAGCGGTTGTCGATCCAAGTTTTGAATCACTTGCCATGGCCGGGAGGATTCGCAAGTTTGCTGAGATGGCCGGTGTCCAGGCCTTTTTCATTCTCAACAAGGTTGAGGAGTCGGCACGGGAGGTTATGTTCCAGGGTGTAGAAGCGGCACAAGTTATTGCTGTTGTGCCGCGGGATAACACAATTTTCCTTGAGAGTCTTCACGGCAGATCGCTCAGTGGACAATTGAGGGAAATAGAGACAATCAGCCGGTTCATCACAGACTATAAAAAACCTGAAGCGCAGATATTGCATTTGTAATGTTCCGGAGAAATCGACACCTTTAATTATAAGATTCGTTCATTGCCTTGACACGTTCCACCATTTCATCGCATGATATAATTTATGGGTTAAATATCTGGGGGCAGCAAGGACTCGAACTTTATTTGATATGCTTGCGCATTAATTTCAAAATCAAAAGAGAGGGTCAAAGTCAAAAGAGAGGGTCAAAGGGCCGATTATGGTGGGTGCGAATCTTCTGGTTGTTGATGACGAAAGGACTCTCCTAGAATTGTATGTGCGGAGACTTACTCGTCAATCCTATAAGGTGTTGCCGGCGTTATCCGGGGCTGAAGCTCTGGAGATTCTGAAAGTTGAAGATATTGATGTACTTATCACCGATTTCCAAATGCCCGGCATGGATGGCTGTGAACTGATAACCTTGGCTTCGCAACTTTGCCCCATGCTGCAAAGCATTGTTATCACCGGTTTTAGTGATATCAAAACGGCAATCAATGTTATGGGGGCCGGAGCATTCAACTATTTACAGAAGCCTATAGATTTTACGGAACTTGGGATTGTCATAGAAAAAGGCCTGGAGAAACGTAAACTCCTTCAGGACGTCCAGAATAAGCAGAAACAACTGGAAGAATATCACGAACACCTGGAAGAACTTGTAGAAAAAAGAACCGCGGCTCTTACTGAAACAAACCTGCGGCTGCAAGAGGAAATCGAAGAACGCAGGATGCTGGAGGTGTCTCTTCGTGAGGCAAAGGTTCTGGCCGATAATGCCAATAGGGCAAAGAGCGAGTTTTTAGCGAATATGAGTCATGAAATTCGCACACCAATGACTAGTGCTATCGGTCTGCTTAATCTCGTTCTGGATACGGCGCTTCTACCCAAACAGAAAGCTTATCTGGAGATGGCGCGGGTATCAACCGTGGTCATGCACAATCTCCTCAGTGACATTCTTGATCTCTCAAAAATAGAGGCGGGAAGGTTACGTCTTGAACGCCTATCCTTTAATCTCGAAAAGATCATGCTTTCGGTCATCGATTTGCAGCATTTTCAGGCACAGGAAAAGAGTGTTCAGCTCTCAAGTGTCATGCTGGACGACGTGCCGCATGCAGTTGTCGGCGATCCGAATCGTTTGCGGCAGATCATCTTGAATTTAGTGTCCAACGCCATCAAGTTCACCCAGTTTGGCGAGATCGTGTTGACCTGCGGGCGTGAGGTCGAGGAGAATCCGAAAGAGCTGCAGGTGGTGCTCCATTTTACCGTTCGCGACACCGGCATTGGTATTGAAAAAGATAAAATAGCCCTCATCTTCGAGGCTTTTACCCAGGCTGACAGCTCCACGACCAGAAAATTTGGAGGGGTCGGGCTTGGCCTGAATATCTGCAGCAAGCTGGTGGCTATGATGGGTGGGCGCATCTGGGTTGAAAGTCAGCCGGGAAGAGGAAGCACTTTCCACTTTACCTGCAGGTTCAGCACCGAAGCAGTAGGCGTTGACAGATGTATTGATGAGCAAGAGAGGAGAGATTCTCCACTCGTCGGAACTTCAGCCGGTAATGCCGGTACCGTTCTGGTTGTGGAGGATGACCATACCAACCAGTGGGTAATCGGGGAGATACTCGAACATGAACAATTCTCTGTTGTCAATGCAGCAGACGGTGCGACAGCTCTTAAAGAGTTCGCTAACCGAACTTTTGATTTGATGCTTTTGGATCTGAAGCTACCGGGGATGGATGGTTACGAGGTCGTCCGGCAAATTCGTGAGAGGGAGTTCTTGGCAGGCGTTACAAAAGAAGAACGTTTGCCGATCATAGCCTTAACCGGATTGGCAAGTGAGGGTGAAAAACAGCGATGTCTACAGGCTGGAATGGATGATTTCCTTGCTAAACCCTTTGCCGTTGAACTGTTTATAACCAAGGCGCGCAAGGCTATCGGCGGACGGGTGAGCACAAGAAGGCGGTCAGCCACCCATGAAAAAGGATCAGGAACTCCGAAAACATTTGTTCTTGATAGAGAAATATTTAATGAAAACGATGCATTATCTAGATCATCCGGCAACAGGGAGGTGCTGCACGGACGGATCAAGAAATTTTTGCATGACACTCCGCCGATAATTGCGATGCTCATAAAACCGGATGTCGTCGATGTAAAAGGTCATTTTCTTGAACAGGAAGTGCATGGCTTGAAAGAAAAGGCTATGGAAGTTGGGGCGACCAATTTTGCCGATGAACTCTTCGATATTTTAATGCAGATAAGGAAAAAACAGGATGTGCAAAGTCAGATGGATAATCTGACCAATGAGTTTCAACGGTTCAGGCAGGAACCGAGAATACGGCAGTTACTCCAGGAAAATCTTGTGTGATTTTGTTTCCGCATGTGTTGAAGCGCAGAGATTATTCATTGTGATGTGAGTCATGATAAAACCTTCGGAGGATGAAAATGGCAAGAGAACAAGGATCGAAACTCAAGATTTTGATAGTTGAAGATGATTTTATGGTCCGACAGGTACTGCGTGATATTCTTGAGGGATATGGAACCATCGATATCGCCGTCAATGGTGAAGAAGCTGTCCAGGCCTTTCGAATTGCCTGGCGTAAGGATGTGCCCTATGATCTTCTCTGTATCGATATTATGATGCCGGTGATGGATGGCAACGAGGCCTTGATTAAAATCCGTGAGATTGAGGTATCGTTAGGAATAATTGGATCTGAAGAGGTAAAGGTGATTATGATTTCGGCCTTGGATGATGTCAAAACGGTAGTCAAATCCTATGCCAAAGGAGGGGCGACATCATATATCGTCAAACCAATTGAAAAAGAACGGCTGATAGACGAGATGCGTGCCATCGGTTTGCTGGTGTGAGTCTTGGGGCTTTCGCATTTGCTCTATTCCGTGGCAGGCACGAAAGTTGTTATCCTGCCACGGCGACTGTTACCAACCCTTAGTGGCCAGGATTTTTTTAATCATTTCCTCATTCTTCTTTTCGACAATCAACATCTTTTTCTCCTGAGCTGCGTGAATTTTTTCGGTCAGTGCGTTGATGTCCGCCGGTTTTTCGAAGAGATCCGAGGCCCCCAGCTTCATGGCCTCGATGCCCTTTTTGATGGTGGCATGGCCGGTCAGGAGAATTACCTCCAGATCAGGTTTTTTCTCTTTCAGGATTTTCAGCGTTTCTATGCCATCCATTTCCGGCATCATCAAGTCGAGAATGACGGCGTCATAGGTTCCGGACGTCGCTTTTTCCAGGCCCTCCTTTGCTGACGAGGCGGTTGATACCTGCATGTTTCTTGCCGTCAGCCGGTCAGACATTACGGTCAGGAAATCTTCTTCATCATCGATCAATAAAATTTTTTCAATCATGCGGTCCTCCTTGGTTCAATAAGAATGAGCTCCTTCATCCAAGAGGATTGGTCCGGCAAGTGTCAGGTCAGGTGCAGGATCAGTGCCTTGGTATGTAGGTCTGCAGACAGTTTTGCTCCGAGGGCGGTTTGAAGAGCTGAAATTCCGGTTGGTAATTGTGATGAAAATTCAGGGTCAAGGTTTTCTATCCCGCCAATCCGCAGGGAAAGGCCGGCATCATCCTTGCATGGGGAGAGTATCAAAGTACTCCCGGAAGAAGCAACCCCGAAGGCGAATTCCAGGCAGAGCCAGATCAGGTTTTGCAGGAGAAAGGGGTTGCCTGAATAGATCACCGGAGTACCGGGTTGTTCAACCTGAATGGTGAGTTTTCGCATGGCGGCCAGCCGTCCGGCCAGATTTGCAACCAGATCAGTCAATTCATGAAGATCTACCTGACTGTTAAACTGGTCAACGCTATGGGCAAACCGGTTCATGTTTTTCATTATTGTGTCGGCACGTTGGATCTGCTTGGTAAATTGCAGGCAGGCCTTGTTCAACCGTTCCGGGTCAATGGCCGATCCTCTCTTGGCGGCAAAAGAAAGGTCTTCGAGAAGCCCGGTATTTTCATTGATAATTGCCAGGACATTTTTAATTTCATGGGAGATCGAGGCGGAAACCCTGCCAAAAAAACGTAAGCCGGCCTCACCAATGGCATCGTACTGGACATTCATTTGGTCGCTCCTCATGGTTTTACCGCCTCGTGCATTTTGGCTATCAGAGTGTCGATGTTGACCGGTTTGACGAGGTAGCAAGCCGATTCGGAAGAGCCGGCAACATAATCGGCTTCCGAGCCATGACCGGTGAGAAAGATAAACTTCATCTCTTTCTGAATTTTTTCCAGCAGCCCTTTCAGTTCAAGGCCGCTTGTACCGGGCATCTTCATATCGAGGACCGCCAGGTCGTAAGTATTTTTTTCCGCGAGGGATAAGGCGTCAATGGCACGAATTGCATAATCGACTTTAAACCCTCGAAAAGAGAGGCGTTCAGCCAGGGTGGTAACAAACTCCTTTTCGTCGTCTACCAGTAAAACATGCATTGCTTAATTCTCCGCTGATTATTGAGTACCTTAGAGATTCGATTATTTTTTTATAAACGAATCTCGTCAAGGGACTTATTCCCGTTTGTCGGGTGTAGGAGTTTGAAGTGGAAGGGTGATGGCAAAGGTAGTGCCCTCTCCCAACCGACTAGTAACATGAATCTTGCCGCCAAGTTCCTGAATCAACCCGTAGGTGATCGATAGCCCGAGTCCGGTGCCACCGGTCTTGGTTTTGGTGGAGTAAAAGGGCTCAAAAATTTTGCCCAGATCGGTGTCCGACATGCCGCAGCCGTTATCGGTAATCGTCGCAATGACTTCGTCTTCACCTTCTCGCTTTACCTGGATATCGAGGCGACCACCGACGTCCATGGCGGAAAAGGCGTTGTTGATGATATTGAGGAAGATCTGCTGCAATTTGCCCCGATCACTTCGGAATTCAGGGATATTGTCGGCAAGATTAACATTGACGGTGATGTTACGGTATTCCGCCTCTTTTTTCAGGAAATCGAGGACCTCGGTAATAATGTTGCCGAGCTGGACGTTTTCGACGGCGCTGTCAATATGGCGGGCGAACCCGAGCAGACGTTTGGTGATTTTCCCGCACCGTTCGACCGAAGCAAGTACCGAGTCGATCAGCTCTATGATCCTGGTATTCTGGGGGCAGATATCGGTGTAGGTGATGATATCTTTAATCAGGCCGGACTTTTCATTGATTATTGCCAGGGGGTTGTTGATTTCATGGGCGACACCGGCGGCCAGCCGACCGATCGATGCCAGCTTGTTGGAATATTCGGCTTGATGCAGGCTGCTGAGACGCCGCTGATCGAGGAGATACATATTGTTGACCATGTAAGTCGAGAAGCCGAGGATTGCCAGGAGAATGACAGTTATGCTGACGATGAGAAAGCCGATGAGTTTAAAGCGAGTATCTCGCCAGGACTTCATCAGCTCCGCCTTTTCTTTAACAATAACGAGAATATAGGGTGAATCGGGGATGAATGCGGAGCAAATAATGCGATCCTCGCCGGCCAAGTTTTTTTCTTCCCGAATTTCCGTATGGTTTGAATATGTAGGTACGGCATAGGGGATTTTTTCAAAGACCTGGTTGTGGTAGAGCGTAGGCGTTTGGATGATACCTTCGTGGTTGATAAGAAAGGCGTCACCTCGGCCGCTCAGCTCAAAATCGCGGAGCAATTCATTGAAGCGGTTGGTGTCGAGTGCCGCTCGCAGCACAAAGAAAGAACCGTCCGGCAGGGCGTGTTTCGCGGCGATGACAAGATGCGGGACATTGCGAAAGCCAAGAAAAACCTCGCTGATATAAAACCCTTTTTTGAGGATTTCCTTGAACCATCCCTGATTGCTGTAATCCTTACCTTCGAGGGAATAGGGGCCTACATAATTGATTTGCAGGCCGTTTTGATCGATTACCCCGAGGTCGACAAAGCCATTGAAACTGTCGCGCAAATTGGTGAGAATAGTGCCTAACTTTGCTGGCTGGGAGAGTTCCTGAATGTTATGTTCTCGGACGACAAAAGAGAGGGCGGAGATGTGCTCGGTGAGAAAAAAGGAAATTGAGCGTCTGGCATTGGAACCGATGCGCAGGGTGCGGAGCAAATTTTCCGACTCTATCGATTTCTGGGTGAAGTTGTAATCGATGCTGGTAATGAAGATAAGGGGTAAGAGGGTTACCAGCGAGGTGAGCAGAACGGCAACCTTCCAGATGCGCCGAAAATTGAACATCTGTCGGAATGGTCCGGTGGAAAGGTCACTGTTATGCCAAAATTCCGGTTTAAACTGGCTCAGTAGCGACATGGCAGCCCCAAGTACACGAAAATTGGGGGCGAAGACACGACGCCTCCACCCCATACGTAGTATTATGCTTATTTCTTTTTACTCCGAACCCTCTCGTTGGCCTTCATCAAGGTTTGGCTGAGCAGTTGTATATCAACCGGTTTCTGGAGGAAAGCAAAGGCGCCCAGATCCATACAGAGATCCTTGTCCTTTTCAGTACCGTGACCAGTGAGGACGATGACCTCGATATCAGGGTTGGTCGTTTTCACCTGGCGCAGAACCTCGATGCCGTCGATGCCCGGCATCCGCAGGTCGAGGATCATCACTTCCGGTTCTTCATCGGCGATCATGGTAAGGGCAGATTCGCCGTCATAGGCCACGGCCGAGCCCATATCGCGCATGATCAGCCGTTCGGAAAGAGTCTGGACGAAGTCCCTCTCGTCGTCAACCAGCAATACCTTTGACGGCATCTCGAAATCATAACGACGATAGATGTCCGGTTGGTGAAAACCCTCGCCGATGCGGGAGGTAACCGACTCAACCCCCGGTATTTTCTCAACAATCGATTTAAGGTCCTCTTCAAGTCGGGAAAGCATCAGGACGTTTTTATTAATAGTCAGGGTAATAGCCCCTTTGCGGGCATCGACCAGAACGTTGTGTCCTTCCTGGGCGAGTTTTACGTCGACCTGGGCAGCCAGGATGAAATCATCCAGGGCGGCCCTGGAATGGGCGGTTTTCGCAACTACGTCGCTGCCGGCTTTTTCCAGGATAAGCGCGGCGGCGGCGACGACCTCGGTTTTATCCATCGGTACAACGATATCATAGAGGCCGGTTGCCCAAGGATCTTCACCCCTGTTAAGCATTTTCACCCAGACGGCGAGACTCTCGTCCTGCTGACGAATCTGCTGCAAGGCGTTCTTTTCGGCAATCCCTTCTCGCTGCATTGCCGCATTGACGCGAAACTTCAGCTCGGCAACCAGGCAGACCCGCAGAACATGGCTGATCTTATCGGGAATGAGGAAGCTGACGGGCCCGGTGATCAGCAGCTGGTCGTCAGCCATGAGGCTGGCTAAAGCCAAGCGCAGGTGGGCAACCGACCGTTCTTTCTCATGGGTGAAACGGTTAAATACCGAGGTCTTTGCGGAAAAGGCGCCAAGGATTTTGTTTTCGCTCATTCCCGAGCTCGTTACTGCACCGGCGACAATTTTCTTCAGGTCGATGGCCTTATATCCGGAGGTGGCTGAGATCTCCTTGATAACCGCCGACTTATTGCTAAATGTTGCTCCGACTATCGTTATGACAGACATAGAATCTCCTTTTTGGACCAGCTATGCGCATCCAGTTTATCAATATTAAGAAATATAGCACACATTAGTAAGTGGGCACTGGTTTTCTTCAGATTTTTTGTGCGCCGTATCATGAACTGCGCAAATTGCTTTTTCCATGGTCGAGTAAATATGATCCCGGCCAATTTTTTCAATCAGATGGGTTCTTTCCAGTACGGCCATCACCGATTCATTGACACCGCTGAAGGAGATATCCAGCCCGGCGCTGCGTACGGTCGACACCACAAGAGAGAGTACTTCCTCGCCCGAGGCGTCGATATCATTCATGCCGTTGGCGACAATGACGATATGCTTGAGGCTTTTTTTGTTTTGCATCCGGTCGGTTATCTTGTCTTCGAGATAACTGGCGTTGGCAAAAAACAGCGGTCCTTCAAAGCGGATCATGTCGATATACTGGCATTCCTTGAGACCATGCAGGACGGAATTTTTCAGGGAGTCGTCATCATGACGGGAAAGGGTCGAGACATTTGGCCGCATACTCTTGTAGAGAAAGACAGCCAGGGAGAGCACCACGCCGATCATTATACCCTTGTCGAGATGGGGGGCGAAGGCCAGGGTCATGAGAAAGGAGAAGACGGAGATGGCTCCGTCATATTTTTTTGCATGCCAGGCATGAATGAAGCCGGAGGCATTGATCAGTCCGATAACCGCCATCATGATAACCGCGGCCAATACCGATTGCGGGAGATGGTAAAGCAAGGGGGTGAAAAACAGCAGTACGAGGCCGACGGTAACACTGGTGAAAAGGCTGGACATGCCGCTGACCGCGCCGGCCTGGAGGTTAACCGCCGAGCGGGAAAAGGAACCGGAACCGGGATAGGCATTGGTCATGGAACCGATAATGTTGGCAAGGCCCTGGCCGATCAATTCTTGATTGGGATCAAGGCGCTGGCCGGTTTTTGCGGCCATGGCCTTGGCGATGGAGATTGCCTCCATGAAACCGAGCAGGGAGATGATGATAGCGGATGCCAGGAGATGCGACATGGCCCCTATGTCAAGGGGCGGCATGGAAAAGGACGGAAGCCCTTTGGGAATTTCTCCGACCACCGCACCACCACCCATCATGGTCAGCGCCTCTGTTTTGAGGGCTTTGTTGCCGACCTTCAGCCGCCAGGTTCGGCCATCGTCAACTGCGCCGGCTGGGACCTCTCCTGCCGCGTAAAAGGTCATAGTGCCATTTTCAGAGGGGGCACCTTTGAGCAGAATATCGCGGAGTACCTTGCGTAGTTGTGCGCCTTTACCGCTCAATTCCTCCAGGCCGAATTGAATAGTTTTTATTTCATGCTCGGCCTCAAGAATCGCCATGGAATCATGGGATTTTTTGGCCTCATCAAGTTTTTTCCCGGCGGCAGCCTGCTTTTCCTCAAGCTTTGGCTTGGCCAGCATCGCTGCATTGAAGGCGGTAATTGATTCCTTGGTTTTATCGGACTGAATGGCGGAGATATCAGCCTTGGTGTCGTGCTGGAAGCCGATGGCCCAAGAAATGATCGTGGTCAGGACCACGGCTACCAGGACGTTGGGAATCTTCGGCGCTAGCTTTTTGAGTGCGAACATCATTATAAAGGCGCTGATACCGATGATAAATGTGGGCCAGTGGGTGTAGTGGACCGCACCTTTGCAGACCTCAATGATGGTTTCGTAGTGGTGCGCCTTGCCGTCAACATAGACACCGAACATCTTTTCCAACTGCGAAGTGGCGATGATGATCGCCCCGGCGTTAGTGAAGCCGTTGACGACCGGATGCGACAGGAAGTTGACGACCAGGCCGAGGCGGAGGACGCCGAGGAGGAACTGGAAGGTTCCGACGATAAGCGACAGCAGCAGCGCGTAGGCGATATACCCATCACTGCCGGCGGTTGCCAAAGGCGCCAGAGATGCGGCGGTCATAAGTGATACCACCGCCACCGGCCCAGTCGCCAACTGACGGCTGGAACCGAACAGCGCCGCAATCATCGGCGGCAGGAAGGCCGCATACAGTCCGTAATACGAGGGCATCCCGGCCAATTGGGCATAGGCCATCGACTGCGGGATCAGGACCAGGGCCACCGTCAGTCCGGCGATGAAGTCCTGCCGGAAACTGTTCGTGTTGTAGCCCTTCAACCAACTGAGGAACGGAAAAATTTTTGTCAGCATGCACTCCACCTATTTATTGTTTGTTTTCCACCATTCTCCGGCAGGACGCCAACAGTTCGCTGTAGAGCGTTCCCGCATTATATAAATTATTGCTTTCCAATTGAATTATGCCATCAACCATGGCCAAAATGATCAACGCGGTTTTTTTCGTTGAAAGTGGGCCGATCGAGCCATCCTGCTGACCGATGGTCAGTGCCTTCTCAAATATTTCGACAAGACAGGTATAGACAACTTCGAGGTGCCGGCGACAGGCGGGGTTAACCGCCGCAAGTTCGTGGGTATAGTGCCTGCGCAGAAGAAGAAACCATTCCTTCTTGGTTTCCGAGAGATGGAGATGATAAGCGACCGCCCCGAGGAGTCTTTCGAGTCCGGAGGGGAAATGTTCTTCTTGAAAATAGAGGGAAAATGCCTGGACCAAACCTGTCTTAACGTTTTCAAGCACTGAAACGAAGAGTTCTTCCTTGGTCTTGAAATGGTAAAAGATCGTCGCCCCGACAATATCGGTGAGGCTGGCCACCTCGGTCATGGAGGTGTTGCTGAAGCCCTTGTTGGCAAACAAGATAGTGGCCGTTTCGATGATAGCGGTTTTTTTTGATTTCTTCGGCATGCCCCTTCCTTTGTCGTAAGAACTCGCCCAATACTGACTGACCAGTCAGTTAGTACAATATTGAAAATAATCAGTCAAGAAATATTATAGGCTGGGTGCTTATTGCCGTGCGTGAGCCTTCCATCCGTCAATTCCCGGCATTTATCATTCCCTGATTATCCGATGTGCTGTTCAGAATACGCTTCAGCAGGCCTTAAGGCCGTATCTGTGATAATCAGGCGAGGTCGAAACGGTCAAGATTCATAACCTTGTTCCACACCGCCACAAAATCGCGAAGGAACTTTTCCTGGGAATCCTCGCATCCGTAGACTTCCGCCAAGGCCCGGAGTTGGGAGTTCGAGCCGAAGATGAGGTCAACACGAGTACCGGTCCACTTGAGTTCGCCCGTTGCACGATCACGACCCTCGAAAATATCTTCGTCTTTCGAGGTTGCCTTCCACACCGTGCGCATGTCGAGCAGATTCACGTAGAAATCATTGGTGAGCGTTTCGGCCCGCTTGGTGAAGACGCCGTGTTTGGACGGCCCGAAGTTGGCATTCAAAACGCGCATACCGCCAACGAGAACCGTCATCTCAGGGGCAGTCAGTGTCAGTAGCTGCGCACGATCAACGAGCAGTTCTTCTGCCGATACGGTGTATTTGGTCCTGAGGTAGTTCCGAAACCCATCTGCGGTAGGTTCAAGTACGGCGAATGCTTCCACGTCGGTTTGCTCCTGCCTCGCATCTGTGCGCCCCGGCGTAAAGGGAACGGTCAGATTGTGGCCGGCATTTTTTGCGGCCTGTTCGACACCAGCACATCCACCCAAAACAATCAGGTCGGCAAGTGAGACTTTCTTCCCACCGGACTGTGCGTTGTTGAACTCCTTTTCGACTCCTTGAAGGGTCTGTAGTACAGTCGACAATTGGGTCGGTTGGTTGACTTCCCAATCCTTCTGGGGTGTGAGGCGGATACGCGCCCCGTTCGCACCGCCGCGTTTGTCGGAACCACGGAATGTGGAAGCCGAGGCCCAGGCCGTCGAGACCAGTTGGGAGACGGACAGTCCCGAGGCGAGGATCTTGCCCTTGAGGGAGGCGATGTCCAGTGCGTCAATTGTCTTATAATCGGCTGTTGGCACCGGGTCTTGCCAGATCAGTACCTCTGCCGGGGCATCCGTGCCGAGATAGCGCGAGCGGGGGCCCATGTCGCGGTGCGTCAGTTTGAACCAGGCCCGGGCGAAGGCATCCGCGAATTCCTCGGGATTTTGCAGGTAGCGCCGGGCGATCGCCTCATAGGCAGGGTCGAAGCGGAGGGAGAGGTCCGCCGTGGTCATCATCGGCCGGAGCTTTTTTGACGGGTCGTGCGCGTCAACCACCATGTCCTCTTCGGCCACATCTTTAGCCAGCCATTGATTCGCGCTGGCCGGACTCTTGACCAGTTCCCATTCATATTTGAACAGCACCTTCAGATAACCCATATCCCATGTGGTTGGGTTCGGTTTCCAGGCGCCCTCAATGCCGCTGCCGATCGTGTCGCCGCCTTTGCCGCTGCCAAAGCTGCTCTTCCAGCCGAGGCCTTGTTCTGCAATACCGGCCGCTTCGGGTTCAGGACCGACCAGTTTGGCATCTCCTGCACCATGACATTTGCCGAAGGTGTGTCCGCCGGCGACGAGCGCGACGGTCTCCTCATCATTCATCGCCATGCGTGCGAAGGTATCTCGTACGTCACGGCCGGAGGCGACCGGATCCGGGTTGCCGTTCGGGCCTTCCGGGTTGACGTAGATCAGACCCATCTGCACGGCGGCGAGAGGATTTTCGAGATCCCGTTCACCGGAGTAGCGCTTGTCGCCCAGCCACTCGCTCTCGGTTCCCCAGTAAATGTCCTCTTCCGGTTCCCAGACGTCCTCGCGACCGCCGGCAAAACCAAAAGTCTTTAATCCCATCGACTCGATGGCGCAGGTTCCGGCGAGGATCATCAGGTCGGCCCAAGAGATCTTTTTGCCGTATTTCTGTTTGATCGGCCAAAGCAGACGGCGAGCCTTGTCAAGGTTCACGTTGTCGGGCCAGCTGTTGAGGGGTGCAAAGCGTTGGCTGCCGGATCCCGCGCCTCCGCGGCCGTCGCCGGTACGATAAGTGCCTGCACTATGCCACGCCATCCGGATGAAAAGCGGCCCGTAATGACCGTAATCGGCCGGCCACCAAGCCTGTGAATGAGTCATCAGTGTAAAAAAGTCCTTTTTTACACTCTCCAAGTCGAGTTTTTTGAATTCCTCAGCGTAGTTAAACTCCTCGTCCATCGGATTGATCATCGGAGAGTTCTGGTGTAGAACCTTGAGGTTCAGCTGGTTTGGCCACCAGTCGCGGTTTGATGTGCCACCGTGGCCTGTGGGTTTACTTGATCTTCCTGTTATCGGGCATTTGCTTTCGTCCTGCATATCTTTTCCTCCAAGCGTTGTTTGTCTGTAATTATTGAAAATGTATTGAATAGGTTGCCTTAAATGAGGCAGTGGTTATTGCCGGCTGTAGATAATCGGAATCTATTACCTGTATGAGGCCGCAATAAATAACGATTGTCATATAAGAATCAAAAAGACTTCGACTGCTGGCAAGTCGGACAAATCCCATAAAAATCAAGACGGTGTGTCACTATCTTGAATCCGGTTTCTTCCATCATCTTGCTGGTAATTTCATTGAAATTGATGTGTGAAGGATCAATTATTTTTCCGCATTCCGTGCAAATAACGTGGGGATGCGGGTACGGCTTATTACCGTCATATCTATTGCCGAGGTCACTAAATTCCAATTCAAGTACTTCTCCTTTTTGTTTGAGAAGATGTATCGTTTTATAAACTGTGGCCAAACTCATAGTGGGAAAATGATCAATGAGTTGTGCATGAATACTCTCCACCGATGGATGATCAGAGCTATAAGCGAGTATCTTCAACACCGCGTATCGTTGCGGTGTCATTCTCATGGCATTTTCTTTCAGCTTTTCGATCATCTGCTGCAGGCGTATTTTCGGCAAATTATTTTGTAAATTGGTGTTCATTGTATTTTGATATCTGTTGTTTATGGATAACTATTATTATTAATAATAGGGATGAGGTTGAGATTGTCAACTGAAAGCAGGCATCAGTTTTTTGGTGAGATAGACATTCATCAACATCTTTTTCAGTACTAAAATTGCTCATCACTGTAGATGAAAAGTATAGAAATCGTTGTATTGAAGTGAATCATGTCCTGCTGAATCAATTTATTTTTATAAATAATAAAAAAAATTCCAAGGGGCTCGCTATATGATACCCCGGGTATGTCATAGTGAGATTAGGGATGGATAAAGGGCTTACCCCAAACATGGAACAGAAGGAGCTATGTATGCATCACGAGAAGACCGAAAGATTGTTTCGAGAGTTTCCAGATCTCTTTCAGAGTGAACAACTTATGCACGGGTTTGAATGCCAGAATGGTTGGTTTGAATCAGCAATCGGTGTAATTCATATTTGGTTGGTGTTTAATCCTATGGTGACGGTAATCGTCTGGAGGTAAAAAAAATGCTCTCTCAATCCAAAGCAGATTATTTTAATGGACTTTTTGCAACCGAGTTAGCCGCCGGGAATTCTGTTGAGAGGCGACCGAGTAAATGGAAATGTAAATTGTCGGACACGCTTGTCGGTGATTATTCGATTACACCGCTCACTTCGAGGAAGATGGTGAAGTTGGAAGGTTACCGGATGAATAATTGCTGTCGGGAGTATATCGATCAATGCGCTGAGTTGACATATTGTCTTTTTTCAGTTCGCAGTCGTTCAGGCGAGCGGTTAGCTATTCTCGGACTTACCTGCAATGGAGGATATTGGCGGTTTGATCAATGTTTTGGACCGTCGAATTCCGAAGTGCTGGAAGAGACCAGGACGTATCTTGATGAGGATGGAGAGTTGCAGGAAGAGTCGTTTGCAACTGACCTGTATTACGTTGCTCACGAGGTCGCTAGGTTAATGAATTCGGAGAATTATTGTCAGTGACTTCGATTTGTCATCGAAGGTATTACGGTGACTCCGCTGCTGGTCGATCATTCCGTCGTCGATGCTTGCTCGTTTTTAATTGAAGTCGAAGGAAAACGTTTATTGTACAGCGGTGATTTCAGAGCCCATGGAAGGAAGTCGGTCCTGTTTGACCGTAATGTGAAATACCCACCTGAAAATATCGATGTCCTCATGATGGAAGGAACCATGATGAAAAGGAGCAATTATGACTTTCCAAGGAGTGTTCCAGCGATGGATTCGGACCATGTTCGTATGTTCGCCGATTTTCGGCCTGATGAAGTCATGAAAGAGAATAAAGATTTCTTTGGTGTTTTTAGAAAACGCGCATATACTCATCGAATACAGAAAGAAGAGATAGAGGGTAATCCTTCGAAATATTTCCACTTATCGAAGATGTCAAAGTTAAAGTGATATTTACAAGGGTATGCGAGGTAAACCCGTCAACGTTATTTATTCGCAGTGGTTGGGATATCTGAATTGTTCCAACGATGAGTATTATGGTGCAGAATGCATTTCAGGTTCTCGGGACGATTCTGGTGTGAACTTTGTTTATGCTGCTCATTTCTCTAATGTCATTGTCTTGGATGATGGAGAAGAATACGAAGTGGTTGAAAATTGATTTTTACTGTCAAATTTTACTGCAATCTGGAGAAGAGAAAATGAGCGAAAACGGACTTCAGAGGGAATTCCAGCGCAAATTCATCCATTATGCAAAAGCAAAGCAATGGAGTCAGTATGAAGAGCTGAAAGCAAAGGTTCGAGAAGGTGTGTTGTTTCCAGCCATTAGAGAAAACACTCTCGATTTCTATTGTGGGGGACAGCGAGCATTGCGGAGAACACGGGATACCTATAAGAGCAATGATTGGTTTCTAAATGGCGGGAGGAGAGAGAATGGCGCTGGATCAAAGGACATTTCGTTTAGGACTTTCCCGCACAAAAATGAAAACAACGAAACGGTAACCTTAAAAGATATTCTCGACAGATGTAAGACCAGAGCTAAGGTTGGCAATACTGAAGGCTATCAGCTTTCAAAGATATTCAAATATTTTTCTTTTGCTTCTATTCATGCCGACAGGAATTCTCTAATTCTTATAGATGTTGAGGCCCGTTTTGCTCCTCTTGATAAAAGAAAATCAAATAACAACTTTGACATGGTAGATCTTGTTTTTTTGTTGCCTGGAAAACGGGAGCTGCTTTTTGTCGAAGGCAAACGGCGTGGTGATGACAGAATTAGAAAATGCGCCGGTAAATACCCCGAAGTTCGTGGTCAAGTTCAGGGCTATAGAGAGCAATTGGAAAAAAGGAAAAATCAGATTCTGAATGCTTACAAGCAGGCTTCTGATGCTATGGATGAAATTTTCGGGTTCACCTTTATTGCGCCAAAGAGTATGTTGCCGGATGTGCCCATTTTAGTAGTTGGTGATAGCGATGATGAAAAGGAACTCAGGCCAAGAAAACATTCAAATGACAAATGGTTAGAACCTATGTTGGAAGATGTTCCGGATAACACATGTAAAATCTGGCAAAAAGATGATGTTTGGTTGATGGACGCTCGAGCGGTATTTGTTGATTTTCCAAATGGTGTAAGAAAATTCGCTCAAGGCTTGAACGAATTGGCAGATAAGGTTCGGCGTTAACAGCCCTGTTCATTTTTCTACTTAAGAGCTTGTATAACTTTCCGCGGTCATTTCTCCCGATAGAACCCTCACAATCTGAGGTCCTCAACGATTTAGATAAGGATCTGGTTACCGTTTATCGGGTAATTAAGCATTATCCCGAGGAACTGATGATGTCCCCATGTCATTGACATAGTGCCGGGTAGACAAGCAGTTAAGAGAATGTCCACTGATATTCCGTCACATTTCCGGCAATAGCCGGGGGCTTTGGCCGGAGAATCCGATCTTCGCCGCGACTGAGTGCTTCATGGGGATGAATCAAATGTGCGGCCGGGCAAGGTCGTGCATTTCAGTGGGTGTGAAACCGTTTGCCACCCGTCCGACAATAAAGCAAATCACGATTCTTGTCCTTTCCATACTTGCCACGAATGGCGACATTGCTCTAGTGGCGCAGACCGTAATCCTTGCTTTGTTCATTGGGGCGGAAATGTTGCTCAAGGTCGCTCATCGAGTGCCTCCGGTATAAATTTAAACCGTCAGAGACAATCATGATGAAAATTTCAGGCATATGTCAATTATATTGGGGGGATACTAACTTTTTAGGAAATAAAAAAATGTGGACTTCAGGGCAAGATTCAGCTGGGGGGCTCTCCTTGTCGCGGCTGTGTAGCCCCATTTAATGTATTCGTTGAGTTCCGAATACGACGATACTTACGTAATGTCATTAGCAGATGTTACTAAAAACCGATTTCAATAAACTTTTCCTGAGAACAAACAAAATAATACTGTATATTGATTTTTTACAATCTGTTTAATGTCGTATAGTTGTTGACATGTACTGCATTGTAGGGTATGCAATATTGTTGATATGATATTGACTTTACGCTACCATCCGGCTCCGATACCAAAATGCAATGGTCGGGCTTGGCCCCTTTAAAGGGCTTCCTGAGAAGCAATTTATTATCACCCCATTGTAGTTGCAGAGAATTTGTAAATCAGAAAGGAGGTCACCCCCAGCAGGTTATCTATTTACGAAAATTGGTGATGTTTCGTAGTAGTTTGCTGCAACGAAAAATTATGATCTAGTCGGTATACGAGAAATCTTGACCATCACAGCACTTAAGGAGTTATCAATGGAATTTGGTACAAACAAGAGAAGTGGATCGGTTATGGTTGTTGGAGCTGGAATCGCAGGCATGCAGGCATCGATCGACCTGGCAGAGTCCGGCTATTACGTTTACCTTGTTGAAAAATCTCCCGCCATCGGTGGGGTAATGTCCCAGCTCGATAAGACCTTCCCGACCAATGACTGCGCAATGTGAGTAATCTCACCTAAACTGGTCGAGGTCGGCCGTCATCTAAATATTGAGCTGTTAACAAACACAGAGCTTTTGGGCGTCGAAGGCGAGCCTGGAAACTTTACCGCTAAAATTCATCAAACACCGAGATACGTAGACCTGCTAAAATGCACGAGCTGTGGCGAGTGCGCAAAGGTCTGCCCTGTCTCCCTCCCGAACGAGTTCAACGAAAGACTCGATTTTCGTAAAGCAATCTACAAACTGTATCCGCAGGCAATCCCCGGCGCCTTCGGTATTAACAAATCAGGAACTGCCCCCTGTAAGGCCACCTGTCCTGCCCATGTCAGCATCCAGGGTTTTGTTGCCCTGATCAATGACGGCAGATATGAAGAAGCTCTGAAGCTTTTCAAAGAAGAGCATCCGTTTCCTGGAATTTGTGGCCGTGTATGTCACCATCCTTGTGAAAGTGAATGTACTCGCGCCCAGGTGGATCAGTCGCTGGCCGTCCGTGAGCTGCATCGTTTCTTGGGTGATTTTGAACTCGAAAGAGAAGGAATGTACATCCCCCCACCCAAAGTGGCAAAACGCAGCGAGAAGGTCGCGGTTATCGGCTCTGGTCCCGCGGGTGTTACCGCCGCCTATGAATTGCTCAGGCAAGGTTATCATGTCACCATTTTTGAAAAGCAGGATGAACCAGGCGGTATGATGCGCTACGGCATTCCTGCCTATCGTTTGCCTCGGGATATCCTGGCAAACGAAATCAAGGTGGTGGAGAAGATGGGTGCCGAACTCAAGTGCGGTGTCACCTTCGGTAAGGACATCACCCTGGAAAGCCTGAAAGCAGATGGCTATTCCGCCACTTTCCTGGCGATTGGTTTGCACAACGGCAGGAAACTCGGCATCGATAACGAAGATATAGCAGGCGTTTTGCAGGGTGTTGATTTCCTGCGCGAGGCCGCAAAAGGAACAAAAATTGAGGTCGGCAAAGAAGTCGTGGTTGTGGGCGGCGGAAACGTTGCCGTCGATGTGGCCCAGGTGGCCAAGCGTCTTGGCGCTGAAAAGGTAACACTTATCTGCCTGGAACGCCGCGAAGAAATGCCTGCCTGGGAATATGAGATCACCGAAGCACTGGAAGACGATATCGAAATCGTCAACAGTTTTGGCCCAAAGAATCTGTACCTCGATACTTCAAAGCAAAAAATTTCCGGAATAGAATTCAGAAGTTGCACGCGGGTTTTTGATGCGGACGGTCGCTTCAGTCCGGAATATGACGATGGCGTTTGTCAAACCTTTAACGCCGATACAGTCATAATGGCTATCGGCCAGAGCACCAATCTTGAAGGCATCAAGGAGCAAGGAATTGCCATATCACGGCCCGGCGGCCTTGAGGCTGATCCCGTCACCCTGCAAACCCCCATTGACTGGGTTTTTGCCGGCGGCGACGCCTTCTATGGACCCAAATCTGTTGTTGATGCGGTTGCCTGCGGAAAGGAAGCGGCAATCTCCATCCATCGTTTTATCAACAATATGGATCTCAAAGAAGGTCGCAAAAAAGTTTGGGAATATGTGCGACCAGCCGTCGAAGGCGAAGGCAAGATCGAACGGATCAAAGCCACGCATCGCTCGCCCAAAGAGCGCGCCGGTAATTGGCTCGAGGTAGCGTACGGATTTAACGTGGAAATGGCGCAGAAGGAAGCACACAGGTGCATGAAATGCGGTATCTGTTCTGAGTGTTACCAGTGTCAGGACGCTTGTCTTGCCGGTGCCATCGATCACAGTCAGGTAGCAGTTGACAAGGATCTCACTGTCGGTTCGGTAATTCTCGCAACCGGCGCCAGACCCTACGATCCTACGCCCCTTTCAGACATCTATCTGTACAAGAAAAATCCCAATGTTGTGACCAGCCTGGAGTTCGAGAGGCTGCTCAGTTCAGGCGGCCCCTGCATGGGGCATCTGGTTCGGCCATCTGATCACGAGGAGCCTAAGAAAATCGCCTGGCTCCAGTGTATCGGCTCGCGGGACAACAATAAGTGTGGAAATGGCTATTGTTCCTCGGTCTGTTGTATGTACGCCATAAAGGATGCCATGATCGCCAAGGAACACTCCGGCGGTAATCTTGATGCGGCGATTTTCTATATGGATATCCGCTCGTACGGCAAAGACTATGAGATGTATTACAACCGTGCCAGGGACAGGGATGGAATCCGTTTTGTGCAGTCGAGAATTCATTCGGTGATTGAGAACCCGAAGAATAGAAATCTTATTCTGCGATTTAGTGATGAAAACGGCGTACTCAAGGATGAAGAGTTCGATATGCTCGTTCTCTCAGTTGGCCTGGAGGTTACTACCGAAACCCTCGAAATGGCTAAAAAACTGCAGATAAACGTCAACAAGAATAAGTTCATCGAAAGTGAGCCTTTTACACCCCTTGCTTCTTCGAGACCGGGCATCTACGCCTGCGGTACCTTCCAGGGACCAAAGGATATCCCCTCTTCGGTGACTGAAGCAAGTGCCGCAGCGGGCCTTGCCGGTTGCATAATCGCTTCGGCGCGGGGAACGGACACCAAGACAGTGGTTGTACCTGATGAAATCGACATCTCTGGTCAGGAACCGCGTGTTGGTGTTTTCGTCTGCAACTGCGGTTCCAACATTGCCGGTGTAATTGATGTTCCCGGTTTACAGGAGTATTCAAAGACCTTGCCGGGAGTTGTCTTTACCGACAGCAATCTCTTTACCTGCAGTCAGGATACCCAGGCCAAGATCAAGGATAAGATCCTCGAAGAAAAACTGAATCGGGTGGTTGTAGCCTCCTGCAGTCCGAAAACCCATGCACCAATGTTCATGGAGACCCTTGAAGCATGTGGGCTGAACAGATATCTCTTTGAGATGGCCAACATCAGAAACCAGGATTCCTGGGTTCACGCCAATAATCCCGAGCTCGCAACCGAAAAGGCCAAGGACTTGGTGCGGATGGCTGTTGCCCGTGCAGTCACATTAAAGCCACTCCATGGCAAGGTCATTCCGGTCAACAAACACGCCCTAATAGTGGGCGGTGGAATTGCCGGTATGAACGCCGCTCTCGATCTGTCCAGACAGGGTTTTAAATCCACTCTGCTCGAAAAACAGGGAGAACTTGGCGGAATGGGTCGAAAGCTGCATCATACAATTGAAGGTGCCGACGTCAGGGCCTATGTCGATCAGCTTGCATCGGCGGTGAAGTCTGATGAAAAAATCACTGTTTTCACCAATTCAGAGATCGCCAAATCCGAAGGTTTTCAGGGCAACTTCAAGACCATAGTTCGCGCGGGTGGCCTAGCAGAACCCCAGGAGATCGAGCATGGCGTCATCATCGTCGCCACCGGTGCAAGGGAATACACCCCCAAGGAATTTCTCTACGGGGAAGACGACCGGGTACTCACCCAAGTCCAACTGGGTGACAGGCTGGCTGAAAAAGGCGCCGCTGATCTGGATTCTGTCGTGATGATCCAATGCGTTGGTTCCCGCAATGAGGAGCGGCCCAATTGCTCAAGGATCTGCTGTCAAGCGGCAGTAAAGAATGCGCTGGCTATCAAGAAAAGCAGCCCTGATACCCAGGTGTTTATCCTCTATCGCGACATGCGCTTGTATGGCCAGATGGAGGAGTATTACACAGAGGCTAGGAGGCAGGGTGTCATTTTTATCCGCTTCCATAAAGAAAACCCACCTGTGGCTAATGCTTCAGACGAAGGAATGCTGGTGACGGTTAAAGACCATGTCTTGCAGCGAGACATCGAGATATGTGCCGATGTTCTGGTGCTTTCCGCTGGTGTGGTGCCAAACATTTCCGATGAACTGGTCAACAAGATGAAACTCAACGCCAACCCTGAGGGGTATTTCCTCGAGGCCCACGTCAAGCTGCGGCCGGTGGAGATGGGAACCGACGCAGTCTTCTTATGCGGCACAGCCCATGGCCCGAAACTGATCTCCGAAGCCATCGTCCAGGCAAACGCTGCTGCATCGAGGGCAGTTACCTTCCTCTCTAAAGATAAAATCAAGCTTTCGGCTATCAAGGCTGAAGTGTTCCCGGATCATTGCGTCAAGTGTCTGACCTGTGTCCGGTCTTGCCCCTTTGAGGTACCGAAGTTCAATGTGGAGAAAGGAGAGATCCAGATTGATCCGGCACTCTGTCAGGGATGTGGAGTATGCGCCTGCGTCTGCCCGAGACAGGCCATCAACCTCAACAATTATGAAGACGACCAAATAACCTGCGAGATTGAAACTCTGCTGGCGGAGGGAATGTAATGGCTGATTTTAAACCAACTATTGTAGCTTTTTGTTGCGACTACTGAGGGTACTCTGCAGCGGACCTGGCAGGTTCGATGAGACTGACATACCCCACGAACATTAAAATACTTCGAGTTCCATGTACCGGCAAAGTGGATGTGACGTATATGCTCAGATGTTTTCAGGAAGGTGCCGACGGTGTTTTTTGTGTCGGCTGTCTTGAAGGCACATGTCACTATAATGAGGGAAATCTCAGGTGCCGGGAGCGTGTCAATTACATCCATGATCTATTAGAGGAGATCGGCATCGAAGGAGATCGTGTCAGGATGTATAACCTTTCGTCTGGTGAAGGACCGACCTTTGCAAAATTCGCTCAGGAGATGACCGAGCATATCCTCTCCCTCGGACCCAATCCTTTGAAGGCAAAACCCAGGAAAACCGTGGCCGCTGCCCCTGCATAGAGATGATTTGACACGGACCCAACCTTTAAAAGGATATGTCGAAGAAGGCTTTGTAAGCCTGACAAAAGGAGATAGCTATGTCTGATGGAGTACTGAAAATACGCGGGAAAAAGAAGAGCAGGTTGGTCGACACGGTCAAGAGTCTTCTACCTGAAGGCGGAAACCTTGATATGTGTCTGACCTGCGGAGCCTGCACTGCCGGCTGTCCGGCAAGCGGACTGGAAGGATTGGACCCACGAAAAGTATTACGTATGGCAGCTCTCGGCATGGACGAGGAGCTGCTGGCCTCGGACTGGCCGTGGATGTGTACCATGTGTCAGCGGTGTATCTATGTTTGTCCGATGAAGATCGATATCCCCCAGCTGATCTTTAACCTGAGGACCTGTCGACCTCGTGAACTGCGCCCCAAAGGTATTCTGGGTTCATGCGACATGGCCTTGCGCAACGATACCTGCAGCGCCATGGGAGCCACCGAGGAAGACTGGCGTTTTGTTGTTGAAGACGTCGCCGAGGAGGTCCGTAACGATCAAATCGGCTTTGAAGGTCTGCTGGCCCCCATGGACAAGGAGGGAGCCGAATTCTATCTCAACCAGAACTCACGAGAGCCGGTGACCGAGCCCGACGAGATGATTCCACTTTGGAAGATTCTGAGCAAGGTGGGAGCCGATTGGACCTATGGCTCCAAAGGCTGGGCGGCGGAAAACTACTGCATGTTTCTCGCTGATGATGCCAGCTGGGAACACATCATCCGGGTCAAGGCCAAGGCAGTCGACGATCTTGGCTGTAAGGTATGGCTCAACACGGAGTGAGGACACGAACTTTTCGCAGTCCGGGCCGGACTGAAAAAATTCAACATCCCTTACAAATTCGAGATTGCCAGCATCATTCAGTATTACGCGAAATGGATCCGGGAGGGAAAACTGCCGGTGAGCTCCGATTGGAATAAAGACCTGAAAATCACCTTCACAGTCCAGGACCCCTGTCAATTAGTCAGGAAGTCCTTTGGCGATCCCGTGGCCGACGATCTACGCTACGTGGTGAAAAAGGTGGTTGGCGAGGAAAATTTCATCGATATGGCACCCAACAAATCGAACAATTACTGTTGCGGCGGTGGCGGTGGTTTCCTGCAGTCGGGATTTCCCGAAGCAAGACGGGAATATGGTAGGGTCAAGGCCGAGCAGATTATGAATACGGGCGCTCAGTATGCCATCACTCCGTGCCATAACTGCCATGCCCAGATCCATGACCTTTGCGAACATTACAAGGGCAATTGGCATACCGTGCATCTCTGGACACTCATCTGTCTGTCCATGGGCATGCTTGGGCCAAATGAAAGAGTATACCTCGGGCCGGATCTCGCAGAAGTCGGTCTTTAGTCTTTGACTGGACCGGGGAGGATAGAGTTCTTCCCGGTCTTTAATGGAGGATTTTATGATAGTTGCCCAACGAAAACCCTTTGCCGAGATCAAAGAGATGCTCAAAGGGTATAGCAAGGTTTTAAATGTCGGTTGCGGAACCTGCGTCTCCGTCTGTCTCACTGGTGGGGAAAAAGAAGTCGCTGTCTTGAATACAGAACTCGAGATGGCCA